>CALZUA010000022.1 GCA_945829235.1 uncultured Clostridia bacterium | reverse complement strand
CTTGCTCAAGCTTATAAGCTTCATATCGTTTTGCATTGGCTTCAAGAGCAAGGTCGTTGATTTTCTTTTGGATTGCTTGATTTTTTAACAGCGGAACAGGACATTTAAGTATGTGTTCCTTTTCAATGTGCTGAACAACTGAACCGTATGAATATGACAAAACAATTCTATTACAGTATTCTGAATTTAACCATATATATAAATAGCCACACAAATCATTTTTGGGAATTATTCTAATTATATCATGTGTCATTGTCCACCCGTCCCAATGTTTAGGCACTAATGTCGCATTACCGATAGTTCCACTACATGTTACCAATATCATATTGCTATGAATTGTGAGTTCTTGTTTGATTTTTTTATCATGCTGTGAAAACGATAAATATTTTTTATCAGACGGGTCTAATTCTGATATGTTCTTTCCACTGAAGAAAGTGATACCGTATCCCTCATCGACATAAACTCTCTTAAACCTTCCCGGAAGAACAACATCAGAGCTTATTCTCTCATCACCAATTGTAGTAACTTCAGCAGCGTATTTTTTAAGGTGCTCAACAATTGAATCAACTATCGGAGCATGATACGAAGCATCTGCTCTGCCGTTCAATTCGCTAAGTTTAACGCTGAATGTATCAACAGAAGCATCTGTTTTGTAGAGAGAAACACCAAAATCCTCAATAGCTGGTAAGTGAAGCTCTTCAATAAGGAGCTTTGTTGCTTCGTCAATTAGTGTATTAGACTCATCTCTGAGCTCATAAGACCTGACAATTAATTTGTGAATTTTCTCCTTAATTGCAGAAGGAGCGTCAGGTATGGGCACGGTTGCTAAATGCTCTGATTCGATATGCGTAATTACAGCGCCATAACTGTTAGTAATAAGAATTTTGCTTCCTATTTTGCTGCGAAGATATGTGTAAATATATCCAGAATCAATAGGGTTTTTACAGTCAATTCTCAATAGGTCGTGGCTAAATATGGCATTATCTAATGTATCAGAAACAAGCGCTGTTTTACCGATTGTGCCGCTGCAAGTAAGTAAAATCTGACCTTTATGAACCCTTAATGCATCAATATTTACTTTGGTCTTCTTAGAAATATATCCATCAGGTGTGGGATTTATATCAACAATGGTCGAGGGTTGATATATAGGATATTCTGATTTCTTTACCCATATACGTTTAAATCTTCCACAAGTATATGAGGTCGTTAAGCCTTTTTCTCCCCCTATGGTTACAACGCCATACTTATTGTTGCTAATGAGTTCCCAATCGTGCTTTGCTTCAACATCAAAGACACTCGCTTCTAGTCTTTTTCCGCGTTCGACCATCTCAGACAGAGAGACAGAACACCATTTAAGCGGTGATTCGCTTACCTCGACAGCAGGCTGTTTATCATCATAATATTCAGCTCTTGCTAAATTATCTACCACGTCAATCCCTCCTGAGCTTTCCATTCAGCAAATATAGCAGGCACATCAGGCGTCTGGTCATCCTCTATTTTAGTCTTGCGTATCTGTGCAAAAGTAGTGTTTCCTTCAGCAGTCTTGCCCATGACATAGGTGTTATTCCTTTCAGGAATGAGTATTTCATTGCCTTCTTTGTCTCGTTTAAAGATTGGAGTACCCCTTTTGTCATGACCTATCTTTTCAACCATTGCCATAAAGATATTATAATCAGCCATTGTACCGCTTTTCTCTTCCTTGTCCTTCTGCTCTTGAGTTTTCTTCTGAAGAAAAAGAACAGAGGTCTGAGTTCCATTTCTGGGCTGAAATGTATCCGCATGAAGGTCTATGCTTGCAATGATACGGTGGTTCTTTATAAGCCATTCTCTGATATATCCCAGTCCCGGCGAGCCAAGTATAGAATCAGGCAATACTATACCCATTCTTCCGCCAGGAACCAACAGTTGCGTACAACGCTCTATAAACAGAATCTCCGGAGGAACAGATGACTGCAAGCGGTCTGTCATTGTCCAAACATTTGTTTTCTTATTATTTTCCCAAATATGAGCGAGTTCAAATTGCTCAAGGATATTCTTATCTTTTATCGGAATTTTGCTTCCAAAAGGCGGGTTTGTAACGATGACATCGAAAAAACCTAAAGTAGAGTGATTTCTGATTTCTTCTTTCTTTACACCAAGGGCTTCAGCCAGCTTTGTACGGAATTCATCAGTCCACTCATGAGGAGGCAACAAAGAGTTTGTTTGCAATATATTACCACTTCCGTCATTGTTCATAACCATATTCATCTTTGTAGCCTTAACCAAATCGGGATTGATATCAAAGCCAAAGAAATTAGTTGATGCCATCTCGGATATCCTATCTAAGAAAGCTTTGTTTGAATCAGAATCCCATTCGCTGCGAGGATGACCAATCTGTTTAGAAAACTCTGCCTCAAGCTGATCAATAACATGAGTCATTGCAGTTACAAGAAAACCGCCCGTACCACAAGAGCTGTCGAGCACACGTTCATCTATCTTCGGATTAATCATCTCCACAGTCATTTTCATGACATTTCTTGGGGTAAAAAATTCACCACGATCGCCACGAAGATTTGCGCCAACAATTTCTTCGTATGCTTTGCCTTTTATGTCTATATTAGTGTTAAGCAGACTATACTTCTGCAATTCGCTAACAATATAGGCGAGGCTTCTAGGCGCAAGCTTAATTTCATCATTGGAATCAAATATCTTGCCATGCTTTCTCTTGACACGTTCAAATAATTTAGAAATGCGTTTCTTTACTGTAAGCTGTCCATCAGGGTTTGAGCGTTCCTCAGATGTTGTATAAAACTCCAATGGTGCCGGTATGTTCCTTTCGTCTTCAATCTTACAAAAAATCACTTTAAGCAACTCAAAGAACGCGGGTTGTTTTTGCAATCCGTCATTGACATGTATATGATTATGGCAGGTTTTAAAAACAAAAAGAAGATTATCATCATAAGCGTTCTTTAGAGATGTTCTTGAAGGCCTATTTATATCATCAAGATTTCCGTCGGCAGATGGAATATCATTGTATTCCATAAAGCTGATATGACCCTTATCGTCAACATACTTTCTAAATACTTCTTTTTGCTTGCCGTTAGTCCACATACCCCATTCACAATTTGGACAGGCAGACATATATGATTTAAGTTGCTCTACACCTTCTTTAGCATTTCTCGCTTCCACAGTCTCTTTTTTACATTCAATAATAATACGAATGTGTTCCTGCTTAAACTCTGTACAATCTTTATCAAAAATAACTATGTCCGCACGAGGCTTTCTCGAGCCAAGCTGTAAAGTATATTCAATTCTAACCTGCGAAGCAACATATTTATGCTCATTTATCAATCTCTTTTCGATTGTTTGTCTGACATATTCTTCGGGGGTATCATTTCTGAACTTTCCATCAATATAGTCACATATCTTTCCATCAGGAATAGAAATTATTTTACTATCAGCCATAATAAACCTCTTTTCTGAAAACAAATCTAAACCATTTTATATTATATCATGTAAATTGTCAATCTTCAATAATAATTTTTATTTTTTGTACAATATTTACACAAGCATTCAGATATATATGTGCAAAATATACAAACACGTGCTATGCTTTATATTAAAAACCCAATAATTCACATTATATATAAAAGTAGAGGGATGTAACAACAGGTTTGGATACTCTATAGTGATACGGCATCTTACAAAAGCCACATCGTTATGCAGATTGTATCAGGTTACACAAAAGTTCTTGAATTGCCCTCTAAAAATTAAGGTAATTTTGCTCCTGCAAGGTTGATTATCACCTTGCCTTTTTTCTTTGCCTTTTCTACAAACTGTGCAGCTCCGCCCCAATCGTGCGTAATATAACACACAACGGTGTCGCACTCATTTACCATATAGTTATTGCTGAATGATATAGCAAAGCGCTTCGGGACGTTCTCTATGCCTTCGGGGACAAGCGTCGGTAAAGCATACAGTTCGTCGTTCCTTTCAAAAGGAATATACGAAAGAACTATATGACAGTTTATATGCGGGTATTTTTGCAGAGCTTGTCCGAGAACGCCTTGCGCCATCAAATCAAACGCTCCGTGCGTGCCGACAAGAAATGTTATCTCCTCGTTCTCCTCAATCAATCGCTGTACCGTTTGCTCCAAGAGCGGCTTCACTGCACTTGGAGTATCTTTATGCCCAAAGAACGCCACTACCATATTACAACACTCTCCTTGTTGTTTACTATATACATAGTAGCACATGTATATGTATATTGTCAACAGGTAACTATCATAATAGAATAGTTATAGGGGAGTGATTATATGGAAAACGCGATTACAATCATAACTATCAAGGATTACGGTAAAATAGATGTTTGCCTAAAGGAGATTTTAGACGAGCGCGGCTTAACGAGAAACTATCTTGCAAAGGCATCAAATACACGTTTTGAGGTCATTAACAAGTGGTATTCTAATCAGGTAGAGAAACTCGATTTGGATGTTTTGGCACGGATTTGCTATGTTCTGAACTGCTCTCCGAGCGATATTATTAAGTACAACAATAAATAAAATCAGGCTCTCCGTTCAATCAGAGAGCCTGTTCTCATATTTTGGGGCGTGTATCTTACGCTCTGAACTGCAAAACCACCTGCGCCATAACCTCGTGGTCAACATAGAAGCCTCGTGTGTTCTCCCATTTCATCGTTTCCATAAAGGTGGTCGGGCGGGAATTTGCCTTTGCGTACTGCTTACGGAGCAACTCCCAAAGGCTGTACGCTTCTCTGTCAATTTCAAAAGCAAGCTCGTCCCAGCGATTACTTTCTTTCAGCCTTGCCGCTTCGTCAGGGTAGTTCTCCTGCATAAACCTTTGCCAAGCTGTGCCCCAGCGACCGATTGTGAGTTCTTCTTCCTTGATTATGTTATTGCTCATAATGATAACCTCCAATAAAAATGATTTGATAAAAGCAATTTGCAGAGGGCAGTCACAACAGGTTCACTTGGTCTTTATTTGGTCTTTAATGTTACAGCAGCTTACAAAAAGCCGCGAAATAAGATTGAATATGGTGTCCGAAAATCCGCGCTGTTATGCGGTTCACGGCAGGTTGCGCACAAACGCTCGAACCGCTATCCAAAACTCCAAGAGATAATTTTTCATTCCACACAAGGGAATGCGAGTTGAAACGAAGAGATATTCTTTATCCCTTTCGGGAGCTATCAATTGCAAAAAATCAAGGCACTCACTTTTCGGTGGGTGCCTTATTTGAAAGGAGTTTTTGTAATGTCAAAATTTGATGTGCATCTTGACTTGCAGGATATCGGTATTTCAACTCTCTTTAAATGGCATCGCTTTACCATTGACTCAAAAATTCACAAATCGTGGGTTAACTACAATAATTATCTGTTAAAATACAAACTTCTTATCGACAACAGCGTGTTCAAAAGCATTTCTCCTGCGTCGTGCGAAATACTCAAGGAATTGTCCGAGAACAACGAGATTTATTTTTCCGTTGAAATGAACAAAGGCAAGCGCTATACCGAAAACGGAATGCTTCCGTATATCCGATGTGTATTTGACAAGTCGATGCTCGAGTACATAAAGCGCATTTTTATTAGCACAATTGTTTATTCATCGAAGAATGCAAGATTGCCGGACAATGAGCATGAAACTATCGATTTCCTTTTTGATACGGACAAGAAAACCGTTACAATTACCCAAATACATTTGTATGAACCCGATGACCCGTATTTTGAATACGCAAGAAATGCTGTATACACGCTCTCGGTTGAAGCTATTGGTATCGGTGATTACGAGATGACAGGCGATAAGGTTAAGGACTTTTATAGCTGGAACAATATCTCAAGCTGGAAAAAAAGAGAGGAGATAATGAAAAGCAACGGTGAGCAATCCCTCGATAAAAAAGCCGGAATTTATATGCTATACAACGCCGAAAGCAATGAGTTTTATGTCGGAAAAGCCAAAAATCTCCGCGAGAGGATAATTCAACACGCCAAAAATGCAAGCGGAAATGACCCTATCCCCGATTTCACCCATTACAGATACAGCCTTATCAATATGGAGTATTACGAGTTCCTGTATTTGATTGAAAACGCCGCTATACACGACTGCGCAATGATTCTGGATATGCCCAAAGCGTCTAAACTCCGCAAGCCTCTTGTTAAAATTCTGAACAAAAATTCTCAATCGCTCGATGAATGTAAAATTGTCAACACCCACGAAAGGCAAAGAAAAATCGAAAAGTAATTTCTCTCCATTTCGAGAGCTTTCAATTGCAAAAGGCACTCACCTTCCGGCGAGTGCCTTTTTGTGCAATATCAGACTGCTTCACGGCGCGCTTTTCGTGTGTGGATAATTCCAACGAGAAGCGAAACCAAAACCGCCGCCGCCAAAATCAGGATATCCTCGAAAATGCTCTCGGGGAGCGAGAACAAGCAGCCGAGCGGTTTCGCGTACAAAAACGCTGTGCCGACAATCAGCGGGAGTGAAACCGAAATCGCGGGAATATAGCCGCTGAAAAAGCTGCATATCCCGAACGAAACCAGCGACAGACCCGCGCATATCACGAACGAATATACACAATAAATCGCGATATATTGCCACATATTCACGTTTATCCAGTACATTTCAAGGTCAGCAAACGAGCTTAACGGGAGCGAATAAAACTCCGCAAACAGGCTCATTGATGACAGCACGACAACCGCCACGGAGAAAATCGCGCTTATTATCCCCGCCGAAACCACAACCGCGAGCAACTTCGTTTTTATCAGCTTTCGTCCGATTTTCGCGGAATAAATCTCCCCTTTCATTCGGCTGCGGTTGTCCTTGACGGCGTAAAGCCCCGCGAGAATTGCCGAAGCGCCGATGCAAATTGTAAACAACACGGGCGCGCTGCTTTCAAACGTCTTGGTGATTTGAGGGGATTTCAGTTGGTAAAAATCTTCGCCGAGCTGATTTATGCGGGTTTCGAGGCGCTCCATATAGGTCGGTGAAAGTATCATTTCATGGTCCTCGCTGTACAACTTGCCATTGTAAAAAAATTCATCGGAAATGTGCGTAACGCTCGGCTCACACACCGCGAGAAATTCCTCCGCGAAGCTCATCGCATCGCTCTTTGCCGCGGTGTACGCGTACTTCAGCTTTTTGCAAAACCAAAACCGCCAGTATTCATCGGCAAGCGCCGCGGCTTCCTCCGAAACGGGCGCGGTGTATTCAAGATTCCAAAGAAAACCGTGAAAACTGTTTTCCATTTCAATGCCGTTATCGTCAGCATTTTGAGCAACATTCACAAGTTCGTCAAACGTGCTTACACCGTTATTTATGAAGGTTTCGGTTTGGGAAATTTCAGCGTCTATGCTCTGCGAATAAAACGCGTATTTCGCCCATTTCGTCAGCAACTGCGCGGTTTTATTGTCATCGTCCGCATTCTCCAGATAGTACATTTTCATTTCGGGATTTAGCCTGTAATCTCTATCGTATGTGTATTTATCGAGAAGCGCGTCATACTCGGCAACCGACTTCACGCCGAGCTGTTTGAACAACCCGCTTCCCGCAATCTGCTTTTCCATCAGCGGATAGGTCAGCTTGTCGATTTCGGCGATAGTTTCATCGGTTATCCGCGTGCCGAATTTCTCGGTAAACCACTTGAATGTCCTGTATTCCTGAGAAAGCGCGGCGCTCCCGTAGTCGTGATAATAGCCGGCTCTTTCCATTCCCGTTGAATTGAAAAGACGCATTAAATACGAGCCGCCCATATACACGCACATTATGAAAACAACCGCGCAGACTGCCGCGATACACAAAACATATCTCACACGAAACAGCTTTTTCAGCTCTTCCAAAAGTATTCTCATTTTTTTACCCCCATTTACAAAGGTGATTTTTTGAATTTTTTGTACGCGAAAACGCTCCCTACAACGCACACCGCCGTCCAGAAAATTATCGCGAAAATGTCCGTGCCGAACACCGCAATCCCGCTTTGTGATACCGAAAACCGGCAGCTTGGTTGGTTAAAAAGCAGAGCCGTTGGTGTAAGGCAACGGATAAACGGCGAGATAAATCCGAGCTTGAAAAACGCGGGAATGTACAAGATAAACGCTAAAATTATTGATAAGAAAAACTGCCTGATACCGCCGTTTTTGCCCGAGCAACAAAAGCTCATCAGCGAAAAAATCGCGGTTAACAGCAGGCTCATCAAAAAGTTTAGCATAAAATACCCGCCGACCGTTGTGTCAAGCCACGGGATAACCGTTGGATAATCGAGTGCAAACGGCGCTGAAAGCAGGTTGAAGCAAGGACAGAGCGCGAAAAATAATGTACAGCAAAGCAGGAAATTCACCGATTGAAACGCTATCGAGATTATCACGGAAGCCGCCGCTTTTACGAGGTTTATGCGCCGTCCCGTGCGGGTTGAGAGGACAACCGAGGCGGTTTGCGAAACCGCTTCGTGACCGAGAATTTTTGCGGTCATCAAAAGCGCAAAAATCGCCGACTCAATCGCCACCGCCCACACGATTGACGAGAGCACCCCAAAAAGCTCCGCGCCGCCGTTTACCGCGGAAAGCTCATCCTTTTCGGCGATTTCCGCAAGGCGTTTTGCGAGTTGCTCCGACGATATTTCCGCGATATGCTCCGAAAATTCCTCGTCAAAACGGTAGCTCCCAAAGCGCGAGCAATCCAACAAAATCGCCGCCGCGTCCTCGGGCGAAATTTCTTTTCCGACGTACTGCTGAGCAATCGAGCGCATTTTCGCGTCCTCAATCGACTGCGCGATTTCCTCGGTCATATAGAAAGTTCCGGTTTCCGATACCAGCTTGGACTGCGATTTTATTGCGCTGTTGCTGTAAGAATTATTGCACAAAAAAATATTCACCGCAAAGCAAATTGCAAGAAAAATGTACGCAAACGGCTGTTCAAGCTGTTTTTTCAGTTCATAAAGTATCAGCATTTTCGCCCTCGCTGTCCCGATAAAGATACAGAAAAACGTCCTCGAGTCCCGCGCTTTTCGGTGCGCAACCATCGCCCTCATCGGCGATAAAACGCACAAACGCGCTGTTGCCCTCGAAGCGCTCCGATACCACAAAGTGATTTCGCGAAAAAGCCGACGTTTCCGCCGCGGGCATTTCCGCCTCAAACACTTTTCCGTCAAGCCGTCCGCAGACCTCGCCGACTGTTTCGTTGCAGTAAATTTTACCGTTTTGGAGCATTACAATGCGGTTTGCGATGCTTTCGACATCGGACACGATATGCGTTGACAAAATCACAACCCTGTCCTTTGAAAGTCCCGCGAGAATGTTCCGAAAACGCACGCGCTCCTTCGGGTCAAGTCCGGCGGTCGGCTCGTCAAGGAGAAGCACCTTCGGGTTATTCAACAACGCCGACGCTATCCCCACGCGCTGTACCATACCGCCCGAGAATTTCTTCATCTTCTTGCTCTTAACATCGGACAACGCAACCAAGCTCAACAGCTCGCTGACGCGTTGTTTTGCCGTTGCTCTCGGTATGCCTTTCAGCGCCGATAGATACAGCAAATAATCCTCGGCGGTGTAGTTTTTGTAATAGCCGAACTGTTGCGGGAGATAACCGATAATGTCGCGGTATTTCTCGTCAAGCGCGGCAATGCTCTCGCCGTTCCACATCACCTTTCCCGATGACGCGAAATGAAGCGTTGCCAAAAGCTTCATAAATGTGGTTTTGCCCGCGCCGTTCGGGGCAAGCAAACCGTAAACTCCGTTCTCGAAATCAATGCTGAGGTTGTCGAGAACCGTGTGATTGCCGTATTTCATTGTAACATTTTTAACGGACAGCATAGCTGTACCTCCTGTTTATTTTGTTTAAAACCGATTGATTGAGGACAAGCAAGGTCGCTCCGAGAACCAAATATGCGGCTGTCGGGATATTTTTGAGAAGCGTGTTGAACCAAGAAAATGACGACAGAATTATGCAAGCCGCCATAATTCCCAGCGGCACAAAACAGCCCTTTGTACCGAACCGAAGCAGTGACAAAATCATCACCAGCGCAAACAAAAACAGCGATGAAAACGAAATTGCCGCAAGCTCCGTGAAGCTGGTTTGCGCTCTGAGAGCGATAACGAGCGCCGACAGCGCGTTGATTATCATACAAAAAATCCCGCAGATAAACATTCTGAAAGTGCACAAGTGAAGCGCGGTATAGCGGCAGGACATCTTCACGTCAAAGCAACCCTCGGTTTTTTCCTTGATGAACGAGAGCAGGAAAAACGTCATATAAATCAGCGGCGAGAGCGCGAAAACCAAGCCGTAAAGCTCGAAGTCCGCTTGACGATATTCGGGCGAAATTCCGTACAGCAGAGTAATCATTCCCGCGGCAACAGCAATCGTGATAACCGCAACGTCCTGTATCCCGTAGAATACATTTTTCAGCCCCAGTCCCAAAACCATATCGCGGATAAACTCCGCAAAACCTGTTTTTTGGCGCGGTTTTGCGGCTTTTAGGATTTGCTCGGTTTCATCGCGGTGCTGTTCGGCGAGGAGAATTTTCTCGCGAAGCAATTCATTGTAATTCACAACAAGCCCTCCTTTTCAAGAATTTTTTTCAGCTTTACGCGCGTGCGGTGGATTTTCACGCGAACGTTGACCTCCGTTATCCCGAGCCGTTTCGCAATCTCCCGCGCGGGTATTCCGCAGACCGCGAAAAGGTAAAAGCAGTCGCCGTCCGTTTGCCGCAAGCGCTCGATTTCCTCGAAAATACGCTGTTCGGTTTCGGTGCGGAGGTAGATTTCTTCGGGGGTGTTCTCGTCCGAAAGCAGTTCGAGAAGCTCATCGGGAAGCTCGGTTAATCGGCGGCTTTTACGCAATTCGTCAATCGCGCGGCGCTTTATCAGGGTGAAAAGGTACGTCTTAAAGCTGAACTCAAAGCGGTATTTGTCGCGGAAAACCCACAGCTTTACAAAGCAGTCCTGCGCGATGTCCTCGGATAACGCGTAGTCCCCGACAATCGACTCAGCGAAGTGCTCTGCGGGTGCTCGCCAAAGGGAAACAAGCTCCTCAAATGCGCCGTAATCGCCCGCCTGAACCCGCTTCATCAGCTCCGTTTCTCTTTCCAGAACACCACCCCGCTTTCCCTTTTCATTTACTTACACGTTTCAAAAAACAAAATGTTACGGATAAATTATAGCATAAAATAAATTTTCCCGCAAATGAAAAAAACTCCCCGCCAAATGACGGGGAGCGAAGTTATTCTTTTAAAAACTTGTTTTTTCATTTTGGGTGCAAAAATCACAGCTTGTCAATTTCCTCGACAAAACGCCTTATGTAATTCTCCGAACTCTCGAGATATTCCTTGATTTCCTCGTCCGTCCAGTCGTCAAAGGCGCGCGCCTCGGCTTTATAAAGCCGCGCAACTGTGTTCTTGACGAAAACTTTTCCCTTTTCCGTCAAAACAACTTTTTTTGTTCTTCCGTCAATCTTCTCAAGATACACAATTCCGTCCTTCTCAAGCGAACGAAGCGCGGAATTTACGGTCTGCTTGCTGATACCGGATTTCTTGTAAATCTCGGTCAGCAGGCACTCGTCGCCCTCATCGAAAATTTCGTAAAGCACAACGAAAACGCTGTCGGAAATGCCGAGCTTGACTGACGCGCGGTGATAAAGCGCGTTTAACACCGTGATGAAATTGTTTATCTTATGAATGTACTCAAACCTGCTGTCCATTTTTAACTCTCACTTTGCCCTTTTATTATAGTATGAAATCGTACATTTGTCAATATAATTTACACGATTATAACATTATTATACAATTTGCAACAATTTTTGTCAACAATTTTGGCGATTTTTAGCTAAAAAGCATTATAAGTTTGTGAATTATTACAATGAATTTTTGTCGGTTCACGCAAATTTTTCCGTTTTAACCGAAAATAATTGACAAAAGCTCCAAGATATTGTATAATAGTTATAAGTATAGCTTTGGCAGAACGAAAAAGGAGAACGTGCGATGGAAACAGAAACAAATGCAAATATAATCAGGCTTGTTGACCTTATCCCCGTGGAAACGCTCCAGAAAATTCAGGATTCCTTTTCCAAAATGGCAAGAATGGCTTCGCTTACGACCGATGAAAACGGCGTTCCGCTCACGCAAGGCTCAAACTTCACGGAATTTTGCACGGAATATTGCCGCAAGTCCCCGATAGGCAGAGCGCGGTGCGAGAAATGCGACCGTGACGGCGCGATAACGGTTCTCCAAACGGGAAAACCAACTTCTTATTTCTGTCACGCAAATCTCGTGGATTTTGCCGCGCCGATAATGCTCGGCGACCGCATGATAGGAAGCTTTATCGGCGGACAGGTTCTCGCCGAGGAGCCGGATATTGAGAAAATGCGGCAGGTTGCAAAGGAAATCGGCGTTGACGAGGATGGCTTTATCGCGGCGGCAAAAAAAGCTCAGATTGTCCCGAAAGCCGCTATCGAGCGCTCCACGGATTTTATCTACGAATTCGCGAACATTATCTCGAATATGGCGTTCAAGACCTATGAAACTATCCGTATCGCAGAGCAATCCGCAAAGCAAAAATCCGACTTCCTCGCAAATATGAGCCACGAAATCCGCACGCCGATGAACGCGGTTCTTGGAATGGCGGAAATGGCGATGCGTGAGGAAATGACACCGCAGGCAAAGGAGTACATTCGCCAAATCCGCGCCTCGGGAAAAAACCTCCTCACGATTATAAACGATATTCTCGACTTCTCCAAGATTGAGTCGGGCAAAATGAACATTGTCGAGGTTGTCTACGAGCCGCTTTCCATCATCAACTCGCTTTCCAATATCGTCAACACGAGAATAGGCTCGAAGAAGCTGGAGTTTACCGTTGACTTTGACGCGAGGCTCCCGCACAAGCTGTACGGCGACAACATCAGAGTTCAGCAAATCCTGCTCAATCTCCTCAACAACGCGGTTAAATTCACCGAAAAAGGCGAGGTGCATCTGTCTATCTCGTTTGAGCCGATTGACAACGAAACTATTATGCTGAAAGCGATTGTCCGCGACACGGGTATCGGTATCAAGAAACAGGATTTCGACAAGCTGTTCCAGTCGTTCCAGCAGGTTGATAGCAAGCGCAACCGCAATATCGAGGGCACAGGTCTAGGTCTTGCGATTTCTCAACAGCTTCTGCGGCTTATGGACGGAGGTATTTCGGTTGAGAGCGAGTACGAAAAGGGAAGCACGTTCTATGTCAACCTCCCGCAGAAAATCATTGACCCGGCTCCGTCTATACCTGTTCCCGACAGCAACCTGAAAGCCGCGCTTATCATCGAGAACGAGTACGTCCTCAACCAAATCTGCAAGGACCTCTCGGCACTCGGTATCGAGTACATTAACCTCGAAATGCAAGGCAATCTTGAATACATCACAGACGGCTACATAATCATCGAAAAGCACCTTTTCGGCGACAGGATAAAGAAATCGCTCGCCGATAATCCGAAGCTCAAATGCCTGCTTGTCGCGCCGTTTGAGAGCGCCGCCGATATAAATATGCCGCGCGTGAAAATGCTCCACAAGCCGGTGTTCTCGCTCGGACTGTACTCGGCGCTCGGTCTTGGCGAGAATTTAGCTGAAATCGGCGACTCAAACGAGGACAGCTTCGTGTTCACCGCTCCTGACGCGCATATCCTTATCGTTGACGACAACCCGATAAACCTCACGGTTGCGTGCGGTATCATCGAGCCGCTTGGAATGCAGGTTGACACGGCTACCGGTGCTCTTGAAACAATCGAAAAGGTCAAGAAAATCAAGTACGATATCGTGTTTATGGATCATATGATGCCCGAGGTTGACGGTATCGAAACAACGCATATTATCCGCAGACTTATCGTCGGATACGAGGACGTGCCGATTATCGCGCTCACCGCAAACGCAATCGGCGGTACAAAGGAAATGTTCCTGCGCGAGGGTATGAACGATTTCGTGGCAAAGCCGATTGAGGTTACCGATATCGTTGCGGCAATCAGGCGGTGGCTCCCGAACGAGAAGATAATCCCCATTGCCGCGCATAAAGGACACAAGCCCGCTGAGCATAAGGAAGAGCTTGTTATCAAGGGACTGAACACCGCTCACGCGCTCTCGCTCCTCGGAAGCGAAAAGCTCTATATGCAAATTCTCAAGGAGTATTATCTGTCAATCGAAAAACGCGCCGCGATTATCTCCGATATGCTCCAGAAAAACGATATAAAGGGCTACACAATCGAGGTTCACTCGCTCAAGAGCACCTCTCGGCAAATCGGTGCGGACGAGCTTGCCGACCTTGCGGCAAGTCTTGAAAAGGCGGGAAATGAGCAGAATATCGACCTCATTCTCGCAAAAACCAGCGACCTTATCGCGGATTTCCTCGAGTACAAGAAAATTCTCGCGCCGATTTTCCCCGATGTTGAGGAAAGCGCCGCGCAAGGTACTGCGGGCATTGACGATGTGATGAACCTGCTCGGCGAGATGACCGAAGCGCTTGACGCATTTGATACGCTTTTGATGGACGAGGTTATCGAGAAGATGTCAAAGTACACCTTCTCACCCGCGCAGGAAAAGTGCTTCGCCGACCTGAAATCTGCGGCGGAATTGAGCGATATCGACGCTTGCGCGGCGGCTGTTGAAGCGTGGAAAAAAGCCGCTGTTGCCGATGAGCAAAGCCTTTTGACAAGTCCCGATGAGGTGAGGGCGGTTCTCGAAAAAACCGAGGGTGCGCTCGAGGATTTTGATACCTTGCTGATTGACGAAGCTGTTGAGGAAATGGGAAAAATGCATTTCCCCGATAATCAGAAAGAGCTGTTCAAAAAGCTGAAAGAAGCCGCTGAGTTCTCGGATATCGAGCTTTGCGCGAAGATTGTTGAGGAGTGGAAAAAGGTACTGTAAAAAACTCGGAGGCGTTTGATGAACCAAAACATTCCTGTTCAAGTGATATATGGGCTTGCGGTATTATTCGCGGCGCTGTCGATAATTTTCCTCAAAGGTAAAGCAAGCTCGCTGTTTGTCGGTCACAACACCGCCCGTGAACCAGTTTTCAGCACGCAAAAATTGTGCAAAGCATTCGGCGTGTGTTTCGCGGTTATAACGATTTCGCTGTTAGTCACCGCATTGATTTGGAACAATGTCCCCGAATGGTTTGTCTATGTTTTTTGGGTTTTGCTCGGTGCTGATATTTTGGCAAGTGCGGTTATCTGCAATCTGAATATTATCGTCAAAAAATAGCCCAAAAAACCAAATAATGCAATCCCCGTGATTAAATTCGCGGGGATTTTTTTGTTTTCGAGCAAAACTTGCCAAAATAGTTGGTTTTTTCGCACTCATAACGACAACCTTCGCGGAAAAACCGTGCTATAATTTAACCAAAGACAGCACGTTAATCGTGCAGTCTTATCCGCTCACCGCGCGCCTGAGTTTTATCGGGAAACAACGGAGTAAGGACGGCGGAAATCCGCGCCGCCGAGTGATTTTGCTCGGCGCGTTGCGGAGATTTATCCTTTGGGCAACTCGACATAATTGTACGATGTTGCCTTAAATTTAGGGGGAATTTTATGCTGAAAATCTACAACGACGGAAAACGGATTACCGCCGCGCTTTACGGCGATATCGACCACCACGCCGCCCGTGAATTCCGCACTGCGCTCGATGATGTTATCGCGCGTTCACGCCCCGAGCTTCTGGTTCTCGATATGGAAAATGTCGGGTTTATGGACAGCTCGGGCGTGGGGCTTATTCTGGGGAGAATGAGAGCGGTGAACGATGTCGGCGGTGAAATTCTTATCAAAAACGCGCGCGGGGAAATCGCCGAAATGATACGGCTGTCGGGGCTTTCCTCGCTTATCGTCACCAAAACCACGAATTAAAGGAGTAAAAATGAAAAAAATTCTGATTAACGAATGTGTGCTACGCTTTCCCGCAATTTCGCGCAACGAGAGCCTGTCGCGTTCCGCAGCGGCGGCGTTTGTGCTTCAACTCGACCCTACCGTTGAAGAAACCGCGGCGATAAAAACCGCAGTTTCCGAGGCGGTGACAAATGCAATCGTTCACGGTTACCGCAATACAAAAGGCACGGTTGAGATGATTATGCGGCTGTACGAGGGCAACCTTGTGCAAATTATCATCAAGGACAAGGGTTGCGGTATCCCCGATGTAAAAGCGGCGATGGAGCCTGAGTTCTCCACGGCACCGCCCGAGGAGGAACGCTCGGGGCTTGGGTTTACGGTTATGGAGAGCTTTATGGACAAGGTTCGCGTGCGCTCTGCCGAGGGTAAAGGCACGGCTGTTGTTCTCGAAAAGACGCTTATCGGAAAATGACGCGAGACGAATTTATCGAGAAAAATCTGCCGCTCGTACACTCGCTCGCAAACCGTTTTCGCGGGCGCGGGATTGAATACGAGGAGCTTTATTCGGCGGGTTGCGTGGGGCTGGTTAAGGCTTGCGACAACTTTGACGAGAGCCGCGGACTGAAATTCTCTACATACGCTGTGCCTGTTATTCTCGGCGAAATAAAGCGGCTTTTCCGTGACGGCGGGGCAATCAAAATGAGCCGTTCACTCAAAGAATTGTCGATGAAAGCGGCAAGAGCGCGGGACGAGCTTTCGGCTGACGGGAAAATACCGACAGTGAGCGAAATTGCCGCGAAAATCGGCGCTTCGGAGGAAGACGTTTCCGAGGCGATTTCCGCGGGACTGCCGCCCGTGTCGCTCACCTGCGATGAGGACGGCGCAGAGCTTTCCATTCCCGCCGAGAGCAAGGAAGCCGCGCTTATTGACAGGCTCGCTCTGCGGCAGTGCCTAAACGCGCTTTCCGATGAGGACAGAGCGCTTATTATAATGCGGTTTTTCCGCAACAAAACTCAAGCTGAAACCGCAAAGCTGCTCGGTTGCACGCAAGTTGGCGTTTCGCGGCGCGAGAGGAAAATTCTGGGGGAATTGCGGGAGAAGCTCATATAAGCGCGAAAAATTCTGCCTATTTATATAAAAGCTCTTGATTTTAACGTCAAAATATGTTAAAATAATGATATATAGATTTTTTTAACTCTCAAAATTCTCACTTTGACGTTTAATACATAGGAGCTTTGTTTCTAATGGCAGAAAATTTCAATGTATGTTTAATGAACGACTCGTTTGCGCCGGTAATTGACGGCGTGGCAAATGTCGTTATGAACTACGCAAGCATAATCACCTCGGATAATCTCGGCAAGGCAACCGTTGTCACGCCGAATGTACCCGGCGCTGAGGACAACTATCCCTTCGATGTCGTGCGCTACCGCAGTATGAACATAACTAAAAAAATCTGCGGCTACCGCGCGGGCTATCCGTTCTCGAGCAGTAAGCTGGACGCGCTTGCCGGACAGGATTTCAACATAATCCACAGCCACTGCCCTTTCGCGTCAACAATGATGGCGCGCGTTTTGCGGGAAAAGAGCAACGTACCGATTGTCCTCACATATCACACCAAATTCGACATCGATATCCGCCGTTCACTTCCGAACAAGCTGATGGCGGAACAGGCAATCAAGTTCGTGGTGAACAACATCTCCGCGTGTGACGAGGTTTGGACGGTCAGTCAGGGCGCGGGCGAAAATCTGCGCAGCCTTGGCTACAAGGGCGATTTTGTTGTTATGGAAAACGGCGTGGATTTTCCGAGAGGGCGCGCCGACAAGAACGCCGCCGAGGAGCTTCGCCGCCAATACGGCGTTGCACCCGAGGAATTTTTGTTTATGTTTGTCGGGCGGCTTTTGTGGTACAAGGGCTTGCGGTATATTCTTGACGCGATTAAAATTCTCGCGCAGAAAAATCTCAAGTTCAGGTTTATGGTTGTCGGTGACGGCATTGAGCGCGAGGAAATCGAGGCTTACGCGAAGGAAATCGGCGTTTACGACAAGTGCATTTTCACGGGCGCTGTGACCGGCCGCGAGGAGCTGCGCGTTTACTACACGGCGGGCGAGCTTTTTGTGTTCCCGTCGGAGTACGATACAAACGGAATTGTCGTGCGCGAAGCGGCGGCTTGCGGAGTTGCTTCAATATTGATTAAAGGAAGCTGCGCCGCCGAGGGTATAACGGACGGCAGAACGGGAATTTTGTGCGAAGCGGACGCTACTGATGTTGCGGCAAAAATGGAGTTCGCTATCGAAAACCGCGAAAAAGCTCACGAGTTCGGTGAACACGCAATGAACGAGGTTTACGTTTCGTGGGAGGACGCGGTGAAAAACGCCGTAAACCGTTATCCCGAGGTTGTCGAGCGCTGTATGAAGGGACAAACCCAGCGGCGCGAGGGTGTGGTTACGGAGGAATTTTTCGTGATAATGGACAACGTGACCAAAAGTATCCAAAAAATCCGCAGTATCCCCACGGGTATCAAAAAAACCGGCACGAAAACAAAGGAAAAGCTGTTAAAAGCGAAGTCCAAGATTACAAGCTCCAAGAAAAACGCGGTTTTGCCGATACCCGAGGGCTTTTCCGCGAAAGATATCAGAATTGAACAAAGCGTCTGCACGGGCGAAAAGACAATCGGTTTTTTCAGCTTCGAGCAAAACAAGCTTATGTTTTCCGAGCTTGTGCAGGGCGATGAGGATATCAAGGCGTTTTATGACAAATACGGAATAATGTCCGACCTTGACGATGACGAAGAGGACGAATAATTTTTACCGTAGTTGTCGAAAAATGTAAAATATTAACAAATTGAGGTGCGCTATGACTGTCAAGACTTTTTCCATCAATCCCGAAAAAACCGCTTATGTAAAGGCGTTTTTGCCCGACGTTATCGCGGGAATTGAATTCACCGAAAAACGTCCGTCCATCGTGATTTTTCCGGGCGGCGGCTATCAGTATTGCTCCGAGCGCGAAATGGAGCCGATGGCTTTTCAGTATCTCGCGGCGGGTTATGCGGCTTTCGTTGTCACCTACTCGGTCAACGCGCCGTTCCCGACCTCGCTTATGGACGCGGCGTACACCTTCTACAAAATCCGTATGAGAGCGGAGGAATTTCACATCGACCCGAAGAAAATTGCCGTGCTGGGCTGTTCATCGGGCGGACATTTGGCGGGCTGCCTTGCGACAATGTGGAGCGATAATCTCGTTGTCAAGGCAATCGGCTGTGAGCCGGAGGATTTGCGTCCGGACGCGGCTGTGCTTTGCTACCCTGTTATCAGCGGCGTGACCGCACCGCACGTTGGTAGCTTCAAGATACTTCTCGGCGAGGACGCAAGCCGCTCCGACCTGTCAAGGTTGTCGCTCGAGAACCGCGTTACTCCGAAAACACCGCCGATTTTCATCTGGCACACCGCAAACGACGAGAGCGTTTCCGCGCACAATTCGCTGGTAATGGCGAAGGCTTGCATCTCGAACAGAGTTCCCGTGGAGCTTCATATGTACGCCGAGGGACCGCACGGAATTTCAACCGCCGACAAGACGATTGCACGCGGCGAAAACGATGTTGATGGACACATCAGACACTGGATTAAGCTGTCGATTGAGTTCCTCAATAAGTATATGAATGTGTAAATTTATCAAAATTAGTCAAGACTAACTCGTCCGCGCGTTGTAAAAATGTGCAGACTGCCAAAATTTGCATAAAATCAGAAATATTTGCAAAAAAGTCTTGACAGAAACCGCAGATTAAAGTAAAATGTAATCAGTTAGTTAAGGCTAACCCAAAGGAGCAAGTGCATTATGGTTATTCCGGATAAGCTGACCTATACGCACGGCGAGAAAATCGCCGAGGTTGCCTGCGCAGGCACGGCGGCAATATTTGCATCGGCGATGATAACGCCGATGGCGCTCGGACAAACGGACGGCGGGAACTCAATCCTGCTTGTGGTTTTGATGATAGTTTACGGCTTGTTCACAATCTGCTCGGTCTTCCCGCAACACACGAACCTGTTCGACAAGCCCGAAAATATCTCCGAAGCCTCGTTCAGAAAAGCTCGCCGCGGGTTGATTATCGCGAAAACGATTCTGATGGCGGCAATTTTTGTGCTGTCACTGCCGATAATAGCGTAATGCACCGCCCGAAAACAAAGAAAGGACTTTTTTCTATGAAAACCCCATTTGTGACCAAAGAACAAATCGAAGAGATAACCAAAACTTATCCCACGCCTTTTCACATCTACGATGAAAAGGGTATTCGCGAAAACGCGCGCCGGCTCAAGGCGGCGTTTTCTTGGAACAAGGGTTTCCGCGAGTATTTCGCGGTTAAGGCTACCCCGAACCCGTTTATTATGAAGATTTTGCAGAGCGAGGGCTGCGGATTTGACTGCTCCTCGTACACCGAGCTTATGCTTTCGGACGATGTTGGCGCGAAAGAGCACGACATTATGTTCTCGTCAAACGCAACGCCCGACGCTGATTTCAAGAAAGCGTTCGAGCTTGGCGCAATCATCAACCTCGATGATTTCACGCATATTGACGTTCTCGACAAGCTCACCGGTATTCCCGAAACGATTTGCTGCCGCTATAACCCCGGCGGTGAGTTCAAGACGGACGGTTCTCCGAATGTAATGGACACGCCGAAGGACGCGAAGTACGGCTTCACGCACGACCAAATCATCGAGGGCTACAAAATCCTCAAGGAAAAGGGCGCGAAGAAGTTCGGTATGCACGCGTTCCTTGCTTCCAACACGCTCACAAACGATTACTACCCGACTCTTGCGGGAATTATGTTCAGAACAGCGGTTGAAATCAAGGAAAAGACGGGCGTTGAGATTTCGTTCATCAACCTGAGCGGCGGCGTGGGAATCCCCTACAAGCCCGACCAGCCCGCAAACGATATCGCGGTAATCGGCGAAAAGGTTCGTGAAAAATTCGAGGAAATTCTCGTTCCTGCGGGAATGGGCGATGTTGCGATTTTCACGGAGCTCGGCAGATTTATGCTTGCGCCTTACGGAATGTTGATTGCAAAGGCAATACGCGAGAAGCATATTTATAAGGAGTATATCGGTCTTGACGCGTGCGCGGCAAACCTTATGCGTCCCGCAATTTACGGCGCTTATCACCACATAACGGTTCTCGGAAAGGAAAACGCTCCCTGCGACCACAAGTATGATATCACGGGCGGACTTTGCGAAAACTGCGACAAATTTGCGGTTGACCGTATGCTCCCGAAAATCGATATCGGCGATTATCTCGCAATTCATGATACCGGCGCGCACGGCTTCTCGATGGGCTACAACTACAACGGCAAGCTGAGAAGCGCAGAGTTGCTTCTCCGTGAGGACGGAAGCGTTAAGTTAATCCGCCGCGCGGAAACTCCCGCGGATTATTTCGCAACATTTGATTTTGCAGACAAAAACTACGAGCTTTAACAGGAGGACTTATGAGGGATTTTGTGGGATTTAAAAAGGGCGTAAACCTCGGCGGCTGGCTTTCGCAGTGCGACTACTCGCTCGACCGCCTCGAGAATTTCATCAAGGAAGAGGATATCGCGAAAATAGCTAGCTGGGGTGCTGACCACGTTCGTCTGCCGTTTGATTTCAACATTCTTCTGGACGAAAACGGCGCGCTTAAAGCGGACGCTTTCAAGTATCTCGACCGTGCTGTCGAGTGGACGGAAAAGCACAGCTTGAACATAATTCTCGACCTGCACAAGACAATGGGCTTTTGCTTTGACCCGGGAGAAAAGGAAACCGGCTTCTTCTCGGACGAGAAATATCAGGACATTTTCGTGAATTTGTGGAAAGCGGTTGCGGCGCGCTATGCCGACAAATCCGACAGAATTGCATACGAAATCCTGAATGAAATCACCGATGACGAATTTGCCGAGCCGTGGAATAAAATCGCAAAGCGCGTTATAACGGAAATCAGAAAAATTGCGCCGAAAAACTACATCATCTACGGCGGTATCCACAACAACAGCATCAAAGGACTTGCGCTTCTGGAAAAGCCGCTTGACGACAGGATTGTGTACACGTTCCATCTCTATGACCCGCTGATTTTCACGCATCAGAAAGCGTACTGGTTTGACGGAATGCCCGCGGATTACGTTATGTCTTACCCCGCGCCGACAGCCGAATATATCGAAAAGTCAAAGCAGTTCCCCGAAAAGAAGGTCTGGGAGGTCTTTGACGGATACACCGAGGAAATCGTTGACGCGAAATTTTTCGAGTTTTATATGAAGGAAGCTATCGAGTTTGCCGAGAAAATGAACGCTCCGCTTTACTGCGGCGAATACGGTGTAATTGAGGTTGCGCCTCTTGAAGACACGCTTCGCTGGCACCGTGATATGCGCGATACATTTGACAAGCTGAAAATTTCGCGCTCGGTGTGGTCGTATAAGGAGATGGATTTCGGATTTATCGACGATATCCGCAAGCCGATTTACGATGAACTTATTAAAATGATATAAAGCAACGCGGCTCGGTCTTTTCACCGAGCCGTTTTTGTTATAACAGCATTACAGCCCCGAGGACGTGTCCCCGAGGCTGTAACGCTTGGTTGGTAATTTATGAAAAGGGTGGTTGGCAATGCTTCTGTAATAAGCATTTCCCCTTGCTTATTACATTTATATAATAACAGGTTTTTATGACAAGATAAAGTTTTTCGCGTGAAATGTTGGTGAAATTCAGCTGATAAAAATTTCGCAATTCATTGTCATAAAAAAGCATTACAGCCCCGAGGAAGACTCCCCGAGGCTGTAACGCTTGGTTGGTAATTTATGAAAAGGGTGGTTGGCAATGTTTCGGTAATAAGCTCTGCTTGCTTATTACAGTTATATAATAACAGCTTTTTATGACAAGACAAAGTTTTTCGCGTGAAAATCTTGTGAAATTATTGTAAAGAAATGTTGACAACGCGAAACAGCTCGTCCACGTTCTCGAAATCAAACCGCAGCGTTCTCGCACCGTCCGATGCTGAAATATAATCGCCGCCGTCCTCGAAGGAACAGCCGTTTTGGTGGAGGAAACCCGCCGCCGTCAGCTTGTGGTCGCAGTAAAACGAGCCGATGATTTCGAGAAACTCGCGCGCGAGGTCATCGAGAGAAATCGGTGCAAACACGCTCTCGGGCAAGCCATCAATCTGCACAAAAAGCGCTCCGCCGTCATACGGGCAACGGTAATAGCAAGCGTTTTTCTCGGACGCGGAAACCGTTATCATCGAGAGATTGTGCCCCGTGTGAATTTCATCGAGCATAAATTTACCCGTACTGAACTCCGCGCATTCGGGAAGATTTCGCTTTGCACGTCTTGACGGCGCAAAGCAAATCTCAGGCACGCCGCTTTCCGTGTTTGCCCAGCCCCAAAGCCAAGTGTTGCTCTGATAGCTCTCCGAGCCGATTATCCCGCAGTCAAACTCGTTTTCGCCGAACTTTATGCGGCGGTTTCTCACGTCAACATTCCAGCCGCTTGCGCCGATAACCAGCTCGCCCATTTTCTTCTGCCGTGAAATCGCCGCGCCGACCGACAGCGACAAAAGGCTCAGATAATCGCTTTTATCGAACGGGACGGGCGTTGTTAAGATACTGATTTTTTCCATTCCTGCTCCTTTTCAAGACGCAAGCCGCGAAACAAACGGCACCGCCTTATATCTGAATTTGCTGTCCGAATTTCCGCAAAATATCCCTGAACAAAACCTTGTCGATTTTCCACATTTTGGTTTTGCCCTTCAACACATCGTCCACGCGGTTTTCAAACTGCATATAAACCTCGGAATAGTCCTCGGTGAAATAGAAAACGCACTGCAAATAATTGTCCTTTGAGGCGTAATAGTTGGCGGGCGTGTAGCTCAAAACCGCGGTAATGTCGGTGTTAAGCTCGTTTTCAACGCGGGAAAGCGGAAACGGGTTAAACTGCACCTTCTTGGTTTTCGGCAGAGTTAGCGCGTGCTTTTCCTCATCGGAGAGCTTGTTTTTCTTCGACAAACCGAACATAAAAATCACCTCATTATAAATAATAGAACTGAAATTTACATTTTTAGTATAACATATTTTTTCGTATATTTCAATATGTATTAAACAAAATTATGGTCAAATAATAATCAAAATTTATGTTAAAATAACCAAGAAGGCAATATCGAAAAAATGTTTCTTTATGCAAATATACAAAAGTTGCGAAAAATTGTTAATTACCACTTGATTTTTTTCAAATATGGGTTAAAATATAATTAGCACTCAGAGAGATTGAGTGCTAAGTCGCTTAAACGGCAATAAAAATTCAGAGCGACACGCCCGAGAAAACGGGTTGAAATAAAGGAAAATTTTATTAGGAGGAAATAAATTATGACAATCAGACCTTTGGCAGACAGAGTTGTTATCAAGGCAGTCGAGGCGGAGGAAACAACCAAGAGCGGTATTATCCTCACGGCAGCTGCTCAGGAAAAGCCGTCCATCGCGGAAATCGTGGCGGTTGGACCCGGCGGAATGGTTGACGGAAACGAAGTCAAGATGTTCGTTAAGGTTGGCGAGAAGGTGCTCATCAGCAAGTACGCGGGTACGGAAGTTAAGGTTGACGGCGTTGAGTACTCAATCGTTAAGCAGGACGATATTCTCGCGGTTGTTGAAGAAGTAGCCGAGGCAAAAAAGCCCGCCGCTAAAGCCGTTGCAAAGAAACCCGCTGCTAAAGCTGCAGCAAAAAAGCCCGCTGCTAAAAAAGCCGCAGCTAAAAAGTAATTAAAAAACGGAAAATTCCGATTACATTGGAGGAGAAGAATTATGGCAAAGGATATCATTTACGGAGAAGAAGCAAGAAAGGCTCTTCAGAAGGGCATCGACACACTTGCCGATACAGTTAAAATCACGCTCGGTCCTAAGGGTAGAAACGTTGTTCTCGCGAAGAAATACGGTGCTCCGCTGATTACAAACGACGGTGTTACCATTGCAAAGGAAATCGAGCTTGAGGACGCTTTCGAGAATATGGGCGCGGCTCTCGTCAAGGAAGTTGCAACCAAGACCAACGACGCTGCCGGCGATGGTACAACCACCGCAACCCTGCTCGCTCAGGCGCTCGTTCGCGAGGGTATGAAGAACATTGCTGCCGGTGCAAACCCGATGGTTGTTAAGAAGGGTATGAAGAAGGCTGTTGACGCGGCTGTTGAGGAGATTAAGAAGAACTCCAAGAAGGTTGCCGGCACTGCCGATATCGCTCGTGTAGCAACCGTTTCTGCCGGTGATGAATTCATCGGAAAGCTGATTGCAGACGCTATGGAGAAGGTTTCCGCTGACGGTGTTATCACTCTCGAGGAGAGCAAGACCGCTGAAACCTACAGCGATGTTGTTGAAGGTATGCAGTTCGACAGAGGCTACATTTCGCCTTATATGGTAACCGATACCGATAAGATGGAAGCAGTTCTCGACAACCCCTATATCCTCATCACCGACAAGAAGATTTCTTCCATTCAGGACATTCTCCCGCTCCTCGAGCAGATTGTACAGTCGGGCAAGAAGCTCCTCATCATCGCCGAGGACGTTGACGGCGACGCTCTCACCAACCTTATCCTCAACAAGCTCCGCGGTGTATTCACCTGCGTTGCTGTAAAGGCACCCGGCTTTGGTGACAGACGCAAGGAAATGCTCAAGGATATCGCAATCCTCACGGGCGGCGAGGTTATCACCGAGGAGCTCGGTCTTGACATTAAGGATACGCAGATTTCTCAGCTCGGAACCGCAAAGCAGGTTAAGATTCTGAAGGAGAACACCATTATCGTTGACGGCGCAGGCAAGTCTGCCGATATCAAGGCAAGAGTTAACGAAATCAGAAGCGCAATCGAGAACACAACCTCCGAGTTTGACAAGGAAAAGCTTCAGGAGCGCCTTGCAAAGCTTGCGGGCGGCGTTGGCGTAATCAAGGTCGGCGCGGCAACCGAGGTTGAGATGAAGGAGAAGAAGCTCCGCATTGAGGACGCTCTCGCGGCTACAAAGGCGGCTGTTGAGGAGGGTATCGTTGCAGGCGGCGGTGTTGCTCTGCTGAACGCAATGCCCGCTGTTCAGGAGGTTATGAGCACCCTCGAAGGCGATGAAAAGACCGGTGCGGCTATCGTTCTGAAGGCTCTTGAGGAACCTGTTCGCCAGATTGCTCTGAACGCAGGCGTTGAAGGCTCGGTTATCATCGACACTATCGTTAAGAAGAAGACTGTCGGCTTCGGCTACGACGCTTACAGCGAAAGCTACGGCGATATGATTAAGAAGGGCATCGTTGACCCCGCAAAGGTTACTCGTTCTGCACTCCAGAATGCGTCGTCTGTTGCGGAGATGGTTCTCACAACCGAGAGCTTGGTTGCGGATAAGCCCGAGCCTGAGGCTCCCGCGGCGGCGGCTCCCGCAGGCGGTATGGGCGGAATGTATTAAGATTGTTCCGCTGAAACGCATAATTGTGATAAATAAGAATTGCCCCTTGCGAGAAGCGAGGGGCAATTTGCATACTAAAAGTTTATCGCGAAGCGAAAAAAGTCTTTTTGAAATTCTTAAAAACTTTTTCTTCAGAAAAAGTTTTTAAGCCGCCGGAGGCACTGGAGCGAAGCGTAATTACTGGAGCGAAGCGTAAAATCATAAAAAATGACGTTTTCGCAAACTAATGGTATACAAACCGACTTGAAATCCAGTAAGCAACCATTGCCAAATTTTTTTTGCGAACGCAAAAAAATTCGCAAATCCCATTTCGCAAACTTATCTTAACAGGCGGGTGCAGTCACGCTTCACAATCCGGTGATTTTCTCTAACAACGGAGCGTGACTGCACCCGCGCGATTTTTCGGGTTCGATGCCCGAAAAATCGCCCGCACCCCTCGCAAAGCCAGCCCAACGGTAAGACTCGGCAAAAGAGCGGGTGCAGTCACGCTAATCATACTTATCAATTTCTCAATCCTCGCGCGTGACTGCACCCGCGCATTTTCGGCGGTTCGATGCCGCCGAAAATGCCAAGGCTTCGCAGAAGCCCACCCCTATTTGCAATAGTGGTGCGGGATTTTTCGCAAATCCGGTGCTGTTCGCGAAAAAGTTGTTGAACGAGCCGAGCTGTTCCAAGCGGAAAAGCAAGAAGCTCGCGAAAAAGTTGTTCAAAAGGTAAAGCGGTACTGTTGAACAAAACCAAAAGCACAAAAAATGCCCCAAGCCAATTGCAAGGAGCAAGCCAATAATCGTGAAAATGTAACAAAACGCTGTTCATCGATAAGCCGGGTTCTGTCGTGTATAATCATCTATCTAGCTCTTTCGTCACCGAAAGAGTCAAGCCGCCTTAAACGAGGCGCGCCGAGCAGACGCGTTGCTCCCCGTACCAATCGGCGTTGCATCGGATAGGGTTTACATGGCAGTTCGGTCTCCCGAACTCCGGTGAGCTCTTACCTCGCCTTTCCACCCTTGCTGTGACTGCAAGCAGTCACGGCGGTATATCTCTGTTGCACTAGCCCTAAGGTCGCCCTCGGCTGACGTTATCAGCTACCCTGCTCTGTGATGCCCGGACTTTCCTCAGCACGTTCCCACGCGCCGTGATTATATAACGAACAGCGTTCATTACCTTACTATTCTACCACATTTCAGCCAAAATTTCAACCCTATCCCGCAAATTTTTTCTTGTGTTCACCCTTGAAACATTTTTGTATAATTTTATCACACTTTGTACCTTAAACACATATTCCACTTGAAAATTACACATAATTTTCATATTCCAAACCTTGACAAATATAGTGTATTGTATTATAATGGATAATAGCGGTATTATACACAACTGGGCAAAAGCCGCTAATTATGGAAGGGAATTTTTGAAAGAATGGATGTTGAGTCATATCATCTCAATTTCGTTACAGAGGAATACAACGAAGACGGGAGCTTGAAAAAATTTGGTATAAAGTTTCCCGAGAACTTCAATTTCGGGTATGACATTATAGATAAATATGCGGAAATGGAACCCAATCGCCGCGCGGTTATGTGGGTTGACCTCAAGGGAAACGAGAAAACATTCACCTACGGGGACTTGTCAAGGCTGTCAAACAAGGCGGCGAATATGTTTCTGGCGCACGGCATCAAAAAGGGCGACCACGTTATTCTCGTTATGAAGCGCCACTATCAGTTCTGGTACACGATGATGGCGCTGATAAAAATAGGCGCAATTGCTATTCCCGCGACCTATCTTTTGACCGTCAAGGATTTTGTGTACAGAATGGACGCCGCCGATGTTAAAGGCGTTGTCGCGACGCACGACGGCGAGGTGTGCGACTTTATTGACGCTGCCGACAAAAAGACCGCCGGTGACCTCAAGTGCAAGTTTATCGTAAACGGCTCAAAAGAAGGCTGGCTTTCGTTTGACGAGGAGATTGAGAAATATCCCGACACGCTTGAAAGAATACCGACAAAAGCGGACGAGATTTTCCTGCTGTATTTCACGAGCGGCACAACGGGTTATCCGAAAATGGCAATCCACGACCATACACTTGCTCTCGCGCACATTCAGACTGCAAAGCACTGGCAAAAGGTTTGCCCGAACGGAATACACCTCACGGTATCCGACTCGGGCTGGGCAAAATCCGCTTGGGGCAAGCTCTACGGACAACTCGCAATGGGAACGTGCGTTTTCGTGTACGATTTTGACAAGTTTATCCCCGAGAATATGCTCGCGATAATGGAGAAATACAAAATCACCACGTTCTGCGCGCCGCCGACAATGTACAGATTTTTCATCAACGCAGGTCTTGAAAAATACGATTTGTCGAGTCTGAAATACTGCAATATTGCAGGAGAAGCGCTTTCCGCAGAGGTTTTCAATCGTTGGAAGGAAGCGACTGGCTTGGAGCTTATGGAGGGCTTCGGTCAGACCGAGAGCACCTGCCTTATCGGAAATATCATCGGAATGAAGCCAAAGCCCGGTTCTATGGGCAAGCCGACTCCGCTTTATGACATCGATTTGGTTGACAAGGAAGGAAATTCCGTGCCGCCGGGAGTTGTCGGAGAGATTGTTGTCAAGGGTGACTATGAGCATACGCCGGGGCTTTTCCGTGGTTACTACAACAACGAAGAAGCAACCAAAAAGGTTTGGCACGACGGAATGTACCACACAGGCGATACCGCGAAACGCGATGAGGACGGGTATTATTGGTATGTCGGCAGAAACGATGATGTTATCAAGTCAAGCGGATATCGCATTGGCCCGTTTGAGATTGAGTCGGTTCTCGTTACTCACCCGGCTGTTCTGGAGTGCGCGGTTACAGGTGTTCCGCACCCGATACGCGGCGAGGTTGTCAAGGCAACGATTGTGTTGACGGACGGCTATGAGCCAACCGAGGAGCTGAAGGTTGATATCCAGAATCACGTTAAAAAGAACACCGCGCCTTACAAATACCCGAGAGTTGTCGAGTTTGTCAAGGAGCTTCCCAAGACCATCAGCGGGAAAATCCGCCGCGTTGAGATACGCGAAAACGACAAGGATAAGGATTTCAGGAAATAAGATGAGTCGCTCTAAATGGGCGGCTTTTTCATACTATTGCAGTCCTATGAGGACATCGATTATCTCGTTTAAAAGCCGGCGATTTTTTTCGTCCAGCTTTTTTATTTTCTCTTGGATATCCTCGGGAGTTGGCTGTGATTTGTCAGTACCTGTCAACTCCGGATACAGAGAATTTCGCGCTCGGCTGTTCGTTTTAATATGGATTTCCGAAAATTATTGTATCAGAAAAATTTGAAAAGGGGTTTTTTATGAAAAAATCGTTTGCAATTCTGACGGCGGTATCTTTGAGTGTTGGATTATGTGCGTGCAGCAATTCCGCAAGCTCTTCCTCGAAATCTGCCGAAGCAAAGGTATCCGAAGCAGTAACTGCCTATGTGAAGAGCAAGGCAGGAATTAACGGAAACACATTTAAAAGCATGGAGATAACCAACATAAGGCAAGACAGCACCTATGTATATATCGTTACCGGAAAGTA
The DNA here is from genome assembly GCA_945829235.1 of uncultured Clostridia bacterium. Classification (GTDB taxonomy): domain Bacteria; phylum Bacillota; class Clostridia; order Oscillospirales; family Ruminococcaceae; genus CAG-115. The sequence continues at coordinate 24,087 of CALZUA010000022.1, read as the reverse complement.
CTCAAGCACCGACGAATCCGGCAAAACTCACAATTATAATTTTGAAGCCAATACTACATACTATGCGTTGGAAGATAAGGTGGTAATCCACGACCTAAAGAACAGCGCGGACAATGAAGCAAACAACAAGGCAACGGGCGAAACCATTGAAGAAGGAGTAAAAAACTATGTAAAATCTCGTTCAAGCGTCCGCGGCAATTTCGATAGAATTGAAATTGCCGACATCTCAAAGGGCAGCGACAAATATGAATACAATGCGTCCGGAAAGTACTGGGTAAAGGACAAGTACGGCGACTCTCACTGCTATAAATTCAACGTTAAGTTGTCGTATATAGGCGGAGAAGTGACTATCGGAAGCTATGATTTTAAGGACTCGAAGGTCTATTAAGCGAAATTGAATACACAAAAGGCGCTGATTTTAAACAGCGCCTTTTTCGGGAATTATCAGTTATTCGATTTTCTTTTTTCTTCCCAATGCGCCGAGGTTATCGTTTCAAAACCCTTCGGCGACAAAATCGGCTTCGCAATGCGCCTTTTCGTTTCCTCGCTCAAACAGAGCTTTTCAGCAAACTCTGCGCCTGCTTTCCTGACATCGTTGAGGTAGCCGTCACGCTGACGCTTGGCGTTGCCCGAGATAAAAAGCTCGCCCTGCCCGCACAAAATCGCCGTGTACTTCCCCTCGCCGCAAATCAAGTCAAACTGCTTCAACAGCGCGGGATAAACCGCGTTCGCGTCAACATACCCGCACGAGGAAATCACAACCAGTTTCTTCTCGAGCAGGCTTTTCTCGCGCAACTCGTGGAAGCAGATATTCCGCTCCTCGACAACATTCCCGAGATACGGCAACATAAACGGCAGACAACGGTCGGTCATCATTTTCACCTTTGACGGCATTCCGAAAAAGTACAGCGGAAAGCTCTCGACAATCACGTCCGCGGCGAGAATTTTCCCGCGAAGCTCCCCCATATCGTCGTTAATCACGCAACGCCCGTCCGTTTTCCCCCAGCACGAATAGCACCCCATACACGGCTTGATATCCAGCTTTTGCAGTTCCGCATATTCAACCTCGGTGCCTTCGGGAAAGCCGCTCAGAAACGCACGCGTGACGTTCATCGTGTTGGATTTTTCGCCCTTTGGGCTGCCGTTAATCACAAGAATTTTCATCGGTTCTCCTCAATTTCGGCAAGCTCTTCCGCAGATAATTTCGGGCGGTTAATGCTGTAACGATACTTTTCACCGCAAACATAAATCACGCCGTCAATGAAATACTCATCGCTTAAATCAGCGGTCTTGAGCGCGTCAAAAATGTCCGAGCCTGCGCGTTTAACATAAGCCTCGCGGTGCGTCCACGCCGTGAAAAAGCGGTCGGGTTCAAAGCCGCTTCGCTCGAACTCGGCAAGCTCCTTTTCGTTCATAAAAGCGCGCGAAAGCTCCTGCATTTTATCGCGGGAATAATCCCTCTCGCGCTGAACATCGCAACCAATCGTGACGTTCTCCGAGCCGTTTCCCATCGCCAAAGCGCAGAGCGCGCAGCCCTCGCTGTGGGAGATGCTGAAATCGAGATTTTCCGCGGAAACGTGCGGGCGGTTTCTCTCGTCAACCGTGATGACAAGCTCCGAGCGGTCGATTTTGTTCTTCTGCAAAAGCCCGTCCAGCAACAAAAATCCGCACGCGCTGTCGCAGAACGCCTCCTTGCGCTTGGCAAAAATCGTCTGAAAATAATCCACCGACTCAGCACTGTAATTTTCCATCGCGTTTTCAACACGCATACGCATAAAGTTTCCGCCCGTGACAATACAGGACGCAAAATCAATTTTCATAACAAACTCCGATTATTCGCCGTAAACGGCACTTTTATCCATTGTTGTAAACAGCATATTGCCCTTTGCCTTGACAACGCCGTCAACCGAAATTTTCGCCTCAAATTCATACGCGGCGGCGCTTGCCAAAACGCAGTTTACGGCAATTTGCAGGGTATCTCCCGGGATAACGGGCTTCAAAAACTTGAAATCCTTGACCTTTAAGAGAACGTAGAGCTTGTTTTCATCAGAAGCCGCACTTTCGGGTGCGATAACCAGACTGCAAAGCTGTGCGGCGCTCTCGATGAGCAAAACGCCCGGCATTATCGGCGCGTCGGGGAAATGCCCGATAAAATACGGCTCGTTTACAGACACGTTCTTGATGCCGACCGCGCTTTTGTTCGGCTCAAGCTCGATTACCCGCTCAATCATCTGAAACGGCGGGCGCTGTTTAATGCGCTTGTTTATTTCGAGTAAATTCATCACAAAATCTCCATTACAAACTAAGTCCGCCGTCCAGCACGAGAACCTGTCCCGTCATATAGCCGAACGCGTCCGAGCAGAGTGCCGCGACCACGCCCGCAACCTCCTCGGCTGTTCCGAAGCGTCCCGACGGAACCGCTTTGAGATAACCCTCGCGCTTGTCCTCGGGAATTGCGTTTATCATCTCGGTTTCGATGAAGCCGGGCGCAACCGCATTTACTGTGATATTTCTCGGCGCAAGCTCCTTTGCGAGAGTTGCCGTCATCGAGTTCACAGCGCCCTTTGTCGCCGAGTAAACGCCCTGTCCCTCAACCGCGAGAACCGAGCTTACCGATGAAATATTGACGATTTTTCCGCCTGTTTTCATCATTTTCAGAGCGGCAGCCTGCGCGCAGTGAAAATAACCCTTGATGTTGATGTCAAGGCTCTTCGAGAGGCTGTCCTCGTTTATCATCAACAGATACGCATCATCGACAACGCCCGCATTGTTGACGAGCACATCAATTCTGCGAAACGTCTTTGTAACCTCGCGGAACATATTCTGAACCGCCTTCAAATCCGAGGTATCCGCCTGAACTGCGATAGCCTTTCTGCCCATTTTCTCAATTTCCGCGACAACCTCCTCGGCTTTCTGCGAATTTGAGTTGTAGTTCACACACACATCATAGCCGTTTTCGGCAAGCTTGAGAGCGCACGCGCGACCGATACCGCGAGACGCGCCCGTTACCAGAGCAACCTTATTTTCTTCCACGTCAACCTGCTTTCTTCAACACAATGCCGATTTTCTTCGGCATTTTCCCGCGAGCCGAAACCGCTTTCGCAGCCGTTCAGCCCGCATCAACTTTTCTTCAACACAACGGCAGAATACTGACCGCCGGCGCGTACTTACACGAAACATTCCCCGCGAGAACCGAAACCGGTTTTGCGGATTTCGCGTTTAACGTCAACAAGCGTTTTCCCGCCGAACAGCTTCGCAAAACGACCTGTCTTGTCAGGCTTTCTTCAAAACAACGGCAGAATACTGACCGCCCGAGCCGACAGAAACCGCCAGCGCGTACTTATACGAATTGTTCCCCGCGAGAATTTCCGCGAGTTTTGCCGCCTGTTTTGCGGAAGCGGCAGCTCTCGCCTCGCCGATTTCTTCCTTAACATCAAAAAACGTCTTGTTCTCGCCGAACAGCTTTGCGAAAACGGAATTTTGCAGCTCATCGGTTTCCTTGTCGCCGTTTGCGAAACCGCTGATTAAATCAACGTCAGTGGGCTTAATTCCCGCGTTCTCGCAAGCGTCAAGGATAACCTTTTCAAGAGCGCTCTCCGAGCCGGAAACACTGCCGAATTCAACAGACTTGTGCGCGTTTGCCCAGCCGACAAGCTCCGCATATTTCTTCGCGCCGCGCGCGTTTGCGGATTTTTCGGTTTCGAGGATAAGGGAAACCGAGCCTTCTCCGAGGGTAACGCCCTTGTCGAGAACACCAAGCCTGCCGTAAAGGAACTCGGTTACATCGGTGCACTCGTCAACGCCCGCCGCAACCATAATGCTCTCATCACCGTTTCTGAGGACATCAGCCGCGTAGCACACGCTCTGAAGTCCCGCCTGATTGCCGTTTGCGTTGGTGACATTGTAGCCCTTAATTCCCGCAAAAATCGAGAAATAGCCGCCCGCCGCGTTGTAAACGGTGTTCGGGAAAGAGAACGCAGAGCCGCTGGCCGTGCCGTGCTCGATAACGTTCTTCTGGAAATTCACGATTTCGGTGAGCGGTCCGTCCGCAGTACCGATGATGATACCGATATCCGCAGAGTTGCTGTCGTCAATAGTAATTCCCGCGTCACGAAGCGCTCTCATACCGCCGACAAGCTGAAGTTGAGAGAACCTGTCGAGCTTTCTCCAGAAAGCCATTTTAATGCCGTGCTCCTTGTAGTCGTCAGAGCTGATTTCAATGCGGTTTTTGCCGGCAATTTCACCGATACCCGTGACAAAAACGCGCTCGGAATTTGTGTTGTCGGGGATAACGCGCGGCTCTTTCGCGAACACGATAGAAGCGTTGTTTCCGCCGAACGCAAAGGAGTTGGAAGCGGCGTAGTTAATGGTTTTTTCGCGCTTTGTGTTGGGAACGAAATCGATGTTCCCAGCCTTTTCCTTGAGCGTTTCAAGATTTTCCTCGGTGTAGCCGATAGTCGGAGGAACGGTGTTTTCGCAGACCGCTTTGACCGTGAGAACAGCCTCAATCGAGCCCGCCGCGCCGAGGCAGTGACCTGTCATCGACTTTGTGGAGCTTACAGAGAGGTGGTCGTTTCCATCGAAAATCGTGTGGAGCGAGAGGAACTCAGCCTCGTCGTTTTTCGCGGTACCGGTACCGTGAGCGTTGATATAATCGATATCCGCGGGAGCAAGCCCCGATTTTTTGATTGCTCTGTTAATCGCGAGCATCTGACCTTCTCCGTCGGGACGGGGAGCGGTGATGTGGTGCGCGTCCGAGCTTACGCCCGAGCCGAGAATTTCGCAGTAAATCTTTGCTCCGCGAGCCTTTGCGTGTTCGTAGCTCTCGACAATCAGCACACCCGCGCCCTCACCGAGCGTGATACCGTGGCTGTTGTTGAACGGTGAGCAGGGGTTCTCGTCAAGCGCGTGGAGCGCGTGAAATCCCGCAAATGCAAGCGAAGTGAAGCTGTCCGAGCCGCCCGCCGCAAAAGCGTCCGCCTTGCCCGCGCGAATAAGGTCGCACGCGTAGGAAAGGCTGATTGTACCCGCCGCGCAAGCGTTTACGATGTTCGCGGTTACGCCGTTCAGCCCGAAATGCTTGGCAACATTGTTCGCAATCGCCGAAGCGGTCATCTTGAGGATATCGGAGGACTTGCCGCCGCCGTTTTTCATCTCATCTGTATAATAAACGTCAATACTTGCCGCGCCGCCAACGCAGTTTCCGATGATAACGCCGATTTTGTCGGAATTTTCCTCGGTCACCTCGTAGCCTGCGTCCGCGAGAGCCTCGCCCGCCGCTTTGATGCACAAAAGCGAAGAGCGGTCGTAATCCTCGCTCGAGAGTTCTTTTGAAGGAATGTGCGACTCCGCGCCGATATTTGCATAGCAGTCAGCCGTGCTGAACGTATCAATCTTCTTAATGCCCGAAACGCCGTTCACTGCGCTTTCCCAGCACTCCGAAACGTTATCGCCGAGCGCGCAGCAAAGTCCGAGACCTGTCACGACAACGCGGCGGTTATCAATATTGCTCATCAAAAAGCCTCCAATCACTATATTCAAGCTCGGTTTTCCGAGCAAATTTTTCCGCAAAAATCTGCGGCAATTTTTCGTGAAAATATGCGTCAATATTTTTTGTGCAATTTCACAACAATTTTCAACAACGCAAAAATCTGCGATAGTTCACGCAGATAATTATTGTGCAAAACAGCCAAAAATTCCTTGTGTAACAAGTTTACACAAAAATCAGCCTGCTAGGTTTTTTCGCAAAAACAACCGAAAATCGCAAAAAATGCAAAAAATCGGCGCTTCGCTTTACCCAAATAAATCGCAAAAATTTAGTTAAATTGACGATGTGAAAAAAATTTGTTTTCCCCCACAGCCGGAGCCGCAAAGGAAAACAAATCGTCATTTACTTGTGCTCTTCAACGTACTTTGCAAGGGTGTTGATGCTCTGGAAATTCTCTCTTGCCGCGCCGGTCATCTGCACGCCGAAAAGGCTGTCGATACCCGCGATAATCTCGATGGAATCGATGGAATCAAGCCCGATATCGTCGCCGAAAAGCTCGGAATCGTTCTCCAGCTCGTCCTCGGGAATTCTCAAATTCTCCACCAGCATAGCCTTGATTTTAGCACAAATTTCTTCGTTGGTCATAGTAAATCCTCCGTATTTAATCGGCTTTTTCGCCGTTTTTTACAACTTTTCCGTACCGCTTTTCAAGCGCCGCGAAGTTCTCCTCAACCGCCGTTTTCGCCTTTGCAATCAGCTCCCGCGCGTATTTGCTGTGGCGGACATCGGGCGGGCAATTGCTCTCAATAGGTTCGCCGATGTAAAATTTCATTCGCATACCTATGAAGAACTTGTACTTGCCGTAAATCGTGCACGGGACAATCGGAACGCCGTGCTTCGCAGAAATAAGCGCCGCGCCGGGCTTGAACTCCTCAATTTTTCCGCTCTTCGAGAGCGCTCCCTCGGGGAAAATCATCAGCGCGCCGCCGCGATTTATAATCTCCTCAGCGGTCTTGAACCACTCGCCGTCCGCTTCGTCAAGGCTTATCGAAATGCACCTGCAAAGCGAAATCAGCTTCCCGACCTTTTTCTTTTCAAACCACTTTTTCGTTACCAGCACCCACGGTTTGTATCTGTGCAAAACCGCTCCGCAAAACGCTCCGTCGAAATGGTGAGTATGGTTTGCAACGAAAACGCAGGGCTGTTTCTTCAGCCGCTTTTTCAGCGTTTTGTCCGCGTAAATTATTTTCGGTCGGAAAAATATGTAAACCAAAAAGGTTATCAGCCCTTGAAAAAGCTTGCCGCCAAAGCTCTGTTTGGACGGGTCTTTCTTCAAAAAAATCACTTCCTACGCGGTTATCCCGCAATTATCAACCTTTATTATTATACAAAATTTCAGCGATTTTTACAAGGGACAAACTGCTGATTTTGCGGGAATAAAGGACAAATATCAATTTATTGTTTCTTATTAACAATTTGTTAACAATATTTCTATAATTCACACAAACAAAACGCCGAAAAAATCGGCGTTTGTTGTAAACTACTCCAAATCCAAATCCTCAATAAGTCGGGTTATCTCGCCCTCGGACTTCACGCGTATTCCCTCGCGCAAAAGCTCTGCGTCCGCGGGGTAAAGCGCATCAACCGGCGTTTCGTATACCGCAATCGGCTGTGGCTCGTTTTCTTGGAAAAGCGCAATTCTGCCTTCGTATTCCCGCAGAACAAAGCAGGCTGAGTTTGCGCTCACGCCGCATAAGAAAGCCGTTTGTGCGGCAATCAACGCCGAGAGAATGCGTTTCGTGTTTTTCGTCATTATGATCACTCCTTTGGGGAATTTTTGTTCTTTTTGACGAAAATAGTATTTGCTGTAAACTTTTGATTATCCGCTTTGCAATAACGTTTTAAACGATTTCAACACGGTTTTCAACAATTGCCGTGTTAAAAACGTGATAACGAAGCGGTTTCGCAAATGTCTGATTTTGCGAAATGGCTCTAGGAGCGCTATCGCTAGTATGTGGTGAGCATCGAAGTGGTCGTTGATTGCTCGGGAAGTGCCGCAGAACGGCTCTGCGAGCGCTCTCGCGGGGATGCGGAGAGTAGCAAGAGGGTTGGCAGTGGCTACTCGGAAGTGCCTCGGAACGGCTCTGCGAGAGGGGTTGAGGGGTGGGAGTGCCACAAAGAGGTTCAACGGCGCTTTGTGGGTTGACGAAAAGTGCAAAAATATTGTGAAACCGCTCTACGAGCGCTCTCGCGGCTGAGGGGGAACTGCGTTCGGGAGAAAATCATACACGTCCTCGTAGCTCCGAAATTCCTCCTCGGACTGCGGATTTGCCGGAATTAAGCCCGTGCAGTCGCGGTCGCTCGATACGTTCATCAGCGGTTCACCGCCGTTTTCATCGGTTTTGTCGGGATAAGGGTACATTTTTTCACCTCCTTTTCGGCGAATGTTGCTCAAAATCGCCTGTCAAAAAGATTATTCCCAAAAATAAAGCGAAAATTCTGTTGACAAAAGTGAACGGATAGTGTATAATATATGTGTATGTTTGTAATTATTTGAATAAGGGTAACGTTTATCTTAAAGAAAGGCAAAAAATAATGGGAATTATCAAATCTATTTTCGGAACTTATTCGTCAAGAGAATTGAAAAGAATTGAGCCTATAAAACAAGCCGTTCTCGACCTCGAGCCGAAATATCACGCGATGTCCGACAAGGAGCTGAAAGCGCAGACTCCTCTCCTCAAGGAAAGACTCGCTAACGGCGAAACGCTCGACGATATCCTCCCCGACGCTTTCGCTGTGTGCAGAGAAGCGTCAAGCAGAGTTATCGGTATCAAGCACTATCCCGTGCAGATTATCGGCGGTATCGTTCTTCATCAGGGAAGAATTGCCGAGATGAGAACCGGCGAGGGCAAAACCTTCGTTGCGACGCTCCCCGCGTACCTTAACGCGCTCACCGGCAATGGCGTCCACATCGTCACCGTCAACGATTACCTCGCAAAGCGCGACAGCGAGTGGATGTCAAAGGTTCACCGCTTCCTCGGGCTTACCGTCGGGCTTATCACCCACGAGCTCAACAACGACCAGCGCCGCGCCGCTTACGCGTGCGACATAACCTACGCTACCAACAACGAGCTTGGCTTCGACTATCTGCGCGATAATATGTGCATCTACAAGAAGGACTGCGTTCAGCGTGACCCGAATTTCGCGATTGTCGATGAGGTTGACTCCATCTTAATCGATGAGGCGAGAACCCCCCTCATCATCTCGGGACGCGGCGATGATTCCTCCGATTTGTACGAGAAAGCTGACAAATTCGCCAAAACTCTTACCAAGAACACTGTCGTTGAGGTTGATACAAAGGAAGAATATGACGACAAGTTTGACGGGGATTATCTCGTTGACGAAAAGGCGAAAACCTGCAACCTTTTGCCTAACGGCGTTGCTAAGGCTGAGAAATATTTCGGTGTCGAGAACCTTATGGACCCCGAAAATATCACACTTCTTCACCACATCAACCAAGCAATCCGTGCTAACGGTATTATGAAGCGCGATGTTGACTACGTTGTTCGTCCCGCGGAAAAAGGCAAGGGCGATGAGGTTGTTATCGTTGATGAATTTACCGGTCGTCTGATGTTCGGTCGCCGTTATAATCAGGGTTTACATCAAGCGATTGAGGCAAAGGAAGGCGTTAAGGTTAATCAGGAAAGCAAAACCCTCGCTACTATCACCTTCCAGAATTTCTTCAGACTGTACAAAAAGCTCTCGGGTATGACGGGTACCGCGATGACCGAGGAGGACGAGTTCAGACAGATTTACTCGCTCGATGTTATCGAAATCCCCACAAACAAGCCCGTTATCCGTATCGATAACCACGATAAGATTTACAAGAACATCAAGGGCAAGCTCAACGCGGTTTGCAATCAGGTTGAGGAGTGCAACAAAAAAGGTCAGCCCGTGCTTGTAGGTACTGTTACCATCGAAAAGTCCGAGCAACTCTCAAAGCTCCTCAAGGCACGCGGTATCAAGCACGAGGTTCTTAATGCGAAGAACCACGAGCGTGAAGCGGAAATTGTCGCTCAGGCAGGCAAAAAGGGTGCTGTTACCATCGCCACAAATATGGCGGGACGCGGTACCGATATCAAGCTCGGCGGTAACGCTGAATATCTCGCGCTTGCTGAAATGAGAAAGCTTGAATACTCCGAACAGCTTATCCAAGAAGCAACCGGCTTCGCTGAAACCGATGACGAGGAAATTATCGCGGCAAGAGAAAAGTATCAGGAGCTTAACAAGAAATACGAGGAAAAAATCGCGCCCGAGGCTGAAGAAGTGCGCGCGGCGGGCGGTCTGTATATCATCGGTACCGAGCGCCACGAGTCAAGACGTATCGACAACCAGCTCCGCGGTCGTGCAGGCCGTCAGGGTGACCCCGGCGAAAGCTGTTTCTTCATCTCAATGGAAGATGATTTGATGAGATTGTTCGGCGGCGAGAAGGTTCAGCGTTTGATGGAAACGATGAATTTTGACGAAGATGTCCCCATCGCGGCAGGCTTCCTCTCACGCGCTATCGAAAGTGCTCAAATGAAAATCGAGGGCAACAACTTTGCTATGCGTAAGCACGTTCTCGATTACGATGACGTTATGTCGCAGATGCGCCAGACTATTTACTCGCAGAGAAGAAAGGTGCTTGACGGTGAGGATATCCACGAGAATATTGTTCAGATGATGAATCAGGATATCGAGGAAAACGTCAAGACCTACTGCTCGGACGATATCGCAGACAACTGGAATCTTGACGGTCTGCGCGCGCATTATGCAAATCTGTACCTTATGGAGACCGATTTGCGCTTCACAACAGACGAGCTGAACGATATCAGCCAGAAGGATATCATCAGCTTTATCCAAAAGCGCGGAAGTTTGATGTACAATGAGCGAGAAAAGGAGCTTGGCGCGGAGAATACACGCGAGATTGAGCGCGTGTGCTTGCTGAAAACGGTTGACAAGTACTGGATGGACCACATCGACGCTATGGAAGAGCTGAAAAACGGTATCGGTCTGCGCGGCTACGCTCAGAGAAACCCTGTTGAGGAGTACCGCTTCGAGGGCTTCAATATGTTCGATGAAATGATTGCCGCTATTCGTGAGGATACGGTTAAGCTCGTGCTTACAATTCCCGTGCGCATTAACGTTGCCCCACAGCGTGAACAGGTTTTGAAGCCCGACGCGCCGAACGCGGGTGCAAATGTCCCCTATCGCTCCGAGAAACGCGCCGCGAAAAAGTCTAAGAATAAGAAATAATATCAAAATGCCGTGCGTTAATTCAGCACGGCATTTCATTTCCCAAAATCTTCTGTTGACAAAGCAGATGAATGATTATCGACAAAAAAAGCTCCGCGAAAAATTTCACGGAGCTTTTGTTTTCCGAAAATCAGTCGATTTCAACGGAAATCTTCTCGTTTACGCGAACAGCGCCCGCACGCATTACGGTACGGATTGACTTGGCAATTCTGCCCTGCTTGCCGATAACTCTGCCCATATCCTCGGGTCCAACGTGCAGATGATAAACCACAACGTCCTCCTCGTTCGGAGCGTCAACAGTTACCTCAACAGAGCTCTTGTCCTCAACAAGTGCAGTCGCGATTGTGATAAGAAGTTCTTTTAACATAGTTTTTCCCTTCCCGGGAGCTAGATGCTTGGGACAGCGCCCGCCGTCCCCGACAAACCTTTTCCCTGATTAAATTTTGCCGTTTGTTAAAACAAATCAGCCCTTAAGCAGACGCTTAACAGTGTCGGTAGGCTGTGCGCCCTTCTTAATCCACTCTTCAGCCTTCTCCTTGTCGATGTTTACGACAACGGGTTCCTTCGTGGGGTCATAGTAACCGATTTCCTCGATAAAACGTCCGTCACGCGGGAAACGAGAGTCTGCCACAACTACGCGATAGAACGGTGCCTTCTTTGCGCCCATTCTTCTGAGTCTGATTTTAACTGCCATTTTATTATTCTCCTTTCAGATTTGATTTATTATAAAAATAAGCGGGTGCTTATTTTAAAATCGTTTTTTACATTCCCGGGAAACCGCCGCCCATATTCATCGGGAATTTCGGCAGGCGGCGCTTTTTGCCCTTGCCAAAGCCCATCTGCTTCATCACCTTTTGCATCTGCTCGAACTGGCGGAGAAGCTGGTTTACCTCCTCAACCGATGTTCCCGAGCCTGCCGCAATCCTGCGCTTTCTCTTCGCGTCAATTATCGACGGCTTTTCGCGCTCGCGCTTGGTCATTGACGTGATAATCGCTTTCGTGTGAGGCATCTTCTTCTCGTCAATGTCCTCGTCCTTGACTTTTCCCGCAACGCCCGGTATCATATTCAGCAGATTTTTGATGTTGCCCATCTTCTCAATCTGCACAAACTGCGCGTACAGGTCGTTCAGGTCGAACTTGTTTTCCTCGAGCTTTTTGACGGTTTTCTCCGCTTCCTTTTCATCAAACGAAGCCTTTGCCTTGTCGATAAGCGTGAGCACATCGCCCATTCCAAGTATTCGAGAAGCCATTCTGTCGGGATAAAACGGCTCGATATCGTCCGCCTTTTCGCCGATACCCGCGAACTTTATCGGTTTTCCCGTTATCGCAAGCACCGTCAGCGCCGCACCGCCACGGGTGTCGCCGTCAAGCTTTGTCAGGATAACGCCCGTTATGTCAAGCGCGTCATTGAAGCTCTGCGCTACGTTTACCGCGTCTTGTCCCGTCATTGAGTCAACAACGAGCAAAATCTCGTTCGGCTGGGTTTCCGACTTGATTTTCCGCAGCTCCTCCATCAGCGTTTCATCTATGTGCAGACGGCCCGCAGTATCGAGAAGAACCGTGTCGAAGCCCTGGTCTTTCGCGTATTTAACGCCGTGCTTCGCTATTTCAACGGGATTTCCCAAGCCCTCTTCATAAACGTGCGCGCCAACCTTTTCGCCGACAATCTTCAGCTGGTCGATAGCTGCCGGACGGTAAACGTCACACGCAACCAAAAGCGGTCTGCGGTTCTGTCCCATAAGCCACTTTGCGAGCTTCGCGCAATGCGTGGTTTTACCGGCACCCTGAAGTCCGCACATCATTATAATGCACGGCGGCTTTGACGGGAAATCCAGCTTCGCGGTCGTGTTGCCCATAAGCTCGATAAGCTCCGTGCGCACGATATCGATAACCTGCTGCGCGGGCGTGAGGCTTTCCATAACCTTCGCTCCCAGCGCTTTTTCGCTTACCTTGTTGACGAAATCCTTCGCGACCTTAAAGCTCACGTCCGCGTCCAGAAGCGCCATTCGCACCTCGCGCATCGCGTCTTTTATATCCTTCTCGGTGAGCTTTCCGTGACCTTTCAGCTTACCAAATACCGCGTTCAATTTTGACGACAATCCTTCAAAAGCCACAACAAAGCCCCCTTACATTGATTTCTCGATTTCTTCCAAAAGCGCCGCGAGCTCCCCGAAACGCTCGTCGGGATAATCCCCGCAAAGCCGCTCCACAAGCGCTCTCGCTTCGCTCAATCTCTTTTTGTTGGCAACAAGCCGCTTTGCGTTTCCGAGAACTTTCTCCAGCTCCAACAAGCGTTTCTCGCCGTTTTTCTGCGCTTCGTTCACCGACTGCCGCGATATCCCGCCCATTTCCTCGGCGATTTCCGACAGCGACAAATCCGAATTGTACTTCAAATCAAGTGCTTCACGCTGATTTTTCGAGAGCAACTCTCCGTATATATCAAGCAAAAGCACCAAATTTCCGTCCATACGCGCTCCTGTGTAAATATTTTTATCCTTACACCAACAAACGTTATTATAACAGATATTTTCCCGTTTGTCAAGAGGATTTTTCAATTTTTTTCAAAAAGGGCTTAACAAACGCGATTTTTTATGTTATAATAAGAATGGTTTGTTGAAAAGTTATTTAAAGGTGATATTTATGTCTAAGTTTAAACAAGCATTTATAAAGTGCCTGCCGCTGCTGATTGTGCTGGTATCGACGGGAATTTTTGTGTTTCTGATAAAGTGGGTTATCGGCATTTTCTATGAGCCTAAGGATACCGTTTATGTCAAGGAAAACGGTGACGAGAAATTTGTCGTTATCCAGTGCTATCAGAATCCGTCAAGCCACTATTATCTGCTCCCCGGCGATTTTGTTTACGATGAAACTAAGTACAAAAACGTTGCTTCGGAGCACGACAACGCTCACATCAAGGACAAGCCGCTCGCGATTTTTACGCTCAACGAAACGCCTGTGGTTATGGAGAAAACCGTTGTCAAGACGCTGATTTCGGGCGGCAATCTGAACGCTTATCAATTCGGCGAGTTTGTTATCTATCGGCTGGAGGGTGAGTACGGCGTTTTTGCTCCGTTGCGGCAATATAAGGAAAGCGCGACAAAACGCAAAAACGACCTCTATGTCGTGCGGCAGTTGCTCAAAGGCGAGCGATACAAGAGCTTTGAGCTTCCGTCTTGGGAGACAGAAGCGGAGTTTTTGAAAAATCTTGAGGATATCGAGTGGTATCTCACCGCGGAATATAACGAGGATATTTAAGGAGTAATATGGGAAACAACAACGAAACAATGGAATTTTTTGAACCCGTGGGACGCAATTCGGCAGACTATCTTAGCAAGCTCCGCAATTTCTGCATAATCGCGCACATCGACCACGGCAAATCCACGCTTGCTGACAGGATTTTGGAGCAGACGGAAACCGTTGCTCTGCGCGATATGGAGGAGCAATTGCTCGATAATATGGACATCGAGCGCGAGCGCGGAATTACCATAAAAGCGCGCGCCGTTCGCCTCAAATATCACGCGGACAACGGCGAGGACTACATCTTCAACCTCATCGATACCCCCGGTCACGTTGACTTTAACTATGAGGTTTCGCGGTCGCTCGTGGCGTGCGAGGGCGCGGTGCTTATCGTTGACGCGTCACAGGGTATCGAGGCGCAGACGCTCGCCAACACTTATCTTGCCGTTGAAAACGACCTCGAGGTTGTGCCCGTGGTAAACAAAATCGATTTGCCCAGCGCTCGTCCCCAAGAGGTTAAAGAGGAAATCGAAAATGTTATCGGCATAGAAGCGATGGACGCGCCCGAAATTTCCGCGAAAATGGGTATAAATATCCACGCGGTTATGGAGGAAATTGTAAACAAAATTCCCGCGCCGAGAGGCGATATCGAAGCTCCGCTTAAAGCGCTCATTTTCGACAGCGTTTACGACAGCTACAAGGGCGTTATCGTTTATGTACGCGTGAAAGAGGGCTTCGTGAAGCCGGGCGACAAGATTAAAATGATGGCTTCGGAGGCGGAATTTACCGTTGTCGAAACCGGTTATATGGGCGCAACAGAGCTTGTTCCCGCAAGCGGACTCAAGGCGGGTGAGGTTGGATATATCACGGCTTCGATTAAGTCAATCGGTGATACAAAAGTCGGCGATACCGTCACGAACGCGCAAAACCCCGCTTCCGAGGCGCTCCCCGGTTACCGCGAGGTCAACCCGATGGTTTTCAGCGGTATCTATCCCGCAGACGGTGCAAAATACCCCGATTTGCGTGACGCTCTCGATAAGCTCCAGCTCAACGATGCTTCGCTTTCATTCGAGCCGGAAAGCTCGGTTGCGCTCGGATTTGGCTTCAGATGCGGATTTCTTGGGTTGCTCCACATGGAGATTATTCAGGAGCGCATCGAGCGCGAGTATAACCTCGATATCATCACAACCGCTCCTTCCGTTGTCTACAAAATCGAGATGACGGACGGTACCGTGCGTATGATTGACAACCCCACGAATTACCCCGACACCACGCTTATCGCGCAGAGCTATGAACCGATGGTCAACGCGCACGTTTACTCGCCGTCCGAGTATGTCGGCGCGATTATGGAGCTTTGCCAAAATCGGCGCGGCGTGTTCAAGGATATGAAATATATTGACGAGAAGCGCGTGGATTTGCACTACGAGTTGCCGCTCAACGAAATCGTCTATGACTTTTTTGACGCGCTGAAGTCCCGCACGCGCGGCTACGCAAGCTATGACTACGAGATGATTGGCTTTGCGCCGTCAAAGCTCGTGAAGCTCGATATAATGCTCAACGGCGAGGTTATTGACGCGCTTTCGTTCATCGTTTTCGCCGACAGAGCCTACGAGCGCGCGCGCAAAATGGCTGAAAAGCTCAAGGAAAATATCCCGCGGCAGCTCTTTGAAATTCCCATTCAGGCTTGCGTTGGTGGGAAAATTATCGCGCGTGAAACCATCAAGGCGCTCCGCAAGGACGTTCTCGCGAAGTGCTACGGCGGCGATATCACGCGCAAGAAAAAGCTCCTCGAAAAGCAAAAAGAGGGAAAAAAACGTATGCGGCAATTCGGCACGGTCGAGGTGCCGCAGGAAGCGTTTATGGCTGTGCTCAAGCTGGACGACGACTGATGCTCGGGCTTTATATTCACGTTCCGTTTTGCGTGCGAAAGTGCCCTTACTGCGATTTTTACTCCGAGAAATTCTCTCGCACCGAAAGCGAAAAATTTGCGGCGGCGGTTGTGCGAAACCTCAAGCGTTATCCCGAGATTTTTGATACCGTTTATTTCGGCGGGGGAACGCCTGCGCTGATTTCGGGGAAAATTTCGGAAATTCTGCGCGAGGTGCGGTTTCGCGAGGGCGCGGAAATTACGGTTGAGTGCAACCCCGATGTTGTCAACGAACGGGTTCTCGTTGAACTCAAAAACGCGGGTGTCAATCGGCTTTCGTTTGGCGTGCAGTCGCTGAACGAACGGGAACTCGCGGCGCTTGGGCGGCTTCACGGCGCGGAAAGTGCGCGAAAAGCGATTTTGACGGCGCACGAGCTTGGGTTTGAGAACATTTCTGCGGATTTGATGCTCGGCGTTCCGCAACAAAGCGTTAAGTCGCTCTACGAAACGATTGATGAGCTTTGCGGGTTGCCGATAACGCACGTTTCCGCATATCTCCTAAAAATTGAACCGAACACCCCCTTTGGCAAAAATCCGCCCGAAATTCCCGATGAAGATAAGCAGGCGGAGCTTTATCTCGCGGCGGTTGAACAGCTTGAAAAGCGCGGTTTTCGGCAATACGAAATCAGCAATTTCGCGAAAAACGGCTTCGAGAGCCGGCACAATTTGATTTATTGGCGCGCGGAGGAATATGTGGGAATTGGACCGGCGGCGCACTCTTATTATAATGGGAAGCGCTTCGCCGTCCCGAGAAATCTCGCGGAGTTTCTTGAAAGCGATGTTCAACGCGAGGTTTTTACCGACGAAAATCCCGATAAATATGAGGAAAAGGTTTTGCTCGGGTTGCGCCTTCGCGAGGGAATTTTGCTTGACGAGCGGCTTGAAAAAAGGCTGAAACTTGTTCCGAAAGAGTATTTTCGTGTTGAGGACGGGAGGGTTTCGCTCACGCCGCGCGGTTTTCTCGTGTCAAATCAGATTATTGCTACGCTTTTGCGATAAAACAAAGCCGCTCGGATTGGGCGGCTTTATTGTGCATTTATAGGTTTGCGCGTTCCCTCGCATTTTTGTTGGCTTCGCCTCCAAAAATGCATCGGGAAGGGTAGATTTTTCCGGAATATGTGTGGCGGCGCGCGGTGCTTGGGACACACTTTGCAAAAACTTATCCCCTGCATTTTTCGGTATTGAACCGAAAAATGCTCGGGGAGTTTGTTTTTTTGATTTTGGCGCTTCGCTCCAGTAGTGCGGCTTCGCCGCGAGTGTGGGGCTTTGCCCCACGCCCCACAAGCCTTTTGAAAAAGGCTTGACCGAAAACTTTTGTACGCTTCGCGGTGCTTGAGTGTAGCTTTGCTAAAAATCACGCCTTTAGCTTCGACACCTCGCCGTGCAATACCGCCGACATTCCCGTCAGCTCCTCACAAGACGCCGCCGACTCCTCCGCTGTCGAGCTGTTCTGCTCCGTAACCGCCCGAATTTGGTCCGCGTCCTCCTCAACTCTCCGCACGCTCTCCGACTGCACCGCCGATGCCTCGGATATCCTCGAAATGTACTCCGCAGTCTGCTCCGAGAAGCTCTTTACCTCCGTCATCGCCGCCGCTGTCCGCTCGGCTATCTCAGCACCGTTATTCACCGCGTCAATCGTTGCCGTTATCAGCGCGTTTGTATTGCTCGCGGCCTGTGCCGACTTCGACGCGAGATTTCTCACCTCGTCCGCAACAACCGCAAAGCCCTTGCCCGCTTCTCCTGCTCTCGCCGCTTCAATCGCGGCATTCAGCGACAATATGTTCGTCTGGAACGCAATGTCCTCAATCGTCTTGATAATCACACTTATCTCGTTGGAACGGCTCTTAATCTCGTCCATCGCCGACAGCATATTCTTGATTTCACGGTCTTGGTTGGTTATCCTGTCCGCCGTAACCTTTGACAAATTATCGGCTTTCTCGGCGTTTTCGGTGTTGTTCTTGATTTGCTCGGAAATATTGTCAATCGCGCCCGCAAGCGTTTCAATCGAAGCCGCCTGCTTTGACGTGCCCTCCGCAAGCCTCATCGTGCCGTCAGACATCTGCTCCGCGCCTTTTCTCACGCTGTCCGCAGACGTGCTTATCTGCCGGATAATCTCGCTCAAATTACTTCGAATTTGCTTGAACGATTTGTCAATCTGCTCGAAATCTCCGATATACTCGCGGCTCGGTTCACCGGTAAAATCACCGTCCGCCATCATCGAAAGCAACCGCGAAATGTCGTTTATGTAATCGCGCAGGTTGTGCTTCGCGTCCTCGAGCTTTCTCGCAAATTGTCCGATTTCATCGTTGCCGAAATTAAACGTGGAATCGGGCGTGGAAAGCTGTCCCGTTCTCATCTCTTCGGCAATTCGGTTGGACTCGATAATCGGCTTTCCGACAAATTTTCTCACGAAAACCATCATCAGCAAATCGATGATAATCAGCACAACAACAGCGATGATTACCGAGAACATAACCATTTTTGCAAAGGACGCATCGGAGCTTGCCGAGGACATTCCCGAGAAATACGCGCCGACTATGTTTCCGTCATAATCCGTCATCGGCTGGTAATTCACGAAATGGTTCTGTCCAAACAGCACCGATTGTCCAACGTACGGCTTGCCGTCCTGAAGCACGGTCTTGACTATATGCTCGTCCATCTGCGTGTCAACAGCTCGCGCTCCCGCTTCATCAACAAGCGTTGTCGAATAGCGCTTGCTTCCCGAGAACAGCGAAACCTCCGAGCCGGTCTGTTGCTTTACGTTGTCCAGATAGCCGTACTCGCGCAAATCCATTCCCACAAGCATCATTCCGACAATTTCACCGGTTTCGTTGAACGTGATAGGCCCCATATACTGTGCGGAAAGCTCAACGTTGCTGTCTGTGAAAATGCCGCTTATCGGGTCACCATCGATAACGTCTGTTATTCGCGTGGAGCTGAGGTTGTAGTTGTCGGATTTCCAGACAATACTCCCGCCCAATTCAAATACACACGCGAAATCATACTCGGAGGACTTGGATTCCTCCCACCTTTTGTTAACCTTGTCGAGCTTTCTTCCCGTGACTGCGGTGTAGTCCATTCCCTCGCCGCCCCACGACAAGGCTATCCCTTTCAAGCGGTCAAGCTGAACCTCGACATCGTTTTCGAGAACTCCAACTCCCACCGAAACCTGCGAAATAAGCACCTCGTCGCTGTGATTTTTCGACACAAATACACTCACCGTGACGATTATCGCGACCATTATTACCAATGCAATCGTAACAATTGACAAAATTTTCTTGGTTATCTTTGACATTTTTACCCCCCCGAACCACGGAACACAACTGTTATACCTTATTTTATTATAACACGTTGCAAAGAAAATGTAAAGATTTTTTGTCAAATTTTATATAATTCTCCAATCGATAAACTAAGGTTTGTTAGAAATATACAAAAAGAGCGGCAGATTTTTGCCGCTCTCGTTTGTGTTGTGGGTGAAATTGATTAGGCAAGATAACTGTTTACTATCCTAATCATCATATCGGACAATTTTTCAACGTTATAAGCGCCAACCGTGGGCTTGATGTGGCTGTTGCCAACGCCGCTGTCGTCCGTGAGGAACGTGTAGGTACCGCCCGTTGTGAACGCCATTGTGCGGAGAAGATACTCGGTTGATTTGTCGATACCGCTGGACGCTATCGGCACAATTCTGATGCCCTTTTCAGCCGCCTGACGGACATATTTGTTCACGCTGTCGATAATCTGCGCGTCATCGTGGGGCGGTGCGTCAAGAACGAGGAACATTATCTTAACCGAATTTTCGCTCCAAGTGTGATTGTTTATCGCGCTGTCAAGTGCCGTGTGAACAGCTTCGGGGGTGTCGCCGCCGCCGTTTGCAGACTGCTCGCGAATTGCATTTGCGGATTTCTCGATATCATCGGTGAACGGGAACTGCCTTACCACATACTCATCGCCCTCGTCACGGTAGAAATTCACGCTGGTGTGAACGGGAATGTTTGAATTATCGGACTTGATTTTACGGACAATGTTTTCAAGCTCCACCTTCAAGTACTCCAGCTCATCGCCCATAGAGCCTGTCGTGTCGCACATTATCATAAAGTCAAGCGAGGGGACTTCCGTATCACGGGCGACTGTTCCGAGGTCACACTCAACCTCTGCGTTGCCGATTACGCCGTCAATCGTCTTGGAAGTGCCGCCAAATTCAACGGTTATCGGCTCGGTCGGACCGTTTATCGCGGGATAAAACAGGTATGCCTTTCCCTTGTTGTCGGTAACAGCGCTTGAAATCGCACTCTTGCAGCTTACTCGTGCGCCCTCGAACGGCTCGCCGTTTGACGTTACTTTAACGGCTATACGACAATCGGTTTCGTTTTTCCAAGTCTTTTTGTAGCTGTTCCAGTCCTCGTGAGAGGTGTAGAGCGCGTTCCAATCAGCCCAGTGCGCGTTGTCGTTCCACTCGCCGCCAGTCAGCAAGCCCGCCTGCGGGGGTGTTTCAAGCTCGGTCGGCTTTATAGGTTCAACTACCACGCTCGGTTCTTCAACAGGCGGGGCAATATCTCCCGCCGGTGCTGTCGGTGCCATAGCTCCGCCCTTTATCGCACCTCCTGCCGCGGTATCCATTGCCGCTTCGGTTGTTGCAAACATTTCCAAGTCGCCCGTGTCGGGGCGTTTCCCCGTGCCGCCGATGTCGGTTCCCGTGTACTCGCCGGAGTTAGCAGGAGCAGTCGTTCCCGAAGAACCGCTTGTTGCTCCCGAAACAACAGATGACGGAGTTGGTCCGTTTATCCCCGCCGATGAACAGCCCGCAAGCGACAGAACAACCGCTGTTGACGCCAGAATTGACAGATATTTTTTCATAATTAACCTCTTTTCTTGTCGTGTTATCAAGAACAAAAATCGGTGAAAAAGCGCCGTGTTTTATATATTACCCCGATTATTTTGCCCCGATTGTTTTTTGTGAAATGTGAAACGATTTATATGAACGCCGTGCGGCGCTTTTTCCGTTTGGAAAACTTTTGAATTTCGCTTTCTGAAAATAATACCCGACAACTCCGAAAAAGGTTGCACAAAATTTCAAAAAAATTTCCCCTCGGTTAAACCAAGGGGAATTTCGTTTAATCTTCTTTGTTTATCAGCTTCGAGAACTCAAGCGCTTTTCCCAAGTCGCCGTTTACTTTCAGCTTGCCGAGCGTGTACGCGGTCACGGGATTCAGCTTTCCGTCAATGAATTTCAGGAAATTCTCCGTTGTCATAACAATCTCGCAGTTTCTGTCGTTGTACTCATACGGCTCAACGTTTACCTTGTGGTCCTTGATTTCAACGTAGAAAACACCGCCGTTTTTGCCTGTGAGCGTTACCATAACCGCGAGAAAATCGGTCTTGGAAGCGTCAATCTGCTTGCTTTTCTCGCGTACCTTTTCTAAAATTTCTTCAAATTTCATAGTTGTTCCTCCTTGCCAAAACCGCGTTGATTAAAACGCAATTCTTTCCTCAATATAAGCCTTAACCTCGGCAATCGGTATTCTCACCTGCTCCATTGTATCGCGCTCGCGGACGGTTACGCAGCCGTCGGTTTCGCTGTCGAAATCATAAGTTACGCAGAAAGGCGTGCCGATTTCGTCCTGACGGCGATAACGCTTGCCGATTGCTCCCGCTTCGTCAAAGTCAACAGGGAAGCTCTTCGACAGCTCCTCGAAAAGCTCGGTTGCTTTCTCCGAGAGCTTCTTCGAGAGCGGAAGAACTGCCGCTTTGATGGGCGCAAGCGCGGGGTGGAAGTGCATAACGTTTCTCGTTGTACCGTCTTCGAGCTGTTCCTCATCGTAAGCGTCGCAGACGATTGCCAGAAACAGACGCTCAACGCCAAGCGACGGCTCGATTACATAAGGAACGTACTTTTCGTTGGTTTCGGGGTCGAAATATTCGAGGGATTTGCCGCTCGTTTTGATGTGCTGGGTGAGGTCGTAGTCGGTTCTGTCCGCAACTCCCCAGAGCTCTCCCCAACCAAACGGGAACAGATACTCGAAGTCCGTGGTTGCCTTCGAGTAGAAGCAAAGCTCCTCGGGTGAGTGGTCGCGCAGACGGAGGTTCTCCTCCTTTATGCCGAGCGACAGGAGGAAGTTCTTGCAGTAGCTTCTCCAGTACTCAAACCACTCCAAATCCGTGCCGGGCTTGCAGAAGAACTCAAGCTCCATCTGCTCAAACTCGCGTACACGGAAGATAAACTGTCCGGGTGTAATCTCGTTTCTGAAGGATTTTCCCACCTGTGCAACACCGAAAGGCACTTTTTTACGGCTCGTTCTCTGGATATTCGCGAAGTTTACGAAAATACCCTGGGCGGTTTCGGGGCGGAGATAAAGGTCGTTCTTGCTGTCCTCGGTTACGCCCTGAGCCGTTTTGAACATCAGGTTGAACTGACGGATATCGGTGAAATTCGTGCTGCCGCAATTCGGGCACTTGATACCCTTTTCGCGGATATACTCAACCATCTTCTCGTTTGACCAGCCGTTTGCGTCCGTTTCGCCGAAGTCCTCGATGAGCTTATCGGCGCGGTGACGGGTTTTGCAGTCCTTGCAGTCCATCAGCGGGTCGGAAAAGCCGCCGACGTGTCCCGAAGCTACCCAAGTCTGCGGGTTCATCAGAATTGCGCTGTCAAGACCAACGTTATACTTGTTCTCCTGAATGAACTTCTTGCGCCACGCCTTTTTGATGTTCTCCTTCAGCTCAACGCCGAGAGGACCGTAATCCCAGGTGTTTGCAAGTCCGCCGTAGATTTCACTTCCCGGATAAACAAATCCGCGGTGAATACAAAGCGTCTTAATCGTGTCGAGAGATTTCTGCTTGTTGTCCATAAAAATTTTACCTTTCATTATTTTTGCATTATTGCGAAACCGCGCGCGACAGGTCGCTTTCCGCGGCATTCCATTTTATCACAATCGCCGCGTCAACTGCGGGTTTTCATTGCAGGGTTTTTCCTCCAACATTATCCGCGGTGAGTTCCTTGATGATTTGCAGATAAATCGCGGGGAATGTTGTTCCCGAGCCGAAGTCCGAAGCCGTGCCCGAAATCTCAGCCGAGTGCTCCTCGAAGATTTTGCTTATCTCGGTAAGCTCCGCGGCGCTTTGCACCGTGAACATCTTCCTATAAAGCTCCAGTTGCTTGTACTCCCACGCGTCCTCGGCGGAAATCAGCTTTTTGTGCAATTCCGCGTACTTTTCGGGCGGCAACATTTCCTTGAATTCCTTAAGCGACTGCTCGCGCATTTTCAACGCAGGCTCGGCGCTCTCGGCGTTTTCCTGCAACGTTTTCACGCTCTCCTCGTTCAACTCAAGCGGTATTAAATCAATCAAATCCAGCATTGAGTTGATGTATTTGTCCCAAGCGCTTTCCATCGCCGTTCTGTATTCCTCGGGAGAAAGCCGCTTGTTCTGCTCAGATGAACAGCCGCAGAGCAGTATTATAGGCAAAATCAAGGCTATTGCAAGAGAAACCGCACGTTTGGTCATAAAAGCTCCTTTGTTTAAGCCGCGTTACAGCTGCTCAAAATGTCGGGAAATCAAAGCTTGCTCAGCATTTCGAGCATCTGCCCTTTTTCCGTCGGAACAACCGATGGCTCGTGGTTAAGGTCGGCGACTATGTTCAGGCAATGCGTGGTGAACTCGCTTCTGTTGTTGGGGCGGATAACCAGCGCCCTCGCCGTCATTTCATCATTATCAATTACACCGTTTGCGTAATCAAGCAGAAGCTTTATATATTCCCGTTCGGTTTCAGCTGCTTTCATCAAAGCGCTGTGACGGTCCGCATATTCATTCGGCACGGTCATCTTCCCAAACTTTTCCAGACCCGCAGTTTCCGCTTCCGCTATGCCGCGCGCAATCTCGGGAGTGTTCCCCGGAACAGTTCCGCTCACATACTCGAAATAGTTTGCTATCATCTCTTCATAGTATTTTTGCAAAGCAGGATTGGTTTCGGCAGGGGTGCTTGATTCCGTAACGCTTGAAGTTGATTCCGGAGTGCTTTCGCTTGATTCGGGTGTGCTTGCGCTCAATTCCGGTATGCTTTCGCTGGATTCGGGAGAACTTAAGCTCGATTCGGGAGTGCTTGTGCTTGATTCCGGTGTGCTTTCGCTGGATTCGGGAGTGC
>CALZUA010000021.1 GCA_945829235.1 uncultured Clostridia bacterium | reverse complement strand
CCTCCTCAATATTCCTCGGCAAGCAGCATTGTCGAGTGCGTTTCGTCGTCGATAACGTACACTTTTGCGGTAACGGGGTTTTTGCTCGGGAACAGGTATTCCTTGCGGTACTCGGGCTGTTCTTGCTCGTGAATTATCCGCTGTTTCCCGCCTTCAACAGAAAGGCAAAAAACTTGGAGGTAGTCTTTCTCGGTTACCTCCATTGTGTCTATAAGCCCCCAGAGAATAATTTGCGTCATCAACGGGAGCTCGCTGTTGATGCCGCTTGTGGCGTAGCGCTGGTTTTGAAACATTGTTTACCTCCTCAAAAAAATTTTCCCCATATCCAGCGCGGATATGGGGATTTTTCTGTTTGCCGTTATAAACGGATAGCTTATATATAGCTACACGAATATAATATATAATCGAAAAACGCCTGAATAACAATTCAGCTCGCCACAATTTCCGCCTGTTCCACGGGAAAAGAACTGTAAACGGAAACGGTGCAGTCGTTGCTGATAAGCCTTGCTCTGCCGACAGCCTGCTCCAATTCGGCTGAAATAATATATGCTTGAATTTCTTTGAGAAAAGGCTCGTCAAATGTCATTAACTCAAATTCAAAGTTTGAGTATTTCGTCTTTCGTACAGCAAGTGAGGAGTTTGTTTCATGGCATAGCTCGGCGGCGTATAGCTTATATACATACTCGGGAACGTGAGGTGTACCAATAATTGCAATATCCTTGCCTGAAAAAGAATTTGTCCCAAGAGCTTTCCCGTAATACAGCTTGTTATCATCGGGAACAGGTATTTTGTGCATTTCGTTCATAAACGAGATAAAGCAGTTCCCAGGGTGGTTTTCGACAATTTTATCAACAAGCTCCGGTTCGTTTTTAAGACAAGTTCTGCTGTATGTCTTGTCGGCGAAAAGATTGATTTTTCCTTTGTATTTCACCTTGGCACATTCGTGAAAATAAAAACTCATATTTCCGTAGAGCTTGCTGCAAATCTCTTTATTGGCAGTTGCGGAAAGCATTATATAAGTGCCGGAGTATGGAAGAAATTTTCGCAGCGAGAAAAAGAAATTCGAGCTATAACTGTCATAGTAAAAGTTTTGAGCCGAGATTGCCCCAATAATACAGCTGTTAAAAGTCAGGTTATTTCGCTTTATATCTTCAATCAAACTATTCTGTTCTTCATATTCCATAATCAAAGAAGGGAAGTGCGCTATAGAAGTATTGCCCTTTGCTTTTCTAATCAAATCATTGAATTTAGATGAAATACTGTATTTCCCTGTACGTTCAGCAAAATTCATCATAGAAATAAGGTCTTTTTCGGAAATGCTGTTGATTTGAATCATCTGACGGGTTATATCCTCATCTATTATGACAATATCATCTGATGAAATAATTGAACCCATCGTCAAAAGTTTTGCGTGAGTTGTAAAAATGTGTCCTTGAAAATTCTGAATAAGCTTGTTTTGTTTCAGATGGTTGGCGATATAAGCGTTGGATTTGCTGTATTTTTCAAGCAGTCTTATAGGTATCATCGCAGCGCCGTATGTATAATACCGCTCTATTTCTTCGCGTTCATTCCGGCTTAATAAGCCGTAAATATCGTATATGGAGCTTGTACACATTGCCTCAATTCCCATACTAACAGCCCGCTCAAATATCTCGTGCATAAGGTCAAGTGTTGGAAATGCAATAATAACCCGCCTTGGTGAGGAAAGCATAAAGTTAAGCGCAGCCAAAGTCTTTCCGATGCCGGTCTGCGTCTTTATCACACTGAAAGTGTTTGCCTTTTGAGCGGCATTTTGTATTTCTGAATAAAGCTCATTTCTGACATCGGAAATGTCACTGTATGTCGGTTCTCCCGGCAGCTTTTTCATGCTATGCTTATTCTTCTTCAAAGTGGATATCATATTTTTTTCGTGCTTGCAAATTTCTGCGTAAGGGCAATAGTTTTCGCATCGAAACGGGTTATAGCCTTGGTTTATAAAAAAGCGCATCTGCTGTTCTCTTACATCGGGGTTATCATAGAGGCCGCCGTATTTGCCAATGGTATTCAGAAACTGTGTTTGCCCGCCCTCAATATGAATAAGGTTTGACATAACGCCAATCCATTCGCTGTGCTCTAGCTTTCTGTATCCGGAAACAAATTCGTTCAGCAGTTTGCAGGATTCGGTGGTATAGCTGTCGAATTTAATTATATGGGTATAGTTTGGATTTCCTTTGAGATGTGATTTCTTGAGGCTGATTTTCGTTTTGGCGAAAAACACACACGGCTTTTCTCTTTTTTTCAGCCCCGATATTCTATTATTTAATTGTGTGCCGGGGCTGTTTTCCAGAGAAAATTCGTATGGTGAAAAGGTCTGAACCTCGTATGCGTCAACATTTTCGTTTTCTAAATCAAAGTCAATAAGAATATTCTGCCCCTTTGTGACAATTCCCGTTTTGTCAATAATTGTATTTATCTTATAATTCCATGAGTTTGCGAATAATTCTTTTTCGACAGCTTCGGCGGCTATTGCAAGAGAATCTATATAGAAAGCGTCATCGCAAAAATATTTTACATTTTTTCCGGGAAAGTACATTTTAGAGAGGTCTTTGGTGGATTGGTCCGCCTCGGGAAAAACGCAAAGCAAAAGCCTGTTGATTACCTCCATCATTCTTTTGTCGAAAACCGGCTCGTTGTACTTGAAAATAAGTCTGTACCGTCCGTAATCGACAGATGATTTGGTTTCATAGGCAATGACAACAGGCAGGTTGTATTTCTTCGCTCTTATCAGGGCGTCGTTGATTTTTAGCGGGCACGATTCGTGAGTGCCGGCAGGTCCGTCAAAATCAAGGACGAAAAGCTGCATTTGTTCAATAAATTCCTTCTTTTTTCTGGGCTGGGTAAATGTGCAGGGACAGAAAGTGTATCCTTCCGATATAATTTCACCCAATTCGTGTACGCTCACTGTTTCCCGATGCTTGGCGATGTCCTTTGCCACAGCACTAATGTTGATTTCTGATTTAGGGGTATTTTTCAGGCAGATGTTGCTGATACATAGTTTAATCATGGTTTTCTCCTCCATTGTTAGATAGCGTTATCTAATGTTATCAGCAATGTAAAAAATCCCCCTGATTCCTTTTGAGAATCAGGGGGATGAACAATAACCATCTGTCTGTCGGAGAGAGCAACTAAGATGGGGGACACTCTTCAATAACAGGAAGCAGTGTCCCGTCCGCCGCAGGCTTCGCTCACAATGGAGGAGAAGTCCTTTTCCGACATCACGCTGCGACGGAAAACCTTGTTCGCTCGTATTCCTTATGTAAAATTTTTTGAGCATACATGAGAGCGGAGGAGATCGCACTCGGAGCTTTTATTCGAAGTCGAGTGCGCCTGTCCTTTATCCGGGGTATCACATATTAGTTGTATGTTAGTAAAGTTGCGCTTTTTCAAAAAAACTCTTTATAAAAAGGGGAAAAGAGCGAACTTTTGCCTTGTTTCGCGGCTGCTTTTTTTCAAAAGCGCAATTTTTCAAGTTCCTCCATTCCGGTAACCGGTATTTTCAGTGTGTTATTGAAATAGTCAGCAAGGCCAGGAATTACCTTTCCCCACTCGTTTAACACAGCTTCGCCTGCTCTCAGATGCCTGAAAGGAGATTTTGCATAGTCAAGATTATCTGCTGTAAGAACGTAGTCAAGGACATCTAATACTTTAAGAATCTCTTTGTAGACAGAAAAAATATCAATGTTGAAAAAACAGTATTTCTGTGTGTCAATAAGGCTCATAATTAACATACAGTCTTCTGTTGTGAACTTGTCATGACTTATCATAGATGACAAAGTTTGGGTATTCTGCGATTCCCGGTTATACTGTGCCCTGAATATGCCGTCTTTTCTTGTCCTGCGGCCATAGAAATTCAGACAGTTGAAATTTTTAAATCTCTTGTCCTTAATTGATTTTATAATCTGAGTGCATGCCATGTGATCGATTAAAGGTGCATCAATTACCGGTCCCCAGAGATTTTTGTAAATTCTATATACACTATCTATATAGTTTTTTTGTTCCTCAACATTTTCGGGAATGCCAAGCGTTGTCATTTCATAATCAATGGTTTTCATCATAGAATGCAAGTATTGTTTGCTTTCTTGAATAATCATAGGAAATATTTTTCCTATATAGTATTTGTCGTGAATTATCGGTACATTTGTCGTAAAAGTGCTGGAGTTTTCTATTATATAATGTAATATAGCTCTTGTTTCTTTGACAAATGATGCCAGCTTGAGCAGAGAAGTGCAGTTGATCAACTCCTCAAATGGGTTTTGAGGCTCGGTAATTACCCCTGTGAAAGATTCAATAAGTGTAGGAATTGAATCAATGGTGATGCTTGAGATGTTCGAACGAAGTAGCTCAATAAACTCCTCAAAATATTCTTGTTTGTTTCCAAAATATAAAGCCTCTGCAAAAAGATATATCTGTCTTATAATCTCATTGACTTCAAAATATGTCTGTGAACAATTGCTGTTAATTTCATAAATTATTTTCGTAGGCAGGTGCTCAAAAATATCACCGGATATTTGAGCTGTCTTTTGCCTAAGTGCTGAATAGCCAAGGAAAGGCATTGTTTCTGAACTCGGAGATTCAACAACCTTGTGTACTCTTGTGTTTTCCGATTCTAACTTGTAAAGCATAAGGACAATATCATTATAGGTGTACGCAGAAAAATCTTCGCTTTCGCCCAGCATTAAATGTCGTTTCAGAATATCCCTCATATTGTCGTTGATTTTCTTGCTGTGAGAATATATTTCACTTTGAAACATCGAATCGGTATCTTCGCTCTGATTGATTTTCGAAATATTGTAGTAATATTCTTTCTTAGCATTCTCTCTGTCATTATACTCAGCGGTAGTTTCAGGATGAAGAACTTGATGTTCAATATAGCGACCTATAAAATACCCCAAAGTACAATCCTGTTCAATCGGTAGATAAACCACAGTATTCCCATCGTTATTCTTGTCAATCTTGCCTTCATCTAATAGAAAAGACACAACTGTGGCAGTTATCAAGTAACATGCTGTAAGTGAACTGTATACTACTACATTATTTTGAGAAGGTACTTCAAAACTATTTGGCGGAAGAAATGGCAATATAGCACAATTAATGAATTCATCTATATTTATCTTTTTGGAGTACAAAATTTTTCTTATTTCATAAAAGGGAGTTCGATTTTTTAGTGAACAGTGGTCAAAGCAACATGAATCAAGCTTAATGCCACAAGCAAGCTTGTATGTTTGATTGATGCATTTGAGAATGGTATAGTGGTACATGCCTAAATACTCAGAGCCAATGCCGGCGAAATTTAACGACTCAAGAATCCGTCTGTAAGTGTCATCCAGTTTTGCTTTTTCACAATATTTCATAAATGTCCTCCTGAAAACAATGGTATCTTTATTTTATCATATTTACCAAATAAAAGCAAATTTTAAAAAAATAACTAAAACTTCGAGATGGTTTTTTTCGGAGCGTTATGTTATAATCGACTTACAAAACAACAAACCGGGAGGAAAAAACATGAACGATTTTTTAATGCGGAACGATGTAATGAATACAAACCGTAACACCAGATCTGACAAGACAGTAAAATCTTTATCCGGAGTTTACGAGGTCGTTGAGGCAAACAAAGAGAGCAATGCAATGATATATAAGAAATCAAGGCAATTTTACACGGAAACCGACACGGATAAATATCATGATATGTTCTTCTCATCAGGAACGGATCGGCAGAAGATTCACAACTACGGCACCTCGTTAAGATTTGCTTGCAAAGGCACTTTCGAGATTGGTAGCTACGAATATAGACTTCATTACGGAGAACTGCCCAGCTCCAAAAATAAGTTTATCAATTTGGAAGTTAAAACGCCCTCTCAAGACAAAACGTCCATCTCAATATGTGAGGAAGTTTTCTGCTACAGCTCAATTCTACAGAAAAATCTTCAAAAAGTTGGGATATTTATCAATAAAAAGTATCTTGATATCTGGCTGAGGGACGCTATTCCAAAAATAGCCGAACTAACTCCCACGACAAAAATGCTCGGCTGGTGGCTAAACGAGTACGGCAAGCTGCTTACAGACAAAGAGTGTGAATTCAGGAACGGTTTCGAGAGCGGCTTTAATTCGGCGAAACTGTCGAGGTGCCTTGGTATCAGGTACGGTAAAACTACGAACTGTCAGGCTGTTTTGTTGGGTTCAACGCTTTTGGCGGCTGACTTCATGCAAATGTTAAAGCTCTATGGCTTAACGAATCTTTCAAGTGTTTGTATTCATGTAAACGATGCATCGGAAACAGCTGTTTTATTGGAACACCTTATGCCGGATATCGTTGATATACAGACCAATGACAGCAATTACAGCGCGGAAAAGTGCCCGGTTATTATGATAGACACTTTTTCACCGTATCTTAAAAAGAAAATGACGACACAGCCGAATAATTCACCCGACGGATTTTCGATTTACATTACCGAAAAGAATTTTAGCAACCACTCCGATGATTTGTCTGAACGTTTCTTGTGCTTTGAGTGCGACGAGTTCCGGCTGAAAGAATATGCCCCTTTGCGGAACTGGTTTGTAGTAAAAGCTCTTGATAATGTGGACTTTATGACCGAGCTTATGAACCGTTATCGGAAATATTCGGAGAAATACCGAGATGTGGCAAAATCAAGCGTTGCAAATACAGCGGCGCTGCTTATGGCAATGTCGGAGTCATATCTGCAAATCCTTGACGAAACATGGCGCACTAAGCTTATGAACGAACTTGTGGATTTCGTTTTCGGAATATTCGATGGCAGCACAATCGATGCCTCTGCCGCTTTCATAAATTATTTGTGTACTGTGAGGGATTTCCAAGTTGTGACAAAGGATAATTTCAACGAAAGCGAAAATCAGCTGCTTGTAAACGGCGATTATGTTCATTTAACCCGCTCGACAATGCAGCACATTTCGGGACAGCTTAAAATAATGACTAAACAGCTATTCGACATACTTAAGAGCAAAAAACTGCTTATAGCTGAAAGCGGATTTCAAAAAGCGGTAAATATTAACGAGAAGGTGATAAGAATGTACACTCTAAGGCAGAGCGATATCTTTCGGGCGGGTGATATTCGGTTTGAATTTAACGGCTTTCACGGAGCCAAGCCGCAGCTGATGCTGAAAATCGGCGAAAGCAATGCAACTTCTGTGTACTTTGCTATCGATGCGCTTGATGGTTCGGAAAACTGTCATGTGATGATAACGGGTAACACACGAACGGGCAAAAGTACATTTCTGGAAAATATCGCACGGCAGGCGGTGAGCGCCGGAATTAAGGTTGTAAATATCGGTTCGGCTGAAAGCAGGATATCGCTTTCCGGTGATAAAATAAGCGTTTACAAATACTCTGACGAACTCAGGAATGAACCGCGGTCCTACTCGCTTTCAATAGTCGGCGGCGAAGTCAAACGAATGGATTGGAAAGAGGTGTTTTCTAACAATGGAATATCAATAATAGATGTGGAATACGAGGAAAGCGCCGACAACGCTCTCGCAGAATTTTTCGCTAACAAGGTCAGGCTTGACGACAAAACGCCTTGTATCCTAATTCTCGACGAATGTCAGGAGTTTTCAATGAACAGCAAATCTCCGCTTATGAAAGTGCTGCGTCAGGGCGCGAAACATGGTATTATGGCGTTTCTTTCCACGCAGTATCTCAGTCAGGGTAATGGCACAGACGCTGTGAAAATGCAGTCGCTTTGCCGGACGAAGGTTGTATTCAAACCCGTCAAGACCGTGGACGCGCTCAAACAACTGGACTCAAGCTCTGCCAATACGGAATTGAGAGAGCTCCTTAACTCGCTTGACAGGGGCGAATGTGTGGTAAAGGGCAGTATAAGCACTGATAAATGCCGTATCGACTATCCTGTAAAGATAATTGTCCCCAAGCAGAATTGACAGGAAAAGTCCGTTTGCTCGGTGATATATTATTATAAGGAATAAATTGCCAAGCGGGTGGAAATCATATTGTTTGAAACGAAAGGAGGTGTCACTTTGAGAGCGGACATTTATCACGACAAGAAGCTGATACTGGTCTGGAAGTCCACGCAGGAATCCGACCGACCTATCCCGGACGAGCTGGAGCGCGAAATTGCGCCGCTCCGACAGAAGAAATACAAGCTGATAATAATGAAATCCGGTTCTGAGGACTTATTTGAACCGACGCTGTACCTCTTGAAAACGAATCGTATGAAGATGGCGGAACAGGAGGTCAAGGCGGAAATGATGTCGGGACACACGCCCGAACCGGCATAAGATACAGAGCGGCTCTATACGGGTCGCTCTGATTTTATCGCAGACACTTGCATTTCTTTATTTTTTGTGGTACAATATTGTATATAATTATTCCGAAAGGATTTGATACATTGGAAAGAATTAGTATTGCAGGCTACTGCCGAATTTCGGTAGATGAGGAGCTTGACAGGGATAATACTTCGATTGAGAACCAGAAAGCTATAATTGAGGATTATGTGCGGACTAAGTTCCCCGATGCGGAGCTTACATTTTATGCGGACAGAGACCGTTCGGGCTACACATTTGACCAGCGCGAGTTCTATCAGATAATGCGCCGAAAGCTCATTCGCGGCGAACATCAGATACTTGTGGTTAAGGATTTCAGCCGTTTTTCCCGCCGTAACAGCAAGGGTCTTGTGGAGCTGGAGGATTTGCGTGACAGAGGTGTGCGGATTATCGCAATCGGCGATGGCATCGATTATCCGACCTGCGACGAGTGGGTGCAGATACAGTTCCGCTTTCTCATCAACGAAATGCCTGTCACGGACGCCAGCAAAAAGGTCAAGAGCGTTATTAAAAACCGCCAACAGGAAGGGAAGTGGCTGTGCGCTGTGCCATACGGTTACAGAATGACGAGCGGCAAGAACCCGACCATTGAGGTTGAGGAGGAGTGTGCCGAGGTTGTACGCAAGATATTCCGAATGTATTCAGAGGGTAACGGCTACCGCAAAATAGCGAACTACCTCACCGACAGCAATATTCCTACACCGCGAATGCACGAGGAACAGCGTCGAATAGCGGAGGGTGAGGAGGTTAAGTGCCGTGCCAAATCTGAGTGGAGCATAATAACAATTTCGGAGATACTGCGCAACGATTTCTATATAGGCACCTTCCGACAGGCAAAATACAAGCGGCGCAAGATAAACGGAGCGGATTTCAAGACAGACGAAAGTGAGCATATCGTTTTTGAAAATCATCATGAAGCAATTGTGGATTACAGGCTGTTCAGCAGTGTACAGAAGCAGCTTGAAAGCCGCACCGAGGGGCACTACCGCGGCGTGAAGAAATACGACAATGTCTATTCCGGGTTTATCTTCTGCGGAGACTGCGGTGCGCCGATGTTCTCTATCAGCAACCCCAAGCGAGATCCCGCTTATACCTGCGGAAGCTACCACAGGCGCGGCTTGCAGGGCTGTACTTCTCACCACACTAAATGCGCCGTGCTTGATGAAGCGCTGAAAGCGTACATCAGAATGGTGCGCGACAACTCGCAGGAGATGATTGCAAAGCTTGATGAGGCGCTCAGGGAAGAAAAGGTTGAAACAAGTCAGACGAAATCAACCGTTGAGATACTGCGTGACAGAATAGAGGACGCGAAATCCGAGATTAAACTGCTCGCGCGGCAGAAGATAAAGGAGATAGCCCGAAATCCTGAAAACGAGGCTCTCTATGATGAAACCTACGGCGAAATGATTGATGACCTTGCAAAGCAAATCGACTCCCTTGAAAGCCAAATTGGGATTGTGGCGGAAAAGCAGAGCGCGGTTGTGCGGGTCAATCGAACAGCTAAAACCGCGATAGATATCTTCAACGATATAATCGAAAAGGATACTCTTACTCGTGCCGACCTTGAAGTGATAATCGAAAAGATTTTAGTTTTCGAGGACAAGGTTGAGATAAAGCTGAAATCGAATATTGACGCTCTGCTTCGTCTTGAGCCGCAGAAAGGGCTTACCGCAAATTTTAATTGTGACACGGTTAATATCTCAAAAACGGTCACCCAAAAAAGTCCTTGCAGAAAGGACAAGGTTATCCGTGTCAATGTTTTCAGCGAGGGCGACCCCCTTGAAATATACACTAGCCCCGAGGGTGAGGTTATCTTCAAAAAGTACTCGCCCGTGGGTGAAATCAGCAGTACCGCTTCGCAGTATGCGGACGTTTTGTCAAAGGTTGGCGGGTGTCCCGCGGTGATTTGCGACCGCGACCACGTTATTGCGGTATCGGGAATGTCCAAGAAGGAGATAATCGAGCGGCGCGTTTCGGGTTCGCTTGAGGATTTGATTGAGCAACGCAAGAGTTACGTTCTCAAAAACAGCGATGATAAGCGCTTGAACCCGATTGAGGGCGTTGACCGCTATGCGCTTGTGTGCTCGCCGATTTTGGCATCGGGCGATGTCAACGGCGCTGTGATAATGCTTGCCGGCGACAACGAAAAGGACGCCGCTACCGCTGAGCAGTCCGCGCTGGTGCAAGCCGCCGCGATGTATTTCGGCAAACAAATGGAAGAGTAATTTACAAAACGCCGTGCTGTCCCGCTTGATTTTTGGGCAACAGCACGGCGTTTTGCTATAAATTTTAGGATAATTTTTTTGGTTGTCAATATAATAAAGTATTGACAAAACTGCATTATTATGGTAAAATATTTATAACTATAAGTAGAAATATGTAATTTTTGGGGAAATAACAATGAAAAATAAAATAATTGCTTTGATAGCGGCGGCGGCACTGGGACTTTGCGGGTGCAAGGCACAGGAAAAGAAGGAAACCGTGAGTGTAATTGACGCGGGGGGAGTATCGCTCGGCTCGTCCGAGGGCGTGATTTCCTACGGCTCGAGCACCTCTTATTCCGTCAATTCGTCCGCAGGAAGCTCATCGGGAGATTCTTCATCAAGTTCCGCAAGTTCATCGGTTTATCCAAGCTCTTCGGAGGGCGGAAAAACTCAGATTTCTGAAACGTCAAGCTATTCCGCCGCGGGAAGCGTTTCGGAAAGCGTTTTGGAAAGCGACTCGGACTCTTCTTCAAGCTCTTCATCAATAATATCTTCAATTGAAAGCTCATCGTCTTCATCTCAAACAAGTTGCTCGTCATCATCGTCATCATCGGAACAGCCGCTTCCTCCGGCTGATTTTGGCGTGAACAACTACCGCGCGCTGAATTACAGCGAGGTTAAAGGAATGTGGATTTCGTACATAGACCTCGCGGGAATTTCGAGCGGCTCGGAAAGCGCTTTCCGAAGCGGAATTTCGTACATTTATGACAACTGCAAATCTCTCGGAATTAACACGGTATACGTTCACGTCCGCTCGCACGGTGACGCGTATTACAGCTCGGATTTCTTCCCGAGAACCAAATATCTCGGCGGTTACTATGACCCGCTTGATGTTATGATTGAGGAAGCGCACGCGCGCGGATTGTCGTTCCAAGCGTGGATAAACCCGCTTCGTGGGTGCGCGGTATCGGATATCGAGCGCGAAAGCGGTTACCCGATGTACAACTGGGCTGGCGGCGAAACGCGGCTGGTTCAGGTCGGGAGCTATTACTATTTAAATCCCGCGTACAGCGAGGTTGTCGAGCTAATCGCGGACGGTGCGCGTGAAATTACCGCAAATTACGACGTAGACGGTGTTCACATCGACGACTATTTCTATCCCACAACCGACACCTATTTCGACAGTGCGGCTTTCTCGCAGAGCGGCTTGTCGTCACTCTCGGAGTTCAGGCTCGCGAACTGCGACAAGCTGGTTTCTTCGCTCTACAATGCGGTGAAGCGCGGCAACAGCTCGGCAATTTTCGGAGTTAGCTGTCAGGGCAGTATGTACAACAACTACAATTATATGTACATTGATGTCAAAAAATGGTGTACCGAAAGCGGCTATATCGACTACATAATGCCGCAGATTTACTATGGTTTCAAGAACTCCGCCGAGCCGTTTGAGGAGTGCGTAAACACTTGGAACAACCTCGCGTATTCGGGAAATATCCCGCTGATTGTCGGGATAACCTCGGCAAAGCTCGGTCTTGAGGACAAGTGGGCGGGTGACGGAAACAGGGAGTGGATAACCGACGAGGATATCCTGAAACGGCAGTTTTTGGTATCGCGCGAGCTGTCCGCCTACGGGGGAATAGGAATTTACAGCTACGGCGCGGTTTTCAACGCGGATTATTCCGTGCAAAGTCAGGTTGACCGCGAAATTGAGGCTCTGAAAGCCGCGATGAATTGAGGATAAATCAAAGATAAAACGTGAAAACAAACGGGGAAAAGTTATGAAAAAGCTATTACGGGGAATAATTTCGGCGATTTTGTGCATTTCGGTTTTTTCGTCAACAATAACAGCTTTTGCCGAAACAAGCGAAGATACCGTGGGAACTGCCGATACTGCTGAAACAACGGATACTTCGGGAACAACACAAACGGGCGGTGCGGAAGCTCCGCAGACCGCTCCCTTTCAAGTCGAGAGCAAAATTTATCTGCAAAAAGATATGCGCGCGGTTTTTGTTACACCGAACGTTGATTTCGCCGCAGACACCGATTTAAACGCGCTCAGTATGGAGATAATCGGCTTGGGAATGAACGCGGTTGTCATAAATTCCACGGGTGAAAATGAGGATTTTTACGATTTTGAGTTGGACAAAACCGACTGTGTTCTGAACAAGATGCTGGACGCTTCGCACGGGGCAAATCTTTGCGCGTACCTCACGCTTGACGTAAACTCGCTTGTGAAAAAGGTGCTGGAAAGCGGCGGCGGGCTGAAAGAGGGCTTTACTGCGGCGGTACACAAATTCGCGATGAAATACAACTGCGAGGGCATAATTCTCGTCAACTATTACACCGAGAACACACCCGAAATGTACGCGGAGTATCTGCGCTCGGGTTCGGGCATCGGCTACCAGAACTGGCTCTACGAAACCAACCGTTACATAATCCGCACGGTGAGCGAAGCAATCCGCAAGACCTCCAACACAACCGCTGTCGGCATTCTTATGGAGGATATGTGGGCGAACGCTTCGGCAAAGGACGGCGGCTCGGACACCGCGGACACAAAGCAGGCGTATTTTGACGGCTTTTGCGACACGAAAAGCTATATTGAGAGCGGGCTTGCGGACTTTATTATGCTGAAAGCGTACGGTTCAACCGAGGATATCGCGCTCAATTTCGAGAAGGTTGTAGGGTGGTGGTACGAGCTTGCCGAGAAAAGCGGCGCGAAGTGCTACGTTTGCCACTTGAACGAGCGAATAGGAAACAGAAGCGGCTGGAACGAGGACCAGCTTCTTCGACAGCTCACAATTATGGACGAGAATTTCAAGAACATCGGCGGAAGTGCGTTCCATTCGTATGAGTCGCTTCGCGAAAACATACTCAATACCGCGGATACTCTCAAAAAATACTTTGCCGACCAAATCAACACCGAAACGCTTTTCGAGGGACTTGAAATGGTCACGCCGCAGTACACGAGCTTCGTCACCTACGACCCGACCGTAAAGTTTATGGGAACGTTTGACGAGAACTTTGACGTGTACTTTGATGGAAGAAAAATCGAGCTGAACGAGCGCGGAAACTTCCTCATCACCAAAGACCTGAATGTCGGCGGAAACAGTTTTACAATCGAGCACAAGGGCAAGAAAATCAATTATTACATCGAGCGTAGGGTTGAGGTGCTCAAGTCGGTTGAAAACGTGAACAACATCACGGTTGCGGGAGGCACGAAAATTGCGATAGGTGCGATTGCGTACAGCGGCTCGGCGGTATCCGCGTCTATAAACGGGCAGATTGTCAACCTCAAGGAAATCGCCTCGGGTGAACAGATAGGCGAGGACTCGTCCTACTCGGAGTTTTTGGGTTATTACACGGCACCGAAGGGAATTGTCGGGCAAACGCAAAATCTCGGCAACATCAGCTTCTACGGCAACTACATGGGCTTCGAGAAATATATGACAGGCGGCTCGATAACGGTTGAGGCGCTCCCCGAGCCAAAACCGCCGAAGGAGGACATCAAGGTTGATATTATCCCCGACCAGTCTACTGCGGGAACAGGTGAAATTGTCGGACGAATTGACCCGATAATCGACGATGTGCCGGGCGAAATTGTGACCTACGTCAAGGTTCTCGGCAACAACACCGATGTTCTTGACGCGGAAACAACGGGACGTATTCCGACACCGGAGTTTTCGCAGATGCCCGCGAACACTATTGATTACTACAAAACCTCCTCGGACGGCTATGTTATAACAACCTCGGGCAAGCGTTACCGCGAGGATTACGTCACGCTGTTTGACGACACGGGACTTGGTTATAACGCGCTTTATGTAAAGGCTGTCGGAAACGTGGGCGGACGGAGCTTCATCACGCTTTCTCTTGACTATCGGACAAGCTTCAACATAACCACCTCGCAGGACTTTGTGGAGGGCTATGACGGGCCGTTTGGTGTGACGAATTTTAACGCGCAGTACATTTATATAACCTTCGACAACGTGACCTCTGTAACCGCGCTCCCGAGCTTTTTGAACTGCGCTCTGTTCAGCGCAGGCGAGTGGGAACACGTTGAGCAGGACGGAATACCGAAATTCCGAATGAAGCTGACGTTAAGACAGCCGGGCATTTACAGCGGAGTTACGGCAACCTACGATGAGGAGAGAAATCTCCAACTTATGTTCCCGGTACCGACGCCAACGCTCTCGGGCAAAACGATTGTGATAAGCCCCGGTCACGGTATGAATGACGAGGGAAAATGGGACACGGGCGCAATCGGACAGGTAACCGAAGCGGAGATAAACTACGCGGTTGCCGACATGATTGTTGAGGAATTGCAGTCGCGCGGGGCAACGGTTATCCGCTTGAACAACGAAGAGGTTGGACGAACAAACCGCGAGCGACCGCGTGCGGCAACCTATTACAACGCGGATTTGTTTATCGAGTTGCATAGCAACGCCGCGGGTCCCGACGCGCACGGCACGGAAGCGTATTATTTCACGCCGTGGTCACAGCCGCTTGCTGAGGCAGTTGCGGAGAACGTTGCGGCTTGCCTTGACCGAATATACGGCGATGGGACGGACAGCTTGCGCGGCGACAAGTACAGCTACTGGAGCTATACTCGCGAGCAAGGCTTCCCGTGTATTCTTCTGGAAATGGGCTTTGTTTCAAACGACCGCGAGTGCCTGATTTTGGCAAATCCCGACAATCAGGTTTTGCTCGCCGAAGCAATTTCGGACGGCGTTGAGGCATATTTCACGCGCAGTAATTTGAGCTATTAACAAAATACTCCTCCCGAGCATTTGGGAGGAGTTTTAGTCTGTCGATAAAGGCGCGTCAACTTCTGTCGCCTCATTATCTGATTTGCAGAAAACGCACATTCGGAAGGCACAAAGCCAAGCCGCCGTGTCGCTGAACCTTTCTCGGCATCCTGTTTGTTTAGTTTTTTGACAAGAAAAAACTCCGCTCAATCGCGAGAGGAGTTTCCATATTGCGAATTCCAGCTGTTGACAAGTGCGTCTTTGATTTCGGGGAAATACCAGCTACTTGCTTTTCTATCGAGAACACCGAAAAGCTCGCCGTTGCCGGAGAAAGCGTTGTTGTCCCACCAGAAGCAGGGGATACCGCGTTTTCGCGCCTCGGAAACATAAGTTGCGGTGAAATCGGCGCGGGCGGCGGTGTTGCCGTTTTTGTTTCGTGCACCGAACTCGCCGATAATAACCGCCGTGCCTTTGCTCACGAACTTCTCGTAAAGCCTATCCATAAAGCCGGTCATATTCTGCATATCGGAGGGGTTTGAGCTTGACCATTGCGATGTGCCGCCGTCTTGAAGCGCGAACTCATACGGCGTATAAGCATGAACGGAAACGATAATGTGGTTGTTGTTGGAGACGGGGTCGTTCGGGAGCACGTAGCCCGCGTTCAGCGCACCGTCCGCGGAAGCGTCATAGCCGGGGCACATTATAAAGCGGGTTTTGTTGTAGGCTCCGGCTGCGCGGATTGTGTTGACGCCGACTTGATTTATCTCGTTAATGCACTGAATTGCCTCTTTGCAGTCCGCGTTGTTATCGTCAATCCACCACTCGTTGTTATGACCGATAAGTCGCGGCTCGTTCATAATCTCGAAAATCAGCCGCTCGTCATAATCCTTGAACCGAAAGGCAAGCTGTCTCCAGATTGCCGAAATGTAACTTTTGGACTGCTCGAGATATTGATTTTTCGGGAACATAAATCCAGTGCTGTTATCGTGGTGAATGTTGAGGATAACGAACATATCGCGCTCGAGACACCAATCTACAACCTCGTTCACGCGCGCGAGCCATTGTTCGCTAATCGAGTAATTATCGGAAACGTGGTTGTGCCACGAAACTGGGATACGCACGGCGTTGAAGCCTGCGTCCTTGAGCATTTGGATATGAGTTTCGGTGTTCATATCGCCGTTCCAAGCGGATTCGTAGAGCATTTCATCGTTCACCCAAGTGCAGTCGGACGCGTCGAAGGAGTTGCCGATATTCCAGCCGACCTTAATCATTTTCGCAAGCTCAATGCCCGATATCTGCGCCAAATCCGAGGGATTTGCCGAGTCTGAACCCGAAGAGCTTGTGGTCACCGAGGAGCTTTCGGTTGAACTCGATGAGCTTTCCGAAGAACTCGAATTTTCCGTTGAGCTCGCGCTTTCCGTTGAACTCGAGGAACTTGAGCTCGCGGTTGACGAGAAACCCGAATTTCCCGAGGAACCAACATTTTCGGTTACCGAAGAACCCGAATTTGCCGAGGGATTTTCGATAACAGCGCCGCTTGAGCACCCCGCAAGGCACGCGACAGCGGTTATCAGTAAGAACAATTTCCGTTTCAAAAGCAACACTTCCTATAAAAACTTGTTTGCAGGCACAAAAAATCGCCTCTAGAAGAAACTAGAGGCAAAATTGGCTACCGGTCGCACCGGTTGGTTGGGGCAGAGGGATTTGAACCCCCGAATGACGGAGTCAGAGTCCGTTGCCTTACCGCTTGGCGACGCCCCAATAATCAACAATGAATATTTTACCACAAACAATCCGTTTTGTCAAGTACTTTTTTCAAAAAAATCAAAATTTTTCTCACAATTTCTATTTTAACCGGCTTTTGTGCAATTATTCAGCGCAAGTGAACTGTACCGGACAAAAAATCAGGCACCGCACAAGAACGGTGCCTGATATCATTTCAAATCGCGTTAACCACAATAACCGCGAGAATACCGCCGATACTGCTTCCGATAAGGTTTACGACAATCTGATAAGTCCAGTCAACCTTCTCGCCGTTTTTATTCGGGAACGGGAGAATAGCAAACCAAATACTGCTGAAAAACGAGCGCATACCGTTCATACTGAAGCCCGTGCTGTTCAGGGTGAGCGAGAGGAGCATTACTGCGGCAAAGCCGACAATTCCGATTGCAATCGCATTTTGAGCAACTTTAATCGTTTCAAGAACAAGGAACAGGAACAAGAATGTTGCAAGAACCTCCTGAACAAAATTCAGCGGCATATTTTTTTTAACGGGATAAGCCGAGAAAATACCGCGTTTCGGTGCGTCACCCGAAGCCTTGAACGAATCCCAGAAGAAAATCATACAAATTATTTCTGCCGCGCCTGCCGCCAGGAATTCCATTAAAATCAACAGCGCGCCGTCCGCGAGATTCAAGCCCTTTGCGGGGTCGATGAGCTTTTCAATCCACTGCCCGAACACAACGCCCGGATTAAGCGCGGCAGGCCCGCCCATTATCACGGCAACAGTAAGACCGAAGCCGACCGCCAAGCTCCACGCCACCGCAAGCTCTATGTAATTCAGCTTGCTGACAAGCGTCTTTTTCAGGTTGATGTTACACATATAAGCGTAACCGCCGAGCAGAAAGACTAAGCTTCCCACAAATTCAGATAAAAGTACCATAAATTCCCTCCGATTTTTTGTATAGAAATACACCAAAATTTGGATTTTAGTATATTTCTTGGTATAATTATACAATATTTTTCCACATTTGTCAATAATCTTAATAATATCTTAATAAAATGTTGCTTTAAACAAATTGTCGATTGTCAACTCTTTTGGTCAAACGGGTTGACATTGCGGTAAATTCGTGCTATAATTGTCTACGGTAAAATGCTTAGGAGGTTGACAATATTGACGTTAAAGGAACAGCTTCGCGGGTTGCTTGAAGAAAACCGCGGTGTTTATATATCGGGCGAGGATATCGCGAAACGGCTCTACTGCACACGCGGAGCGGTGTGGAAGGCAATAAAAGCGCTTCGCACGGAGGGGCTTCGGATAGACGCGGTGACAAATCGCGGCTATTGTCTTGAGGACAGCTCCGATGTTCTCAGCGAAACAGGTATTCGGCGTTATCTTTGCGGTGAGCGCGACATTTTTGTACTGAAAACAGTCGGCTCGACAAATGCTTATATGCGTGAGCTTGCACAAAAAGACGCTTCTGAGGGAACGTTTGTGGTTTCATCGGAACAGACGTGCGGACAGGGCAGATGCGGGCGGAGCTTTTTCTCGCCGGCAGACACGGGGCTTTATATGAGTATTTTGCTCAGACCGCGTGTTGCGGTGAACAAGGCGATGAAAATCACCTCGGTAGCGGCGGTTGCCGTTTGCATTGCGTTGGAGAAGACGTGCGGCGCGATGCCTGAAATCAAGTGGGTGAACGACATCTACATCAGCGGGAAAAAGGTTGCGGGTATCCTCACGGAAGCGGCATTTGATATGGAAAACGGCGCGCTTGACTACGCTGTGCTTGGTATCGGGATAAACGTGTACCCGTCCGAAAACGGTTTCCCCGAGGAGCTTTCGGACATCGCGGGAGCTGTTCTTGAGCAACGCGCGGGTGACTTGAGAAATCGGCTTGCGGCAACGGTTTACGAGAATTTTATGCTACTTTACGCGCTTCTTCCCAACACCGGTTATCTTGATGAATACCGAAAGCGGCTGATGTGGCGCGGGGAGCAGATTTTCGTGTTATCGGGCATAGACGGTAAGGATAAAACACCCGCGGTTTTGGTTGACATTGACAACAATTGTGCATTAAAAGTGCGCTATGAAGACGGTAGCTGCGGTACATTAACATCTGGTGAAATAACGATAAGGAGAAATTTATGACAAACACAAAAACCAAAAACACTGCGCTTATGCTTTGTATGTGCGCGGTTTTTACGGCGCTCACGGCGGTAGGCGCGTTCATTAAAATCCCCATTCCGTATATGGAGTTCACCTTGCAGTTCCTTTTCACAACGCTTGCCGGACTGCTTCTCGGCGCGAAATGGGGTGCGGCGAGCGTTGGCGCGTATGTTGTGCTCGGACTAATCGGTGTACCGATTTTCGCTGAGGGCGGCGGATTTTTCTATGTTCTGAAGCCAACCTTCGGCTATCTTATTGGCTTTATCATCGGTACATTTGTCACGGGGAAAATTGCAAACGCCGTGCCAAACCCGTCTTTAAAGCGGCTCCTTGCGGCAAATTTCGCGGGACTTGGGATTGTGTACTTCCTCGGGATTTTGTACTTTTATTTCGCGAAAAATCTCTGGATAGAGGGCGGCGCAATCAGCTTTTCGATGACCTTGTGGTATTGCTTTGTGCTGGCGGTGCCGGGGGATATTTTGCTGTGCGTTTTGGCGGCAATTCTCGGCAAACGTCTTATCCCGATTGCCCAAAAATACCGCGGAGGTGTTGCGAGATGAACAATATTGAGCAACTGAAAACCAATCTGTTGAACGGCGGCAAAATCACGCGGGAAGAAGCAATTTCGCTGATTGACGCGCCGCTCGGTGAGCTTTGTGCGGCGGCAGATGAAATCAGGACGCACTTTTGCGGGGACACTTTCGATATGTGTACGATAATCAACGGCAAAAGCGGGCGGTGCTCGGAGAACTGCAAATACTGCGCCCAGTCCGCTCACTACAACACGCATTGCGAGGAGTATCCGCTTCTGTCAACCGAGGAGCTTGTCGAGGGCGCGTTGTACAACTACAAGCGCGGAGTGTTGCGCTATTCAATAGTTTGCTCGGGGAAACGGCTCTCGGAGAGCGAGGTTGACAGCCTTTGCGAGAGTATTCGCGCGATAAAGAAAGCGTGCCCGATATCGGTGTGCGTTTCCGTGGGATTGTTGGACGAGGCGAGCTTCAGCAAGCTGAAAGAAGCAGGCGTTGACCGTGCTCACAACAACCTTGAAAGCTCTCGCAGATTTTTCCCCGAGGTTTGCACAACGCATACTTTTGACGACAAAATAGCGGCAATAAACGCGGCGAAATCGGCGGGACTTGAGGTGTGCAGTGGGGGAATAATGGGGCTTGGCGAAACGATGACGGACAGGATTGATATGGTGTTGACCGCGCGGGAGCTTGGTGTAAAGTCAATTCCCGTGAACCTGCTCAACCCAATCCCGAACACTCCGTTTGAGCACAACTCCACGCTTACCGAGGAAGAAGCGAAGCGAGTTGTTGCGATATTCCGCTTTATAATACCGGACGGGCAAATTCGGCTTGCGGGCGGCAGGGGCTTGCTCGGCGATATGGGCAAGGCTCTTTTCCACTCGGGAGCAAACGCGGCGATATCCGGCGATATGCTGACAACGCGCGGGATATCGATTGACAACGATATGAAAATGTGCGCTGAGCTTGGTTATCGCGTAAAATTTGCCGAGAGGTAACTTTTGCACGGAGTTTATCGTGAGAAATTTGGAGAGGAGCATTGAAATGCCAAAGGGACTTTTTGTTACGGCAACCG
Source organism: uncultured Clostridia bacterium (assembly GCA_945829235.1). Taxonomy (GTDB): domain Bacteria; phylum Bacillota; class Clostridia; order Oscillospirales; family Ruminococcaceae; genus CAG-115. The sequence continues at coordinate 35,060 of CALZUA010000021.1, read as the reverse complement.
GCACGGATATCGGAAAAACCTACGTTACCGCGCTGATTGTCAAGAAACTGCGGAGCTTTGGGATTAACGCAGGATATTACAAGGCGGCGGTGAGCGGCGCGGAGAGTGTTTCCGAGAGTGACGCGGGATATGTGAACAGGTTCGCGCAAATCGGTGAAAGCGAGGAGCTTTTGCTGTCGTATCTGTACAAAACGGCGGTTTCGCCGCACCTTGCCGCACGGATTGAGGGAAATCCTGCTGAAATGAGCGTGATAAAATCAACATTCGCGCGGGTTTGTGAGCAGTTTGAATTTGTGACAATGGAAGGAAGCGGTGGTATTGTCTGCCCGATACGAAAGGACGCGAAAGCCACAATTTTCCTCGAAGACATAATTAGAGAACTCGGCTTGCCGTCGGTTGTTGTCGCGGACGCGGGGCTAGGGACAATAAACGCGGTTGTGACAACGGTTGAGTATATGCGTGCGCGAAAGCTCACGGTGAACGGGATTATCCTCAACAAGTGGAACGGCGACACAATGCAACGTGATAATCTTGCGATGATTGAGGAGCTTACGGGAGTGCGTGTAATCGCGGTTGTTCGCGAGAACGATACCGAGCTTGATATTGACGAAAAAACGCTTGTGGAGCTTTACAAGACGCTTTGATATAAGGAGATTTGAGATGACGTACAACGATTTGGTTGAGCAGGATTTGCGGTACATCTGGCACCCTTGCTCGCAGATGAAGGATTATGAAACGCTCCCGCCGATAGTGGTGGAGCGCGGCGAGGGCGTGCGGCTGTTCGATAAGAACGGCAAGGAGTACATTGACATTGTATCGAGCTGGTGGTGCAATTTGCTCGGCCACTGCAACCCAAAAATAAACGCCGCCGTTAAGGAGCAGATAGACCGCCTCGAGCACGTCATTTTCGCGAATTTCACCCACGAGCCGGCAATAAAGCTCTGCGGCGAGTTGATGAAGATAATACCGAAAGGCTTGTGCAAGTTCAACTTCTCGGACAACGGCTCGGCGGCTGTTGAGTGTGCGCTGAAAATGGCTTTTCAGTTTCAGTATCAAACGGGCAAGCCGAAGAAACAGCGTTTTATGTGCCTGACCGAGGGTTATCACGGAGAAACAATCGGTGCGCTTTCGGTTGGTACAATGGACTTGTACGCGAAGATTTACCGACCGATGTTGATGGACACGATAAGAATAGAAGCCCCCGACTGTTATCACTGTCCATACGGGAAAAACCGCGATAATTGCTCATGCGAGTGCTTTGAACACGCCGAGAAAGCGTTTGAGCGGTACGCGGAGGAAACAGCGGCGGTTATCGTGGAACCGTTGTTGCAGGGAAGCGCGGGTATGCGGATTTACCCTGCGTTGTATTTGAAGAAAATGCGTGAATTGTGCTACAGGTATGACGTGCTGTTGATAGCCGATGAAATAGCAACAGGCTTTGGGCGAACGGGGAAGATGTTTGCGTTTGAGCACGCGGAAGTTTCGCCCGATATTATGTGCATCTCAAAGGGCTTGACGGGCGGATATATGCCGATGGCGATAACCATCACCACGCAAGCGATTTATGACGCATTTTACGCGGATTACTCCGAGGGCAAGGCTTTTATGCACTCTCACACCTATTCGGGCAACCCGCTTGGCTGTGCGTGTGCGCTCGCGGTGCAGAAGATTTTCCGTGAGGAGAACATTTTGGAGAACGCGCAAAAACGTGCTGTTTACCTCAACAAGCGGCTGAACGAGCGGCTTGGCGGTTATAAGCACATAGGTGAGATAAGACACATCGGATTGATAAACGCGATTGAGTTGGTGAAAAATCCGCGCACAAAGGAGAGCTTTGACAGCAAGCTGAGAACGGGTTATCAAATCTACAAAAAGGCACTGGAACGCGGGCTTTTGTTGCGACCGTTGGGCGATGTGCTGTATTTCAACCCGCCTCTCACGATAACCGAAGGTGAGCTTGACGAAGCGATAGACCGTTGCGCGGGAGCAATTTTGGACGTGCTCGGAGAATAGTTTTGCGCAACAGTCAACCGTTGCGCGGGAGCGATTTTGGATGTTCTCGGAGAGTAGTTTTTCGCAACGGTCAAGCGTTGCGTGAAAGCAAATATAGACGTGCTCGTAGAGTAAATGCAAAACCCGCTGTTGAAAAGACAGCGGGTTTGTTGTATGAGGGCAACGTTGCAAACGATTTGTGTTTCGATAATAAAAAGCGGATAAGTGTTTTCTGAATTTCTCGACAAACATAGGGCGACAGTTGCCCAAGTTTGAAACACTCATCTGCTGTAATGACAGTATATCATATTCTGGCGAAAATGTCAAGACAATAAGTGACATTTGTTTCTAAGTAAATCGCCCCAAGTACTTACCGGAGGCGAAATGTAATATATTAAAGTGAAATTTTCGCAGAAACCGCGGCTTTCTCCGTTTTCGTGCAAGTGTGACATTCTGTCACCTGCGAAAACGGAGAAAACGCATTAGAGGACGGTCCAACGGAGCGCCCTCTAATGCGGTATCGTGAGCAAAAAGATTTCTCATTTCCGAGCAAAAAAAATCGCCCCTACCGAATAGCAGGGACGAAAACGTTGCCGGTCGCACCGGCTGGCTACAAACGCATATTTTGATACAAGTTGCATAGGGTTGCATTTGGTTGCATTTCTTGGTTTAGGGTTGCATTGATGAAACCAAATTAATCGTTGAATAAGCCTGGAAAAAAATCGCATAAATAATTGGTTTAGCAATTCAGTTTTTAAACGCAAGTGATTACATTTTCGAGAAATCCGATTTTATTTTGGTTTGTATCATTTTATATGAAAAACCTCATGGTTACCCATAACCTATATTATAGGAATAAGATACACCATCTGCTGTGCGCGGAGAGCGTTTTGGGCAATAATGTATTAATAGACGAACGAATCACAAGAGATGTAAAAAACGGTTGGTCATATTCGCCAAAAATCCTATTGAAAATTTTCTTCTCTTTTTGGACTAACTTTGCGTTTGAAAAACGGTTATAGGTATGAGCAGGGACTAATTAAAAAACGAAATGAAAAGGAGAAGAAATATGTGCGTAGCATTTTATTCGCGTAAAAGCATTGAGAATCTTATTGCCGGCGGAATGTCGTTTAAGGATTGGGCGGTAATAAGCTTTTATGATGTCGGTGACGATGAGAACCGTGTGGATTACAGCGGTGTTTGCAGCAGGGTTATGTATATCGCAATCAATGACATCGACAGAGAAGAACTGTATGACAGCGGCGGTAGCTTTGACACATTCTTCCCCGAAGCAAACCAAACAGCGGAGTTTATTATCGACTGCTATAACAGAGGGCTGAATATCATCTGCCAGTGCGAGTATGGTCAGGGACGAAGCGCAGGCTGCGCGGCAGCTATTCTGAAGCATTATTATCATAACGGGATTTCCGTTTTTTCGGATTATGGCTGCTATCCCAATCTGTTGATATACCACAAGATTCTGAATGCGCTGAATCACAGGTAGGAACGTGTGGAGCTTCACCTTCATACAAATATGTCCGCAGCAGGAGTTTCTTCGGCAGAGGAACTGATATTGCAGGCGGCGGAATACGGACAAACAGCTATTGCCATCACCGACAACTCCACTGTACAGGCTTTTCCCGAGGCTTACCGCACAGCTTGCGGGAACAAGCCGATAAAACTCATTTATGGTATGGAGTGCAATTTGCCCGATATGCAGACAATGCTTGTTGTAATCGTGAAAAACCAAATCGGGCTGGAAAATCTGTATAAAATCAGCGGCGCGGCATATCTCACGAAGAAGAAGATTTCAGAGCTGCGAAACGGTCTGATAGTCGGGAGCGGGAGCGAAACAGGCGAGCTTTTCCGAGCAATTGCCGCCGGAAAATCGGAGAAAGAGCTTGTCGAAATCGCGGGATTTTATGATTATCTGGAGATTTGTCACACTATGCCGAGGGAAACCGTCCTGAAGATTATTCGCCTGGGAACACAGCTGGATATTCCTGTTTGTGCGGCGGGGAACGTCTATTATTGTCGGGATGAAGAAATAATTTATCACATTCTTCTCGGTGACGAGCCGCGGTATATTGACGGAGAATGCGCTGTCGGACTTTCGCTGCGTGAAACCGATGATATGCTTAGCACATTCAGATATCTCGGCGAGGAAAAAGCGTATGAGGTGGTTGTGACCAACACCAACCGCATTTCGGATATGATCGAGAATTTGTCGCCGCCGTCTGTATTCAGCGAACAACGACAGATCGCCGGGCGGGAAGAAGCCGAAAAGCTTGTCCGCGATTATGCTGAAAAATACGCTCTTGATTGGGATAATGAGCGTATCGTGCAATTTGCAGAGAAAATCGCCGGAGGTGTAATTGAAATTATTTGAGAAATAGATTTATAATTTAATTGCAACACTCGAAAGAATTAACACATTAAGCACCTCGTGATATAATGAGAGTACTGCACCGAAAGGCTCCTATGCAATAGAATACGCAAAAGCTAAGGGTATCAAATACATCTAAACCTGACAAAGGAACATATCCGCCAAACCACCCCACGTCATAAACAAATCACCCTCTGCCGTACAAAGCAGAGGGTGAAAAACATTTACAGAAATGATATTGGTTCTATCCCAAAATCTGTGTAAACCACAAATGTGCAACAAGTGAAATCTGTAAGCTCTGGGTGCATTTCGATGCATTCAGAGCTGAATTTATGGTATCACAAAAATATTAAGTTGTCAATAGGAACTGCTGTTGAAGTGGAGGGCGAAGCCCGTAACGGAAACAGCAGTTCTGGCGCGGCGGTCACTCGGGTATGCGGTCGCCGTAGTATAACGCGAGTTGAGGATATATCTGACCCCAGTCCTGTCGCCGTCCCGTCCACGTCTTTGTGATGTCCAGCATAGCCAGGTAAAGCATCTTGAATAAGCTGTCATCTGTCGGGAAAACCGACTTGGATTTAGTCACTTTTCGCAGCTGCCGATTGAAGCCCTCAATGGCGTTAGTCGTATAAATAAGCCGCCTAAACTCCTCCGGAAACTTGAAATATGTGCTGAGATTTGCCCAATTTTCCCGCCATGATTTCGAGATTTTCGGATATTTTTTGTCCCAGACAGCAGCGAAATCGTCCAGAGCAGCCAGCGCGGACTGCTCGTCAACAGCCTGATAAACCCGTTTCAAATCTGCCATCAGAGCCTTTATATCCTTGTACGAAACGTATTTGCCGGAGTTCCGAAGCTGGTGGATTATACAATTCTGAATATCCGTTTTCGGGAATACCGCCGCTACTGCCTCGCTGAATCCTGTAAGGTTATCCGTGCAGGCGATGAGAATGTCCTCGATCTTTCGGTTTTTCAGATTATTCAGAACGGAAGCCTAGAATTTTGCACTTTCATTTTCGCCGACCCACATTCCGAGCACCGATTTTTTGCCCTCCAGATTGATACCAATCGCTATGTAAACAGCCTTTTTTACGATTTGACCCTCGCTGCGCACATGGTAATGGATCGCGTCCATAAACACGACTGCATACACGCTTTCAAGCGGTCTCTGCTGCCATTCCCGGGCTTCGGGAAGAATTTTGTCTGTTATCCGGCTGACCGTTGTGTCCGAAATATTCATGCCGTAAATATCCTTAATATGTGCCTGGATATCCGAAGTCGTCATTCCCTTGGCGTACATTGAGATTATCTTGCTTTCAATTTCTGTTGAGACGCTGGTCTGGTTCTTGGGGAGTATCCTCGGTTCAAACTCGCCGTTTCGGTCCCGCGGAATATTGATGTCTATCTTTCCGGCACTTGTTTTCAGAGTTTTCCGGCTGTGACCGTTTCTGCTGTTTGTTGTTCCTGATTCGCTTCTGGCGGTATGGTCGTATTTCCCATAGCCCAGCGTTTCCTCAAGCTCCGCGTCAAGGCTGTCCTCCATAAACTCTGCTATTGTATCCTTGAACAGCGTTTGGATATCCTCCATGCCCGTAACGTTTGCCTTGCTCAAGAGCTCTCGGATTAGCTCCCGCCTTGCTTCTTCCTCCGGTGTTCTTTTTCTGCCCATTTTCTTTTCCTCCATTTGTTTGCTTTTATTATACACTATTTTTGGAGTTTACACAAGATTTGGGATGGTCTCCACGGCGGCGCGGCAAATCCTACGATGAAGCTTGCGGATTTCTGCCCTATTTACCTCGAAATAATGAAAGACCGCCTGTCACCGGCTACTATGCAGTTCTATCGCTCGCAGATTGATGAGCATATTATTCTCGCTCTCGGACATCACAAGATGAAAGACCTCACCACAGCGCATATACAAGCCTATATTCAACAGCTTGCATCTATCCCGAAAGCAACCGCGCGGGAGAGCCGACAAATGAAACGCTCTTACCGTCCACCGTGCGCCGATATCTCACAGTGTTGCAGTCCATTCTGAAACAGGCGGTAAAGCTGGGGATAATACCCGAAACGCCAGCCAAAGCCGAAAAGCTCACACTTCCGAAAGCGCAAACGCCGAAAATCGAGATATTCAGTAAATCAGAGGCAGCGGAAATGCTCGCCTATCTGGAGAATGAGCCGCTCGAATTTCAGACACTTATACAGCTGGCTATCTTTACGGGAGCGCGGCGCGGTGAGCTTGTGGCTCTCAAATTCTCCGATGTTGACTTTGAACAGTCGAAAATAACGATAGAGCGAGCGGCTGTTAAGCTCAAGGGAAAGCCTGTACAGATAAAGCCGCCGAAAGATTATGAAGTCAGAACTGTGACAGTAAATCGCGAATGTCTTGACCTTATCGAGCGGCTTCGAGAGGAAAAGTTACGGCAAGCCGCTCGAATTGGAACATAATGGCATATCGGCGGCGATTGGCTTTTCACCAAATGGAACGGCGAGATTATGAACCCCCAGACACCTACAAAGCAATTCGACAAATTTCTCTCGAAAAACGGGTTAAGACACCGCAAATTTCACAGCCTCAGGCATACATCAGCGACCTTGCTGTTATACGGCGGCATAAATGTCAAGCAAGTGCAGACCAGGCTCGGACACGGCGACATCGAAACCACCAACAAATATCTGCACGTTCTTGAGGAGGCAGATGTTGAGGCGGCAAATGTTCTCGGCGCTATGCTGCTGCCAACCGCCACACCCGCCGAAAAGGACAAAAAGAAAGCATAAAACAAGAGGGCAAATCCAAACGGAAATGCCCTCTTGCTTTCACCTTGTTTAATCTCGTTTAATTTGAATGTCGCACTAATGTCGCACTATCTCCGATTTCCCCCGAAAAACAAAAACCGCCTTGCTTGCCACAAACGGCTTTGCAAAGCGGTTTAATTTGGTCTGAGTGACAGGATTTGAACCTGCGGCCTCTACCACCCCAAGAAAAACCGCTATTTTTTATTCCGTTATAGTTGATAAAACCACATATTTTATTCTCAACCGTGCAATATCCAGTGCTTTTTGCTGGATATTGCACGGTTTTTTTGCGTTTTCTGACAAAAAAATGCAAAAAGAAATGAAAAATCGCTGTGCTTTAGATGTGCTTTAGATGTTCTTTTGACAGAGCACCCCAACGGACAAAATCCCCTTTATCCCTTTATTTTACACCATTTATTGCGAATTGTCAATATCTGTAATTGCTTTGTATCTACTCCACTATGTGTGGATTGATAGAATGGAGGTTATTATGAAAATCATTTTCAAGAACGACGAACACGAGGAAAGATACTACGCTGCACTCGCCAAGATGAAATCAACCGACTGCTATCACCGTGCGGTTGCGTATCTGTTCACGCTCGACAGGGATTGTGCAAGGCACATTGACGATGTGATCGACTTTAGAGGGGACGGTATCAATACCGACGGTCTGCACAGCGGTTGGCAGACAGGCACATCAGTTCAGACAACACGGCTTGCGTTCAACCTTTGGAACGGCTTCATTGAAAAGGGCGAGGAAAAGCGGTTTACTCCCGATGAGATATTCACCTCTACCTACGCTAACTACTACTTTGAAGCAATCAAATTGAGATACCCCGAACACGATTATAACGGTTAAACTCCTCCAAAGGATTTAACAGTACGGCAAAGGTAGCTCCTTTGGGGTGAGGTTTCCTCTTTCCTCACCCTCGCCGTACAAATATAGGTGAAAAAAGAGGTCAGAAAGGTGCTATATGTAACACCACACAGAAAAGAGGTTTACTTATGAAATCAATAGCGTTTTATAACAACAAGGGCGGTGTCGGAAAGACAACCTCGGCAATCAACATAGCTTACGAGCTGGCGAAGAACAGCAAAGTCCTCATAATCGACGTGGACGGACAGGCTAAATGCTCACGCTTTTTCACCGAGGAACTGAAAGAGGGGTTGGATAAGGCTCTCGTGAATACCGAGGTATCGCCTGAAACTGCTCTGTGCCACACTCGGTACGATAATATCGACATAATCACGGCAACACAGAAGCTGAACGGCATTACATCAGAGTTTGACAGCTTTACGGACGAGGAACAGGCGGCTATCGCTCGGAATATTCTTTCTTTCGGCTCTGCATACGATTATGTTCTCCTTGACTTACCCCCTGCGCTTACCAAAGTTACCGAACGGCTCATCGGAGCGTGTGATGTGGTATTTATACCGATAGAACTCGGCATATTTTCAATTCAAGGTGTTCCTACCGTTACGGGTATCGTGAAGAAATGCGGAGCGAAATTCGGCGGCTGCATTATAAATAAGTACGACAAGAAGAACTCGGCAGACGCACAGCTCCTTGAGTTGCTCAATGAAACGCTTGGAAATAAAACTTTGAAAAGCAAAATCCCGTATAGCAAGGTCATCAAGAACTCATTAAGCGGCGGTCTGACCGCTGGTGAATATATGGGTTGGACAAGTGCGGCGAAAAGCTACGCAGATTTAGCCGCCGAGATTAGAGAAAGGGTGTGATTGAATGGCTAAACTTAAACTCACCAACGCAATAGCCGAGGATTTGAAAACAGCGGCTTCTGACAGCTTTATCGACAGCCTGAAGATGATTGAGATAGAGGATATTCAGCCGAACGAGGACAATTTCTATGAGATGTCGGATATTGAGGAACTCGCCGAGGATATTGAACGACAGGGGCTTATGAGCGTTCTTATCGTGGAAACGGCAGAGAACGGACAGTATCGGCTTATAAGCGGTCACAGGCGGCTAACGGCTATAAATCGGCTTGTTGATGAGGGGCGGTACAAATCAACTACCGTTCCCTGCTATGTCAAGAGTGCGAAATCTCACGAGGAAACGCAGTTAGACCTAATAATGATGAACGCTACACAGCGTAAGTATTCGGACGCAGACACTATGCGTGAATACGAGGAGCTGGAGCGTATCTTCAAGGCTCTTGACGAAGCCGGCAAGCCCGTCAAGGGCAAAATGAGGGATAATATCGCAAAGGTCCTGAATGTGTCCCCTGCACAAGTCGCAAAGATTGATAATATCAAGCATAACGCTATTCCCGATATTGAACAGGCGGTCAAGTCCGGCGAGATGTCTATATCCACCGCAAACGAGGTCGCAAAGCTCGCTCCCGAACAGCAAAGGGATATTATCGAGAACAAGCCCGATATTTCTCATAAAGAGGTTAAGGAGATACAGAAGAAATCTCCTCCAAAGCCGAAAAAAGAAAAATCCTCACCTCCGCCCGTTTCAGAGGTTGATGAAATCGCCGATGAGATTGAGGACACCGAGGAGGAAATTACAGGCGGCGATGTTCCCGACAATGACGATGTTGAGATTGTTTCGGAGAGTTACGAGCCGCTTCTGCTCTCGGACAGCGAAGCCGCCGCCCTTGCACGATACACCACGCAGCTTCTTGAAATAGCAAGCGACAACGACTTTGAGGTAATCAACGGTCTTGCAGAAAAGCTTCGGAGAAGAAGCACAATTTAATAGTACGTTCAGCCGACTGCCGTAGGGGTGGTCGGCTTTTTTATTGGCGTTAGCTGCGCTGAAAGAGGAAAAGAGGAATTGATATGTCAACAGTATTCAGAGTTGAGAAAACCGCTAATTACACGGTTATGTCGAACACGCACCTAAAGGACAGGCGGCTCTCCTACAAGTCAAAGGGGCTGCTGTCCGTTATTTTGAGTTTGCCGCCCGATTGGGACTACACAATCACAGGCTTGGCTGTTATCGCCGCAGACGGTATTGACAGCGTAAAGACCGCTATCAAGGAGCTTGAGCAGTACGGTTATGTTTCCCGAACACAGCTCCGTGACGAGCGTGGACGAATGGCACAGAACGAGTACAGAGTGTACGAAAATCCCACCGACAACCCCGACTATGTTCCGTCCGAACAGGACTCGCCCGAAAAGGACGCTCCCGATGATAACGCTGCGGAGCGTAAGCCGAACAGTTCTGCGCCAAAGATTAAGAGAAAGCGTAATTTTTCTGTTTGTCCGTCAGCGGAAAATCCGTCAACGGTTACTCCGACAGCGGATAAAACACAAGCGGACACCATTGAAAAATTAAATATAAATATATTAAATACCGACAAATCAATTCACTCATTCACTCCTGCGCAGGCGCAGGAGCGTGAGGACAGGATTGAATTGATAGACAAAGGCAAGAATATTTCGTTTTCGTCTATTGCCGAACGGGAGTTGTACGGCGAGATAATCCGTGAAAACATCTCCTACGAGGATAAATATGCTCGTAATATCGGCGAAAGACAGCAAGTGGACGAGTTGGTTTCGATTATGACGGACGTGGTATGTTCAAGTTCGCCGACTATCCGTGTAAACGGCGAAGCGGTATCGCAAGAGGTTGTTAAGAGCCGTTTCCTGAAGCTCACGGACGAAGAAATCGACTACGTTCTGTACGCTTTACATCACAATTCAAGCCGTATCGGGAATATACGCTCGTATCTCATCACAACGCTCTATAACTCAAAGTCAACGGTAAGCAATTTCTTTGCGAATATGGCTTACAACGACATTCGTGAGGGCGTTATTTGAGAAGCGTTTTCCCGACAGGCTATGCGAAAGGAGGGCGTTATTGCCGTTACATACCCGTTTGCCGAGGGTTTCGGCTTTCACCACATTTTCTTTTTTCAGAAAGGACGTAATTATGACTATTGGCGAAAAAATAAGAGCTGCAAGAGAAGCAAAAGGTCTTACCATTGACGAGCTTTCGTCTATTTCGGGTGTCGATAACAGGCATATCGGCAAGTACGAAGAAAACAAGATGATGCCGAGATACACCACGCTCAACAAACTTGCGGACGCTCTTGATGTGAAGATTACCACGCTCTACAACGATGAGAAAGACAAAGCCGACAGCGAAGCTGCCGCCGAGGAAAATACGGCAGATATTCCTTACGAAAACAATGTGCCGCCCGATACTCTCCACCGATTTGCGGAGCAGTTCAGATTTCTGCGTGAAGAAGGTGGATTATCCTTTGATGATATTGCCGAAGCGACAGACATTCCGGCGGATTTGCTTGAAACCTTCGAGAACGAAGATAATTATCCGAATATTGTCGTGCTTGAGTGTCTTGCAAACTACTTTGGGGTGACTACCGACTACTTGCTCGGCAAACCTTTTCTCTCGGAGCAGGAATGTCGTTTTCTCAAATTCGTAAGCCACCTTGAAATCCTTACCGAACTGCATTACAAGAACATACTCCCTACCGAACTTTATGTTCTCTGCCGCAACGCTCTTGTAGCCGATTTCATTTAGGAGAATGGTTATGGTGAGTTTGTCAACGGTGCTTGCCGCAGTTGTGGAGGATATGGAGAACAGCGGCATAGACTACGAAGATGTGGAAAATGCCTTGTGTAATCTGAAACACGATGTTCGGGAGAAAAACAAGGAGCTTTCCACTATTGACGAGCTGCGGGATATTCGTGTTCTCCTTGACAATGCCGCCGCTTATGTTGTATAATGGAAACAGGAAACAATGCGGCAGAAAGGAGCTTCTTATGGAGAAAATCGAGGGTTTCAGCGCAATCGGTATTGAGGAGGTCGAGTGGGGTGAGTTTACATCTTCTTGGTCAATCAAGTTTATGGTTGAGCTGGAGGACAGAAAGTACCACAAGGACTTTAATCCTAAATTCGTTGATGTTCTGAATTGGGCTTTTGCTCACAAGGATATGATACGGGATATGCCGTTTGAGGAACAGGAACGGCTGATGATTGAGGACGGTGTGATAACCGCTGCCGACATCTGATACAACTGAATATACGCAAAGCGGAGAATGTAAAAGTTCTCCGCTTTTTTGCGTTAAGGGGGTGATTTAATTGATAAACAAGCTGACGGGCGAGCCTGTTTCGGAGGAAATGCAAAGCGTTCTGAAACGGCTTGCGAACGGCGAGAATGTTCCCGAAGCGGAAATCGGGCAGCTCAAGGAAATCCGAGAAGCTAATTCTTGCTTGGGAAACGGTGTTCCAACCGTCAAACTGAAAGACCGTGAGGGTATTCAGAACGGTGTGTATAACCGATTGCAAAAGTCCGGCAGTGCGGTCACGGACGATAGCGGTCACGTTTCTCTCACGGGTGAAATCCGCAGAGAAAAGCGGCTTGATATTGTTATCGGATTACCTGCGTCGGGAAAATCTTCCGCACTTGTTGAGCCTATTTCCGAGATGTATCATTCTCGGATAATTGACAGCGATGAAGCAAAGAAACTTCTCCCCGAATACAATGACGGTTGGGGTGCGGGAATAGTCCACAAGGAAAGCCAACTCATTGCCGACAGGCAGTTCAAGGCGGCGGTGCGGAATGGAGAGAACATTACATATCCCCGTGTTGGTGGCGATTGCGATGAGCTTACGGATATTATCGCCGCCGTTAAGAAACAGGGCTACTCCGTTTATATACATTTCAACGAGTTAGACCGAAACAAGGCTCTCGGCAGAATGATTAACCGCTTTCTTGAAACAGGCAGATACATTAAGCCTGAGCTTGTCACCAAATACGGAAACGGTATCAGCGCAACCTATGAAACGCTTAAAAACCGTTCTGAACTCGTTGACGGTTTCAGCAAGTGGAACAACGATGTTCCGTTAGGCTGCCGCCCGAAACTGATTGAGTACAGCGGCTCCTGCGAGGACTTGGCTACCGCTCTGAAGCCCACGCTTACCGAACGCTTACAACAGGCAGAAACCAACTGCCGTGTTCTTCGTGCAAAAATCGACGAGGTGAACGACATTCTCCGAGAAAATCCCGACTTGTCGCAGATGTATGTTCAAAGGCGCAACGAACACCGTCAATCAAAAGGTTTAACGCATAAGCCGAAGCCGCCGCACAAATAAAATTGAATATGTAAACCATTAAGCCGATTGCAGAAAAAGCAGTCGGCTTTTTGTGTTTTCCGGCACGATTGGAGGTGATAGAAAACGAACAAGCCTACATTTAACCTCGTTTCCTTTTCGGGCGGCAAAGACAGCACGGCTATGCTGCTCGGAATGGTGGAACGGAAAATGCCGATTGATTGCGTTCTGTTCTGTGACACGGGCATTGAATTTCCGCAGATGTACGAGCATATTCGCAAGGTCGAAGAAGCTGTCGGAATACCGATTACCCGTGTGATGTCCGATTTTAGCTATGAATACTTGATGTTGGAATGCCCGATTGAACGCAAGGACAATTCGCTATCCACCAAGCAAGGCGGCAACAGCTCAAATGGATATAGCTGGGCAGGACCAAAAATGCGCTGGTGTACCTCTCGGCTAAAGGACGCTCCCCGTGAGAAATTCCTGAAGCCGCTTCGTGAAAACTACAATGTTTTGGAGTATGTCGGTATCGCTGCCGATGAGCAGTACCGCCTTGAACGCAAGCGAAATAAATCGGCAACACACATTCACCCACTTGTCGATTGGAATATGACCGAAGCCGACTGCCTGAAATATTGCTATGAAAAAGGCTTTGATTGGGGCGGTCTTTACGAGCATTTCCATAGGGTATCTTGTTGGTGCTGTCCTTTGCAATCTCTTGATGAGTTGCGGCAGTTATACAAGCATTTCCCCGATTTGTGGGCAAAGCTCAAAGATTGGGATAACCGCACTTGGAGAAATTTCCGTGCAGATTTCTCTGTCGAACAGCTTGAAACACGCTTTGATTTAGAGGATAAATACCTCGCAAACGGCTTGTCGATAAGGAATAGAGCCTTTTTCAACGAGCTGCACAAACTTATTGATTAAACAGGAGGAATTATTATGGCAAATATGCTTGACAATCTCAAGGTCGGTGACTTGGTTAAGAACAAGAACGACGGAATAACTTGGAGAGTAACCGCTATAAACGGCGAGTTCTCTATCGACTTTGAAAATATCGACAAACACTCCCCGATGAGCGAAACCTCTATCTACGGCAAGTGGAAAGAAAACTTTGCGAAAATGGGCTTTGAGTGTGTTGCGCCCACGCCGAAGAAAACGCACCACCGCTGATTTGGGGGCTTACGGAATGAATTACGGAAAGTTTCGCAGAACATCTGACGAGGGCAACGCAAAGCCTGTTGTTTACAGGCTTACCAACAATGTTGCTTTCTCGGAGGTTATCCCCGATAAGCGGCTTAATTTCAGTCATCTCGGCTTGCTCGCTATTCTTCTCACCTATTTCACCACCGAGATGAAGTTCACAGCCGAGAATTTCAGAAAATACACCTACGAGGGCGAGTGCGTAGCCGCCGCAAATCTGTTGGATTTGGAAAAGTACGGCTATGTATCGAGAGCCGAATAAACTACCTTGCGGCGGCGGTGCAACACGATGTTGCATAGTGTTCGCCAAAAGTGCGGCACGGACGCCGCACAACCAAGCGAACACGATGCTATATGTAGCACCTTTTTCTTCAGCACCGCCTGACCGCAATAAAACAGAATGGAGGTAATTCTATGTCTGACGAAATAGCTTCTGCGACGCTGCAAACGAGCCAAAAAGCTATTGAGGTCGCATTGGAGTTAATAAAAATGCTTGCTCCGCTTGCTCAAAAGCTGCTGTCGGAGGTCTATCACAAGTCCGTTGACGGAATAAATGATGTCGGCGGCAAAATCGCTAATGCAAGGTCGCTGGGTACTGTATCGGCGAAAAACCTTGTTGTTGAAGCACAAAAGGCTAACTCCCCGATTTCCACCACAAGCAATTTCCTTGCCCGTGATGCAGAGCAGATTGCCGCAAAAGCAAAGCAATACAAAATCCCTATTGCTATAATCGGTAACGGCGAAAAGCGGACGATTGAGTTTCTTGAACGTGACAAGGGAGCAATACAGCAAATCACCAACGAGGTTATGCAGGACAGGCTCAAAGAAGCACCGCAGAGCGTTAAGTGCTTTTCCGTCAGCGAAAACAATGTTTCCACGCTGAAAACCGCCTTTGAGGAAAACGGTATTGAGTGCCAATTCGTTGGTGGTAAAGACGGAAAAATCTCGTGTATCTATCCCGCCGAATGTGCCGAACAGGTCGCTGTAATCAAAGCAGACTACAAGCGGACTTATGACGAGGTTGCGGAGAATTGCTCCATTATCGCCAATGTTCCCGAAACGGAAAGGCAAACGGAAATCTCGGCACGGATAGACGCTCTTACAAATGCGGAAATCGGCTCTGAACAGCGTTCCAACGTTTACGACAGTATTCTTTCCGATATGCAGAACAGGAATGTCGATATTCCGCAGTACAGCGAACACAATATGCAGATTATCGAGAGAGAAATGCCGTATGCGAAACAGGCGGCAGGAAAAGCCTTTTGGGAACAGCAGGGGTACACTCTGAACGAGAACGCAAAGGGCGTTGAAATCCTCGCTCCGCAGGTTGATGAAAGCGGAAATCCCGTTCTTGACGATAACGGCAAACAAGCATTTACCTCGGTTACTGTCTATGACATTTCCGAAACCAACGCTTATGATTTGGCTATTCAAGACGAGGTGAACGCTCTGCGGAATGAGTATGCCGAGGAACGAGCTGCGGCTTTTGCTCAATCTGAAACAAAGGAGATTGTTGTTTCAGATGATTTAAGTGGAAAGAGCGTTACGCTCCCTGCCGATAAGCTCACCAAAGAACAGGTGTCGCAGGCTTTGCAGGAAAACCTCGGCTACTCGGCGGCGAAAGCGGATATTGCCGCAAATAAGGTCTGCTATGATTTAAGCCTTGACCGAGAAGCATATTTCGCAAAGCCAACGCAGATTGAGAATTTGGACGCTCTACGCACGAATATCCGCTATCAGAGCGATGATTTAACGCTGCGTGACACAAGGTTTGATGCTGTGAATTTCAAGGACGGTCAAGACACACATATAGTTATTCGCCACGGCGATAATGTGGTCGGCTTAACTCCTGCGAAAATGAGCCAAGACGAGATGAAAACGCTCTGTGTTTCAAAGCTCGGAATGTCGGAGTATCAAGCTGACAAGGCGGTTTCAAAGGCGGTCAAAATCGAGAGCCAAACTCGTTCCAAAATCGAGGAACGCACCGTCAACAAACAGGGTATCTCAAAGGAAATGCACATTGAACGCACGGGCGATAATGTCTTTAGCGTGTCAATGGGCGGCAAATCCCGCACCTATAATTTCTCAACCGTGGGTGTTGAGGAGAAAATCGCAAGGAATTTTGATATTCCGCTTGAGAACGCTCGGAACGCTGTTGCAAAGGCAAAGAAGCAGAGCGTTATTCAGAATAAAATCAACAACGCTGTATCGAAGAAAAAGAAGCAGAACGCTCCCGAAATGCCGAAAATCAGCGTTGATAAGGGGTTGAAGAAGCGTTGAAAAAGCGTAAACCTGACTTGCTCACGATTATGCTCTATGTGATTATCGTGTTTGCGGTCCTGTATGTTTCGGCGGCTCTCGGTGCGGCTATGGACTTGTCTGTTGACGATGAGGGTGTGCTTGATTTCACTCTGCTTATGTCGCAGTTTGAAACGGTGCTTACCTCAACAGATACCATTTGGGAGCATTTCACCGACTTTTCGGGTTACAGTGCAAAGATTACGCTGATTGTTGCCTTTGCTCTCGGCATATACGCTTTGCTGAAAGCAACCTCAAAAAAGCGGCTTCACCGCAAGGGCGTGGAACACGGCTCGGCGAGGTGGGCTACCCCAAAGGAAGAACAGTTCTTACGGGATAACGCCGACAAGAAAAAGCCGTTTCCCGACAATCTCCCGAATTGGCTTGCAACTCCCATTCGTAAGATACTGAAAAAGCCGCCGCTAAAGGTAGTGCCGTTTCAGACGGACAATAACATTCTGCTTACGCAGGAGGTCAGAATGTCGGTGAATACCCGACAGCACCGTGAAAACCTCAATGTTTTGGTAATAGGCGGTTCGGGTTCGGGCAAATCGAGGTTTTATGTAAAGCCGAACATAATGCAGTTGAATACGAGCTATGTTGTAACCGACCCAAAAGGCGAATTACTCCGTTCCTGCGGCAAGCTGCTTCAAAAGGCGGGCTATGAAATTCGTGTGTTCAATCTTATTGATATGAGCCACAGCAACAACTACAACCCGTTTAATTATATCTACGATAAGGACGGGAATGTAAACAAAACCTATGTTATGAAAATGGTCAACTGCCTTATGAAGAATACCAAACAGGAAGGCTCGTCCGGCGGCGACCAATTTTGGGACGACAGCACGAAAGCTCTTACCCTTGCGATTGCCTTTTATCTCTTGGAGAAGAAGGACGCAAAGGACGCAAGCGGAAAATCCCTTGACCGCAATTTCTCCACCGTTATGAAGATGATGAGATTAGCGGAAATCTCCGAACAGGACGAAAACCACCGCTCTCCGCTTGATGATATGATGGACGAGCTGCGTGAGGAAAATCCTATGAGTATGGCGGTTTCCTATTATGCGGATTTCAAAAAGGCTCCTGCGGAAACGGCAAAGTCAATCCTGATTTCGGCGGCGGTGCGCTTTGCGGCGTTTAATCTGCCCGAAGTTGCGGACTTAACGCATACCGACAACATTCACCTTGACACGCTTGGTGATAAGAAAACGGCTCTGTTTGTAATCATACCGTCCTCGGACGCAACGTTCAATTTCTTGGCGGCGATGATGTACACGCAGTTGTTTGATACGCTTTACGACACCGCCAACTTTAAGTACGGCGGCAGGCTGCCCGTCCACGTTCGCTGCCTGTTAGACGAGTTTGCCAACATCGGTACTATCCCCGATTTCGACAAGCTTCTTGCAACAATGCGTTCAATGGAAATCAGCGCAAACATCATCATTCAGAACTTGGCACAGCTCAAAAAAATGTATGATAAATCTTGGGAGATTGTCACGGGTAACTGCGACAGTCTTTTATTTTTGGGCGGTCAAGAAGCGAGTACGCTTGAAGCTATCTCAAAATCGCTTGGCAAGGAAACCATTTAAGAATTATCCGTTTTTGGAGGACAGCAACAAAAACTATGCCTACCTGATTGACGGTCTTGTCACGGAGAAAGCTCCCGATATGACCGCAAATTACACCGAGAAAATCCCACCGAAAGCGGTTTCAAAGCCGATTGACGATGAAGAAGCGATTACCGATGTGGATATTCCCGATGATGAAAACAAAGCCGAGGAGGTGTACGAAATGGATACCGACAACATTGACAACGAGTTTTACGAGGAGGACGAGCAGGAGCTTGCCGCCGCTATCGAAAGGCACGAGAAACAGGAGCGTAACTTGTCAAGCGTACAAGTCTATGACCTTAATCAGCGTTTGGATTTCACCGATGAGGAACTCCCGAACGCAGAAGATATAATCCCTATGGATTTGTCCGAGCCTAAAGTCTTTGGTGAGGAAGATTATAACGCTTTTGTGCAAAGCGCAGAACTTTTCTAACGGATATAGCCGCATTCGGCGGTTCAACACGATGTTGAATTGTTTCGCCCAAAGGCGCAGCAAGGACGCTGCGCCAACAAAGCGAAACAGTTTATACATATACACTATTTTTTCAAGGAGGGTTTTCTTATGGAAAACAACAACATCATCACAACAAGCCCCGCTGCTGAGGGTAAGAAGCAGAACGCCGAGAGAAATCCGCTTGCACGTTTCTTCTCTGCGGCAAAGAGCAAGTGCAAGAAGGTTATCACAACCGTAACGACTATGGTGACTATGGCGATTATGACCGCCGTTCCCGCTTTTGCCGAGGGCGAGGGCGGCGGTGGAGCTGTTGACGGTGAAGCCGCCTTTAATCAGGTAATCGGGTTCTTCGCAACTTGGATAGGTCGTATCGGTCTTGTGGTTGCGTTTGTCGGCGGTGTTATGTTTGCTCTCGCAATCAAGAACGACGACGCAGAAGCAAAGACAAGAGGACTTATGACGCTGGCTTCGGGCTTTGTAGTGTTTGCGCTTACGCTCTCGCTCGACCTGTTCGGTATTACGGCTTAATCGTTCCTCGCATAATTTCCGTTTGGTGCTATATGTAGCATTGTGTTCGCTTGGTTATGCGGCGTCCTTGCCGCATTTTTGGCGAACACTTTGCAACATCGTGTTGCACCTTTTTTTGTTGGATTGGGCGGTGCGGCTGATTGTACCGCCTGTTTGCCTTAATTGCCGACGTCCTTGTCGGCTTTTGGGCAAACGGCGGCAAGCTCCGTCTTGCCGCCTTTTCCTTTTTTTCAGAAAGGAGGTCTTTATATGTGGGGATATGGGCAGTGTATGGACAACATCAAGGGCATTATTAACGAATTAAACTCAATGTTCTCAATGCTTATCGAACTGCTCACAAACGACAGTTTGCTCCAAACAACTACAACGTCCTTGCCCTCTCTTATGTCGGCGATAAAGGCAACCGCACTTACTCTGTGCGTTATGTTCTTCCTGATAGACTTTTTCACAAAATCGCTCCACTTGCAGTGGGTGACTTGGGAGAATGTCTTGATGCTGTTTATCAAGCTGGTGGTGGCAAAGGTCTGTGTTGATAATGCCGAACTTTTCACGACAATGCTGTATCGTGGTTTCAACAGCTTTATAAACGCAATCAGCGGAACGATTACGCAGTACAGTTTCATTTCGGGCGATGATATGACGAAAGCGCAGTATTTCGTATCAGCGTCGCAGGCTTCGCAGATAGTGAATAATGTGGACGCAGGTTTCCTGAACTTTCAGCCGATTTTGCTGAATTTGCAGATTTCAATTCAAGGCTTGATTATGAAAATCATAATGATACTTGCTAACGTTGTTGTTATCGCAAGGCTCTTTGAGCTGACGGTTTACACTCTGATAGCACCTGTACCGCTGTCAACATTTGCGTGTGAAGGACTTTCCGATGTCGGAAAGGGTTTCCTGAAATCATACGCCGCCGTTAGCTTGCAGGCAATCGTCTTGGCGATTATGTTCGTAGCCTACTCCGCAGTAAACACCGCACTTATAAGCGGTCGAATAGGCAGTACCAACCTGACTTTAAGCGGAATAATGGGACTTGTAACAACTCTCACTTTGGCTATGGGCGTTATGCAGTCGGGAGCGTGGTCAAAGAAGATATGCGGAGCAATGTAGGAGGTGTGAGCATTGATTGAAATTAAAATTCCGAAAGAAATCACGGATTACAAAGAAAAATTTCTGTTTGGTTTGACGGTACGGCAGTTGGTTTCGGCGGTTGTGGCTCTCGCAATCTGTGTTCCGCTGTTTATATTCGGAAAGGACTATCTCGGCGAGGATATGGTGGGGTGGATAATCATTCTCGTTGCTATCCCTGTTTTCGCCTTTGGCTTTTTCAGATATGACGGAATGCCGTTTGAGAAATTTCTCGCTATACTCTATCGGCAGAAATGGGTCGAGCCGCAGAAACGCAAATATGAGGAACTCCCCGTCTTTTGGGAGTGCCGTGAGGAAATAATCGAGAGCGAAATCGCTCATCAGCTTGCGGCAATAAAGACAAACAGCAGAAAATCCAAGCGAAAGGAGCGTGTCAATGAGTAGTTTATTCTCATCTAAAAAGCCTGTTGCGGCAAGCACCGCAAAGGATATAGACAAAGTACGCACAGCAAAGCAGAAAAAGGCTAAAAAGCCAAAGGTTAAGAACGAAGTCCGCAAGGTCGCTCGTTCGGTGCAGGATACTATCCCTTACGAACACGTTTGCGGCAAGTACATTTTTGAGGTAAGCCCCAACCACTACTCCGTCACCTACTCGTTTACCGATGTAACATACGACGCTGCGGACGGTGCGGAACAGGAGCGTATTTTCCTCGCATACGGGGATTTGCTCAACAGCTTTGATACAAGCGATGATATTCAGATAACGCTGCATAATAATGTCATCAATCAGCGTGAGTTTGCTCACAAGATACTCCTGAAGCCCGCTGGTGACGGGTTTGACGAGTATCGGCAGGAGTACAACGATATGCTGTTAGACAAAATGCAGCAGGGGCAAAATGGTATTACCACAAAAAAGTACATCACAATTACCGTCACGGCGGCGAATTTGGAGTTAGCACAGCAGAAGATTTCGGCTCACGAGCTGGCTATGAGAACTTGTTTTCAGAAAATCGGCTCAAATATCGAGAAGCTGCAGGCTAATCAGCGTATCCGTATTATCGCCGATATTTTCCGTGGCGTAAACCAAGAGATACGCCCGATAAACACCTCGCAGTTTATGCGTGGTGCGGAAAAGAGCCTTTGCTGTCCCGACTACTTTGAGTTTAAGAAAGACTATTTTTTGTACAACGATAAGTACGCACGAATGGTCTATCTGAAACACCTGCCCTCGTCGCTTGTGGACGATTTGTTAAAGGAGCTTTGCGAAACCTCGTTACCGATAGTTGCAACGGTGAATATCGCTCCCGTAGAGCCGAGCGAGGCTATTAAGGTAGTTAAGCGACAGCTCACCGCAATGCGTTCCAACAAAATGCAGAAAGAGCGTAAGGCGGCGCAGAACGGTGTGTTTACTGATGTCATTTCCGACGATTTGAAGCAGTCGCTTGAAGAAGGCGAAGAATTGCTCAATGATTTACAGAGCAAAAATCAGAAGATGTTTCTGCTTAACCTTGTGGTTATGGTAACGGGAACATCGTTTGATGAACTTGACAACAACACCGAAAAGGTTGAAGCCGTTTTCCGAAAGAAAGTCTGCACCACAAGCCGTGCGAATTATCAGCAGGAGGACGCACTTGCAAGCTGTTTACCTCTCGGAAACTGCCGCCTAAAAGTGCGCCGAACACTCACAACCGAAAGTGCGTGTGTGTTTATGCCCTTTAATTCAAAAGAGTTATCGCAGGAGGGCGGCGTGTACTATGGCTTAAATCAGACCACCAACAATCTGATTATCTTCAACCGTGCAAGCCTGATTAACGCAAACGGCTTTATACTCGGATGTCCGGGAAGCGGTAAATCATTCTCGGCAAAGCGTGAAATGCTTAATGTGTTCCTTGCCACGAATGACGAAATAATCATCGTTGACCCCGAACGAGAATACACAAATCTCGTCAAGGCTCTCGGCGGTGAGCTGCTGTATATCTCCGAGAGCAGTGATACACACCTTAATCCGCTTGAAATCTCCATTGAGGAGTACAACAAGGGTGAAGATGTTGTATCGTCCAAGTACGATTTCTTCCTCTCGTTCTTTGAAACGATTATGGGAAAACAGGGCATTTCTCCCGAACAGAAAACAATCATCGACAACTGCTTACACGAGGTTTACAGAGATTTTCTGCTCGGCAATACCACGGAAATGCCCACGCTCAAAGACTATTACGATATTCTTTGCAAACAGCAGTCCGAAGAAGCAAAGCCGCTGTATATGTCGCTTGAATTGTACGTTAACGGCTCGATGAAAACCTTTGCCTATCCGTCAAATGTCGATGTAAACAACCGTGTTGTTGTCTATGACATCAAGGATTTGGGAAAGCAGTTGAAGCCGTTGGGTATGATGGTCGTGCTTGAAAACCTTTGGGATAAAATCGTTCGCAACCGTGAGCGTGGCATTCGTACCCGTATTTACATTGACGAGATTTATCTCCTGTTCCGTAACGAGGAAAGCGCCAACTTCCTGTTTGAGCTTTACAAGCGAGCGAGAAAGTGGGGCGGTATTCCGACAGGTATTACGCAAAATGTTGAGGACTTGCTCAAATCCGACACGGCTCGTTCTATGCTCTCCAACTCGGAGTTTATCTTGATGTTAAATCAAGCCGCTTCTGACCGTGAACAGCTTGCACGAATACTCAAAATCCCCGACGCTATGATGAAATTCGTCACGGGCGCACCCGCAGGTTCGGGCTTGATTTACTGCGGTCTTAACGGCTCTCTGCCTTTTAAGGACGATTTCCCGACAGATACCAAGCTATACAAGCTAATGACAACGAAATTCGGAGAGTGACAATGAGAATATTGGTTGCTTGCGAGGAAAGCCAAAGGGTAACAATCGAATTACGGAAATTGGGTCACAGTGCATACAGCTGTGACCTTGTTCCTTGTTCGGGCGGTTTCCCCGAATGGCACATACAGGGCGATGTCCTTCCTCTGCTGAATGGTTATTGTACTTTCTCAACTATGGATAGAAAAGCTCACATACTCTACGGAAAGTGGGATATGATTATCGCATTTCCTCCGTGTACCTACCTCACGATAGCAGGCACTCGTCATTTCTCCCCGAAATGCAATCCGCCCGAACGCATTGCTAATCGTGAGAAGCTGCGGGAGAGTGCCGCCGACTTTTTTCTCAAATTTGCAAACGCTGATTGTGAAAAGATTGCGATAGAAAATCCTGTTGGATATATGTCAAAGCACTATAAAAAGCCAACGCAGATTATTGAGCCGTATTTCTTTGCAGAGAGTGTCGAGGACAGCGAAAACTATGTTACAAAGCGGACTTGTCTTTGGTTAAAAGGCTTGCCACTGCTAAAGCCGACAAGCCAACTTCCTCGGCCTGCTCCTTACGGCAAATATGTTGCAAAGTGCGGCAAGGTAAAGGGTATTTGCTGGGCTATGAAAGTAAGTGGAAAAAGTCAAGCCGAACGTGCGAAGCTGCGCTCAAAAACCTTTATGGGCGTGGCTAAAGCTATGGCAAATCAATGGGCGGGAAAGGGGTGATTTACCTTGAAAGTTATCATTGAGAAAAACGGAATAAATGCTCATTCCGTAAACGATAAAGCGGTTATTTCTCACGGAATTGCTCAAAAGACGGAGCTTTCCAAGAAAAGCGGCGGCAGGCTTGAAAAACAGCAAGTCCGCACCGTAGGCGGCACGGATAAAGCCGCAAAAGCAGATGTGCCGAACGGCACTCCGTCTGTGGCGGCACAGAAGCGTGAACATTTCGCCAAAGGCTCACAAAAAAGCGTTAGCGATACGGCTCACGGAATACCTAAAGTCGTTGAAATCTCGAAAAGCGGTACGGTTGAGGGAAACTCGTCTTTTGTTATAAAAGGCGATACAGCCCCCTTAACTCCTAAAACCACATCAATTCCGAAAAGCGGAACGATAGAGCAGAAGCCGCTTGCTCCCAAAGGCGAAAAGGCAGTCAAAATCAGCAAGCCGCAATCTTCTGCGTCTGCGGCGGCTCATTGGAAAAACCGCTTAAAGAATAAGCGTTTGAAGCTCGCTCCACGGAAGAAATACAAGGTCCTGAATAATGGTGTTGTCAGCAACGGTACTCTTACCAAGAGGAAAGCAAGAACCATTTACAACAAAGTCCCCGAAAAGCTAAAGAAGATGAAGCTGAAACGGCTTCAGAAGCGCAGTTTCAAGATAAACAAGAGCCAAGCCGAGTTAATGCAAATGGCTATGGGCGGCTCTGTTAGTTCGGGCGGCAAGCTGAAAAAGCTCGTTCCTATGGGAATATCGGGTGCAAAAAAGGTTTACCGTATAGCCCAAAAGCCTGTGGAGGTGCTTAAACAGGAGTTTTACTCCAAGAGCGACAAAAACGAAACAGGAATTGAAGCGGCGAAGCTCGGTCTTAAAACCTATGACTATGCGGAGCGTGGGGTGAAAACCGCCGTTGAAACAGGTGTTAAAACTGTTAAAAAAGGCACTCGCCTGACAAAGCGTGTTTATCACAAGCTCCACAAAACCACATCAGCGGAATTGAAGCGAACGCTGCGAAAACGAGTTTTCAGAAACAAACTGAAAACGCAGGTCAACTATATGGCGAAACAGGCTGTCCGCAAAGGCGCAAAGGCGGCTGGAAAAGCAACGGCAAATGCCGCAAAGAAAGCGGCTCAAAGCGCATATAAAGCCGCACAAGCTGCCGCAAAAGCGATTGCAAGCGCCGTTTCAAAGATTGTTGGTCTTATCGTTGAAACAATGCCGTGGAGTTTAATCGTAATCGGTGCAATTCTGCTTATTCTGATTATCGCATTGATGTTCGGCTCTTTGCTCGGCGGCGCAAGCGGCTCGGTAGCCGGCGGCGGTGCGTGGCTTGTGGACGATAATTCCTCGCAAACTCCCGAAGAAATCTACGAGGGGTACAAAAAGTTCGTGGAACAGGCAAAAGAGGTAATGGAAACACAAGCAAAGGACGCTCTGAAAGATAAGGTTTCCGCTTTCTGCAACAGCGATACAACAGCTCCGAGGAAGATTATTCAGTATATCGACAAAGACCATAATATCCTGCGCTATCCCGCTTCGGGTGCGGACAGTACGATAAATCCGATTATTGAGCAATTCGGAACGGACGATTATGCAGATTATATGTCGCTGCTTTTTGTGTTAATGACACGGGAAAAGCAACAGGCAGACGGTGTTCCCGATGATACGATTTACGATTTTGATTTTGAAAAAGAGGATTTCGAGGAGTTTATGAAAACGGTCAACGAAAACTCCTGCCGCTGGGGTGATACCTTTGTCATCAAAACAGCGGTTGAAACTTCCCCCGAATACTGTCCGGGACAGGATTGTAAAACCAAGACCAAGCCGGGCTGCAAGTGTGCTTCTTATACCGATGAGGAGGGCAAAGTCCACGAATATTGCAAGGGACACCCGTATTGCCCGAAAAATCATACCAAGCTCACGGTTAAAATCTATACCGTCAAGGACTATTACGGCAAGGAGTACCCCGAAATCTATAATTTCACCGAGAACGAGAAAAAACGCTATGAAGCGTCGAAAGCAATAATTCAAGGAATGATTGACTATTGGGAGGGTGGTAGCAATTAAAAAACTGTATGCCTATATCACGGGAAAGAGCGTTAAACAGCGTATTTGCATTTGTATTGTGGCAACCGCTATGATAACGCTGCTTGTGTTCACGGTTAAAGCTAATTTCTTTGACAGACCTGTGGATAATCCGCAGACGGAAATCTCCGAGAGCATTGAAACGAGCGAGGGCGAAAACAGCGGGAATGTTCCCGCAAATAGTGAACCGCCGCAGTTTCATATCAGCCTGATTGATGTGGGAGTTCTGCTTGTGGTCGTTACTGCCTACTGTATTCATAAATTCCGTGAGAAGCGGAAACAAGGGAGGTTATAGTGTGCCAAGTTTTTTGCAAAGGTTAAACAGCTTGAAAAAGCAGTCTGTTGAGAAACAGAATGAGATTGACAAGCAGAATAAAACCATTTCGGACGCTCGTGCTAAAATTCAACAGCTTAATGCCGAACTTACGGATATTACGGAGCAAATGACAGTATTTGAGGGGCGTATTCTTTCGGATACGCTCCGCAAAAAAGGCATTGATTTATCGGAGGTAACGGCGGCTATTGAAGCAGGTTTGTTTGACAAGCCCCCTGTTTCTCCGACACCAACACCGACAGAAACAGAAGGTGCTACATATAGCACCAAAATAAACAATGTATCAGATAAGGAGGATATAGATGAAGTTAGTGATAGCTGAAAAGCCGTCCGTGGCTCGTGATATTGCCGCCGTAATTGGCGCAAGCGAGAATGTGGACGGTGTTCTGCGTGGCAATGGTTATCTTGTTACTTCGGCACAGGGGCATTTAGTCCGCCTGAAAGAGCCGCAGGAGTATGACAGCAAGTACGACAAGTGGAGTATTGCGGATTTGCCGATTATTCCCTCGTTTGAGTTTGTCCCGATTGAGAATGTTAAGCCCGTTCTCGCTCGGCTTGACAAGCTGATGAACAGCAAAGAGGTTGATGAGATTATCTGTGCAACCGACGCAGGGCGAGAGGGAGAGTGCATATTCCGCTACATATACAACTATGTAGGCTGCAAAAAGCCGTTCAAGCGTTTGTGGATTTCTTCTCTTACCGCTGAAAGTATCAGAAACGGCTTTAATCATCTGCTCCCTGCCGCCGAAAAGGACAATATGTTCAGCGCAGGAATTACCCGTGCCAAGATTGATTGGCTGTGGGGAATGAATATGACAAGGCTTTATACAAAGCATTTCGGAGCGTTATGTTCCGTCGGCAGAGTTCAGACCGCCGTTGTCAATATGATTGCAGAACGTGACAACGAGATAGACCATTTTACCAAGAAACCGTATTTCAAGCTGAAGCTTGACAACGGGGCGGAATGGTTTGACGATGAGCGTGAGAGTTTTCCCACCCGTGCCGAAGCCGAAAGAGTAAAGGCAAAGTGTGAAAACTCGCCTTGTAAAGTGGTTTTCGTCAATGCAAAGCAGAAAAAAGAAAATCGTCCTCTGCTTTTTTCGCTTACCTCGCTGCAGGTCGAAGCGAACGACAAACTCGGCTTTTCTGCGGCTACAACGCTTGCCGTTATGCAGTCGCTCTACGAAAAGAAGCTGCTTACCTATCCCCGAACAGACAGCAACTATCTGACCGAGGATATGGCTGCTATTCTTGAAGAACGTGTTTCAATGCTCCGTGTGATGAACGAAGCGGCTGACGAGGTGCTTGCGGCAGGACTTAACATAGACAGCCGCATTATCAACGACAGCAAGGTATCCGACCACCACGCTATTATCCCAACCGAAAATATCGGCGGTGCGGCAAGTATGGAGTTATCGGCGAACGAGAAAGCGATTTTGGATATGGTTATTACCCGTTTCCTTGCGGCTCTCTCACCACAGTATGAATACACCGAAACGGATTATGTCTTTGAGGTTAGCGGAGAGCGTTTCAAGTGCAGGACAAAAGCTCCGAGAGTTCTCGGTTGGAAGCAGTTTTACACTGATAATGACGAAGAAAACTCTGCTTTGCTGAATTTCTCCGAGGGTTTCAGCTTTGAAGCGAAAAATCTCACCATTTCGGAGTGCGAAACACAGCCGCCGAAGCGTTTCAGCGAAAGTACGCTCCTTAAAGCTATGGAGAATATCGACAGGAGAATTGAGGATAAGGAGCTTTCGGAATATGTTTCGGAGCGAGGACTTGGTACTCCTGCTACACGGGCGGCGATTATCGAACGCATTATCAAGGTCGGATATATCGAACGCAAGGGAAAACAGCTTATTTCTACCGATAAGGGCAAAAAGGTTATTTCGCTTCTGCCCGATGAGGTCAAGTCCGTTGAAATGACCGCCGCTATGGAGCTTCAGTTAAGTGCAATCGAAAACGGCACTATCGCCGCAGATGAGGTTATTTCGGGAATTATCGGCAAGATAAAGTCGATAATCACCGCCGAGAACAGCAAGGAACACATATCCCTTGCGCCGCCTCGTGAGCCTGTGGGCAAGTGTCCGAGGTGCGGCGGTAATGTCTATAAATTCGTCAAGGACAACAAGGCGGTATTCTACTGTGAAAACTCGCCAAAGAGCTGCTTTTTTCGGATTTACGAGGACGATTTCTTCTTTACTTCAAAGGGCAAAACATTCACGGAAGATATTCTGAAAAAGCTCCTGCTCTGCGGTAAGGCAAAGGTAAGCGGCTTTAAGTCCGAACGCACGGGAAAGAAATACGACGCTATCGTTTCATTTACGGACAGGACGGACAAGAACGGCAATAAGAAAGTCGGCTTTGCTATGGAGTTTGAGAATAAGAAGAAATAAGCTCCGCTTGCGATAGAAGCGGAGCTTTGCCTATTCGTAATGGTAACGACAGGAAATAATATAGAGCTGTTCGTCCTCAACCTTATACACAAGCCTGTTTACATCGTCAATGCGGCGGCTCCAATAGCCACGCAGATTGTACTTTAACGGCTCGGCTTTCCCTATTCCGTCAAAAGGGTTTCGTTCAATATCCTTTATGAGCAGGTTTATGCGTTTGAGAGTTTTCTTGTCCTCACCCTGCCAATAAAGGTAATCTTCCCACGCTTCATCAGTCCAGATTTTAATCATCGTCCTCTACCTCGATAAGCTCGTGTTTAGAGAATTTCCCCGAATTAAGCTGGGCAATCGAACGATTAAGGTGAGCCAAGTTTGCGGGACTGTAAAAATAATCATCATCGGATTTGTTGTGCAGAGTTACCTCAAAGGGAATTCCGTCACAGCGAATTGTCTGCTTGATGAACATATTGAACGCTGTTGACATATTCAGACCAAGTGCGCTGAAAATCTGCTCCGCTTTAGCCTTATCATCGCAGTCCACACGCATAGTTACGCTTGTTGTTGCCATAAAATCATCTCCTTTAATAACAGTATATTTACTTTGTACCTATATTGTACATCAAAAAGCATACTTTGTCAATACCATTTTTGAAAAAGAAAGGTGGAAAATAATGTTTTTCTTTAAGGTAGAAATATCAAGTTTTGATGACGCTGCCAAAACGTTGTTCATTGTTCCCGAACAGCACACGGACGAGCAGGGCGTTCCCTTTGAGGATAAAATGCTCACGCAGACCGCCGATTTCAAGCAGTTTGTAAAGTCAACGCAGACTTGTATGGTTGACGGAAAATACACGCAGTACAAGACCGACGGTGTGTTTGAAAGCATTACCGAACAGCAGTTTGAACAGCTCAAAGTCGAGGGAAAGGTTGAGGAACTCGACAGCAATTCGTTTTCGATTTCCACGGGCTTCTCGCCTAAAAAGGGCGGCGGCAAGAAAGATTTCAAGACGCTCCTTATAATCGGCGGTGCGGCAATAGTGCTGATTGCTCTGCTGATTTTCTCGTCTATGTCGGGCGGCGGTAAGAGTGATGTTTCCGAAACAACAGAGAGTACCGAAACCGTTGAAACTACCTCGACGGAGGAAACGGAAAGCACGGACGCTCCCGAAACGAGCGAAAGCTCTCCGGCAGAAAGCGAGAGTAAACCGTCCGAAACTACAACGAGCAGTACCGAAAATTCGGAATATGTTGACGAGCCGACAGATACCACAAGCGAGCCAACCGACGAAGCCAACGAGGACGGATATACCGACAGCGGATACAGTGGCGGCTCATCTTCTTCAAGCGGTGGGAGTGGGATATACACCATTTCGTTTAATCTGAACGGCGGCACGGGAACACTTGACAGCATTTCCGAAAATGCAGGACAGTATGTTGTTCTTCCGTCTGCCGAAGAAGCGGCTAAAACCGTTTCAAAAAAGGGTTACAAGCTCATAGGCTTCTCCGACAACACGGAGATTGCATATCCGCTTTATCACTACAAAATGCCCTATGAAAATGTAACTCTGTTCGCTGTTTGGGAGCCTGACACGTTCTATGTCACCTATAATTCCAACGGCGGCACGGGACAGCTCTCCAAAGCGGCGGTTAAGTACGGCGCAGATGTTCCGCTGCCAACGGATATTTCGGTGTATAAAGACGGTTTGTATCTGACGGGCTGGGCGAAAACAGACGGTGCTAAAACGGCACTTAAAACGCTTGCAATGCCCGCCGAAAACCTTACGCTTTATGCCGTTTGGAGTGAGAAAAAGCCTACGGCGAAAATAACTCTCCACTTTGATGATAAGGTGCAGATTGTCGAAAAGGAAATAGGCTCAACCGTGGATATGCTCGACAGTTTCGGGGTATTCAAGGACGGTTATGCGGTTGAGGGCTGGTACTTGGAAAACTCTCCCGAACGGCTTGAAAGCCTGTATTTAAGCGAGGACTGCGATGTTTACGCAAAGTGGCAGACAGCAAAGTACATCACAATTACCATTGACCGAAGCTATCTCAACAAGAAAGCGGAAACTTTCAAAGTACCGTGCGATATGACAGGAACAGCAACGCTGAAGCTCCCCACGGTTGATGATAAAGGAGATATTTATAACAGCGTTTTCGGCTGTACCTACGGCTTTTCCGACAAGAAGCAGACGGGCGAATTTGGCACAATCAAGTATTTCGGCGGTACGGAGTGTGAATTTACAAAGGACACTACGCTTTACAGAGTGCTGAACGAGTACGGCGGCGGCAACGGTACAAAAGAAAATCCCTTTATCATCAGCTATTACGACCAACTCATTCGGCTGTCGGAGGAAAAGGCAAGCGGCTATTTCATTCAGACAGCGGATATTAAGTTTCCGTCTGATGTCAAGCGTATTCCCATTGACACAAAGAAAATCTCCCGTGGATATGAAAACAAGTCCTACGATTTCTTTGTGTATGACGGACAGGGCTTTGCTATAAAAAATCTCTACGGCAACGGCGGTCTGTTCGGCTATATTGCAGGCTCAACCATTAAGAATGTCGTGATTGACGGTGCGAAAATCAAGTCCGGCGATTACGACAATGTGGGAGTGCTTGTAAATCGGGTTATTTCCTACTCGTTCAAATCTTCCGAGGGAAACGATAGTTTCGGTACGGGCAACAGTAGAATACAGAATTGCACCGTCCGCAACAGCAAGATTGAGGGAGAGGGCGCAGAGAATATCGGCGGTTTGGTCGGAAACGGCGGCTCTATCTCATACTGCTATGCAAGCGAGGTTTCCATTGAGGGCGGTAAGAGCGTCGGCGGCATTGTCGGAAACGCTTGTACGGTAAGCGGCTGTCTTGCAAACGGTATAACAACAAGCGGTAATATCTCATCGGCAGGCGGTATATGCGGCACGGCTTACGGAACGGAGATATTCGATGACGGCGAAAAATCCTATATGTCGGGCGGCACGATTATAGGCTGCGGTGTTCGCACATTTACCTCAAAGGCAACGAACAGCGGCGGCATAGTCGGAACAGCAACCGCAGACACAAACTCGGCTTATATCAAGAGCTGTTATGCGGCGAATATCTACCTTAACGGCGAGAACAACGGCGGCATAGTCGGAGCTGACGGAAAATACAAGGCTCACAGAATTGTCTATTGCCTTGTCGATAATGCAAACGGTTATGCGGTTGTCGGCGGCGACAGAGTGCGTTCGATAAGCAAGAGAATGGTGCTGTCCGTTCCGGCAGACAGCGGACTTACGGTTGACGGAGTGCTTTCGGTATTAAACGCTTCGGGAAGCGGCTTTGATAATTGGGAGCGTTCTGAAAATAAAAACGGCGGTTATCCTTATCCGTCAAAAATCACATTTTAACAGGAGGTAAAACTTATGGCAACGGAAAACAGAAAGAACAATACGGAATGGCTCATTGAGAAGCTCCGCACGGCAGAGGTGGAGCGTGACGAGGCTATCAGCCACGCAAAGAATATGGAGATTGACAATCTCCGTCTGCGTATGAAGCTGCAGGCTATCAGCTCTATCGTCAGCGGCGAGGTTTATATTGAGGATATGTTTATCCCCGATGATGAGTATACAGACCCCGATATTCCCGATATTGAGGAAAACTGCGGTATGCCCTCGGTTTGAGAGAAAGGAGTTACATAATGTATAACAAGATTACGCTTATGGGCAGGCTCGTAGCCGCCCCCGAACTCAAAACCACGCAGAACGGTATTCCTTACACAAGATTTCGCATTGCCGTAAATCGCCGTTTCCACAACAAGGACGAGGAAAATAAGGTCGATTTCTTCAATGCAACCGCTTGGAGAAGCACGGCAGAATTTATCTGCAAGTATTTCGGCAAGGGCAGTATGATTATGCTTGACGGTGAAATGCAGACACAGCAGTATGAGGATAGAAACGGAAATCCTGCTACTTGGTATGATGTGGCGGTTGACCGTGTTTGCTTCACGGGAGAGCCGAAAAAGGAAAACGGCAACAACGGCGGCTATAACAGAAGCGGCGGCAACGGCGGCTATGGCAACAGCGGTTACAACGGCGGCAAGCGTTCTTACGGAAACAGGCAGAACAGCTGCGGCAACAATTCTTACAACGGACAGCAGAGTTTCAATGTACCGCCTGTGGACGATTACCCGTTCTGATATAAATAAGCTGCGCTATCGACTTTACGGGCGGATAGGAGGTTTGTTGTGACTTTATCGGAATTTGTGAATACAATCGACGAGGACAGCTCTGTGACGATTGCTGTGTGCGTTGATGATTACATTTATTCGCCCGAATGGGATGAAATCCAAACTGTAACAACGACTATTTTCGCATTTATTCCCCGTGTGCTTGATACGGAGGAATACTTGTCGGAGAAATTCTGTAATGCCAAAATAATAAGCATAAAGTTTACAGAGAACAACACAATTCAGATTTGGCTCGATAACGCAGACGAATATTCGCTCTGTGATTGATTTTAATAGGAGGTTTTACTATGGCTGAACACAACACTACTTTTGAGGTGTCAAGTATGACACAGCTTGATAACAACAGCAATGTCAAGGCTCTTGCAAATGTGGTTATCAACGGCGAGATTGCCGTGAACGGCGTTAAGGTTATGGAGGGCGAAAAGGGCTTATTCGTCGCAATGCCGAGTAAGAAGGTCGGCGGCAAGTTTGTCGATATTGCTCACCCGATTACTGACAAGGCTTACGAGCAGATTAGCAATGCGGTCCTGACCGACTATGCCAAACTCGTATCGTCCGGCGAGAGAACGATGAGAAACGAGCTTGCAACGGACAAGACCAAGCCCGTCACCTCGGATATTGACGTTTCGCTCCGTCCCGTAACAGGCGGCAAGAGCGTGGTGGCGGCAGGACAGGTAAGCATTGACGAGTGCTTTGTTATCAAAGATGTCAAGGTCGTTAAGGCACAGGGCAAGCCTGAATTTGCGGCTATGCCGTCCTACCAAAATCAGAACGGCAAGTATGTGGATATTGCTAATCCCATTACAACGGCAATGCACGAGAAGCTCAACGAAGCCGTTATCAGCAAATTCAAGTCGCTTGAACAGGTGGAGTACCGTGGCGTTAAGTACGCTGAACTCGGCGACAAGAGCCAAATCGCTTCACTGCCCCGACAGAACAACACCTATGCCGAGAAACTGATGAATGAGCTTGACAAGGCTGGTGTGGTTTACCAAGCCCGTATCGGCTCAAACAGCGGCACGACTATCTCGGTGAACGCTGCGGACAAACCTCGCCTTGACAGCATTAACAAGGCTCTCACGGCAAAGCTCAATCCCGAACAGCCCAAAGTTGAGAACAAGCCGCCGAAGCATAGTTTCCACTGATAACTACTACCATATCCCCCGATTTTAAGCGGTCGGGGGATATTTTTGTGCAAAAGTTATTGCAACAGCAAAAAAACACTTGACTTTTACGCTTTAATGTGATAAACTATAATTGTAAGGAGGAAACGGAATGGCACGAATTGACAGAGTTCGTGAAAGCTACGAGGCTATTACCGAACGGCTTTTCAGCGATAAGACAGCGTTTGAGCAGTACCTCAAATTCGCAGGAAAGTTCTTCAAACTGTCCTCGGAGCAGACAATGACAATCTACGGCACTAATCCCAAAGCCACAATGGTTGCGGATTTCGACACTTGGAAGAAATTCAGCCGCCGTGTGAAGCGTGGCACAAACTCGATAGCTGTTCTTGACAACGGCAGTCTGAAGCATTATTTCGACATATCGCAGACAACCGGCTCAACTGTCCCGTATCAGTGGACGCTCGACAAGGAAACCGCTAATGCGATAATCGCCGAAACTTTTGAGAACGAGGGCAAGCATTTCAGTTCATTTTCGGGCTGTGTAAACTATCTCGGCTCGGAAAAGGCTCGTGAAAACCTCGACAGCGTGATAAGGTCGCTGAATATCTCGGAAAAAGACCGTGCGGCGTTTGAAAAATCCTATATCTCGATGACGCAGTATTTCATAGCGGCTAGGTGTGAGCTGGGCGGCTCGTTCAAATACAGCGGAAACGTTGATTTATCCGCACTCGATATGCTCCACAGCAAGGCAGAAAAAGAAAAGCTCTGTGAGTTCGTTCAGCTTTCGGGTAAATCGGTACTGTTATCTATGGAGAAATCCATTCACGATATAACTTTGCAAAGGAGGACGATTGACAATGGCAGAAATCAAGCAGATTTGGTGCGACGAGGACAAGATGTTCTATCCCGAAATCAAGGAGGAGAACGGCAGGCTGTACAAGC
>CALZUA010000020.1 GCA_945829235.1 uncultured Clostridia bacterium | reverse complement strand
GGCTTATCCATAATCGCTTCGGAGAACTTGTGGTATTCTTCCGCTGTCCAGAAGATAATCTCCCGCCGTTCCTCCTTGCCCATATTTCCCGCTTTAGCCGCCGGATTTGTGGTCAGACCGTAGTATTTTACGGCGTGATTGAATATGCAGCTAAGCTGATTATGGATTGTTTTCAGATATGTAGGGGAATACCGTTCTCCCTTGCTGTCGGTGAGCAGCCGTATCTCGTTCTGCCAATCTATAATGTCTTTAGGTGTGATTTCCGATAGCTTCCTTTTGGCAAAATAGGGGAGTATCTTCTTCTGAATAACGCTCTCCTTGCTAAGCCAAGTGTTCAGCTTCAAACGGGGCTTTACGTCCTTTTCATACAGCTTTGCGAAGCTCTCAAAGGTCATATTCGGGTCGCATCTTTTCTGCATAAGGAACTCACGTTCCCAATCGAGCGCCTCGTGCTTTGTGGCAAAACCACGCTTCAGCTTCTGCTGTCGTTCGCCTTTCCAATCCACATAGCGGAACTGAACGTACCACGAGCCGTTTTTCTTGTCCTTGAATGCTGCCATAATCAATCACTCTCCTTTTCATCGTTTGGCAGTTTGTCCGAGCGGTAGAACTGGTCCATAAAGAAATTTCTGTCAATTCTTCCCGAAATGGTAATGCAGCCTGTCTTTTCAAGCTTCTTGTTTAGCTGTCTGATGAGCTTGTAGGCGTATGCTTCGGAAACACCGAGCATCTCTGCCACCTCGTCAACACGCATAAATATGGACTTTGACATAAGAAAACCTCCTTTCTACAATTAAACAAATATGTTTATCTGTATTGTATTATACTAAACAAAAATGCTTTTGTCAATACCTTTTTTGAAAAAAGTAAACATTTTTGTTTATTTTATATTGACTATCATAAACCTTTATGTTATACTAAATAGTATAAAAGGAGTTGATTTGTATGGCAATAGGCGAAAGAATACGATTTATCCGTAATTTGCGGGGTATGACGCAAAAGTGGCTTGGCATATCTGCCGGACTGCCCGAAAAGACCGCTGATATCCGTATGGCGCAGTACGAAAGCGGAACTCGTGTTCCTAAAGCAGACCAGACCGAAAAGATAGCCGAAGCGCTGAATGTATCTCCTGCGGCTCTGAATGTTCCCGACATCGAAAGCTATGTAGGAGTTATGCACACGCTGTTCGCTCTTGAAGACCTGTACGGTATTAAGATTGACGAGGTTGATGGTGAGCCTGTTATCCGCTTGAACACGAACAGCAGGGAATACTCCAAGATGTATGATATGTTCAAAGCGTGGCAAAAGGAAGCAGAAAAGTGGCGCAACGGTGAGATTACCAAAGAGGAATACGACCAGTGGCGTTACCGCTATCCCCTTGTTGAAGCAGAGCGCACTCACAAGCGTTTGAGCGAGAAGCGCAAAGCCCCTAAATAACAAAAAAGGCATTACCGACTGCATAAGTCGATAATGCCTAAATTATTTGGATATACCCGCAAACCGCTTGCGATAATCACAACAAATGCGGTTTTGCGCTTGCTATCATTTTGCTATCAAATCGGGGCTTGAAGTGCTACAAACGGCTCTGTTAAGCCATTCTTTTGGAGTTTTACTCATTCCCACTCAATAGTCGCCGGCGGCTTACTCGTAATATCATAAACAATTCGATTGATATTCTTGACCTCGTTGACGATGCGCACGGAAACCTTTTCGAGGACATCGTAAGGAATCCGTGAGAAATCGGCAGTCATAAAGTCGCTTGTGGAAACACCGCGGAGAGCGAGGGTGTAGTCGTAGGTTCTGCCGTCGCCCATAACGCCGACCGAGCGCATATTTGTGAGGACAGCGAAGTACTGATTTATGCTGCGGTCAAGACCGGCATTTGCGATTTCTTCGCGGAAAATCGCGTCCGCGTCCTGCAAAATGGCAACCTTTTCGGGTGTAATGTCGCCAATAATTCTTATGGCAAGTCCGGGGCCCGGGAACGGCTGCCGCCAGACGAGCTTTTCGTCAAGACCGAGCGTTGTGCCGAGCGCGCGCACCTCGTCCTTGAAAAGCAGGCGCAGCGGCTCGATGATTTCCTTAAAGTCAACGTAATCGGGCAAACCGCCGACATTGTGATGGCTCTTGATAACGGCGGCATCGCCCGTGCCGCTCTCGATGACATCGGGGTAAATCGTACCCTGAACGAGATAGTCAACCTTGCCGATTTTCTTTGCCTCTTCCTCAAAAACGCGGATAAATTCCTCGCCGATAATCTTACGCTTTTTCTCGGGCTCGGAAACACCCGCGAGCTTTACCAGAAAACGTTCGCCTGCGTTTACGCGGACAAAATTCACGCCGCTGTCCTTGAACGCCGCTTCAACCTCATCGCCCTCGTTTTTGCGCATAAGACCGTGGTCAACAAAAATACAGGTGAGCTGATTGCCGATAGCCTTTGCCATCAGCTTGCAGGCAACCGAGCTGTCCACGCCGCCCGAAAGTGCCAGAAGAGCCTTGCCACTGCCAACCTTTTCGCGGATATCGCGGATTGCTGTTTCGGCGTAGTTTTCCATTGTCCAGTCGCCCTTGCACCCGCAGATTTTGTACAGGAAATTGCCCAGCATATCAAAGCCCTGAACCGTGTGGTTAACCTCGGGGTGGAACTGCACGCCGTAGAGCTTGCGTTTCTCGTCAGCCATTGCGCCGAACGGACATTTCACGCTGTGTCCGATAGACTTGAACCCATCGGGAACGCGCGATATGTAGTCGTTGTGGCTCATCCAAACAATAGATTTTTCATCAAGTCCGTCAAAAAGCGGCGAAGAGGTGTCCATCTCGCACTCGGTTCTGCCGTATTCGGACAGCGAAGCGTCGCTCGCAGGCTCGATTGTGCCGCCGAGAGCGTAAACCATAAACTGCGCGCCATAGCAGATACCAAGAACAGGCACACCAAGCTCGAGGATTTCCCTGCTCATTCTCGGGGAGTCGTCAAGATAAACGCTGTTCGGGCCGCCGGTGAAGATGATACCCGATGGGTTCATCGCCTTGATTTCCTCGATAGGCGTTTTGTAGGATTTCACCTCGCAGTAAATCTTATGCTCGCGCACTCTGCGGGCGATAAGCTGATTATACTGCCCTCCAAAGTCCAACACCAACACAATTTCGTTCTTCATAAAAATCTCCGTTTCTTTATTTTATTCACGCAAGAGTTAACCTCTCACGTCAAGCATAGACAAAGTAATACCCGCCGTGCCGAACCGCCTGAAAAAGTCGTTGAGCGGCTCTTTTGTATCGGGATTTTCGGCAATTCTGTCCGCGTAGGACAGCATCTGATACAGCATAAAAAACATAACCCTCACGCCGACGTCCTCGCCGTAAGCGAAATACTCGTCGAAATTCGCGGCGGCATTTTTGAGCTCGGCGATTTTCGGCAAAAGCGTTTTCGGCACTTTTTGTTCATCGGCAATAATTTTGGAAAAGGCATTTGCGGAGTCGAGAAGCTTTTCGCGAAGCTCGTTTTCGATAACCTCCATCGACAGCTTTCCGCTCTCGCAAAGCTCGCGCAAACTTCGACTTGCCTTTATGTAGATGTCGCCCCAAACTGGTTCTCTCGACAGTCCGCCGCTTTTCTCGGGAGCTTTTTCCTCGGGCAATTTTTCGGCAAAATCCTTCACCGAAAGCGTCCCCACATCGGGTTTTACGGCAATCTCGGGCAGTTCCTCGGGAACAGGTTCATCGTTGATTTCGCTGAGTGCCTTTGACAAAAAATCAAGCGTTTCCTCGTGGGACATTTGCTCGATAAACTCACGGTCGGCGGCTTCGGAATCAGTGGATTTTTCGGGAATTTCGGGCGGTTGTTCATCATCGGGCATACCGCTCAACCACTCGATTTTTTCCTCCGTCAAGGCTTTGGGTTCGGGTTTAACCGCACCGTTAAGCCACTCAATTTCACCGACAGGAAACGGCTCGGAAGCAGGCTGTTCCGAGATAACTGGGATTTCGCTCTCCTGCGGGAAAAACGGTTCGTCAACCATTTCGGCAGTTTCTCCAACTGTTTCGGGCGTTTCGGTAGAATTTGAAGCCACTTTTCCAACTGTTTCCGCAACATTTTCCACGTTGTCAGCAACCGTTTCCGTAGCATTTTCGGCAACTTTTTCCGCAACTTCTCCAACCGTTTCGGGAACTGCTTCGACAACCTTTTCAACGGTTTTTTCGGCAACAATAACCGCCGTATTATCCTCAGCCGGAGCGTCCTCCTCAATCCCCTCGCAAAGCCCCTCGATGATTTGCTTGAGCTTGAGCTTGTCGATTGAGTAGTCGGAAATCCGCAAGCGGGAGTGTTCGCCCGAGATTTCAAGCTCATCGGCGAAAGCGTCCTCCTGACTGCTGATAATCTGCACTGAACGGATTTTGCAGTAAGCGACATTTTTGACGGTGCCGTCGAAATTGACCATCATTTTCCGCTTGGAAAAGGCAATTCCGCGCGAACCGTCACACTCGGCGGAGGTGTCGATAAAACCGACTTCGGCGTCGGCGAAAAGGCACTCGGAAAGACCGCTTTGACGACAGCAATCGCGGCAGAGCGCTTCAAATTTTTCCCGCGTCAAGCGGCTCACCTCCGGAATTAAGATTTTCCTTTATCGGACAAAAGGTTGTGCTTGATATTCCACAATTTCTCGGACAAATCGACATAGTACCGATGCGGGTTCTCGAACCGCAAAACCGAGTCCCACATTGTGTCGAGCTGTTCCGCGCAGTACTTTTTGATGGTCGCGATATCCGGCGAGTTGTACACGCGCTTGCCGTTCAAGAACACGGGAACCTGCAACTCCTTCGCGGTGAAATCCGTCATAGTTTTGCGCTTCCAGGTGTAATCTGGGTCGAACAGCTCAAGCGGCTTGCTCTCGTCAATTTTCTCGTCAAACACGCAAATCAAATCCGCCTCGGCTTTGCCGGTTTTGTTGTCGAAAATGCGGTAAAGCTTTTTGTAATGCGGGTTTGTGATTTTTGCGACATTCTCGCTTATCTTGATTTTCGGCTTGATTTCGCCGTTTTCCTCGACAGCGCAGAGCTTGTACACCCCGCCGAAAACAGGCTCGGAGGAAGCGGTAATCAGCCGCTCGCCCACGCCGAAAAGGTCAATTTTCGCGCCTTGACTTAGCAAGTCGGCGATGATGTGCTCATCAAGCGAATTTGACGCGACAATCTTGCAGTCGGGATAGCCCGCCTCGTCCAGCATTTTCCGCGCTTCAACCGAAAGATACGCGATATCTCCCGAGTCAAGCCGAATGCCGACAGGTCGTTTGCCAAGCGGTTTCAGCACGTTGTCAAACGCCTTAATTGCATTCGGAACACCCGATTTTAGGACGTTGTAGGTGTCAACAAGCAACGTTGTGCTGTCGGGATAAACGCGGCAATATTCCTCGAACGCCTCCAGTTCCGTGTCAAACATCTGCACCCAAGAGTGCGCCATCGTGCCTGTTGCCGGAACGCCGAAGAGCTTGTCCGAAAGCACGCAAGCCGTGCCGCCGCATCCGCCGATGTAAGCCGCCCTCGCGCCAAGCACAGCTCCCGAAGCGCCCTGCGCTCTCCGCGAACCGAACTCCGAAATCGCTCTCCCTTTTGCCGCGCGCACAATTCTGTTCGCTTTTGTGGCAATCAGCGACTGGTGATTTACGAGAAGCAACAGCATCGTTTCAATCAACTGCGCCTGAATAGCGGGCGCGCGCACCGTAATCAGCGGTTCGTAGGGAAAAACGGGCGTTCCCTCGGGTATCGCGAAGATGTCGCCCTCGAACTTAAAATTCCGCAAATACTCGAGAAATTCCTCGTCAAAAATCCCCTTTTTGCGAAGAAACTCGATATCATCGTCATCAAAATGCAGGTTTTCGATATACCCGATAACCTGCTCCAGACCCGCGCAGACCGCGAAGCCGCCGTTGTCGGGCACTCTGCGGAAAAACACATCGAAATACGCGATTGTGTCCTTGTGCTTGGATTTGAAGTAACCGTTGCCCATCGTGAGCTGGTAAAAGTCGCACAGCATCGTGCAATTCTGTTCGGTAATCATCGCTTGCCCTCCCCTAAATCACATCAATCTGAACTCCGCGCATAACACCGAGCGCGTTTTCGTGAGCCTGCCTGTTTCCCGAACCGCAAGCCTTGCTGTCAACAATAATTCTCGCTTCGGGGAGCGCGGCTTTCGCTATTATCGCGTTTGAAACAACGCAAATATCCGTGACCAGCCCGCAAAGCTCCACCTCGTCAAATGCGAATTTCTTCAGCACAACCGCCAAATCCATTGAGCCAAACGCGCGCTTTTTTATCACCAAATCGGTGCGTGTATCAACGCAGTCCGCGACCTTTCCAAAGAGCTTGTGCCCGTCCGAACCGTCGATACAGTGCGGCACGGGGAGCTTTTTCCCCTCGGCGGTTTCGAGGTAATTCTCATAATGCGTGTCGAGCGTGAAGATGATTTTCCCGCCCTCGGCGCGAGTTTCTTCAATTTTTTGGACAATGATGGGTTCGAGCAACTCCGCGCCCTCAAAGCCGAGAGCGCCGTTAACAAAATCAACCTGATAATCAACAACGACTAACGCTTTCATTTTAACCACCCTTTTCGTCAAGGCTTTTTCCGTCCCTATTAACCGTTTTGCAGATTATACATTTTCCCTTTGTCCCCAAATAAAAGCAAGTTATTTTTTCTTTCTCTCAAAATTCCCGTGCCAATTCTCGTAAATCTTTGCTTTTCCGCGCTCAACGGCAAGCGCGTTTTCGGGAACATCAACCGTTATTGTTGAACCCGCGCCGGTTGCCGCATTTTCGCCGATTTTAACGGGAGCGATGAGATTTGTATTGCACCCGATAAAAGCGTGCGAGCCGATTTCGGTGCGGTGCTTTTTCACGCCGTCATAGTTCGCGGTAACGCACCCACA
This sequence comes from uncultured Clostridia bacterium, assembly GCA_945829235.1. Classification (GTDB taxonomy): domain Bacteria; phylum Bacillota; class Clostridia; order Oscillospirales; family Ruminococcaceae; genus CAG-115. Next base: position 50,028 of record CALZUA010000020.1, on the reverse strand, counting down.
GCCAAAGTTTACGCCGCGCCCGACATCGCTGTCGCCGAGATAAGTGAGGTGAGCAACCGCGGTGTTTTCGCCGATGTTGCTGTTCTTGATTTCAACAAAATCACCGATTTTAACGCCCTTTTTGATAACACACCCCGGACGAAGCTGAGAAAACGGACCGATTTTAACATCGTCCTCGATTGTCGAAGAAACAGCTTTCACGTTGTCGAGAACAACATTGTCGCCGATTGTGCAGTCCTCGATGTGAGAATTTGCGCCGATTTCACAGTTTTTGCCGATAACTGTTTTTCCCGTGATAATGGTGTTCGGCAAAATCAGCGTGTCCGTGCCGATTTTCACGTCCTTACCTATTATAATACCATCGAGCGTGATGAACGAAACGCCCTCGTCCATCAGCTTATACAGGATTTTCTCGCGAACCGTGTTATTGAGCGCGAAAAGGTCTTTTCGGGTATTCGCGCCCGAGATAGTTTCGGGCTGTTCGCAGATATAAGCCGCGGCGTTTCCGATAATTTCAACGCAGTCCGTGAGATAAAACTCGCCGCTTGCGTTTTTGTTGTTGAGCTTTGGGAGCGCTTCGAGCAAATCCGCCGAGTTGAACCAATAAGCGCCGCCGTTCACCTCGCATATTTTTTGTTCTTCAGGGGAACAATCCTTTTGTTCACGGATTGCGAGAAATTTTCCCGAATTATCGCGGACAATTCTCCCGTAGCCGAAAGGATTTTCGAGCTTCGCCGAAATCACGGTAACGCCCACGTTCGTTTTTTCGTGCAACTCTAGCGCGTTTTTCAGCGTTTGCACGTCCATCAGCGGAGCATCGCCACAGAGCACACAAACTCGGTCAACGCTCTTTATCAGCTCGACTGCGCGAGCCGCCGCATCGCCTGTTCCCTTTTGCTCGTCCTGATAGTATGTACTTATTTTGTCGTAATTCTGCGAAATAAATTCCTCTGTAAGCTCACGTTTGTGCCCCGTGACAACGCCGATTTTGTCGAATCCGAACTCCTCGGCGGTGTCAAGCACCCACCCGAGCATCGGCTTTTTCAACAGCTCGCAAAGCACCTTGGGCTTGTCGGACTTCATACGCTTGCCCGCGCCGCCCGCTAAAATTACGCAACCGGTAGTCATAAAGGAACCCCCTATGAAAATAATTCTTTTTTATATTCTGCGAAAATTTTTCGTTAAACTCGAAATTAAAGGCAATTTGATTGTTCTCGAAAAACGGATTTTTATACGCAAAACCACGCTGTTAAACCGCGCCGATATTGTCCGCGCACAGACCCGCCGCACGCTGTTTATGCGGTTGATAAACGCGAAGGAAGTCACGCTTTTCACGCAGAACGGGAAAGTCGTGTTATACCTCGCCGAGGACGAAACACCCGATTTTCTGCCGAAGCGCGGAAATGTTTGCCTGAAACCGCGGTTTCCCGAGAGGATTTTCGGCGCGTTTATCGACACGCGTGCACTTACAGGAATAGCAGTTTTCGCGGTGACGCTCCGGAAAATCGCGAAAATTTTCGGCGGGAGCTACTTTGACGGGATAATCCACGCGATTTTCACGACAGCCGAGAGCGTGACAAAAGCGCTCTCAATCGCGCACATTGTCCTTCCGAGAACAGCGGTTTTTCTTGGAATTTTCGCGATTGTGGCTTGGCTTTTCGCGTTTATTCGGAAAATCCTCACGCTGTCGCGCTTTGAATTAAGCTCGGGAAACGGCTCGGTTTACGTCAAAAGCGGTCTGATTACATTATATGAAAACCAACTTGTACTAAATACCGCGGCTGTCGTTTCCCGAACAACACTGTTTTCGCTTATCACAAAACGCGCGCCGATGTACTGCCGCGGGGTAATGGTTTTTCCGTGCGCAAGCGGGAAAGTACGCGGAAAAATACTGCGCTCGTTCTTCGGTGTTAGAACTCGTGGGGCTAATCTTGTCAAAAGCCCAAGCCGCGCGGTTTTCGGGCACTGCATACTGCCGATGTGGCTGTTTATCGGCTTTTCGGCAATGCTTGCGTTACTGTTTATCACGGGCAACGGCTCCGCGCTTATCACACGAACCGTCCTCACCGCCGGAATTGTAATCTCGGCGTACTTGTTCGCGCTCTTTTTCCTGTATATGAGGAGCGCGGAAAGCTCGTTCTCCGAGGATTATACGATGATTTCAACACGGAGGAGCGCTGCTTTGTACACAGCGTTCTTCCCGACAACCCTTATCAGCGGCGCTGTTCGCCGACAGACTGTTTTTCAACAACTTTCGGGTTTGTGTACCGTCAAAATCGCCCTCACTGAGCGCAAAATTTGTACCGCGCGCCTGATACCCGAGTCCTCGCTAGACCGTGCTTGACCGCCTCATTTTTTGGTTTCTGCGCCGCCACAAACCGGCTCGTTCCGCTAGCTTGCTCCCTGCCACGTCCGAGTAGGCGGAGCGCCCCGCCGCTTCGCGGCGCCGCGAGCGAAGCTCGCGGGTTTTTCGCGAAGCGAAAAACGGGCGCACCGCCTTGCCGGCTGAACGTACAAAGCGAGCTCACGAACAAAGCATTTGCGGTAAGGAGAACAAATTGAGGTCTACGACTAGCTTTTCGCGATGACAGGAACGGTTTTTACGCCGTAGATTTTGAGCGCGTCGATAACGGTACTATCAATAGCTTCACCCGGCATTACAAGCGGAACTCCGGGCGGGCAAGGACATTTCAGTCCCGCGCAAACCTCGCCGCTTGAATTTTCGATAGGTACAATTTTCTGCGGCTTGAACATAGCCTCATAAACCGGCATTTCAACCTTCGGCTTGATAACGGGATACTTTACAAGCGGCTTCGGTGCGTTCATTGTAACGAAAAGTGCCGCCATTTCAGCGCGTTCGCAGTCCTCAATGGTGGTAAGCGCCGAGAACATCATCACAACATAGTTTTCATCAGCCATCTCACATTCAACGCCGTTTGCGCGAAGCCCTCTCGCGTAATCGAAACCGCTCAGACCGCACTCGCGCGCGTTTATGGTAACGCGCAACGGGTCGCTCTTTTTAAGCGGAATACCCGCGCGGGTAAGGCGCTCCTTGAGTTCAAGAACCGCTTCGCAGGCGTTGTTGATGAGCTGGGCGTTGTCCGAAATTATTCCGTTGAACCTGTCAAGGCTCTCAAGAACAAGATAAGACGGGCTTGACGAGCCGAACATTGCCATCATTTCCTTAGCACGCGTTCCATCGGCACCGTTTGCAAAATGTAAGTACGCGCCCCCCGTGAGAACGGGAAGCGTTTTGTGCGCGGACTCGGCAACCATCATCGGATATCCAAGCTCCAGCGGGTGAACATACTCCGTGCCGAACTTGCGCTTGTCCACAAATTTCAGATAAGAACCGTGTGCGTTGTCGATAACAACGGGAATGTTCGGCTTAACGAATTTCCAAGTGCCGCCGTAATAGTCAATATTCGTGATAAACAAAGCGTCCACTCCCGAAATCGACTCGGCGTTATAGGTAACGTCTGCGCTGAGGTACTCGTTCGGGTAGAGCCACTTTATGTCCAGCCGAAGAAGCGTTGCCGCCGAAACCAACGACCGGTGCGAATAGCGCGATGCGGCAATCTTCCGACAGCCCCTCGCCTTGAGAAGAGCAAGCGCGGCTTGAATTGCAAGAGTGCTTCCGCCACAAGAATAGCAGGTCTTTTTTGCGCCGAAAAGTCCTGCGGCAATCTCCTCACTTGTGCCGATAATGCCGCCCGAAACATCGGAGGAGTACAGCTCGTCCGCGCCGAAAATCTCGGTTATGTCGTGCGGGACCTCGCCGTTGTGACCCGGCATATGAAGTCTTAATCGGTTTTCGCCCGTGTACTTTTCGAGAAAATTACAAATCGGTGTGTTCATCGTCAAACTCCGTTCTCTTTGATAGTCAATTATTCAGAGGTCTGTTCATCATCAGGCTTGTCTATTTTGAGAATGTCGTAATCAATATTGTCGTAAAATCCATAACCCTTAATCCACTCGTTGGTTTTGTTGATAAATTCCTGTTGCGTGAGGGAGGCAAAAATGTTATCAACAACGGTTTTCTTGTCACTTTCGGTAATCTTCGCATCGTCCGCGTATAACATTATATGCACGCCGTAATCGGTAACGCAGGTTGTTCTGTCACCGATTTTCTCGGGAACAAACGCCTCCGCCTGAAATTCCTTCATAAAGGACGTGCCGTTCGGAACGAGAAGATAACCGTCGGGATAATAGGTGTTGCCTGTTTTATCGGAGGTGTAGGTGTTGGAAACGGTATCCCAGTTCTCGCCAGCGTCCAGTTTCCCGATAACCTCGTTCACCTTGTCGGCAAGAGCGTCTGCTTTTTCCTGACGGAGCTTGTCGGCACCTTCATCATCACCCGATGAACGCAGAGATTGAATTGAAGAAATGTCCTCATTTGAAAATCCGATCAGAATGTGCTTTATAAGGCGCGAACCCTCGGGTATATAATACTGCGAAAGATTGCTTTGCTCGTAATAGGAAACATCGCTCTCGTAGGTTTCCTTGCTGATTTTCGCGTTTTCATCGAAGATTTTCTCGGCTTCGGAACGTCCGAGTTCCTCGCCGACAGCCTTCATTACCTTAAATCCGAGCATATATCTCTTTTGTTTCTCGTAATATTCATCACGGGTAAAGCCATACTCCGCGAGCGCCTTGTCAAGCTCCTCGCCGCCGCGTTTGAGCTTTTCCTCATCGCTGAGGGTTGACGGGTCAACGCTTCCGTAGTCGGCATTGGCGGCGTAGTAGCTTATTCTATCGTTGATGATAGAGTCTGCCGAAGTCTTGACTTGCTCCTCCTCCGTTTCGGTAAGCTCGGTCACGCCGTATTCCTCAGCTTTTATCCGGCAAACCTTCTCGAGAATAAGGCTCTCGATAATAGCGGTACGGCGGCTCTTGCAGGTTTCCGCAACACTTTCCTCGGTATCGTCCTTTATGCCCATATAATTGAGATAATAGGTATAATCGTTCATAAATTCCGCGTAGGTCACGCCGAGCTTGTCCAAAAGCGCGCTGTCCGAGGGCTTGGCAACGTAGCGGTTGTTGTCGGGCTTGATGTTTGTGCCAAACTTTATTGAACAGCCGCAGAGTGTTGCCGATAAAACAACCGCGGCGGCGGCACGGAATAATTTGGTAAATTTCATAAAAATTTCCTTTCGCTTGGGGTTTAAAAGTTATATTCACTTCATTATAACACATTTTTTCAAAAAAATAAAGATAAACTTATAAATATTTAAAAAAAGTAATGATTTTTTTTTGAAAATATGTTATAATGGTTCAAGAAGATGAAAAAATTGTCTTTTATTATTACAATCGGTAATTTCAACCGCTTATTCAACAGGAGGTTATATAGATGATGTCAAAATGGCTCAAAGGCATAGCGGCGGCGCTTGCCTTGTGCGTTACGATAGGATTGACGGGTTGCAGCGGCGAAACTTCTGCCGAGTCCTCGTCGTCCGACAGCTCCGGCTCCGAGGAGGAAACCGTTCCCGTTAAGGTCGGGTACATTTTCCACGAAAAAGCGGACAACGGCGGCGTTACGGGGCAGTTCAACAACCAGCGCCAAAAAGCCGCAAGGCGCTGCGATGTGGAAACCGTGTACATCGAGGGCGTTTCGGTTCAGGACTTTGAGAGCGCGGTGAAAGCGCTCGTTTCCGACGGGTGCACCGAGATTATCTCGTGCAGTCCGACGTTCACGAATATACTGAGTTCGATTTCTGGCAGATATATGAACGTGAATTTCATAAATTACGGCGCAACCTCGATAGGAACAGCAAACGTTTTCAGCTACACGGAAACGGCTTATCAGGGTGCTTATGTCGCGGGAATTGCCGCGGCTTATAACTCAAAATCGCAGAAAGTCGGGCTTGTCGCCGACCCCGAGCTGCTCTACACCTATGCGACAACAAATGCGGCGGCGCTGGGCGTGAGAATGGTTTTCGCGAACGGTACGCTTTGCGTTGCGGGTGCAACCGAGAACAGCGAGATTAAACAGGCGGTTGATGCGTTGCTGGGCGAGGGCTGCGATGTGATAATCAGCTACACCGAGTCGCCGTACACAGCGGATTACTGCGAGCAAAAGGGCGTGAAATTCATCGGGAACCTCGATTACAGCGGTGCTGAGGACAAGTACAAGAATATGCTGATGTATTTCTACGCAAAGCGGGACAGCTTGTTTGTATCGCAGTTCAAACAGCTGAAAATGGAAACTTGGGAGCCTGATGTTTACAAAGGCTCGATGGCGAACGGCATCATAAATATCTCGCAGGCGACGTCAAACGCGGACAAACGAACGCAGGACATTATCGACGAGATTGTGCCGCTTCTCACGTCGGGAAAAGCGAAAATTTTCAGCGGCGAGTTAAGGGATACGCTCGGAAACGTGCGCTATATGCAGACGGACACGATGAGCGAGGCGCAGATTTACGGAATGGATTGGTATGTGCTGGGAGTGGAGCCGGTCGGGAATTTCCGCAAGCCGCAGACCAGTGCGCCGAACACGTTTGAAATCAAGAGTTAAATTGCAAAACGAAAGGCTGTCGCAAATGACAGCCTTTTTTGTCGATAATCAGCAAGACGCGCGAGTTAAAATGGATTTTCGCTTGCGGGCATAAAAATTGCCTCCGTATGATATCGGAGGCGAAAAATGGTGCAGCGTCACGTTGCGCCTTTTTATTTGAGCAACTTTGCAAGCTCCTTGTAATCATCGAGAGTAAGCTCCTCGGCACGAGCGGTCGGCTTGATTTTGAGCTGCTCGAAGATATCGCAGAGCGTTTTCTTGTCAAGACCGAAAGCACCCGAAAGCGGATTTGCAAGCTGTTTTCTGCGCTGAGAAAAGCCCGACTTGATGATTTTGAACATACGCTTTTCCTCGTCATCAGGCAGAGCGCGCTCGGGCTTTACGTCAAGGCGAATAACCGCGCTGTCAACATTCGGCGAGGGCATAAAGCTACCTCGGTTGACGCGGAACAGGATTTTCGGGTTGCTGTACCAGCTCACCGCATAAGAAATCGCCCCGCACTCTCTTGTGGCGGGTTTCGCGCAAATACGGTCGGCGGCTTCCTTCTGCACCATAACCGTGAGCGCCTTTATCGGAAGCCGCTCCTCGAGGATTTTCATAATCACGGGAGAGGTGATATAGTACGGCAAATTCGCGCAGACAACAGTTTCCGCGCCGCCGAATTTTTCCTCGATAATCTTATGCAAATCGGTTTGCATAACGTCCGCGAAAATCACTTCAACATTATCAAACTCGGCAAGCGTTTCCTCGAGAACAGGCTTCAGCCGCTCGTCCAGCTCCACCGCGACAACCTTGTCGCAACGCTTTGCAAGCTCTTTTGTGAGCACGCCGACGCCCGTGCCGATTTCAATCGCGCAGACGCCTTCCCCGCAGCCGCCCAGCTCGGCAATTTTCGGGCAAACGGTTGGATTTATGAGGAAATTCTGCCCGAGTGTTTTCGAGAACGAAAAGCCGTGCCGTGAGAACAAACCCCTGATAACGCCGATATCTGTAAGTTCCATCAGCTCAATAACCGTCCGTTCCGTCAAGACTTTCGTCGTTGTACACCCAACTGCTCACGGAAAATTCCTTGTGAGAATTTGGCGAGGTGCGGACGATAACCTTTTCAATTCCCGCGTTGATAATCAGCCTTTTGCACATTGAGCAAGGCTCGACATCGCCGAAAAGCTCACCCGTCTGCGCGTCAAGGCACGCGAGATAGAGCGTTGCACCGAGCATATCGGTTCGGGGCGCGGAGATAATGCAGTTTGCCTCGGCGTGAACCGAGCGGCAAAGCTCGTAGCGTTGTCCGTGCGGGATATTGAGCCGTTCGCGCGTACAGCTTGCAAGGTCGGAGCAGTTTTTTCTGCCTCTCGGAGCGCCGTTGTAGCCGGTTGTGATGATGCTGTCGTTTTTGACGATGATAGCGCCAAAGTTTCTCCTCAAACAAGTCCCGCGTTCGGCAACAGTCTGCGCGATATCGAGGTAATAGTTTATCTTGTCAACGCGATGTTCCATAATGTCGAATCCTTTCTCAAAGTGTAGCAGTCAATTCTGCAAGTTAAACACAATGCAGAAAAACCTTGTCAAAAATCGCCGAGTTAGTCAAAAAATCGCTGAATTATTTCTTGCCCTTTTTCAGGAAACCCTCGGCAATTTCACGCTGTTTTGCAAGCTTTCCTGTTTTGTCGCAAAACTCGACAACCTGCTTAAACTGCTCATCAGAGTCCTTTTTTCTGCCAAGATTTGCCAAAAGCTCGCCGAGAACACAACGATACTCAGTCGCAACCGAGAGGTTTTGCTTTTCGGTTTCGGCTTCAATCGCGGTTTTAAGCTCCTTTTCAGCCTTCTCGTAGGAGCCGAGATTGATATACTGAAGAGCCATTTCAAAATTTACGTTCATAAAAATATTCCTCACTTTCGGAAAAAATCCAAGTTTATTCTTTTATATTGTAACACAAATATGCCGTTTTGTCAAACAAAAGTGTAAAATCTTCTGAAAAAATCATAAATTTCCAAAATTATCCAGCCGCTTACGACGGTTTTTTTGCCCTTTATGTGATACTATTTAATAGAAAAAGGAAAGCGAAACTCGGGAGGAACTCGAAGTTTTGCGGAAAAATTGGGGGGAAATAGGCAATACCGCACAATTTGTCTTGCTTGCGTTATGCGCGTATGGAATTCTCATCGACCGAAATATTGGCATCTTGATAAGAATTTGTACAATCCGACGACCGTTCGGAATTTCGGCAACGTTCAACCAAGCGGCGCCCGATAAGCCGCTCAAATGCGAACGTTTTACAATCCGTCAACGCAACTATATGACGACAATCGCGCGTGTTGCCTAAAACAAGGGGGTAATCAAAATGACCGAAAAGGTAGCCGAATTTTCTCGGCAAACGTCGGCGCATCGCTGGCGAGAATTTGTGAAAAAGGACTTGGTTTGGGCAGCGGCGGGACTTTTGATGGAGCTTGGCTCGTCGGTGCTGTCGGCAGCTCCGGCAGCGTTTGCGCTTGTCGCGGGACTGTCGCGAAAACGCTCGGTGAGCGTGCTGTTCGGTGCGGCTGCGGGCGCGCTTCTCCACGGCTTTCCTGCGGCGTTTATAGGACTTGCGGCACTGATAATTGCGATGGCGGCAAAGATAATTCCCGATTTCGACAAGCCGAAAATTCGCGCGGCAATATCGTTTTTCTCAGCGGCACTTGCTTGCTTTTTCTCGCGGATTGCCGAAACCAAAAGCACGTCCGAGTTGCTGATTTTAGTAATTTCAGCGTTGACCGCTGGAGCGTTTGCCTTGTGCGTGAGCTTGTTGGAAACATCGGTTGCGGAGCGCGGGATAACGCTTTCCGACTCGCGTGACCGAGCGCTTGTCGGGATAATATCGGCGCTGGTGTTCTTCTCGCTCGGACAGCTCGACTATACATATATCAATATAGGACGAGTGCTGATGGGAGCAACATTGCTCTGCGTGATTGAACGAAAAGGGCTTGTGTGGGGTGCAGCAATAGGGCTTGCGGCGGTGTTCGGGCTTTGCGCGGCAAGTCCCGAGATGGGCGCTGCGGGAGCTTGTATGGCGTTTGCCGCGGCGGCGAGCTGCGCGTTCTCAAGGCACGGAAAAATCACCCGCGCACTCGGATTTGTTTTTCTTATGGCAGCGGGAACGTTGGTTTCCCACAACGATGAGGGTTCTTGGAGAATTTTTGCGGAAACACTGGCTGTTGCGTTAATTTACGTTGTTTTGTCGTTGGATAAAATGAAACCCGCCGAAAACGATTTTTCGGACAGCGAGGTTTCTCTTATAATAAGGGAACGTCTGAATTTCGCGGCAGACGCGCTCGAGGGAGTCGGCGCGGGTATAACGGCGGCTGCGGACGCGCTCGACAAGAAATACAGCTTCAACATCGAGGGCATAAGCGACCGCGCCGCCGACAAGGTTTGCCGTTCGTGCCCGAAAAGTATGGTGTGCTGGGGGAGAAAATACGAGCTGTTCCGAAAGGAGTTCTCGCGGCTGGTGATGCAACTGCGCACGGGCTTTGAGCTAACCGAGTTTTCACTCTCTCCCGAATGTGCTGAGGAATGTGTAAATCCCGCGGGCGTGGCAAAAGCGATAACCGCCGAGTATTCCCGATATATCTCGGCGATGTCGGACGAACGAAGAATACGCGAATTACGCAGAATTTACACGGACAGGTTGGCGGCAACGCAGGAAATTCTCCGTGAAATCAGTCGTTCGGGACTTGAAACGAGGGCGTTCGGCAAAAACCGAACCGCCGAGAAGCGCGTAGAAAAGGTGCTTTCGGACAATGGGGTTGAGTTCCCGCAAGCGTTTGTCACAAAGGACAGGCGCGGGAAAATTCACATCGAGGCTTACGGGGCGACTGAGCCGAGAGTTGAACGAGATTATCTTGGAACAGTGCTCGGGAAAACGCTCGGGCGGGAGCTTGAGATGCCCGAGATTTCGGGAAGCGGCGGACGTTATCGGATAACGGCAAGCGAGGTTCAGCCGCTTTCCGCGAAGATAGGCAGCTACCAGTTGCCGCAAGGTCAGAACAAGGTTTGCGGGGATTGCTGTGATAGCTTCACGGACGCGGAGGGCGCGCTTTATGTGGTGCTGTCGGACGGAATGGGCACGGGAAGCCGCGCGAGAGTTGACTCGGCGATAGCGTGCTCGGTACTGTCGAAGCTGATTAAGGCGGGGATTCCGCTTCCATCGGCACTGGAAACGGTGAACACAACGCTGCTTGTGAAGAGCGCGGACGAGAGCTTCGCGACAATGGATATCTGCAAAATCAATCTGGAGAGCGGAGAATGCGCAGTATATAAAGCGGGCGCGGCGACGACGTACATCAAATCGTCGAACAAGCTGATAAGGGCGGCGCTTTCGTCACCGCCTGCGGGGAGCGGCGGGAGAATGTCGGTGCCGGCGCAGAGGTTTAAGGTGAGCGCGGGCGATGTGATTATAATGGCAACGGACGGGGCGGTGATTGACGAGCAGTGGCTGTCAAGGGAGCTGTCGAGGGAAGCCGAGCCGAAGGCGTTGTCGGAGAGGATAGCCAAAGCGGCGAGGGCGGCGGAGAACGGTGCGAGGGACGATATAAGCGTGGTGGCGGTTGCTGTGGCGAGGTAGCGTGCTCATCTCGCAAAGCTGTAATCGAGCACCGCGAAGCGAAAAAAGTCTTTTTGGAGGTCAAGGAACCTTTTTCTTCAGAAAAAGGTTCCTTGCCGCCGGAGGCACTGGAGCGAAGCGTCAAATCAATAAAAGGACAATTTCGCTTTGTATAAATCAACGAGGAAACTTGTACATCAGTTTCGCGACCATTGCCAATTTTTTTGACGTCCGTCAAAAAAATCGCAAATCCCATTTTGCAAACTTATCTTAACAGGCGGGTGCAGTCACGCCAAACAAGCCCGAGATTTTCTCTAATAACGGGGCGTGACTGCACCCGCGCATTTTCGGCGGTTCGATGCCGGCGAAAATGCAAACGCCTCTCGCAAATTCAGCTAAACCAACAGACTTTGCATCACGAAAGCGATTTTTCGGGTTCGATGCCCGAAAAATCGCCGTGGCTTCGCAGAAGCCAAAGTCCCACGCGCACTAGACTGCCAAAAATTCCCACAAACCGGTTACCGTTCACAAAACAAATCGGTCGAGAAAATACCCTCAAATTTCCAAAAAATTTGGATATTCAGGTTAAAAAAATGCTAAAAAAACGCAGAAATTTTGCCAATGTAAACGTTTTCATAAAGAATTTGCAAAATCGTTGTAAAATTGCACAAAATCAACAGTATGAAATGTAAAAAATCATAGAATATTCACAAAGCACTTGAAAAAAACTCTCAAATGTGCTAGAATGTAAATAGTTTAAAAGGGGTTTTTTGGGCAAATCAACAAGATTGCTCACAATTTCACCTCAAAGATAACTTGCGCCAAAACGCCACGGTAGCAAGATTAAGGGAGGTTTTTTCAATGGCAATAACGGTTCCCGAGGAATATCAGGTTCCGCTGCATTTGTTTTTCAAGGGGGAAAATTCTCATTCATACGAGTTTTTCGGCTCTCATAAGATGAAAAAGGACGGAAAGACAGGTGTTGTTTTCCGGTGCTGGGCACCGCACGCAAAATCCGTCTGCGTTGTCGGCGATTTCAACCACTGGGACAGAACCCGCCACTATATGAACAAAATCAATGACGGCGGTATCTGGGAGCTGTTCATCGAGGGAATAAAGCAGTTCGACAACTACAAGTTCAGCGTCGAGGCTCCCGACGGGCTTATCAAGCTCAAAGCTGACCCCTACGGCACTCACATGGAGTTGCGCCCGAACACCGCTTCCAAATTCTTCGATATTGACGGCTTCAGTTGGAGCGACAAGGCTTATTTCGACAAGCTCTCCAAAACCAACGTCTACGACAGCCCCATAAATATCTATGAGGTCAACATCGGTTCGTGGAGAAAAGATGGCGAGAATTACCTCGGCTACCGCGAGCTTGCAAGAGAGCTCATTCCCTACGTCAAGGAAATGGGCTACACGCACGTTGAACTTATGCCCATCGGCGAGTATCCGTTCGACGGCTCGTGGGGTTATCAGCAAATCGGCTACTACGCTCCCACCTCTCGTTTCGGCACCCCGCACGACTTTATGGCGTTCGTCAACGAGTGCCATAAGGCAGGTATCGGTGTTATCGTGGACTGGGTTCCCGCGCATTTCCCGAAGGACGCGGCAGGACTGTACGAATGGGACGGCGAGAGCTGCTACGAATACACCGACCCGCTCAAGCGCGAGCACAAGTCCTGGGGCACTCACATCTTCGACTGGGGCAAGCCCGAGGTGCAGTCGTTCCTCGTTTCAAACGCGAATTTCTGGATTGAAAAATACCACGTTGACGGTCTGAGAGTTGACGCAGTAGCTTCAATGCTCTACCTTGACTACGACCGCCGCGATGGTGAATGGCGTCCCAACAGCAAGGGCGGAAAGGAAAATCTCGAAGCTGTTGCGTTCCTGCAAAAGCTCAACGCGGCTGTTTTCAGAGAACACCCGAATATACTTATGATTGCCGAGGAATCCACGGCTTGGCCGATGGTAACAAAGCCCGCGGATATCGGCGGCCTCGGCTTCAACTTCAAGTGGAATATGGGCTGGATGAACGATATGCTCCGCTATATGAGCATGGACCCGCTCGGACGTCCCTACAACCACAATCTCGTTACTTTCTCGTTCTACTACGCGTTCTCCGAGAATTTCGTGCTCCCGATAAGCCACGACGAGGTAGTTTACGGAAAGTGCTCGATGCTCGACAAAATGGGAGGCCCGCGCGAGTACCGTTTCCACTCGATGAGAACGTTCCTCGGCTATATGATGGCGCACCCCGGCAAAAAGCTGATGTTTATGGGACAGGAATTCGCGCAGTACAAGGAGTGGAATTTCCAGTCGCAGCTTGACTGGGAGGTTCTCGAATTTGACCCGCATCATCAGTATCACAACTACGTCAAGGCTATCAACAAGCTGTACAAGGAAACTCCCGCGCTTTGGGAGTGCGACACAAGTTGGGAGGGCTTCCACTGGATTTCCGCGGAGGACAACTCAAACAGCGTTATCGCGTTCAGACGAATTTCCCGCAAAAAGGACGAGGTTATCGTTGTGTGCAACTTCCAGCCCGTTCGTCACGAAATCTACGAAATCGGTGTTCCGTATTACGCGGATTACGAGGAAATCTTCAACTCCGATGACGTTAAATTCGGCGGAAGCGGCATAACAAACGGTACCGTTACCGCGAAAAACGAGCCTTTGCACAGCGAACTGTACAGGGTTTCGCTCGATATCCCGCCGATGTCCGTGATGTATTTCGTCCCCAAGAATATCCGTCTTCCCGAGGACGACGAGCCCGAGGTTGACGCTGAGGCTGAGGAAAAGGCTGAAAAAGCCGAAGCAAAAGTTGAAAAAACAGCGGACAAAACCGTTGTAAAAAACAATAAATCCCAAAAGGAAAACGATAAATAATAGGAGGAAAGTTATGAACCACATTAAAAAAGAGTGCGTCGCTATGCTGCTCGCAGGCGGACAGGGCAGCCGCCTTTACGCGCTTACTCAGGATATGGCAAAGCCTGCCGTTCCTTACGGCGGAAAGTACAGAATTATCGACTTCCCGCTCTCAAACTGCGTTAACTCCGGTATCGATACCGTTGGCGTTCTCACGCAGTATCAGCCGCTCGTCCTCAACGAGTACATAGGCAACGGTCAGCCTTGGGGTCTCGACCGCGCTCACGGAGGCGTACACGTTCTCCCGCCTTACGAAACGGCGGCAGGAAAGGCTTGGTACTCCGGTACAGCAAACGCAATTTACCAGAATATCGGCTTTGTTGACCGCTACAATCCCGAGTATGTTGTAATTCTTTCCGGCGACCACATCTACAAGATGGATTACTCAAAGATGGTTGATTACCACAAACAGCACGAGGCAGACGCGACAATCGCGGTTCTCGAGGTGCCGTGGGAAGAAGCACCGCGCTTCGGCATTATGACCGCGGACGAAAACGGTCTTATCACGGAGTTCGCCGAGAAGCCGAAAGAGCCTAAGTCAAACCTCGCTTCGATGGGTATCTATGTGTTCACTTGGGCAAAGCTCCGCAAGTACCTTATCGAAAATGAGCAGGACGAGGGCGCAACCAAGGACTTCGGTAAGAACATTATCCCCGCAATGCTTGAAAACAACGAGAAGATGGTTGCTTACCACTTTGACGGCTACTGGAAGGACGTTGGTACAATCGACAGCTTGTGGGAAGCAAATATGGACGTTCTTGACCCGAACGTTCCGCTTGATTTGCTCGATGACAGCTGGAAGATTTACTCCAGAAACCCCGTTATGCCGCCGCACTATGCGGGCGCGCAGAGCCATATTGAAAACTCAATGATTGCCGAGGGCTGCGAGATTAACGGTATGATTGACTTCTCGGTACTTTTCGCAGGCGTTACCGTTGAGGAAGGCGCAATTGTTCGCGACAGTATCGTTATGCCGAACTCCGTTATCAAGAAGGGCGCTGTTATCGAATACGCTATCGTTGGTGAAAACTGCGTAATCGGCGAGGGCGCACACATCGGTGAACGTCCCGAGCTTATCGAGGACAAGGACCAGTGGGGTGTTGCCGTTATCGGTCACAACGTAAACGTTTCCGACAAGGCTGTCGCTCCTCCCAAGGCTATGATTTCTAAGGATATATGATATAGGAAAGGATGTTTTTGATATGGCTAGTATGGCTAATGTTTTAGGCTTGATTTTCGCTAATATGCACGAACAAACCCTTCCCGAGCTTACAAAAGCGAGAGCAATGGCAAGCGTTCCGTTTGGAAGCAAGTATCGCCTTGTCGATTTCCCGCTTTCGAGTATGGTTAATTCGGGAATTACACAGGTCGGAATTATCACAAAGCAGAATTACTACTCCCTGATGAACCACCTCGGAATGGGTTCTGAGTGGGATTTGGCGAGAAAGACCGGCGGTCTTCACATTCTCCCGCCCTACGGCAGAGAAGGAAGCGGAATTTACCGCGGCAGACTTGAGGCTCTTGCGGGAGCTTATGAATTCATCGACGAGAGCGCGGCTGAGTATGTGATTATGTCCGACAGCAACATCATCGCAAATATGGATTTGAAGCCGATTGTTGAGTTCCACGAGAAGAGCGGCGCGGATATCACCTGCGTTTACGGGCGCGGCGTTTATTCAACCGAGAGAGCTATGGCGCAAACCGTTCTCTGCGTTGACGAGAACAATGTTGTTTACGACGTTCTCGCAAGACCGGCTATGAGCGGCGAAATGAACGTTGCCCTCAACGTTTACGTTATGAAGCGTCAGTTCCTGCAGGACCTTATCCGCGAGAGCGAGTGCCGCAGCCTTTACAGCTTTGAAACCGATATCCTCCAGCACAAGCTCCACGATTTCAAGGTTCTCGGCTACAAGTATGAGAAGTACTACGAGATTATCGACTCGATGAAGACCTACTACAAGGCAACGATGGATATGATGAACCGTCAGATTTGCAAGGAAGTTTTCTCGCTCGAAACCCCGATTTATACGAAGGTTCGCGATGTTGCTCCCGCGAAATACGGCATTGACTGTGATGTCAAGACCTCGCTTGTTGCGGACGGCTGCATCATCGAGGGTACCGTTGAAAACAGCGTGCTCTTCCGCGGCGTTAAGGTTGGCAAGGGCGCTGTTGTAAAGAACAGTATCGTTATGCAGGACGCTGTTATCGAGGAGAAATCTGCGCTCATCAACGCAATCACCGATAAGGACGTCACCATCTCCAAGAACCGCACAATCACCGGTTCACCCGATTTCCCTGTTTACATAAGCAAGGGCGGCGTGGTTTAATCACAATTCGATAAAAAGAGCGCGGACATAAAAATCCGCGCTTTTTGTTATACCTTAATCTTGAACGTCCGCCAATCCTCAGCATAATCATCAACGTAAGGTCGGATATTGCCGTCATTAACCGTTATTTCATCGTAAACTCCGACAACGTAAAATCCCGCGTCCTTTGCCGAGGCAACCGCAGGCGGAACGTCCTCGAACACCACGCAGTCCCCGATTTCCGCGCCAAGCCTTTTCGCTGCAAGCAGGAAAATGTCGGGGCAATCCTTGTACGCGCCGGCTTCATCGCAGTCTATGTAGAACTCCATAAAATCCAAAATCCCCGTTTTCGAGAGAAACGGCTCGGCAATATCCCGCCGCGTTGCGCTCGCAATGCACATCTTGATGCCGCGCTCCTTTGCACCGCGCAGAAAATCCATCACTCCCGCCTTAATCTCAATATCCTCGGCGTAGTGCTTTTTCATTCGCTGACGAACGCGCTCCCAAGCGGCTTCGTCCTCGCATTTTTCGGCGGCGCACTCCCTTCTCCAGATTTTCATAGACGCAGCAAGCGTGCCGTCCAAATCAAAAATGTAAAATTTTTTCATCATTTACCTCTTTTTCAACAAATTTCTCTCTATTATAATAAGTATAACATATTTTCGCGCGTTTGTAAAGTGCATAATTTTCACACAATTTTCACATTGGTGTGTTATAATAGGATAAATCTTTATAAGGAGTGAAAATATGGTTGAAATCAGAGGTCTGAAAAAAGCCTACGGGAATTTTTCCGTGCTTCGCGGTCTTAATATGAACATCAATGACGGCGATATCTACGGCTTTCTCGGCAGAAACGGCTGCGGCAAAACCACAACTATGAACATTATCGCAAATATCATTGAAAAAGATGACGGCGAAATCAAGCTCGGTGACGGAAAGCCCGTCAAAATCGGATATTTGCCCGAAAGTCCGATGATTTTCGGTTATATGACCGCGCGCGAGTATCTCGAATATATCGCCGCGTGTACGGAATATGACGGCGATATCAAGAGCAGAGTATCCGAGGTGCTTGAAATTGTCGGCTTAACAAGCGCTGCCGACCGCCGCACAAAGGGCTTTTCGCGCGGTATGACGCAGAGGCTCGGTATGGGTGCCGCTATTATCAGGAAACCCGATTTACTTCTGTTTGACGAGCCGACCTCCGCGCTTGACCCGCAGGGCAGGCTTGAGGTTATCGATATCATCAACCGGCTGAAATCGCTCGGTTGTACGATTGTCCTGTCAACGCACATTTTGTCCGATGTTGAACGCATCGCCAACCGTATCGGCATTATGACCGGCGGCACGCTCGCCGAGGAGGGTGACCTCAAGGAAATCCTCAAAAAACACGGCGGCGATGTCATAAACCTCACCGTGCGAAATCTTACTCAGGAAAACAAGCTTGCGCTCCTGCGAATTGACTTTGCGAGAGCTGAATTTGACGAGAAAACAGGGCTTTTCCGCTTCGGCTCGGACAATGCCGAGGAAACCGCGCGGCGGCTTGTAAAAATTCTCGCGGAGCAAAATATGACGGTTGACAGCTTCAAAATCGGCACGGCAACCCTCGAAGAGGTTTTCAGAAAGGTGGCGGGTTAAATGCAGCTTAAATACAGTCTTAAAAAGGAATGGGCGCACTTCGCGAGAACTTTTCGGTTCGCGGGCGTGATAATCGCGGCGTTTGCCGTGGCAATTTTTTACCCGCTTTTGTTCAAATTTGCCGGCACTATCCTGAACGAAATGACCAAAATGGGCGGGCTGTCGGTTGCGACAGACCCATCGGGAAGCGGCTTGCTCGGCGGAATGAGCCTCGGCGATATGACGAGTATGTACTTTGACGCGGGAATTATGTTCTCGGTTACAATGACGAGCGTGTTCTCGATGACAACGCTTATTATTATGTTGGTAATCGGCTCAGCCGCAGGCGGTGAGCAGAAAAAACGCGCGATGATTATCCCGCTTTGCTCGGGGCTGAACAACAAACAGTACGTTCTCGCAAAGTTCATCATCTACCCCACAACCGCGTTTGTCACGGTATTTCTCGCGGCTTTGCTCTGCGGTGCGCTATGCAACGCGCTTTTCCCGAACAACAAGTTCGGCTTTGGACTGCTGTTGCTCGGTTGCCTTATGGCGGGAATTTACGTCTTTTTCATCGTTTCAATTTACCTCTCGCTCGGAATTTGCACATCAAAACCCATTGTTATGGCGGCGGTTGTTTTTGTCGGCTCAACGCTCATCGATACAATTCTCAAAGGTCTGAACGTCATTGACTACAACCCGTTCACCCTCTCGATGCTCGTTTCCGGCGGTTTGTACTACTCACCCGATTTCCCTGTTGCTAATTACACGGCAAGCATTGCTGTCGGTATCGCGATTTCGCTTGTCGTGAGCGTACTGATGTGTTTACTTGCAATCGCGGTGCTTAATGCCAAGAAAATCGACAACACCGAGGAGAAAAAGCCGGAGTTTTAACAAAATTCTCAAGGAATACAAAAATCCCGCCGATTTCGCTCGGCGGGTTTAGTTTGTTGAATAATCGCAGGTCTATTTCAGTGGGACTACTTTTTGAATTTGCAAATATCCTTTAGCGCGCAATCCTCGCACCTCGGTGCTCTCGCGGAGCACACTCCCCTGCCGTGCCACACCAAGCGGTGACAGAAATTCAAGCCCTCCTCGGCGGGAATTATCGCACGGAGTTGCTTTTCGACTTGAACCGCGTCCGTACCTTTCGCTAAACCGAGCCTGTTGGTGAGCCGAATAACGTGCGTGTCACACACCATCGCGGGTTTTCCGTACAGGTCGCCGACAACGAGATTTGCTGTTTTTCTGCCAACTCCCGCCAGCTTCACAAGCTCCTCGATGCTGTCGGGCACAACCCCGCCGTAAATATCGCGAAGCTGTCTGCACATCTCTACGATATCCCGTGCCTTTGTGTGAAACAGCCCGCAGGACTTTATGTACTCCTCGACCTCGGAAACCTCCGCGTCCGCGAACGCCTCGATTGTCGGGAAACGCTTGAACAGCGCGGGAGTAACCAGATTTACGCGCTTATCCGTACACTGCGCGGACAACCTCGTTGCAATCAGCAGTTCGTGCGGCTTTTCGTAAATCAGCGCGCACTTAACCTCGGGATATTCCGCTTTCAGCCGCTTGATAACCTCGGCGGCAAGTTCCTTTTTCTTCATTCTTCCTCTTTTTCACTCTGCGGGAGCTTTGTTGCGCGGATTTTCAGAATGTTCCTGTCCTCAACCATCGTCACAACCAGCTTCACGCCCTCGTACTCAACCGCTGGCGGCATAATATCCGCACCCTCGGGTATGTAGCCGAGTTTGTCCGTCACAAAGCCCGCTATTGTTTCGTATTCGTGGTCCTCGGGGAGCGTTACCCCAAACAGCGCGAAAACATCATCGGGGTCTGCGTCGCCGAGCACCTCGTAGGTGTTCTCGTCAAGACGGGTTATCTCGGCTTTCTCGTCGTCGTACTCGTCCTGAATGTTGCCCATAACTGCCTCGATTATGTCCTCAAGCGTGACAATCCCCGCAGTTCCGCCGTACTCGTCCACAACAACCGCCATTCCCGCTTTCATCTTCGTAAGCGTCTTGAAGGTGTCCGAACAGGAGCAAGCCTCGGGTATAAAACTCACATCGCGCACAAAATCACGCGTGTTGAAATCGCTCAAATCGGGCTTTCCGATAAGGCAGAGCAAGTCCTTGACGATGATTATGCCGATGATTTTGTCAACGCTGTCCTCGTACACGGGAATGCGCGAAAAGCCCATATCCAGCGCCAGATAAATCAAATCGTCCAGCGTTATCGTGTTGATGTCCACGCCGACAATGCTCGTGCGGTGCGTCATAACATCGCCCGCAGTAAGTCCCGCAAACTCGAACACGTTGCTTATCATCTGCGCGGAATCTTCCTCAATTCCGCCCTCTTCCTCGTCCTTCGCGAGCGCGTCAACCAGGTCCATAACCTCGTCCTCGGTGACATCGGCGTAATTCGCGCCGAGTGCCCGTTTGAGAAATCCCGTTGTCTTTTTGTTCAGCCAGCAAAGCGGCTTCAGCAAGATTTTCGCCGCCTTGTGTTCCTTTTCATCTTGTGTGTTTCCCGTACTTCGAGAGCCGTCGTCCATAATTCCTCCGTTAAATAATAAGCTCCATAAACTCCTTGGAGCTTTCAAATCCGAGCGACTGATAAAGCGGTCTGCCGCTTTCGGTCGCGTCAAGAGTTATCTGCGTAACCCCGCGATTTTTCGCCTCGTCAAGAAGCTTTTTCATCATTTCCCGCGCAATTCCCCGTCTGCGGTACTCGTCGCGAACATACACATTCATAACGTGCGCGCGATTTCCCGTCGGGTGAGAGTACGTCGGCATCACCTGCACATAACAAATTGTCGCGCACCCAACCGCGTTTTCGCCGTCAAAAGCAAGCACGGTTGTTTGCTCGCCGTTTGTGAAATAGTCGCGCGAGCGTTCCACAAAAGCCTCGTCAAAGGTCTTGCCCGCGTTTACAACGGAAATCATTTCCATTCTTATCTCAAGAACCGCCGACAAGTCGCTTTCTTTGGCGATTTTAACATCAATCTCACTCTTCACCGAAAAACAATCTCCTGCCGTTTTTGTTTGCAATCTCAATCATCTCGTCAGCCGAAACGCCTTTTATTTCTGCCATTTTTGCCGCCGTGAACTCAATCATTGAGCTGTCGCAACGCTCACCGCGGTGCGGCTCGGGCGCCATATACGGGCAGTCGGTTTCGAGCAAAAGCCGCTCAATCGGCACAACCTCGCAAGCGGCAATCGCTTTCTTCGCGTTCTTGAACGTGAGCACACCCGTGAAACCAACGTACATTCCGAATTTCACGACCTCTTTCGCGGTTTCCGCGCTGTACGAAAAGCAGTGCATAACGCCGCGCGGCTTGTACTCCCGCAGAATTTCCATCGTGTCCTCGCAGGCGTCACGCGAGTGAATTATCACGGGCAAATCCAGCTTTTTCGCAAGCTCAAGCTGTTTCACAAACACCTCGCGCTGTTTGATTTTATTTTCACTTACATAATGATAGTCCAGCCCAAACTCCCCCAAAGCCACAACTTTTTTCACTTTGAGAGCAATTTCCAGCGTTTCAGCCCAGTTTTCGGGCAAATCGTCAGCAAATTCCGGGTGAACACCGAGCGAGCCGTAAATATAATCGTACTTGTTGATAAGCGCCGCGTTTTCCTCAAATTCGTCCAACCCGCAACCTATCGCCAGCACCCGCTCAACGTTTTTTTGCGGCAACTCCTCGAGAACGCGCTCTAGGTCATCGCCGAAATCTCGTTTCAGATAATGCGCGTGCGTGTCAAAAATTCCCATAGTTATGCCTTTTCCCACGCGTAACCCGCGGCTTTTTCGCCCGTGTCCATAAAGCAAACCGCAATTTTCTGCACATCATCAAACGTTATTCCGTCAACATTCAGCGTGAATTTTTCACCCAAATCCGCGTTTTGCCAACAAATTTCACTTGCCGCTCCGTCCGAAAACTCAACATTCAGCGCAAGCGAATCCGCCTTGCACGCAATCGATGTGATATTTGTACCCATCGACAGAATTCTCACGATATCCGCGCCGTTTCGCGCAACCGCAACTCTTCCGTCCGCAAAAATTATCTTTGAACCTACACAAAACATATTTTCAGCTCTTCCTTAAAATGCCGTTAAAATTCCCTTAAACCGCACCGCTAAAATAATTATCCATAATCAACTGCTTGGTTTCATAACTCTCCAGCGGCAAGCGTCCGCGCCCGCCGAACAGCTTTTCCGTGTCGTTAAACGCGCTCACAAACGAACGTTCGAGCAAGTTCATCTTGTTTTCGCTCTCGATGTTCACGCAGTCAAAAAACATCATCAGCCGCGATGCCGTTTCATCGGGTTGCCAGTATTCGGGGGAATTTTCCTCGGCAGCCGAGTTTCCGTACATCTGCCGCAACTGCGACAACAGCTCCTCCGCGTACATCTTCGCGCCAACACTCGGCACGCTCCCCGACAAAACCTCGCCCTGCTTCACGAACATCGCGCGTATAATATGGCTCACGCCCTTTGTGAGCAACTCCTCGGGCGCTTTTTTCTCACCCTCGGCAATCCGCTCTAACTCCTTTTCACCCGCGTTTTCCTTTTGCGTGAGGTTGTTGTCGGAGCTTTGCTTCTGCGCAGATTTTCGAGTGTATGCGGGCGTAAACGCGGCTTGACTCTTGACAAAGCTGTCGGTATGCTCAGTTGTGAGCGTTGTGCTTTTCATCTCCGTGCGATGCTCGGACGTTTTCGTCAAATTCGTCTGATTGACCGCAGGTATGTCCGCCATTCTTGATATATCCATATATTCTCGGGAAACTGCCGTTCCCACTTGCCTCCCTTCCCTGAGAGTTACAGTAACGCCGCACGTTTAGCGGCTTGCGCCTCTGCCGCGCGGCGTTTAATTAAAGCAACGTGATTATCCAATCGGACTACCGTTCGGAATGTCCTTATCCATAAACAGCACCTTAACATCATCGTTTCCGCAGTCTGCCGCGAGAATCATTCCCTCGGACAACTCGCCGCAGAGCTTCGCGGGCGAAAGATTTGCAACAAAAACAATCTTCTTGCCGACAAGCTCCTCGGGCGTGTACCACTTCGCAATGCCCGAAACAATCTGTCTGCCGTGTCTGCCGTCATCAACCGTGAGCTTGAGCAGCTTTTTCGCCTTCGGTATCTTCTCGCAAGCGATGATTTCACCGGTTCTTAACTTAATCTGCGAGAACTGCTCGATACCGATAATTCCCGCCTTGTCCAAATCCTCGTCCTCACGAATGGTCTTCGCAGGAGTGAGCAGCGCGTTCAGCTCGTCAATTTCCTTCTCGATATCAATTCTCGGGAACAAAACCTCGCCCTTGTGAACGGTAATGTTCACGGGGAGTTTTCCAAAAGTTCCCAGTGTATTATATTCAACGTCCTCGGGCTTTGCTCCTATTTGCTCCCAAACCTTCGGCATTGTTCTCGGCATAAACGGCGACAGAAGCCCAGAGCAAATTCTGATTGTTTCAAGCAGATTGTACAAAACGCTTGCAAGGCGCGGTTTGCTTGCTTCGTCCTTGCCGAGCTTCCACGGCTCGGTTTCGTCAATATACTTGTTCGCGCGCGAAACAACCTTGAAAATCTCCTCGAGAGCGCTCGAAAGCTTCGCTTCCTCAATCATCGGCGAAACCTTTTCACAAAGCGCCGAAGCCATTTCAACAAGCTCGTCATCAAGCTGGTCATAATCGCGTTCTTCGGGGAGAGTTGCGCCGAAATATTTGTCCGCCATTGCCACGGTTCTCGAAACAAGATTGCCGAAATCGTTTGCCAAATCCGAGTTTATGCGGGTAATCATAATCTCGTTCGAGAAATTCGAGTCGGAGCCGTACGGCATATCGCGCATTATCTGATAACGAACCGCGTCCGAGCCGTATCTCTCCGCGAGAATGAACGGGTCGATTACATTGCCGATGGATTTGGACATCTTCTGTCCGTTGAAGTTTATCCAGCCGTGTCCGTAAAGCATCTTTGGAAGCGGCAAATCCAGCATCATCAGTATGATTATCCACACAATAGAGTGGAAACGCACGATTTCCTTCGCCGTCATATGCATATCCGCGGGCCAGAATTTGTCGAAATCATCGTACGCGTCGTTTTCGTAGCCGAGCGCGCTGATATAGTTCGCGAGCGCGTCAACCCAGACGTAAACAACGTGCTTTTCGTCAAAGGTTACGGGGATTCCCCAAGTGAACGAGGTTCTAGAAACGCACAAGTCCTCAAGTCCCGGCTTGATGAAGTTGTTCACCATTTCGTTTACGCGGGATTTCGGGCGGAGGTAATCGGTTTCGGTGAGGAATTTCTCGATTTTGTCCGCGAACTCCGATATCTTGAGGAAATATGCCTCCTCGTGCGCGTCAATAACCGGTCTGTGGCAGTCGGGACAGCAGCCGTTTTCGTCAAGCTGGCTGTCCGTCCAGAAGCTCTCGCAGGGTGTGCAGTATTTTCCCGTGTACTCGCCCTTGTAGATATAGCCCTTGTCGTAGAGCTTCTTGAAAATCGTCTGCACGGTTTTAACGTGATAATCATCGGTTGTGCGGACAAAACGGTCATTGCTTATGCCCATTACGTCCCACAGCTTCTTGAAATTATCGACAATCGGGTCAACGTACTCCTTCGGGGTAACGCCGAGAGCCTTTGCCTTCTGCTCGATTTTCATTCCGTGCTCGTCCGTGCCCGTGAGGAACATTACGTCATATCCCTGCATACGCTTGAAACGCGCAATCGTGTCGCACGCAACCGTTGTGTAGCAGTGTCCGATATGCGGGTTGCCGGACGGGTAATAAATCGGTGTGGTTATATAGTACTTTTTCTTCTCCATCAGTTTCTTCCTTTTCGTTGGTAATATTTGGTAAAAGCGTATTAAACGCTATTATATAAGTATATTATATATCATTTTCCTACTTTTTTCAATATTTATCAAAAAAAACAAGGAAATTTTACATTTTACCTAAAAAACACTTGATTTTTTTTTAATTTTTTAGTACAATAGAGATAGGCACAAAAAACAGGGGTTTAAACTGTGCAATTTTACCCCCAAATTTAACAGGGGCAACTCGGACTATTTGAGTTCATAAAAAGAAAGAGGTAAATCAAGATGTCAAACAGGCTTTTTCAGGGAATTGTTCATCAGATGAAAGACGCGATAAACAGAGTCATCGGCGTGATTGACGAAAACGGCACGGTCATCGCCTGCTCCGATTTAACCAAAGTCGGCGGCGGAAACGACTTCTTCTCAATCGAGCTTTCCGACTCGCACGAGGTGTTTATACGCGATGGTTATACCTACAAGCCGTTTGGTGTTCACGTTAAGCCGGATTATGCAGTTTTCGTTGAGGGTACCGATGAGCAGGCGGCGAAATTCGCGGGACTTATCTCGATATCGTTGCTTGGCATCAAGCAGTACTACGACGAGAAGTACGACCGCAACAACTTCGTCAAGAACATAATCCTCGACAACGTTCTGCCGGGCGATATTACATTAAAAGCGCGTGAGCTTCACTTCAACGGCGATATCGGACGAGTTGTTTTCCTTATCAGCGTAATCGCATCGAACGACGTTTCCGCTTATGACGTTATCCAGAACCTCTTCCCCGACAAGAACAAGGACTTTGTTTTCAACATCACCGAAAACGATATCGTTCTCGTCAAGGAGGTCAAGAACAACATCGATGTCAAGGACCTCGAAAAGCTTGCGCGGAGCATTTCGGATACGCTGTCAAGCGAGTTCTTCACAAAGGTTAACATCGGCATAGGTACTCCCGTTATCGGGGTTAAGGACTTGGCTCGCTCGTTCAAGGAAGCGCAGACCGCTCTCGAGGTCGGCAAGGTTTTCGATACCGACAAAAATATTGTTTCCTACGACAACCTCGGTATCGCAAGACTTATCTATCACCTCCCCACAACACTTTGCGAAACCTTCCTCAAGGAGGTTTTCAAGAAAAACTCCATAGAGAGTCTCGACCACGAAACGCTGTTCACCATTCAAAAGTTCTTCGAGAACAGCCTCAACGTTTCCGAAACGTCAAGAAAGCTCTTCGTTCACAGAAATACATTGGTTTACCGTCTTGACAAAATCAAAAAGCTCACAGGACTTGATTTGCGCGAGTTCGACCACGCGATTATCTTCAAAATCGCTCTTATGGTCAAGAAATATCTCGCCGCAAATCCCACAAAATACTAATTAAGTTACTTATCTTCCCCCGCCTTAAACGGGGGAATACGGTTGATTTACACTAGCGGGGGTTATTTTACAATGGCAATGGTAGAAATGAAAAACGTCAACGTCCACTATTCAAACGGTGTAGACGCGCTTGTTGACGTTAATCTTCGCATAAACGAGGGTGAATTTGTGTTCATCGTCGGAAAAAGCGGCGCGGGAAAATCTACCCTTATGAAACTTATGATGAGAGAGCTTGAACCGTCCTCGGGCAGAGTTTTCGTAAACGGCTACAATCTCTCCAAACTGAAAAGAAATCAAATCGCCAAATTCCGTCGCTCCATCGGAGTTGTTTTTCAGGAATTTCGGATTATTCAGGACTACACGGTGTACGAGAACGTTTCCTTCGTTCTCAGAATTGCCGACCAATCCAACAAATACATAAGACAAAGAGTGCCTTATGTACTCAATCTCGTTGAGCTTGCAGGCAAGGCAAAGGCAAAAACAAAGGAGCTTTCGGGCGGTGAACAACAGCGTGTTGCCATAGCAAGAGCGCTTGCAAACGACCCGAATTTACTTATCGTTGACGAGCCGACGGGAAACCTCGACCCCGAGCTTTCCTATGAGCTTGTCGGGTTGCTGAAGGAAATCAATCGTTGCGGGACAACCGTGGTTATGATTACCCACGAGCACGAGCTTGTGCGAAACTTCGGCGGCAGAATTATCAACATCGAGGGCGGCTCCATAACATTCGACGAAACTATCGGAGGTACCGATGAGGACGAGTAATGTAAGCTATCTTATCAAAAAAGGCGTTTCTTCCGTCTGGAAGAACTTTATAATGTCGTTCGCGTCGTTCAGCATACTCCTCGTAAGCCTTTTGCAGGTTAGTATGACCGTGCTTATTTTGATGAACGTAAACATCATTATGGGCAACATCGAGGATACAAACGAAATCACAATCTACATCAAGGACGGCGTTTCCGAGGCTCAACGCATAAAAATACAGGGCATTCTCGAAAACAACGACAACCTCACCGATGTCAAATACATCTCCAAAGAACAAGGTCTTGAAAACTTCAAGGAGAATATGGGCGAATACTCCGAGCTTCTTTCTTATCTCGATGAAAATCCCATTCCCGAAACGTTTCTCGTGAGGGTAAAGGATTTGTCGAAAATCAAGCTCTCGGTTACCGCGATTTCCAGCATTGACGGAATTGAGCAGGTCAAAGCTCCCTACGATTTCGCGGGCGCGCTTATCAATATCAGAAACACATTTACCGTAATAATTATCGCGGTTTTGGTAACGCTGATTGTTGTGAGCGTTGTCGTGGTTTCCAACACCATCAGAACCAGCGTTTTCTCACGCCGAACCGAAATCTCGATAATGAAATACGTTGGCGCAACCGACAGCTTCATAAAGCTCCCGTTCTTTGTTGAGGGAACGTTTATCGGTATTCTCTCGGGCGCGGCGGCTTGGGGACTCACTTGGTTCATCTATGACTCGGTGTTCTCGCTGTTCACCGACAACCTCACGCTTTGGGAAATGTTCGGCTTCTTCGACCTCATTCCCTTCGACAGCATAAGCACGTTTGTGCTTCTCATAAACTGCGCCGCCGGTGCAATTTTGGGCGCTGTCGGTACGGTTATCAGCACGGGTAAATATCTGAAAGTTTAAATAGCAAATTCTTGCGAGGATAAAAAAGTGAATAAAAGAATATCTTTGGGCGTGGCAATAAGTCTGATTGCAATCGGCTGCGCCATCACCTTCGTTTTGACTTGGACGGTGTCGCTCAACATCTACAACTCCAAAATCAGCAGTGCCGACAAGTATGAGGGTGTGTACGAAAAACTTCGCGAAATCGATGCTGTTGTCAAGAACAACTACATCAACATCAACTCGATAAGCGAAGAAGCAATCGAAAACGGCATCATAAACGGCTATGTAAGCGGTATCGGCGACAAATACGCGTCCTACCTCGAGGCAAACAACTACTACGAGCTTCAGCAAACCTCGGGCGGCGTTGTAAGCGGCGCGGGACTTGTGGCTCAAGCGGACGGCTCGGGTTATCTCGTGGTAACAAAGGTCTACACCAACAGCTCCGCTTATCTCAACGGCGTAAAAGTTGGCGATGTTATCACGGAAATTGACGGTAAATCGCTTCTCACAATGGAAGAAAAAACCGCGCTCGAAAAAATCTCGGGTGAAATCGGCACAAAGCTCACAATGAAGCTCTTGCGCGGCGGTGAGGAAATCAACGTCAGCCTTATCCGTCAACAAATCGATATCGAATCCGTTACCGGCGAAATGCTCGACAACGGCATTGGGTATATAAAAATCACCTCGTTTAACGACAAAACCGCTGAGCAATTTGCAGGCGCGCTCAACTCGCTTACAAGCTCGGGGCTTAACGCGCTTATTCTTGACGTTCGGCAAAACGGCGGAGGTTCTATCGCACCGCTTAAATCAATGCTCAACAAGTTGCTTCCCGCGTGCGTTGCCGCAACAGCCGAATACGCAAACGGCGTGAGAAAAACGCTCATTGAAACCGACTCCGCAAGCAATATCAGCGTTCCTATGGCGGTGCTTGTGGACGGCGGAACAGCTTCGGCGGCAGAGCTTTTCACAGTTGCTCTGAGAGATGAAGGAAACGCGCTCCTTATCGGCACGCAAACCTACGGAAAAGCGGTTATTCAAGGCACCTACGGCTTCCCCGACGGTACCGCGCTCACAATCTCCAACGCTAAGATTATCCCGTCAAAATCCGCGTCTTACGATGGAGTTGGGCTGAAACCCGACTATGTAACCGAGCTTCCCGCGGGTACAACTCTTGATAACGTTTCCCGTGAAAACGACTCGCAGTTGCAGAAAGCTGTCGAAATTCTCACTCCGGCAGCGCCTGCTCCCGAAACCAGTGAATAAATAGTCCGATATCCGCGCAATTTATCACTTGAAACCGCGATGAATTGCCGGTTTTCGGCTTTTGACAAAAAATAATTTGGAGGAACAACTATTATGAACAAGCCTATTACAGTTTTAACCCGCAAGGGTGAGGAACAGCTCAAAAACGAGCTTAACGAGCTTCGCTCCGTTCGCCGCCGCGAGGTTGCCGAGAAAATCAAGGTCGCGCTCTCTTTCGGCGACTTGTCTGAGAACAGTGAGTACGATGAAGCGAAAAACGAACAGGGTATCATCGAGTCCAGAATTGCCGAAATCGAGGCAACTCTCGCTCACGCGCAGGTTATCGATGACGACGATATCTCCACGGAAAAGGTTGGTATAGGTATCACGGTTAAGCTCTATGACGTTGAAATGGATGAGGAGCTTGAGTTCAAAATTGTCGGCACAAAGGAAGCTGATATCAACCACGGAAAAATGTCCGATGAAAGTCCTATCGGCGCCGCTCTTATCGGTCACAGAGTAGGCGATGAGGTTGATGTGGAAACTCCCGACGGTATCGAAAAGTTTAAGATTATGGAAATAAAGAAAGATGGCGAGGAATAAAAAATGGCTAACGAAACAAATCAGAATGAGGAAACAAAGGAAGTAACCCAAGAGGAGCTTGACGAACAGCACAGAGTTCGCCTTGAAAAGCTCGCCGCTCTCAAGGAAGCGGGCAAGGACCCCTATACGATAACTCAGTTCCCTGTCGATATATATAATGCGGAAATCCGCGAGCGTTTTGAGGAGCTTGAAAATCAGGACGTTGTTGTCGCGGGAAGAATGATGACGCGCCGTATTATGGGAAAGGCAAGCTTTCTCGATATCCGCGACGCTTCCGACAGAATGCAGATTTATGTTCGCAAGGACGATGTTGGCGAGGACGATTACGCTGATTTCAAGAAGTGGGATATCGGCGATATCATCGGTGTCAAGGGCAAGGTTTTCCGCACAAAAATGGGCGAGATCTCCGTTCACGCAACCGAAATCAAGCTCTTGTCCAAGTCACTGCTCCCGTTGCCCGAGAAATGGCACGGTCTGAAGGATAAGGAGGAACGTTACCGCAAGCGTTATCTTGACTTAATCGCAAATCCCGAGGTCAAGGACGTGTTCGTAAAGCGCTCTCGCATAATTTCCGAAATCAGAAAATTCCTCGACGGTCACGGCTATGTCGAGGTTGATACGCCTGTTTTGCTCCCGCTGGAAATCGGCGCGGCGGCTCGCCCGTTTAAAACGCACCACAACGCGCTCGATATCGATATGTATCTGCGTATTGAAACCGAGCTGTACTTAAAGCGGCTGATTGTCGGCGGTTTCGACAAGGTGTACGAGGTCGGCAGAATTTTCCGCAACGAGGGTATGGACAGCTCCCACAACCCCGAGTTCACCACTATTGAAATGTATCAGGCTTACATCAACTATTTCCAGATGATGGATTTAATCGAGGATTTGTACAGAACCGTTACGCTCAACGTCTGCGGAACCGATACCGTGCCTTATCAGGGCAAGGAAATCGCTGTCGGAAAGCCGTGGGAGCGTCTTACAATGATTGAAGCGGTCAAGAAGTACGCCGGCGTTGACTACAACGACTGGGCGGACGATGCCGCGGCAAGAGCCTGCGCAAAGGAAAAGGGCGTTGAGGAAATCACCGACAAGTCCACAAAGGGCGATGTGCTTATCGCGTTCTTCGAGGAATTTGTCGAGGACAAGCTCATTCAGCCGACGATTATCTACGATTACCCTGTGGAAAACTCGCCGCTTGCAAAGAGAAAGCCCGAGTTCCCCGCGTTCACCGAGCGTTTTGAGTACTTCATCAACGGTATGGAGTTCGGAAATGCGTTCTCCGAGCTGAATGACCCGATTGACCAAAAGGAACGCTTCGTAAAACAGGTTGAGGCAAAGCGCGCGCAGGGCGGAAACGACGCGCAGGTTGACGAGGATTTCGTCACCGCGCTGGAATACGGTTTGCCGCCGACAGCAGGTCTGGGCTTCGGTCTGGACAGACTTGTTATGCTATTGACAGACTCAGCGAGCATCAGAGATGTTTTGTTGTTCCCGACAATGAGGATTCACTGATTTATGGCAAATAGTCAACAGGAAGAAGAAAAACTCCGCAAGGAAAAGCTGGAACTGCTCAAGATGAAGCAGGGCATTATCGAGGAGAGCGAAATTATCCCCGAAGCCGCACCGCCGAAGTACGAGAAGCCGCGCGGCTGGAAGAAAATCTCGAATTTCTTCTATCAGAACAAGTGGTTTCTCATTCCCGCATTTTTGGCGGCGGCGCTGGTTGTTTTTCTCGTTGTGCAAATTCTCACGCGAGAAAAAGCTGATATCGAGATAATGGTTATCGTCACAAATGAAAACACCGAGTTGCTCGCGAAAACTAACGTTATCGAGGAAACGCTTGAGATGTACTGCCCCGATTTTGACGGTAACGGAAAGGTTCACGTCAGCATTCAAACCATCGATTTGTCGCTTGAGGACGATGTGACGCAGTACTCCGATGTTGAACGGCAAAAGCTCTCGACCGAAATCAAATTGTTCAAACGACCGCTCGTAATCTGCGACAAGGGCTTCATCTCCGACTATATTCCGGAGCACTTCTCCGGCTCCAGCTACGAGTTTTTCTCCAACCTCTCGGGCAATTTCCCAGCCGAAATCCTTTACAACGAAACAGGCGTGATTTGCTCGAAAACAGGCTTGGATTTCGCCGAGGACGCGCTTCTCAGCGTTCGTGAACTGCCTGCCAACTCCGTAGGTCAGGACAAAAATGCCATCGAACGCCGTGAAAGAGCTTTGATTGTTCTGAAAAATATCGTTGATGGGAATATTGTAAATCCGAAATAATTTAAACCCCGCTTGTCAAAAGAGCGGGGTTTGGTTTGTGTCACTTGGGACCTGCTTTGTGGAGAGTTTTTGCGATTTTTCGGGCATCGAACCCGAAAAATCGCTTTCACGATGCGAAGTCTGTTGGTTGGAACAAAATTTGTGAGAGGTGTTTGCATTTTCGCCGGCATCGAACCGGCGAAAATGCGCGGGTGCAGTCACGCCCCGTTGAAAGAGATAATCTCGGGTTTGTTCGGCGTGACTGCACCCGCCTGTTAAGATGAGTTTGTTTAATGTGATTTGCGAATTTTTTTTCGTTCGCAAAAAAAATTGGCAATGGTCGCGAACTAGAGGATAAGTCGGTTTGCTGATTAGAAGAAGGCAAAAGCGTTCTTTTTTGATTTTGTCGCTTCGCTCCGGTGGTGGCACTTCGTGCCGAGTGGCGCGGCTTCGCCGCGAGTGGTCGCGCTCCGCGCTCTAGTGTGGGGCTTTGCCCCACGCCCCACAAGCCTTTTAAAAAAGGCTTGACCGAAAACTTTTTTTGCTTCGCGCAAAAAATTATAGCTTTGGTGTATTTTCCTCGCAAGAAACAGGGCTATGCGCCGATTTACCCCTGCCCGCTTTTATATCACACGGAATGTGCTCAGCCAACGGTCTTGTCCTCATAAATACTTCTTCAAGCTCTCGCAATACTCCTGCTCGCGTTGCAAAAGCCGCTCGGCACTCTCCTTTATCCTCGGGTCGGCGTTGTGGGAACGGTTAACGGCGTGTTGCATATCGATAATCCCCATTGTAGTCCCCCGCACCATAATTTTCGCGATATTATGCCCGCTCTGATTTGCCGCCGTCTTCATCGCAATCCCCATCTTCGACATTATCTTCCCGAGCGGCGTAACCTCCTCGGCAACCTCGTTCCGCTTCACAAGCTCGTTTTTCGCTTGCTCGGCAATGTTTTTGTAACGCTCCTTCTCGCGGTTTATCTCCCGAAACAGCATATTGTTCTTGCAATGCTTCAAAACGTCCGACGACGCTTCATAAGCCATCTGCGAATTGCGGTAAACCGCTTGCAGAATTTCCGCGTTTTGCCGCTCTCTGATTTTATTCGACATTCGATTACCTCGCTTTCTTGCAGTATTTTGCGCATTTTTTATGTAATTATTTTTGTCAAAAAAAGGAAAACCGTCGAGCTGTTATCGACGGTTTTCGTTATGTTTAATTTCAGTTAAGATAAATCACCGAGCGCGTATTTCGCTAAATCGGGGAGCTCGTCACGCGTGATGAACAGCGAGCTGTTGTAGGCGTTGTTGAGCGAGGATAACGAGTTAAATTCCGCAGAAAACTGCCCGTTCTCCTTGATAACGTATTTCCCGCTTTCAAGCGCGCTCCAGAGCCACAAAGCGTTGTCGCGCTTCATCAAATCCGCGCTCGGGAGCACGTCCCGCGAGGTCGCGCAAATCGGTTTTCTTGTCGAAAAGGTTTCCGAGAGCGCCGAAAATCTTCCCGCAAAAGACGAGTTTGAGTTCTCGAAAATGCTTTGTCCGATGATATCGCAGTATCTTGTTCCCGGGAAAAATTCCTCGCTACTGCCGCTCCACACCCAAATCAAATTCGTCAGCTTGTGGTATCGGCAAAGTCTGTCGAAAATCAACCGATACAGCTTCCCGTGGCACTCCGCGTTGTCGCCCCACCAATAAATTCCCGCGTCTGCGTTCGGGACAGGCTCGAAAATCACGGGGATTTTCGCGTCACCGAACTGTTTGAGCACCGCCGCGATTTTGTCGATGTCGTTTATCAGCGAAATTATATTTGGCGACAAATAGCTGTTCTCGACCATCAGCTTCAGCTCGTCCGCGTCCATAAGCGCAACCTCATCGAGATTTTTCACGGCGAGCGCTTCTTCCATATCAAACGCGCCCGCGTCCACCGAGCGCTTTGTGTTCGGCGAAAACCAATGCCATTTGTACGACACAATCCCGCCCGATTTCCCCCAATCAAGTGCAAGACCAACATCTTTTTTCAGCTTCTCCGCGTAATCCTCGATATCAAGCGTTGCATAAGCAAGCTCACTTGTGCGGATTGCGGGATAACGCCCCGTTGCCTTGTAAACCGCGTCAATCTCCGCGTTTGTTCCGAGAGAAACGTTTGCCGCGGCGAGAACACCGCTCCCGTAAATCTCCGAGAGGTACTTCATCACGCCGACTGTTTCAAGACTTGCCGAGGGGCTGACCGCAGAAGTTCCCACGCGATAGCAATCCGCGCTCACCGCGTCCGAGTTTTCAACCAAAATATAATCGATATCCGCAGTTCCCTTTTCCACAACAAAATCCAGCGTGTTCGCGCCGCTCGTCAGGTAAATCGAGTCCACCGAGCAATAACCGAATTCAGCGTTCGCGTCCTTTGCCGCGGGAATGTAAATCACGCCCTCCGCCTTTTTCTTGACGTACAGCTTCACCGCCGCGCCGCTCTGCGAACGCGCCGAGATGATTACGCGATAGAGCTGGGGCGTGTTCGCGTTGACAATATGCGTGAGCCGCCCGCCCTCCTTGAACGAGAGAAAGCCTTTTCCGTCAAATTCACCGTCCGTGCGCTCCGAAGCGTCCTCAAAAACACCGCCCTCTGCGTTGAGCTTGGACAGGAATTTCTGCTTAATGACTGTGTAATCAGACGTGGAAAATTTGTCCGAAATCTGCGAAATTTCGGCGGACGACTGCTCGGAGTCGGTACTTTCGCTCGGCAAATCCGCAATTCCCGAATAGTCGGGTATCCGCGAACAGCCCGTTATTCCCGCCAACAAAAGCACGGCAGATACCGCTTTTATGATTTTTTTCATCGCAAAACCTTTACTCGATTACAATTACATCGCCGTCGTGAATTTCCTCGTCAAGACGCGCGATTTTGCCGTTTATCGTTATCGTTCCCGCGCGCGCAAGGAGCTTTGTCGGGTCATCGGAAAACGCCGCCGCAACGTCCAGAAAAATCGGCGCGCGCCCGTCCTCGCGAAGCGGGAACTGCGTTTCAATGCCGTTCACCGTGATAAGCGGGTTTGTACGGCGCGGCTGTTCCGCTTTATCCTGCGGTTCCTCGGCAACAGTCGGCGCTTCTTCAACACGCGTTGCTTCAAAACTCGGCTTTGCTCGCTCGATTACATCGCCGCCTTTCAGTTTCTCCGAGCCACTCGCTTTTTCGCCGTTTAAAGTAACCTCGTCCGCGATATCAAGCGACTTCAACAGCTTTTCCAGAGTGTCTCTTTCAACAAGCGTGATTTCATCGCCGTCATTTATTCTGCGTTCACCGGTAGCCTCCTTGCCGTTCAACAAAACAAACTGCCCCGCGCGTGTTTTTTCACCGAACGCAGTAACCGTAAAACCTTTTGTTGTGTGCAAATTGAAATAATCCGAGAGATGCGCGGACGCGTTTTCACCGCGCTTTGCGGGCGTTATCACAACCTCGTCGCCCTTTGTGACAACCGTGTTGAGCGAAGCAAGCCCGCCGTTGACGAGAATTTCCGAAGGCTTTGCGGGTTTTCCGTGGAGGTTGATTTTTTCGCCGTTCAGCGTGAACGAGAGCGATTTCCCCGCGCCCGCGATAAGCTCCTCGGGCTTGATTTTCGCGAAATTCAACAGCTCAAATACCGTAAGCCTGTTTGTGTCCAGCGCACGGAGCTTTTTCCCGTTCACCGTGATTGTCGTGTAATCATACGAAACGCCCTCGCCGTAGCTGAGCGCAATTCCGAGCGGCGTTGTGTGCTCCGCGCCAAGCGGCATTGTATCGGGCGCGGTTATTCGGCGAAGAAGCTCACGTCTGCCCGCGATAACGCGTGAAACGTCCATATTCAGCTCCCGCGCAACCCGCTCCGGCAAGCCCTCCAGCTTGCTTCCACCGCCGACAATAAAGACAGCCTGCGGGGGAGTTGCGTTCGCCGCGATTATTTCCTGCGCGATAACCTTTGCCAGTTCATCGGCAGCGGGCGCGATTATCTCGGCAACGCGGCTTTTCGTGATTTTGTTCTGCATTAACAGGATATTGGTGTATGTAATTTCTTCCTCGGAACTTGTTTTGATAGCCTCGGCGGTGTTGAAGTCAACGAGAAGCTCCTTCATCAGCACCTCGGTTATCTCATCGCCCGCGGTTGTCGCCATTCCGTAAGCCACAACGCTTCCGTCGCGCGATATCGCAACGTCGGAAGTTCCCGCGCCGATATCGCAGAGCGCGAGATTTATCAGCCGCAGCTCGGGCGGAATAACCGCGTTCATCGCCGCAATAGGCTCGAGCGTTATACCCGCGATTTCAAGCCCCGCCTCGTCAACCGCCGCGCAAAGGCTCTCGACAACGTATGCCGGCAAAAACGCCGCGATAAGCTCGGTTGTAAGGCGCTCGCCGCGGTGTCCCTCGGGCTTCATAACCTTAAACCCGTCCAGCGACAGCGAAATTACGCTATGCCCCACGCAATAAAACGCGGCGGAATCGTTTTTCGCGGAAAAATCCGCGCAGGTTCTGCGAACCGCGTCAAGCTCGGTTGCACCCAGAATTTCATCGGTAATCATCTTCTCTTTGTCCAGCTTGTACTCCCACGAACTGCGGACGGTTTTGAGAGCGCGTCCTGCCGCCGCGATACAAGCCGATGTAAGCGAGATGTGATTTTTCTGTTCAAGCGCGCGCCGAACCGTTTTGATGTCCTCGGCAACCGTTTTGATGTCCTCAATCTGCCCATCGTTCATACAACGTTTTTCGTGAGCAACGGTTTCGATATCGAGAATTTCACAGCCCGTGGCAATCTTTTTCGCAAGCACACCGACAATTGTCCGTGTACCGATATCGAGCGCGAAAATTATATCGCCCTGCGGGATTTTCTTCGCGGCGGTCTTTTTGCCGCTCGTTTTAGCCGAGCTTGCGTTTTTCTTTGGTCTGCCTGCGCGATTTTTTTGTTCCATATTATCCACCTGTCAAATCCGAATTAGTCCTTGATTTTAAGAGCGCGCCGAAGCTCCTTTTCCTTCGAGTTCATCATAACTACCAGCACGATGTCACCGCTGAGCAAAATCGTTGCACCGCGCGGAATTATCGTTCTGCCGCCGCGGTTGATACAAGCGATGTTGCACTGCTCGGGCAACGAAAGCTCCGCCAGCTTTTTCCCCTGATAAACATAATTCTCGGGGAGCGTTATCTCAACAAGCGACGCGTCGTCGTATTCCTCGTCAATCGACAACAGCTTTTTCATCGCGCTGAAATCAACCTCGTGCTCCAACAGCTGAATGATGTTTTCCGTCGCCGAAACCACGATGTCAACACCGAGCTGTTTCATAACATCGGCATTTTTCGGGTTATTGACCTTGGCAATTGTTTTGCGAACACCAAACGCTTTTTTCGCAACCTGACAGCTTATCAGGTTGCACTCGTCCTTGCCCGTAACCGCAATCACGCAGTCCGCCTTGTCCGCGCCGCAAGCCAAAAGTGTTTCAACGCTCGTGCCGTCCCCGCAGGCAACCTCCGCTTCAAGATTGTTCGCGCAATAACGGCTCTGCTCCTTGTTGCGCTCGATTATTGTGACCTCATAATTGTGCTCCAACAGCGTTTTCGTGAGGTAAAAACCAACTTTTCCCCCGCCGACAATTATTGCTTTCATATCCGTTTACCTCAATTCTTTTTCGCAAAAACCAACTTGTCGCCCGATTCAAAGGCAATCGGCTGATTGTTATACAAAATAAATCCGGCATCGCCGCGAATTATCCCGAAAAGCGACTCCTCTTCCTCAAGCTCAATGTCCTCGGGCAAGCAACCGACATAGTTCTCGGGGAGCGCGATTGTCGAGAATTTTATCAGCGCGTTCCCGAATTTCAGCTCCCTGTCCTTGTTTTCCTCTTCCTCAAGAGCCGCGCACGCAGCGCTTACTGTGAGCTTGGTCGGGCTGATGATGCTCACGCCGATGTTCTCGAAAACGCGGCATTTTCCAACGTTGTCAAGCCGCACAAAAATCTTCGGGACACCAAAAACCTCCCGTGCAATCTGCGCGGTCATCAGGTTCATATCATCGTTTTCCGTCACCGCGAAAAGCGCGTCGCACGAGCCTATTCCCGCGCGTTTGAGAACGTCTTGGTCAATCGCAATTCCGGTTGCCGTGAAACCGCTGAAATCCGCGGGGAGCGCCTCGAAGCTCTCGGGGTTTCTGTCGATAACCGAAATGTCGTTTCCTTTTTTGTCAAGCGCTACCGCGAGGGTGCTTCCAACCGTGCCGCAGCCGATAATCAATATGTTCATACAATACCTCTATGTTCGGGCAACGCCGCTAATTCAGCGAACGCCGCCGTTTTTTACAATGCTAAAATGCGTTTCTCGACAACTCGCTAACAGCGTTAAACATTGCCAAAATCGTTGCAACGCCGTTATTTTCCAACGCAAAACCGCTTGAAGACCTCCGCGATAACCTCGTCCGATGCGCGTTTTCCCGACAGCTCGTACACCGCGTCCAGAGCCGCTTCAAGCTCCACGCCGACAGCGTCCGGAGTAACACCCGCTTTTGCCGCCGAAAGTGCCGCGCGGACGTGCTCGCTTGCCCGCATAACACAGCTTCGCTGGCGCTCGTTTGCAAGAAATCCCGCGTTTGCGTCAAATTTGTCGAGATTGAGCCGCGAGGTAATCTCGCGCGCGATAATCTCCGCCGCGTTTTGCTCCCGCGCCGAAATAACCGCCGCTTTGCCGAGCGTTTCCTCGAGATACGCAACGTCAAGCCTTGTTTCAAGGTCGCTT
This sequence comes from uncultured Clostridia bacterium, assembly GCA_945829235.1. GTDB lineage: Bacteria > Bacillota > Clostridia > Oscillospirales > Ruminococcaceae > CAG-115. The sequence goes on along the minus strand of CALZUA010000020.1, from coordinate 11,406 downwards.
TTGTTGACAACGGGAACAACATTCTTGCCCTTAATCAGCTCAACAAGCCGCTTGTCATCGTCAGACAACTCCCGCGAGCCGTCAAAAACCGCAAGCACGATATCCGCGTTTTCAAGCCGTTTGAGCATAATCTCAACGCCGATTTTCTCGATTTCATCATCGGTTTCGCGTATCCCCGCGCAGTCCGACAGCAGACAAACCGCGCCGTTTAAATTCACGGTTTCCTCGACAATATCGCGCGTTGTTCCCGCAACGGAGCTGACAATGCTTCGCTCGCGCCCCGAGAGCAGGTTCATAATCGTGGACTTGCCGACGTTCGGTTTTCCGACAATCGCGCAGGAAATTCCCTCGCGGATAAGCCGTCCCGCGTCGTACTCCGACAACAGCTCCCCAAAGTCCTCGTCAATATCCGAAAGCCGCTCGCAGAGCCATTCTTCGGTAACAACGGGAGTGTCGTCATCGGGATAATCAATCCACGCGGAAATCTGCGCGGAGACCACCATAATCTTCTCGGAAATACCCTCGCAACGCTTGTACAGCGCACCCTCTCGCTGCGCGTTTGAACAAGACAAAAGCTGTTGTCCCTGCGCGGAAATTATATCGGCAACCGCCTCGGCTTGGGTGAGCGACATTTTGCCGTTGAGGAGCGCTCGCTTGGTAAATTCACCCGCCGCTGCGGGTTCAGCGCCCGCTTTAAGGCAAGCCGTGAGCACCCGCTGGGTAACGTAAATTCCGCCGTGGCAAAAAATCTCGCAGACGTCCTCGCCGGTGTAGGAATGTGGCGCTCGGTAAACGAGCAAAACGCCGTCGTCAAGCCGCTCCGCGCCGTCAAAAATCTTGCCGTAGGTCGCGGTGTAGCCGCTCATTTCGCTCACGTTTACCGCGGGATAAATCGGCTTGAACACGCTCTCGGCAACCGAAAACGCGCTCTCGCCCGATATCCTCACCGCCGAAATTCCTCCAACAGCCGCCGGAGTTGCAATCGCGCAGACCGTTGACAAAAAATCACCTTATTTCTTCCTGAAAAGTTTCTTGAAAAAGCCCGTTTTTTCGCCGCTTTCGCCCGTTTTCTCGGTATCTTTTTTCGGGGAATTATCCTCGGCAAAATCCTCCTCCGAGAAAATGTTGAGCAAAATCGGTTTCGCCTTAAATTCCTCGGCTAAATCGTTGAGGAGATAAGTGTAAATTCCCGTGGGCTTTTCTATCACATAATCCTCAATTTTATCGCATTTCAAAAGCGTTTCGAGCTTCTCGCACATTCTCTCGGGAAGCGACTCGGCGGCACTTTCGTAGTACTCCTCGCAGGCTATATTGTACTCATCGGCGGGATTTCGTCCGGCAATCTGCGTGAGGTGAATGCCCTCGCGAAGGTACGCCGTGTAGTCAAGATAATCGCTGTGAAACTCGTTCAGAAGCGCCGCGAGAACCTTGTTTTCAAGCGCCTGAACCGCGTCCTCTCCGAACTTCACGCAAGCCTTTTCGTACAGCTCGGGCGCGTTTTTCTGCCACAAATCGCTGTTGTACTTGCCGTCAAGCAGGGCATTTCTCTTGGAAAACGTCATCTCGCGGTGCTTTTCGCCGATAAGCGTGTACTTCATCAAATTCACACGCTCATCAAAACCATCGCCCTCGGACATTCTCTGAACGCGCTCTGCCTCGCGCAGAACCGCTTTGTCGGTTATCGCGCCCTCAACTTTGGCTGACGGGAAATGCCGCCCGCAAAGCCGCTTGAGGTCGTTCTTTATCATAATCTCGTCATCGAGAGAAGCGAAAAATCTGCTCTCGCCGACGTCGCCCTGACGTCCCGCGCGCCCTCGGAGTTGCTGGGCAATCCGCGAGCTTTCGCGCATTGACGTGATTATCACAAGCAAACCACCGACCGACTCCACGAAAAGCTTGTCCGAACAATCCTCGCCGCCGAGCTTAATGTCAACGCCGCGCCCCGCCATATTTGTCGATATCGTAACCGCGCCGCGCTCGCCCGCTTTTGCGATAATTCCCGCTTCCTCGAAGTTGTTTTTGGCGTTCAGCACCTTGCACTCCACGCCCTTTTCCCTCAAATCTGCGGCAAAACTTTCGCTCTCCTCGATGCTCTCCGTACCCACAAGCACGGGACGTTTTTTCTCAAAAGCCTCGCAAACTGCCGCGATTATCGCCTTGCGCTTTTCGAGTTTATCATAGTAAATTTCAAGCGGGTGGTCAACCCTCGCGCACGGCAGTCTTGTCGGGATAACCTCGGTCAGAATGCCGTAAATCTTCTCAAACTCCTCGCGCGAGGACTCCGCAGTTCCCGTCATTCCCGAGATTTTCGGGTAAAGCCGCGCGAAATATTGCAGAGCGATATTTCCCATAATTCTGCCGCGCGATGTGATTTTCAGGTCGTGTTTTGCTTCACAAGCGGGCTGGAGTTCACCGGGGAAAACGCGCCCTGCCGCCGCTCTTCCCGTAAATTCGTCAATAAGCACAATTTTCCCGTCACGGACAATGTAGTCCTTGTCCTCTTTGAGGATATCGCGCGCCTTTATGCAAGCGGTGATTTTCGCGAGAAGCCCCGCGTTTTCCTCACCGTAAATATTCTCGACAGAAAACAACTTTTCCGCTTTATCCGCGCCGTTGTCGGTGAGATAAATATTGCGCGAGTCCTCGTCAAATTCATAGTCGCCGTCAACAAATTCGCCGATTTTTCCGTAAACTTTCGCCGTGCTTTCGTCCTCGTGTACGGCAACGTCACCCGCGATTACAAGCGGTATCCTCGCTTCGTCGATGAGGATACTGTCCGCCTCGTCAAAAATCGCGAAATCGGGTTTCGGGAAACACATTTTCTCGGTTTCATAGCAAACGAAGTCCTTGAGATAGTCAAACCCCGCCTCTTTCGCCGTGATGTAGACAACCTGCTTTTGATAGAGCGATTTGCGGTCATCTCGCGGAGTTTCCTCCGTTATACAGCCGACCGAAACGCCCATTTCCTCGTAAACAGGTTTCATCCACTCGCAGTCACGGTGCGCGAGATAATCGTTGAAGGTGAGGACGTGCGTGTGACCGCCGTTCAATGCGTGAGCGCAAGCCGCAAAAACCGCGCAGAGCGTCTTTCCCTCGCCCGTCTGCATCTGCACCATTTTCCCCTCGGACAGCGCAAGCGCCGCCGCAAGCTGTTCGTCAAACGGCGTTATCCCGAGCGTTTTCTCCACAGCTCTATAACACCGCGCGAAAATTTCCTCGAGAGAATTGCCCGAAAAATCACCCGCCGCGGCAAGCTGTTTGATTTTTTCCACAGTTTTATTCAACAGAAATTCCTCCGTTAAAATCAAGCGCGCGCTTTTTGCGTGAGCGAGAGAAGCTCGTTTCTGCGTGTGTTGAGCCAGCGCATAACCGTACGGGTTGTCTGACCGTTTCGCGCCATCTCGCAGAGCCGCTCGAACGAAACCCACTTTGCCGCGCAAACCTCGGCAGACTGCAATTTCAGCGCCGAAAGCGGCACATCGCGAACCACGATGTAAAAATCCCTCAGCATACTCTCGGTTACCATTGTCCACTCGTGCTGAAGCTCGTCGGGACGCGCTTTTATGCCGGTTTCCTCGAAAAGTTCACGAACAGCCGCCTCGCGCGATGTTTCACCGACAACCGCACAGCCGCCCGAGCACTCCCACTTACCGCCGCTCGTTTTCTCGGGAACACGCTGGGTGAGCAAAATCTCACCATTCTTGTTCATCGTCATAACCTGAACCACGATGTGATACTCCCCGAAAGGTATCGGCGCGCCTCGCTGAACCTTTCTCCCGAGTGGTTCCCGGTTGATTGTATACAGGTCGAAATACTCCATATTAAATTTTACTCCGTTTTATTCATTATTGAATATAATACATTCTATTCTATTATAACATATTTCCGTGCAAATTTCAAGGTTGACAGAGCATTTTTTCCGTGATATAATAGAGCTGAGAATGAAATTTACTGTATAATTTACAGATTTTGTAAATGGAGCTGATGAATAATGTATAATCCCGTGATTTTTGACCTTGACGGAACCTTGCTGAACACGCTCGGCGACCTTGCCGCGGCGGGAAATTACGCGCTTGAGCAAATGGGTTATCCCACGCACGAGGTGAACAAGTACCGCTATTTTGTCGGAAACGGCGTGCCGAAGCTAATCGAGAGGATTCTTCCCAAAAACCACACCGAGGCTGATTTCAACACGGCTTATCGGCTTTTTGATGAATATTACGAGTTGCACAAAACCGACAGAACAAAGCCGTATGACGGTATAACCGAGTTGCTTGAAACGCTTACTGCGCGCGGGATTACCTGCCTTTGCAACTCAAACAAGTCGCACTCGTTTTCCTGCGAACTGCTAGAGGGATTTTTCGGCGATAAGCTCACAGAAATTGTCGGCGGTGAACACGGTTTCCCGAAAAAGCCCGCTCCGGACGCGGCGCTTTACCTTGCCGAAAAGTACAAAAAGGAAGGATTTTCTCCGCTTTACGTTGGCGACAGCTCCGTTGATATGCAAACCGCCGCAAATGCGGGTTTTGACGCTTGCGGGGTTTTGTGGGGCTTCCGCGACCGCGCCGAGCTTGAACAATTTCGCCCGCGTTTTCTCGTAGAAAATGCTGAGGAATTGCGTAAAATTATACTCAGTGAATGAGATAAAAATTGTCGGCGGTGAACACGGTTTCCCGAAAAAGCCCGCGCCAGATGCGGCATTTGAACAAATTTATCCTGCAATTCATCACCGCAATTGCCAATAAATTGCAGAGAATTGTTGTTGGTGAACAAAATGGAAATTGAACATATCGCGATTTATACAACGGATTTGGAACGGGAGTGCGCGTTTTTCGAGAAGTATTTCGGCGCAAAACGCGGCGAGAAATACCACAATCCCAGAACCGGTCTGCAAACATACTTTCTAACCTTTGAGGGCGGCGCACGGCTGGAGCTGATGACGCGCGCCGAGTGCGTGAACCAACCGCGCGAGTGCTTTGCCACGGGGTTTACACATATTGCGATTAGTGTTGGCGGCAAAGAAAAGGTTGTCCAACTCACCGAGTTGCTCGAAAGCAACGGGTTTCAGATTGCAAGCCCATCTCGAACCACGGGCGATGGGTATTTCGAGAGCGTTGTCCGAGATTTTGAGGGGAATTTTATTGAAATTACAGCTTAACGCGGACGTTTTTGCGCCCGCGTTTGGCTTTATGACGAGGATTTTTCGTTAATTTTTGTGCCGCTCTTGAATATCAGCGCCGCCAAAAGTCCGAAGAAAATTGCCGCCGATATCCCGACAGCCGCAGACGTGAAACCGCCCATAAACGCGCCCAGAAGCCCGTTTTCGTCAACAGCGCGCCGCACGCCCTTGGCAAGAAGATTGCCGAAGCCCGTGAGGGGAACGGTCGCGCCGCCTCCCGCAAAGTCAACAATCGGCTCGTACCAGCCCAGCGCGCCCAAAATCACCCCCGCCACAACGTATGACGTGAGTATTCGCGCGGGCGTCAGCTTCGTCAAATCAATCAGAACTTGCCCGATTGCACAAAGCAACCCGCCGATTAAAAATGCCCACAGATAATCCAGAAAAATATCCATTTTTTCTCCTTTCACCAGCGTGACGCTGGACCCTTTTCGCACCTAGTGTCATTTAGGGCGATTTTTGTTCCCGAAGACAACAAATCTATAAAGTCACAATTCCATAGCTTGTTTTTGTGCAATTTCAACAATTCGTTATCTCAACCGCTTGCGCAAGACTCGGGCTATTTTCGCTCGTTTTCAGCCGCGCGTTATCTCAACAGCGTTCGCAATACCAGATAAATTAGCGACCTGCAACGCGCAAATCCCGCTTTACAACACCGTTTCCGCTTGATTTGCGCCGTGCGTTATTTAACCGCGCGATAACGAGTTTTTGACGCTTGTTGAACATTATTTGCAACGAAAATCCGCTTTGCAACGCCGTTTCCGCCCGTTTTCAGCCGTGCGTTATCTTAACCATTCGATAACGTGCTTTTACCTTGTCGGGCAACCGTTTCAACAAAAAACACTTCACACCGCCGTTTTCGCTAAATTTCATCTATTCACAATCTCAACCGCGTGCGCGATACCCGGTATATTGCCGCCCTGCTGAACCATTGTCGGTGACATCAGCGCGCCTGTTGCAACGTACAAAATCCGCTTTAAATCACCGTTTTCGACGTGTTTCAGGAAATGCCCGCACATCATCGATGCTGAACAGCCGCACCCGCTTCCGCCGGCGTGAACGTCCTGCTTCTCGCGGTCGTAAATCAGCAAGCCGCAGTCCTTGTGATGCTGTTCGAGGGCAACTCCATCGCGCCGAAACAGCTCGTACAACATATTGCTTCCAACTTCTCCCAAATCGCCCGTGATTATCGCGTCATAATCCTCGGGATGTGAACCCATGTGCTTCAAATGCCGCGAAATTGTGTCATAAGCCGCGCCAGCCATTGCCGCGCCCATGTTGTTGAGGTCAGAAATTCCCATATCCTGGATTTTGCCAACCGTTGCCGCTTTGATGAACGGAGGCTTCTGATTTGCCGCAACAATCGCCGCTCCCGAAGCCGTTGCCGTCCACTGCGCTGTCGGTGTACGGACACCGCCATAGTTCAACGGAAACCGAAACTGTCGTTCCGCCGATGAAAAGTGTGATGAAGAAACCGCCGCCGCGTTGTCCACATAGCCCGCGTTGACCATAGCTCCCGCCAAAAGCAACCCCTCGGCAAAGGTTGAACAAGCGCCGTAAATTCCCAGAAACGGCACATAGAAATCCTTCAGGCCGTAGGACGAGCCGGTACACTGATTGAGCAAATCGCCCGCGAAAATCAAGTCCATCTTCTCCGGCACAAGTCCAGCTTTTTCCATCGCGTGCTTCAGCGCCTTTTGTTGAAACAGCGCCTCTGCTTGCTCCCAAGTATCTGCGCCGCCTTTGTTGTCGCTGATTATCTCATCAAATTCGTCCCCGAAAGGTCCGTCACTCTCGACCTTCCCAACAACGCTCCCGTATGAAATTATCGACGCGTTGCTGTAACGAAAGGTTTTTCCCTCGCAAATCGCCACAAAAATTCCCCCTTACAAAAGCGTTTGGATATAGTAAATTATGCCGTAAACTATCGAAGCCGATATGCCGTAAACCAGCACTGGACCTGCGATTACAAACATTTTCGCGCCAAGCCCGAGCACATAGCCCTCGCTCTTAAACTCGAGCGCGGGCGACACAATCGAGTTCGCAAAGCCGGTTATCGGGACGAGCGTGCCTGCGCCCGCGACCTGCGCGATGCGGTCGTACAGCTTGAATCCCGTAAACAGTGCGCTGAGGAAAATCAGCGACATTGATGTGAGCGCGCCCGCGTCGTCCTGCGAAAAGCCGAGCGCCGTGTACATATTTAAAAGCGCCTCGCCGAGCGTGCAGATTGCGCCGCCTATCAGAAACGCCATCGGTATTGTTTTTGCCATTGATGAAGGCGGCGAAACACGCTTCGCAAGCTCGCCGTATTCCTGATTTGAAATATTCATAGAAATCTCCTCTCAAAAAGATTTTACAAATATTTTGCCGATTTAAGACGAAAAAATGCGCTTTTTGAACAGTCAAAATCTTGGAAAATTGAATTGCCGTTTTCCTATCGATATAATAGACAATTATATCCATCAAATATCATAAGTTGTGTTAAAATGCGGTTTTTGGGAATTTTCCGCTGGTTTAGGCAAATAGCCTATCAATCGAGTAGGATTTGGGCAAATATTCCCTATTATTTTTGGAATTTATCCCATATGGGAATTAGACTTTTGAACTGTAAGACCGCCGGCAAAGTGTGAAAATGAGTGGTTTTCGGGAATTTTTACGGCTTTTCCATAATTAGTCTATCGAATTAGTAGAATTTTGCACATTTTTAAAAGCAAATCCACATTTGATAATTATCATATCGGAAAAATAGTTTTAACCGCATTTTGATTCTGCAAAGTGAAAGATGAGATTTTGTTCGGCAAAAAATCGCTAGATTTCTTGCCACTTATCATATCGAGCAAGTAGGACATCTGTAAATTAAATACCACACAATCGCGCGGTTAAGCGGTTTTGGGTAAGAAAAAATCCCCGCCAAATTGGCGGGGATTTGTAATTATTTGGATATTTTGCCAAACATTAGTTGATGAACGCGTAGTTGGACTTACCACTCTTCTTAACGGAGTACATCGCGTCGTCCGCTTTACCGATGAGGTATTCAACGCGCGTGTTGTAGTTGTCCTTGATAAGCGCGATACCGATGGAAACGCTTACCGTGAGCCGCTCGCCGATATCCGCGTCAAAGCCCTCGTTCAGCTTCGCGATAATCCGCTGAGCAAACAGCGCCGGGTCATTGGTTTCCGCGTCACGCAACAGCACGATAAACTCGTCGCCGCCGTATCTTCCGCCAAAGCCGATTCCTTCAACCTCGGTCTTAATCGTCTTTGCAAGGAATTTCAGCACCTGGTCACCTGTCGCGTGGCTGTAATTATCGTTGTAATGCTTGAAGTCATCGACATCGATGAACAGAACAGCCATCTCGGATTTACGCATCTCGGACAGCGAAATCTCGTTGTCAATCTGATTTTCAATGGTTTCACGGTTGTAAAGCTCGGTGAGTGCATCGTAGCTTGCGCGCTCGGTGAGCTGTTGCTCGGACTTCTTTCCGCGGTCGATATCAACCATAACTCCGACAACCTTAACCGGCTTGCCGTCGTTGTCCTTCAGCGTTGACGTTCTCATAAGAACCCAGATAAAGTCGCCGTAAATGTTCTTGATACGGTACTCGTTGCGCTCGAAATTCTTGCCCTTTTCAAGCTGGTCAAGGTCGCTTCTGTATCTGTCAAGGTCGTCGGGGTGAACCTTTGCCTTGAGCAGGAAGCTGTCGCCAAAGTGGTTGGAGGGAGCGCGATAGCTGAACTTCTTATTAAAGTTGTTAGAGAACACAACCTCGTTGGTCTTGAAATTCCACTCGAAAATAATATTGTCGGACATCTCGGAGATGTTTCTGTATCTGTCCTCGCTGACAACGATATCGTCAACCAGATTGTTGAACGCTCTCGAAAGCTGTCCATACTCGTTGTTTGCCATATTCTTGATACGAGCCTCGTGGTCGCCGTTGCGGATAGTTTCAAGCGTTTTACGGATATTCTTCAGCGGTGCCGTGAGCAAGCCCGATACAACAATTGCCGCAACTACCGAGATAATTCCCAGAACAATTGTTACAACAATAATTGTTGTGGAAGAACCGCGCGAGAAATATGCACCTCTGTTCAACGGACAGCTTACAACTGCCGCAAGTCCGCCTTCGCCGCCAACCTTAATCGCCGCCGCAAGATTTTCCGTACCATCGTTGCCCGTATATCTGAACGTGTTTGAAACCGTGCCGTCTGCAAGCCCCGAAATCTGCGATATAACATCTGCCTTAAGAATAGAGCTGTTATTATAGCCTCTGCCGGTGCTCCAGTTGTTGTTGGAATCGACAACCATAATGTTGCCCTCGTTGTAGAACTTTGCGTTGTCGCAAATTCTCGAAATGAGGGTGTTTTCGCCTGCGATATCGTATGAAATCAAGATGAAGCACTGACCTAAGTTCTTCTTGATAATCATAGTTGAATTTGAGTTGGTTTTGCCGGAAGCTTCATCGAAATAAACCGCGTCATCTTTAAAGGAAGAATAGCCCGAAGCGTTTTCCAAGTCCTTACCCGAATCCGTTCCCGCGATAATCTTTCCGCTGTTGTTGACAATTCTCGCTCCGACAACAAGCGCGTTTCCATCGGCAAAATTCTTCAAAAGTGCGTCTGCCTCCGCGTTTGTCGAGCCGGAAACCGACGCGCCCTTTACAGCATCAACGTTTGCAAGGAAGCTGATATCGGACTTCGCGGTGTTAACCACAGCGTTAAGCGGAGAAGCCTGATTTTCCGCAACAGACTTCACGATATTCGCGAACTCCTTCTCACCGCTTTCACCAAGCGAATTGTTGCTTACAACCGCAAAAACTACCATCGGCACGATAGCAAACAACATCGCCGCAATCATAAGTATTGTTTTGAATTTCATTGCATTCTCCCCGTTTCACAAAATGTATTTTCTAAGAACACCTGCGTATGCGGTATTCCGTTGTAAAGGCTTAAAATCATTATATCATAAATTTTTCTTTTTGTAAACAGCTATATAAAATCTTACAGCCTTTTTTTGAATTTTTATTAAATTTACACAAAAACTTAAAAACCGTTTTGTGAAGATTACATTGACCATTTGAGAAAAATCATTAAATACACCTCTTGAATAAATGGAAAAAAAGTGCTATAATGAGAATGGATTATTATAAAATATATTTTTGCGGCAAGTGAAACGCCGCGTTCCATAAATTTACTCGGAGGAACAGCTATGGGAAACGTTTTAAAGTGCAACCGTTACAGATTGGTGGACAATCGCTCGTTTGAGCTTCCGTTGCCGATGAAATACGAGCTGTACAAAGAGGACAAACCTGTCGCAGAATATGAAATCTCCACCGACCAAAAGGTGAGCTTTCATATAATTACCAAATATAAGGAAGAAATGCTCACGCCCATAAATCGGCCGCTTACCATCGCCGATATCTATTTCTTCCTGTCCAGCCGCGCTTTTCAGAACAACACGCCGTTTACAAGAACCGCGCTTTCTTCAATTGGACTTGAAAAGTACAACGTTTTGGAAATCGTCAAAAAAACGCGCGGTATGACGCCTTATGACAAATACTGGGTGAAATTCGAGGGGGACAGCTGTAACTACGAGAAGGCTCTCGATAATTTCAAGGAGCTGTTCACCGCAAACGCGCCCGTTTTCCCGACAACAGTTCCCGCACCGCAACCGCAGGAGGTCAAAGCACCGAGCGCGAGCATTGCCGATACCGAGGAAATCCTCAATCAGCACAAGCCCGATGTTTCGGCAATCAAGGAGGAACTTAACGTACCGCCAGTGGAGGCTGTTCCCGAAATTGATGAAGAACCGCTCAGAAACAACACGATGACCGCCGATGAAATCGAGGCGTTGCTTGCTCAATCGGGGCTTACCGACTCTCCGTCAATCGACCACTGCGATTTTGATGACAATGAGCCGGATTCCGATACCGGCAAGATGTCACAAGATGATATCGAGAAGCTGATTGCCGCGCAAACAGCCGCAACCCAGCCCGCTCCCGAGCCGAAAGCAGACAACGGCGGGAAGATGTCGCAGGACGATATTGAGAAGCTGATTGCCGCGCAAATAGGTGCGGCGGAGCCTGTTGCCGAGCCTGCTCCCGAGCCTAAAGCAGATGGTGGGAAAATGTCGCAGGACGATATTGAGAAGCTGATTGCCGCGCAAATGGGCGGTGCAGAGCCCGCTCCCGAGCCGAAAGCCGATGGCGGGAAGATGTCGCAGGACGATAT
>CALZUA010000019.1 GCA_945829235.1 uncultured Clostridia bacterium | reverse complement strand
TGTCGGTGGGCAGAGTTTTGAAGCCTGCGGAGATAGCTGAAATCGTTGAGAAGTATTCAGAGCGATAATCGATAAGGCTCACAAAGATGTGAAAGAATAAATCTCCATATTTCAAAAAATCAACCCGCCCCTGAGCCATTCAGGGACGGGTTTCAAGCGTGAACGTCTGCGGTGTTACGGCAAAGCGTTCCAACTTTGCTTGATACTCTGTAAGTTTGCTCTGAATTTCGGCTAAACCTTTCTTGATTTCCTGCATATCTTCGGGATAAATATTTCCCGTCTGATTGACCTGAATTGCTATGGAATTTATGCGGTCGGCAATCTCTTTGAATCTTGCCTTTTCGGGTGTAAGCTCCTCGTCCGTCAACTCGATGATCGGTGTCGCAAGAATAGAGTTGAAAATGTACTCCGACATTGAGCGCAGACCGCTTTCCTCCGTGTACTGTTTCAGCTTGGCAAACTCCTTGTTGTTCAAACGGACTTTCAACACCTTTGACTTCCGTTCCTCGTCCGATTTTACGTTCATAGACAAACCTCCAAAATCATAGTATTCGCCCATTTTCATTATCTATTATATCACTTTTTCTTTCATTTTTCAAGCGGGGTCTTACCACCAAAAAGCCCCATGGAATCGGAGTTTTAGTGTGACTCAGTGTGACACGGTGGTACTCAGTGTGAAATTGGTTTGGTAATACCACTATACAGCCGAATTTTCAAGTGCTTATTGAAAAAAGCGGAAAACTTTTACATTCTCCGCTTTGCAATATATTCAGTTGTATCAGATGTCTGCGGCGGTAATCACTCCGGCCTCAATCATCAGCCGTTCCTGTTCCTCAAACGGCATATCCCGTATCATATCCTTGTGAGCAAAAGCCCAATTCAGAACATCAACGAATTTAGGATTAAAGTCCTTGTGGTACTTTCTGTCCTCCAGCTCAACCATAAACTTGATTGACCAAGAAGATGTAAACTCACCCCACTCGACCTCCTCAATACCGATTGCGCTGAAACCCTCGATTTTCTCCATAAGAAGCTCCTTTCTGCCGCATTGTTTTCTGTTTCCATTATACAGCATCGGTGGCAGAATTGTCAAGGTGAATACATATATCGCCCTCTTTTCGCACAAGCCTGTCGGGAAAACGCTTCTCAAATAACGCCCTCACGAATGTCATTGTAAGCCATATTCGCAAAGTAATTGCTAACGGTTGACTTGGAGTTATAGAGCATAGTGATGAGATATGAGCGTATATTCCCGACACGGCTTGAATTATGCCGCATAGCGTACAGAACGTAGTCGATTTCTTCATCGGTGAGCTTCAGGAAACGGCTCTTAACGACCTCGTGCAATACCGCTTCGCCGTTTACACGGATAGTCGGCGAACTTGAACATACCACGTCCGTCATAATCGAAACCAACTCGTCCACTTGCTGTCTTTCGCCGATATTACGAGCATATTTATCCTCGTAGGAGATGTTTTCACGGATTATCTCGCCGTACAACTCCCGTTCGGCAATAGACGAAAACGAAATATTCTTGCCTTTGTCTATCAATTCAATCCTGTCCTCACGCTCCTGCGCCTGCGCAGGAGTGAATGAGTGAATTGATTTGTCGGTATTTAATATATTTATATTTAATTTTTCAATGGTGTCCGCTGTGGGATTATCCGCTGTCGGAGTAACCGTTGACGGATTTTCCGCTGACGGAGATACAGAAAAATTACGCTTCCTCTTTATCTTCGGCACAGCACGGCTCGGCTTTTCATCGGGAATTTCCTGTTCAGGTGATACCTGTTCGTGCTGAACAAAGTCGGGATTATCGGTGGGATTTTCGTACACTCTGTACTCATTCTGCGCCATTCGTCCACGCTCATCACGGAGCTGTGTTCGGGTAACATAACCGTACTGCTCAAGCTCCTTGATAGCGGTCTTAACGCTGTCAACACCGTCTGCGGCGATAACAGCCAAGCCTGTGATAGTGTAGTCCCAATCGGGCGGCAAACTCAAAATAACGGACAGCAGCCCCTTTGACTTGTAGGAGAGCCGCCTGTCTTTCAGGTGCGTGTTCGACATAACCGTGTAATTTGCGGTTTTCTCAACTCTGAATACTGTTGACATAACAATTCCTCTCTTCCTCATTTAGCACAGCTAACGCTAATAAACAACAAAAGCCGACAACTCATACGGCAGTCGGCTAAACATACTATTTTAAGATTTGGTGCTTTCTTCTGCAATAATATTGCAGCTTTACACCATTTTCGACCTCTTTTTCTATATATGTACGGCGAGGGTGAGGAAAGAGGAAACCTCACCCCAAAGGAGCTACCTTTGCCGTACTGTTAAATCCCTTGAGGGAGTTTAACCATTATTTGATTTTTTGGCACAAAAAAACGGAGAGCTTCTTTCAAAAACTCTCCGTTACACCTATTATAAATGGTATCCGCTTTAAACACGAATTTCCATAGGCGTATGCTTCTATTCAGTTGTAAAGAAAAAGGACACCTTTCACCGAAAAGCGTCCTTTAATCTTTGTTCAGATATGGTTTGCGTTTCTTGCGGCACTACAATTCCTTTTGTGATGCGGATTTGCGTCCATATCCCTTATTTGCCCCCGATTAATTCGGGAATTTTATTTTTAGTTCAATTTTTCGATATAATCGAACGATTTTCGTTATTTTCCAACATTTTCCGCAAATATCGCCCAAAAAATGCTATAATTCATCAAGAGGAGTGTTTTTATGATTAGGCTTTTGCTGAGCCGCAAAATGGGCGAGTTGCGGATTACGCAAGCCGAGCTTTCGGACGCTACCGGAATAAGGCCGAACACTATAAACGACCTTTATCACGATGTGGCAGACCGTGTAAGCTTGGAAAATCTGGACAAGATATGCGAGGCATTAGGCTGCGACTTATCGGAGATAGTGGAGTATACGCCTAACAAGCTGCAAACCATAAGGCGCTGCGTATCGCAGAGCGTGTATAAGTCCAGGCAATGATTTTCCCCTCGGAGAAATCCGAGGGGATTTTTTGTTAAATTAGTCTGTTCTGTTCCTCGAGCTTTTCAAGCAAAATTCCCGCAGTTTTTTGAATTTTTTAATGCGTTTGGCTTATATTCTACACATTTGACAAAAACAAGGACAAGTTTTTGGTGTATATAAACAAAAGCCGCCCAAGGAAATCCCCGGGCGGCTTAACTTATATTAAATATAAATCGTTCACATTGACCGCAGCGACAACCACGTTCCCGTAGGAAATCACGGCGCGGTCGCGAATCAGTTCGCTTACGGTATGTATTCTTGAAGATACAAACGGCGCGAGATAGCCGCCGTTGTAGGTCTTAGCGTTGTTCTTGACTCTAACCTTGCTGCCAACCTTGATTGACGCCGAAGAATTTCTCTCCTGGTCTTTGATTCTCCGGTTGATTTCGTCCTGAACTGCGTAGTAATCGTATCCAGCGGCGGTGAGTTCGTCATAGCGCTGCTGACCACAGCCCCACAAACCGCTCATTACCTCGTTGACAAGTGTATCAAGCGACTTCTTCTCAGGCTGTGCGAACTGCTTATTGTGCTTCTTATACCACGCTTCCGTTTCCTGCGGATAGTTCACGAAGCAGATGTCGGAATCGATTTTTAATCCGGCAGAATAGCGAAGTCCGTTCTGCCAAATCTTCTGCCCGTAATGGTAGCTTGTCTGTGCTACCCAATGTGCGAGCCAGATGTCCTTATTATTGATAAGGCGCGACTTGTCGAGATTGTTCTCGAACCAATTGGGGTTTGCGTAAATGCCCGAGGGATATCCGAGACGCTCGACTTCCTCGATAAACGCAAGAGCGATGTCGGTTGCAACCTTTTTCCCCTTTTTCGCAATCTGCGCTTCCTCGGCGTCGAAGAACACGGGGTATTTCGGCAGCGGATACTGCTTAATCTGCTCAACGCAGAACTGTGCCTCTTTCCGCGCCTCCTCAACGCTAGTCGCGCAGGAGTAGTGATAGAATCCGTAATCAATTCCCTGACCAATACAACCGTTGACGTGCCTGTTCAGCAGGTCGTCCGCGAACTGCTTATGTGTGCTTGTTCCGGTGATACTAGCTCTGATTATTGCGAACTTAATTCCGTCTGCCTTGAGTTTTCGGTAATCAAGACCAGACTGGCAGTAGCTTATATCAACACCCTGAATGTTCAATGCCATAGTTTATTCCTCCTTGTCTGATTCATCAGATTTGTTTTCATTCTTCAACGCCGCAACGTCAGTCAGTCCTTCACCGACAACATATGCAACAACAGCTGCAAGTGACATAATGCAGCCGGTAACCGTTTCAGCTTCGCCGTCCGAGCCGCCGAAAGCTACAATAAGTCCGGCGATAAATCCTGCAAGCGCAACCCAGAATTTACGGCTTGTGAGCTTGCGTTTCCAGTCGATTTTGTTTTTCATACAATACCTCCTAAAGCCGAAATAATCTTGACAATATCGTCAACCTTTTCCGTGTCTGCGCCGTTAGCCGCTCCCGCCGCGATTTTCAGCAGATTTTCTTTTTTCGCCTTGTTGTAGTAAAACGCATTGGAAACCGAGATTTCCGCGAAAGTCGCTCCTGTGATAATTCCCAGCGCTGAAACGTCGTAGCCAAGAATAATTCCCGCGACTGTCAAAATTACGAGAAGAATTCCTATGATGTAGCTCACGGCTATGATTTTCTTGCTTGTTTCGATTTTGTTTTTCATTCGTCCTCCTTCGGCGGCTCATACGGGAGCGCCATTACCTCGTTGAACATATCATCGCCGATATGATTGCCTCCAAGACCTTTATAAGCGTCGTGAATGGCGATAAGATTTTCGCGCGCCCAGACAGGACAGAATTTTTTCACTGTGTATTTTGCATGCGTTCTGATGATTTCTACGCGCAAAAGACACTGAAGCCCGTTGGCAACCGCCCTGTCTTCCTTGCATTTTTCTGCTTCTTCGGCAGCTCTTCGCGCCGCCTGTTCGGTTTTCCTGCTGCTGAGTGTGGTGAAAACCACGTTGAAAACCGTCGCTACCGCGCTGATGAGCGCGACTACGATTGTACTTTCCATTAAATCACCTCTTTCGGAAATAAAAAATCCCGATTAAAAATCGGGATAAGAATTATAGTTGTCATCTGGAAAATCCTCCGCAAAATTACGGACGAGTTTCCAATCTTGCAGGACCTTGTTCCTCAACGCTGTACAATCGCAGTGTTTCATCATTCCCAGGTAGGAACGAATTGATGCAAGTGCATAGTCAAGCGAGATTTCTCCGGTAGCGTAGTGATCCATTATGTATTTCAAGTGTCGTTTCATTCGTAGCGATGTTGAACGCCGCATTATGATTTTATCGGGAGTGACAACCTTTCCGACAAACTCAACACCTGCATCATACGGCATTATTGTGGTTTTTCTGTTGAGTTCAAGCCTCAACTCGTTCCACAGGAACTTTCGGAACGTGCCGAGAACGTCGTGCGCCTGTTCTTTTGACGGAACAAGGAAAATCATATCGTCCATATAACGAATATAATACGGAACTTTCAGAACGCGCTTGATGTAGTGGTCTGCGGCCGAAAGGACAACATTCGCGGTCATCTGCGAAATGAGCGAGCCTACCTGCATTCCTATTCCCATAATGCGCTCACATTCGGTGACGTCTGTCGCGTCAACAGGCAGACCGAACGCACGCCCATCGCACATTATCGCCTTCTCCAAAAACCACATCATATCCGGGTCGTTCAGTGGCATTCCAAGCCGCTCCAATTGCACATCAACGGGAATTCGGAAGAAAAATTTTGCGATATCCATTTTGCAGAGATACCAATCCTCGTTTTTATTCCGTACAAGCCGCATCCAGTATTGTAGTTGCCTCGCTGCTCTTATCGGACCTTTTCCGGGAATTGAACCGTAACTGTGCTCGTAGAATGATTTCCGATATATCGGGAAAAGGACGTTGTAAGCTGCGCAATTAACGACACGATTCGCGAATGGCATTACCGTAATAATGCGCTTTTTGGGAAAATACTCGATGAATTCGCGCATCGGACCGACTTCATAACTTTTCCAAATGAGGTGGTTTTGCGCGTTTATCAGATTTTCCTCAAGATTCGCCGTGTATGACAGCACTTCGTCCTGATATCGTTTGTTTTTGCGCGCAAGGAGATAACCGCCATACAGGTTTTCAAAATCAATAAATCTCTCGAAAACGTGTTCGTGTTTTTCCATACACAGCTCCTCTCGTTTCCGCACTTTTCAGCCGTAGCGGAATATGCGGACAGACCTTTTTTCCGCTTTCGCGAAAGATACAAATCCCTTTAATTTCCCTGCTCTGAGGGCAAGCCCGTGAGCTTGCGATTTCTGGCTTATGGGTAAAGCGGGCCGGAACCCGATGGTCGTGTTCGAGTTCGTGCGGTCGTTGTTGCAGTTGAACGCAAACACGCCGGCGTTCGAGCCATTGTTGTAGTTGCCACCGGAGTAGCCGATAACGATTTGCACCTTATGTTTTGGGACCGGCGTTGACGGTTTTCAGCCAGCCCCCTAACATCTTACCTATTTCGACTGCTTTTTCGCACCAAATTTCGTATTTTTTGATGGGAAGAAATCCAAGAGTGTGGGCAAGGCGCAGATATGCGAGTAATTTTTCCTTTTCAACATCAAGCTCCTGCAAGGTTGTTTTCTTGTAATACTTCTTTTTCGCCTCAATACAGCGTTCGAGCATTACGTCCATACATCGCTTTATGTCTGTTCCGAGGGCATATTTCTCACTTTTCGGAAATTGCTGAATTGCCTGATATCCGTATTCTATCATATCAAACAGCTTCTGCAAAATCTTCAGTTCGTCCATTGCTCTCCCTCTTTTCTTGTGTAATTATAACACAAAAAATCGATAATGTTGGATTTCTATTGAAAAATATCGTTTTTCGATATTTTATATCAATCGCCCACGAAAAATTTCGCGCGACCCGCCTTCGGCGGGAGTTACTGTCCGCTGCTATCGCAGCGGTATCAGAACACAGTCGCCAAATTACAGTGGTACAAAAGCGGGCCGGAACCCGACGGCCGCGCTCGAGTCCGCGCGGCCGTAGTGGCAGTCGAACGCAAACACGCCGGCGCCCGAGCCACTGCTGAAGTAGCCACCGGAGAAGCCGATGTATTCTCCGGACGTGTTTTTGTACAGATTGAGATAATCATCTGTGCTTGAAGTAAGAGCCGAATTTTTCAACAATCCAAGCGCAGTGAGAATGTCCTTCGCTTTCTGGCATATTGACGAGGAAGCGCAGGTGATGTTGTCGTATCCGTTGCTATAATTTGCCGAGGAGCTGCTTATGTTCCAGCCCGATGCAGTGATTTTCAGACTGTTCGCAGTCGTTCCGCTGCCGTTCGGTTTGATAAGGCTTCCCGTTGTTCCGTCAACAGCGTACCAATACGGAGATGATGCGCTCTGGTCAACAGAAGCGTCCGCAGCGTCATTGTTGAAATTGCCGTCAAGCGAAATCACCTGAAGCTCGCCCTTGTAAAGACGAAATCCCGAGTTCCATTCCCACACATTTCCGCACAAATCCCATATTCCATCGGATTTTCCGTTGTGAGAATAAGTCGTGCTGGAGCTCGAGCCTGTTGCCAGAACCGAAGAACCGCTTATATTTCCGCTCGGAGTAATGCCGTTCTTCGCACACCAGTTCGCGATACTCGCCCATTCCAAGCGCGTGATAAGATGCCAGCCGCTGCCGCTGTTCTTGCAGTACGTTTCGCTTTCGGTATGCGTAACGCTCACCTTCGGCGAAACTCCCTTCTTAGACACAGCCTTTGAACCGCTCAACGAAGCCTCATATCGCCCGATTGCGACATAATCGAGAACTTTTCCGCCGACTTTGAACATCGGGTGAATTTCGTTCGATGTACCGACGCCCATTTCTGCCCAAGTCGCTTTCGGGATAAGATAGAACGCAGAACCATCAATATCAATCGCTCCCTCGAGGAATACGGACGGTGTCGCGCTTGCCTTGCAGTTCTCGTTGTATGTCTGATAGTACTTGCCGCCGTCAACCTCGCGATACGGATACGCGCGGAAATAATATGTTGTGTCGTTCGTCAGCCCTGTGATTTCCTTGCTTTTTGTGGTTGTATCAGCGATGACAACGCTCGTTCCGTCACTCGGAGAGGACGGATAGGAGCCTGTCTTGTAGTTTATCTGCAAACCTGTAAGGTCATTTGTGTTCGAGTAGTCCCAAGCGAGAAGCACCTTTGCCGTGCCTTTTGTCGCAGTAAATGATTTCAAGTTAAGCGGCAAATCAACCGAGCCTTCACTCCCGGAGCCGCCGCCCGAGCTGCTCGAAATGAGAATGTTTGTTCTGCCGAGTGCCATTACGAAGCCGCCCCCTTCTTAATGAAATAAGTTCCCGAAAGCGTTGAAGTAGGCTTTGTTTTTGCGTATAAAACCACTGTGTCTGCAGCCGTATCTGCCAAAATGCTTGAAGCGTCTGCCGCAACAATGCTATCCTTATCGAAATACACATCGGGGAAATCCAGAGCAGTAACACCTGTTGCGGTAAATGTTGCAAAATAGGCACGTCCGCAAACCTCTGTTTCAAGCGTTGTCCAAGCGGTGGCTTCAATGGAGAACGCAACGGGTGTTGATGAGGAAGCGGCACTGCTTGCGGCTGCCTGCGCGGTTTCTGCAGCGGATTTAGCCTCGGTAGCTGCCGTTTTCGCAGTATTTGCAATGGATTTCACGCCGGAAAGTAAATTTTCGACAGTGATTTTCTTCATTTGACCTTCATCTGCGCTGTCGATAACAGGGATGTAGTCGGTATCGCTTGCAGAATCAACCGAAGTCGCGGTGTCTTCGATGCACTCCAGCTTTGTGATGGGCATAACAATGGCGGTTTCGCCATTGACCTGTGTGGAGAGGACTGTTTTTTGTTCTTTCATTTTTCCTCCTTATAAAAATTCGCCGGGACTATTGCCCCGGCGAACAATTAAAAGCCGTTGTGTAGGATTACTCGGAAACGAGCTGAACGAAGAGTTCGCCGTCCTGCATATCATCGGGAACGGTAGAACCGACTCTTACGCCTCTGATACCATCAAGGCGAGTCTTATCAGCAGCAGACATCAGACCTGCAGCGGAGGTGGTAGCCACGTCCTTTGTAGCCTTGTTGTTCCAGCTCTCGACATCTTCCGCAGAGATTACGGGGAGATTTTCGAGCTTGTTCTTGAGCGCGGTAGTGAAGTCCTCGGTAGAAAGGCCCTTGCCCTCAACCTTGTCAACCTTGTTGCCGATAGCAGCATTAAGCGTGTCAACAACTCCCTGGTGCTCTTCGATGTATGTAGCAATCTCCTTAAGAGTGTCGAAGCTCTCGGGAGCACCGTCAACAACCTTTGCAATCTCTGTTGTAACGGTGTTAATTACACCCTCGCTGGTAGGCAGCGCGTTGATAGAAGCAAGGATTTCAGCGAGAGCTTCGGAGAGGGTCTCGTTCTTTCCGCCGTAGGTGACTGCAACGTTTTCGCCGTTGGACTTCGCGATAAGGTCCTTAATTTCGCCTTCGAGTTTAATTTTCGCAAGAATTGCTTTTGTGGTAGCCATAGTTATTTTTCCTCCTGAATAATCATTGTGCCGTCTGTTGCGGCATCTTCTTTCGCCGTCATATTGGCGGCATCATACTGTTTGTTGTTCATAATCAGCGTAACTTCCGCTGTGCCTGTGTAAGTGCTTGCCTCAAGCGTTACATTTTCCGTCTCCCCCCCACCCGGCTGATCGAGCCCATAATCCGGCTTGTTAGGGTCGCGTTCGGTTGTTTCAACCGCCGTAAACTTGATTTTCTCGCATTCTGTTCTAAGTTCCGCAAGGTCACCCTGCGTAGCATAGACAGAAGGAGAAACGATAACCGCGATGTTATTCGTTCGTGCTATCGCTATCGTTACGGCAAGCGAAATCTCGAACTGAGAAAAATCCGCATAAGTAGGTATTTCTTCGCCTATTTCGTCCTGCAAAACGGCAAGCAATACCTCATCATCGTGTTCTGATTTCGCGAACAGTCCAACCTGCCGCATTCGTGTTGTCTCGGTAACACCGTCGTTGCGAATTTGAATAATCAATTCAGTTCCGTTGCCGCTCTTTGTTTCCCGTTTTCCTGCGATAAGCGCAGGAGCAGAAATCGGAGAAAAAACGTCGGTCAATTCGGGAAGTACGTATTCGTCAACGGTCTTATCGCCAAGAACAGCGCGAGTAAAAGTCAGCTTACTTCCGTTTAGCATTTTCGCCAAAAGGCTCTCGCCGACTTTCGTGAGGACCACTTTGCTCCAGCTCATAAGTTCACCCCCATTCCGTTGAAGATTATATTGCAAATCGCCCATAAAGGCGAAGATTGCCTTAGTTGCAAGTCAAGTCGGCTCGCACTTTTTTAGAAACGGACGTAGTTCTTGCGCCGTATAAGATGCTCGTTCCAGTAGAAAAAAACGGGAGATTGTCAATTTTCAGCAGTGCCGAAATGGACTTGAACATCTTATTTGCTTTTGCCCCGATAAAAAATCCGTTTCCAATAGTGTATATATCCTCGGACATATCAACGAGTTTCGCCCCGATTCTCTTCTGAATAGAAGCAATCTGTGCGCCGAAGAATGTTTCAACCGCTTCATCGGGAACAAGCTCAAACTCTACGTTATCCAATACGGAACGCAGATTTTTCGCGTACTGTATTTTCAAGTATAGCGTCCTCAATCCCGAAGACGTTGAACCGTAAACCTTGACCGTGAAATGGAACGGCTCTCCTCCATACTCAAACCATTCCTTGACTTCTGCGGAATTATACATGCTGCGAAGCGCCGTTTCAACAGCATATTTTGTGCCCTTGTACTTGTGAACGAGCATACATTCCTTGATTGCCTGTCGCTTATAGCGAATGTCAGCCTCGGGCTCATACCAATCGACTTTCAAGTCGTAGGCGAGAATATCGAGGACTTCTTCGGGCAGCTCGTCTACTCTCGGGAAAATTTCAACGCTTTCCGTTTTGGAAATCGTTTGAACAAGCTCATTCGCGATAGCGTCAGCGAGCTTTTCCTTGTTGCTGTCGCGAGAAAGCGAGTAAGGAAACGCCGCCAACAGCGCCGAAGGCTCGGTGATAAGGTTACTCATCTTCATAACCTCCGCTTGTTATTTTTATCTCCCGCAAACGCGCTACCTGCGGGACAAGATTGTCCGAACCGTCCCGCAAAGCCGTGAAAACGGGAGATTTTATATCAACTCGTTTCGCACCCGAATCACGCAGCAGCCACATCAAGCGTGACGGGTTGATGTCGCGCCCTATCTTTTTGCACTGCCATTCTTCATATTCATCAACCGCCGCAGAAATTGATTTCTCAATCGTGGACATTGATACATCAGAAGAACGTTCAGCATAAAAAACAAGGTCAACGTCGAAATCAACAACATCGGGGTCTACAACTTCAACGATGTCGGTCAGCGGCCGAACCTTGTCGTCGCTGCAAGCCTCGAAAATCGCTTTCTTTGTGCCATCATCGGCGATTGTGCCATCTTTCATTATCGCGAAAATGTTGACATACCCAGGCTTGTCTTTCGGGTTTATGGCGCAAACATCGGCAATATCTGTTGAAACCGCCTTCGCGTGATATTCATACGCGCCTTTCGGGCCGGCTGTGGAAAATGCCTCAAGTCCCGCCCTCATAAGCTCGTAGTATTCGCTGTCTGTCGCTGCTTCCGCGCCGCTGTTGGACGTTTCGATGTTCTTGCATTCCGAGAAAAACAGAATATTGTCGACATCGATAAGCGTGTTTATCTGACCGGGCGCATATCCGTTTCCGATGGAGCCCGATTTTTCGCATATAATCGGGACGTCCGCGTATGTATCGCCTATGTTTATCACGGCGTCAACCGTTGTGCGCCATTCGAGAACGCCGCTGCTGTCGGTGACTTTCGTTCCGATGGGAATTGAAATCGCAGTATTCTGTGGCTCTGAAATCGTGAAACGCATTGTGCAAACAGCCGGCTTCGCTTGCGGCCGAGAAACGTTGTAGATTGTTTCCCCGAGCGCGTCAAGGTTCTCTCCAACCGCTCTGCTCGGAATGTTTTGGTTCGCCGCGTAGTTGATAAGTATTCGCTCCTGAACGATGATTCCCGTAACCCACGAGATGAACAGCTTGTCCGGATCTGCGGGAAGGAGCGTTCTTCCCGTAAGCTCTTCGTATTTCGCAGTAAGTTCTGCTGCGATATCCGCGCTGTTGGTGCTCACGAACTTATATTCAATCGGTCTGCTCATCGGAAATGCTCACCTCCACTACTATCGCCATCTGTCCTGTTTCGGTTTTCTCGAAAGAAACATCTTCCAAAACCGCCCTCGGCTCAAACTCCTCCAGTGCCTGCGCGATTTCCGTTGTCGCAAGCGCCTCCGCGACATCAATCGGCTTGTCGATAAACTCCATCGGCAGCCCGAATTCGCGGTGCATCGGAACTATTCCCTTTTTGGTGTTCAAAATCAACGAAACGTTCTGAAGAACCGATTGAACGACGTCATTTTGCTCGAAATTCAATTTATATTCATCTGCGGAACTGATTTTGTAGCTCATAAACCGCTCCTTATTTGTTGTATTCCTTCAGCGTAAGGCTCAACTCTGCGACAACAGGCGTTCCACGCTTATCGTGGTATTTGTAAGTTACGCTGTGTTTTGTAAGCACAAATTTCCCGTATATCTTTTTCCCGATAACGAGATATTGTGCAGCGCCTTTTTTCTCGATATCAACAATCTTTTCGATTTCTTTTTCAACATCAATGCCAAGTTCTGTTGAAAGTGTGACCGAAAATGAAATATCCTCGGAATTTATTCCCGTGAATTCAAGAATTGATTTTCCGTTGTGCCGCTTGTGCTCGGAAAAGTTCACCGAGCCCGAACGCTTGAGGTTTTTGAACGTTTCGATTTTTCTGGGCGAAACCGAAAAAACAATGCTTCCAAAACTGCCGACCCGCATCATAAACCTCCTATCACGAAACCGTCCTCGTTGAAACCGGGGTTGTAAAGACATAGGACAACATCACCGATAGCGGGAAACCACGGACAAATGTTCAGCTTGTGGAAATGCCCGCCTTCCTTTTCTGTCTTGTAGATATCCTCGGGCGGCTCGTCATTGCCAATAAAAGGCGAGTTTTTCAACACCTTAAGCCACCCCGAAATGATATTGACATCCGAAAACCGAACGCGCACGGTGCGGTTGGAGTAGTTCACATTGCTTACTGTGCCAATCCTCAAAATATCGCCCATATCATAACCCCTTCAGGATTTGGTTCACGCGTGCCTGAACCTTGTCGTAGTCGTGCCCTGCGTCTGTCAAGCGTCTGTAACGTTCCTGACCGTTGCCCCAATCGCCGCGAATAACCTGCATCGCTAACTCTTGGATTTGCTCGTCGGTGTCGCCCGTAGTAGCTCCGACTGTGGATTTTTCAGAAACCTTGAGCGCTTTTCTCAACGTGACTTGAGTTGTGTATCCGCTCGATGAAATGCTGTGTGTTGCCTGTTTTATCAGATATTTTCCGTCCCACGAGCCGAAATCTTTGAGTTCGACCGTTATTCCGGCAACAAGGCTCGGGTCACCGGGAAATGTAAAACTTGCGGTATACTCGTACTTGTTGTGCAAACGCAGGAGCTTATGCGCGAGGCTCTGCGCCTCAGCAATCGAGGAAACTTTCTGCCTAACCTCGAGGCATTGACCTTTGTTGCTGTCTCCGTCGTAGTCCTCCGAATACTCCGTTGCAGATATGACCGCGCCCGAAGATGTCGTGTAGTAAACGCGACAAGACGTGTAGAAATCGCTCTCGGCGGTTGAGAGCTTGTATTTCGTATATCCACCCTTTTCGCCAAAACAAATGGTTCGCGCTGTGCTTTTTTGCTCGAATTTCTCTTGATCGAAAATGACGATGATGTTGTTCGTTGCTTTCAGACTACAGCCTGCGTTGTGACAAAGCTTCTGCAGGAACGCGATGTCCGATGTGCGATATTGCTCAACGCGGGAATATTTCGGGTCTTTCGCGGACTCGAAAAGCATCCCCATTCCATTTTTCTGTGCAATCGTTTCCGCTATTCCCTTGAGTGTCGTTGACTCCCAGGAACGGCTTTTCTGTGTCTGCCGAATGGTGCTGGAATAGGCAAGCGATGTTCCTTTTATCGAAACAACGGAAGGCGGACCCGAAGCGTCGATGCTGTCGAGCTCGAACGTTCCGCAATCGAGAACATCATCTTTCCCGTCACCGTTTCGATTTTTCCGGCAAATCACAGCCGAAATCTGCAAACCCTTGCTGCCTTTTGTGCCTGAATTATCCGTTTTTTGCTGCCCTTCGGCAGCGGTTTTCTTTATCTGCGAGATAGCGAACCAGCCGAGATAATCCACGCAAATCGGATAAGGAACGCCGCTCTTGAGGTTCAGATATGTGATTTTTCCTTTGTGGTTTTCAACGTATCGCCCCGGATTTCCTATGCCATAGCTTGAATATTGCGGGTTTCCGGTCGCTATAACGCTTTCTCCGATTTTCCATTCCGTATTGCTTTCTTGCACTGAACGCGCAGAATATGTCGATGAAGACGATGTGTTTGAAGAACTCGGAGAACCAACAGGTTTAAGGTTTTTCGCCTTAATGTAGGCGTTTTTCCCTGAATAAGTGATATTCGCCCAATCGCTCAGGAACTTCTTGACATCAACAACTGTGCCATAAGGCAGCTGTCCGAGGATTTTTCCGTTGTCATTTGCGCTTGCGCGAACGTTGACGCCGCTCGAAGCGGTGACCTTGTACGCCATCGCCGAGCCCGAAGAAGATGAAGATGATGCATAACCCGAACTTGAACCGGAGCTGCTTTCGGGCGGCTCACTTATGATTTCGCCGCCGATTGCCGCGCCATTTACAAGCGTGTTAAGCCACTTTTTCAGCCACTTGCCGTCCCTGTCCATTACTTTCAGCTGAAAATCGTCTGCCTCGTCCTCCTCGTTGTCCGTATATGTAAAGGAGATAAGGTCGCTGTTCACAGCGGCGCTGATATCAACACCGCCGAAAACGACTTGTACATCTGTTCTGCTTGCGAGATTTTTGTCACTCATCCATCAGCCCTCTTCCACGGCGGCAGGTCATCGGCGCTTATCCGCTCCTCGATTTCGGGGATATCAAGCGTGATTCCCGCAGGAAACGTATAAAGCATTCTGTACTCGGGATTTGCGTTAATAAGAACATCGGTGAATTTCTCGTCACCGTAAACCTTTTTTGAGATTAAATCCCACATATCCCCGGAAACCGTTGTGTATGTTTTCAAGCGTAAGTGCTCCTTTTTTTGTTAATTCCTGCCTCTTCCAAAGCGTCCATAACATCGCTTATAAGCCGCTCGGAGAGGTCGGAAACCTGTGCCTCGTCTATTTCTCCGCCGTTGTTGTTGATTACGATTTGTGGCGAAATAGTGATAGTATTGTTCTGGCCGCCGCCCATTATCGCACGTGTATTTTCGGCGTCGATTACCTTTTCGCCGCCGTGCATATAGACGATTTCAGGACCTTCCTCGCCGACGAGAGCAAATCCCGATTCGGCGTAATCCGTGCCGGAAGCATATTTCTTGCCAACTCCATAGTAAGAAACCATTGCCGGACCGCCGTCCGAAGACGGAGTGACAAAAATCTGCGGAGAACCGTCGCTGTTCAATCCCGCGAGCGCGCTTGCGGTTGCAGCTTTCACCGCGTCAGCTGCTTCAACAGCCTTGCCCTTACCGGCAAGAATAGCGTCAGCATAGGCTTCTATCGTCATTTTCGCAGCAGCTTTTGACTCTTCATCAAGTTTCATTCCCGAAACTGTGTCAGCCATCTTCTGCGAGATTTCGTCCATTTTGGCGTCGAAATCCGTCTTGACATCTGCGAGGGACTGTGCTGTCTTATCCTGCTCTTCTTTCAGCTTCGCATAGCTTTCAACCATTTTCTTCAGCTCTGCGTCTGAAGCGTTCGCCATTCCCGCGATTGCGTTGACCGACTCCTTGCCGCCGTCCGCAAATCCCGCGATTACATCGGACAATCCCTCGATGTTCTCCGCTCGTTTTGAGAGAGTTTCAAGATTTGAGTTGTACTTGTCCCAATAGTCGATTTGTGATGACAGCGCAGAGTTTATCGTGTAAATGCTTGTAGGTACTACGCTTGCGGCGTTGTCCCAAATAGCATATTGCCCCGAAACCGAGCTGTAAGCCGCATTGTATGCGTCATAGTAGGCGGTGATAAGGTTCTCTGTTTCCGCTGTGACATCGGCGATAGCAATCGACATCGCTGTGAATGCCGACGTTGCTTCATCGCCTGTTCCTGTGACGGTTTCGCCGTATTCCTTGAGGATTTCGTTGTTTTCCTCAATCTGTTTCTTAACCGCATTCCAATCGGCGTATGCTTGCTGCGTTGCTTCTTCTGCCTTTTGCATTTCATCTCTCGCAGATGTAGCCGCGCCGTTTATTGTGCCGATAAGCGAAACAAATACATCTCCATCGCCTGTTGTTGAAAGGAATTTTTGCCTTGCCTTATCCTGAACGATTTCTGCCTTTTGTACAGCCTCTGAAAGTTGCTGTTCTTGTATTAACAGTTTATCAATTGTCTCAAGCGCCGCTTCATATTTCTTCTGAAGGCTTTCAGAATTGGCTGCATTATCAATAGCGTCGGACAGCCCGTTCATCTTCTGAGCAACGTTATCGACGGTCAATCCAAGGCTCGGATAGATAGCGTTAAGGCGTTTGATAATCGGCTCAATAAGCGCCTGCTTGTTCGCGGCGGTTTCCGAAGAGCTTGAAATCTCTTTCAGCTTCGCCCCAAGGATATGCGCCGACTCCCGCTCGTTGTCAAGCTCCTTGGCTGTATCTCCGTAGATTGACAACAAATCAGCGGTCGAAGAGTGAAGCGCGTCGATTTCGTTGAATAGAGCGCTCACCGAGAACGATTGTGCTTCAATCGAGGCCGTTGCTTCATCAAGGTCATATTTGAGCGCGCGTGCTTGATCGGACGTTTCACCATACGTTTCGCAAGCGGTTTTGTACGACTCGTTAAGCCGCTCAATTTCACCGTTATTTGCTTCGAGTGCAGTCGAGAATGTTTGTTCTTCGATTGCTGCTGTTTTGCTTGCCTCTCTCCACGCCGTGAGCGCCGCTGTAAGCGCGATTATTGAGCCGGTAATGATAACAGCAGGGTTTGCCAACATCGCGAGATTAAGCGCCTTGTGAGCCACTGTCGCGCCCGCTGTAGCGGTTGCATTCGCACCCTCTGCAACGGTTTCTGCAGCTGTTGCCGCCGTGTTCTTCGCGCGAAGTGCAGCGCTGATAGTGTCGATTGCGTTTCTCGCCTTTTTTATCGTGTTGAGTGCGGTGTAAGCGCCTACAACTGCTCCGATTCCGCCGACAATAGTCAGAATTGCTTTTGCAGCAGCGGGATTTTCGGAAATGAACTCGCTTATGTTTCCGAGGATTTCGGTCGAAATCTGCGCTAATTGCCTCAGCTCATCACGATAAAGCTCGCCGACCGACATCTTCAGACCATCAGCGGCGGACTTCAGCAGCGTGACATCGCCCGAGAGGTTGTCGAGCTTGATATCCGCCATTCTCTGTGCCGCGCCCGAGCAGTTGTTTATAGTTTCAGAAAGTTTCCGATAATCCTCTTCTGTCGTATTCAGGATAGCGAGCAAACCGTTATATCCGCGTTGACCTGCGATTGCCATTGCATTATTTACTCGCTCGGATTCGGTCATTTGGTCGAAATAAACGCGCAGTTCATCGATGGTTTCCGCAAAGCCCTTCATCGTGCCGTCAACGTTTACGGCTGTATATTCATATTCGCCGAATGCTTTACCCGTAAGCGTAACGCCCGAAAGCAAGCCGTTGAACATATTTTTCAGCGCGGTGCCTGCAACCGAGCCCTTAACGCCTGCGTTCGCCATCTCACCAACAGCAACAGCAACGTCTTCGATTGAGTAGCCGAGAGCGCCTGCAATCGCCGCAGAACCCGAGAATGTTTCGCCCATAATAGCGACAGATGTGTTGGAATTTGTCGCGGCGGCAGCGAGAACGTCCGCAAAATGCGCGGTGTCCTTTGCTTTCAAGCCGAAAGCGGTAAGGTTGTCAGTAACGATGTCCGAAACAAGGCCAAGGTCTTCGCCCGAAGCAGAGGCAAGCGCCATCACGCCGTTCATTCCCGAGAGCATTTCCTCGGCTTTCCAGCCTGCCATTCCCATATAGGTCATAGCCTCGGCTGACTGGTTCGCCGTGAATACTGTCGTTGCACCGAGTTCTTTTGCTTTATCACTCAACGTGCCCATCTGCTGGGCATTAGCGCCGCTCAATGCCTCAACGGTTGACATCGTAGCTTCAAATTCCGAAGCAACTAAAACGCAGTCGCTGAAACCGTCATAGATTTTTTTAAGACCCGTTGCTATTCCGGAAGCTACAAGAGCAGAGCCAACCGCGTCAAACGTCTGCAATGCTGTGTTCCCGAAATTGTTCGCCTCGTTTGCCGCACGTTCTTCTTGCGCTCTGAGAGTTGCCATTTCATTCCCGAGTCTTTGGGTTTCCTCGGAAAGTTTGTCGGTGTTTACTCCGGCAGATGAAAGACCTTCTCCCATCTGTTTAAGACGGTTGTTTTTGTCTGAGATAGCGTTTTCGGTGTCGCGAATACGGTTTTTGAGCGCGAGTTCCTTATTTGCGAGTTCATTCTCTTTCGCTGCAAGCTCTGCGCTTGCTGTACCGTTTGCTTCGATTTCCTTGCGAACGGTATCAAGCGCACGCTGCGTGTTCGCGAGTTGGCTCTTGTATAGCTCGAGCTTTTGATTTGATTTCTCAATTCCGTTCTGCTGCCTCTGATATGCGCCAATATCAGACTGCAGGCGGTTGAGTTCCTGGATTTTCTTCTGCGTTGCGGTGAGGACTTGCTGCGCTGACGAGAATGTTCCCGTGAAATTCTGCCCGAGCTGCGCGCCGAGCTTGAACAACATCTCATATTCTCTGTTCGCCACTTAATCCTCACCTCACTTTTTTTCGTCCTTTTTGCCATTCACCAACTTGTTGTGCTCTTTAATCCACGGCAAAAGGTCCTGCAGCGGAATATCAAGCCAAAATGAAAGCGGTGCATATCCTTGAGAAGATAAAACAAGTAGATTTCGCCGTAAACCGTTTACGGCAAATTTGCTAAAAAAAGTTGTGCGTGTGTTCTCAATGTGTTGAAATCGGAAATTCCGACCATATCAAACAAATCAATTCCAATGGGCTTTTCACACGCTCTTGCAGCCATTCCGACGATGTAGTTAATGTTGCTGAGCTGTCCATATATCGCAAGTTTTCCTGTGCGCATCAGCTCGTTTTCGACTTCAATGCCATCTCTTCCTGTGAGTTTACCAAAATTGAATTTCAGCTCGGAAATCTCCTCGCCGTTATAGGTTGTCGGCTGGGAAAGTTTCCAAGTCCAAACGCTCAAATCTTCCTCTTCTGTATTTACAACGTTTTTCTCGTCTTTAGCCATGATTAAATTCCTTTCTTAAATGATTGCTGCCGCTCAAGTGAACGGCAGCATAATCAATTCTTCTTACTGCAAACCGAGCGCCTTGCGAATAGCTTCGGCGCGGTCTTTACCTGTGTGGTCAACGTCCTTGAAGTTGACCGGGTCGATATCGGAAACGCACTTTCCGTCTATGTATTCGGCGATAGAAAGCACGGAATACTCGCCGCTCACCGCCTGCGGACTTGCGGGAGAAAGCGTGCCGCCCGAAAGCGATTTCGGGAAGATTTTCGCGACAAACTTGTGTCCGCTGATGCCGATTTCACCCGCCGCGCTGTCAAGGTTCTGATGAACAACGCGCAGGTCTATAAGGTGAACGCGCTCTTCTGCAAGCGCATAAGCCGCTTCACTTGTGTCGCGGAAGTTAATCTTCATCGTCATAGCGTCGCGGTGTCCGATAACGGGAATGTCGATGTCCCCTGCGATTCCCGCGCCGTTCATCGTGAACGACTTGCTTGTCTTATTCGGCATTTCAACGGTTGCAATGCCGAGATAACGGTTTCCGTCCTCGTAAATGGCGTAGTTGATTACGCCTTCATCAATTCCGTTCATTTTTTACCTCCAATCAGCTGAGCGCTGCGCGAAGCATATCAACGCTGTAGCGAACGTGCATATCGATGCGCTGCGCGGGTACAGGCGAAGCCGCCGAGCAGTCAAGGCGGAACATTCCCGCCATAATCGATGTAACGGGGTTCAGCTCCTCGTTGAAAGCAATCTGTCCGCCGTAAATTTTTCCTTCTGCAGTCAGACCGTTAAGCCAGCTGTTGAACGCATTGATGATAGCGTCGCGCAGAACGGGCGTAAAAGGTCTGTCAAGATACTGCCAGAACGTGTTCACGAACGTGTTGCAAATCCAATCCTGCACTCTGTTTGTGCATATAAACATTTTGGCAACGTCGCTTGTCTTGGGATAGCAGCCGAGATAGTTGCCCCAAAGCGTCCAACCGCCGTTGTTAATCGCGGTCACGACACCGTCCGTTACGCTCACTATGTCAGCCTGCGGGAGCGTAAGATTGATTTCGTTTCCGTTCGCGTCCACCGCGCCAGTTATAGGCAGTGACTTATTTGAGGGCGACTCATAGGGGCAATCCGCGTTCCCGCTGTCAACCTTCGCGATAAGTCCGCAGACAACGGCAGACATATCGAAAATATAA
Organism: uncultured Clostridia bacterium; assembly: GCA_945829235.1. GTDB lineage: Bacteria > Bacillota > Clostridia > Oscillospirales > Ruminococcaceae > CAG-115. The sequence continues at coordinate 41,432 of CALZUA010000019.1, read as the reverse complement.
TCGCCATTCTTGACCATTGGCCAGCACACAATCATATCCTCGGACGTGTATCCGTTGTTGTTCTTGATGTCAAGAACCTTGTCGTATGTGTCAGCGATTTTTGCATCAATATCAACAACCGCTTTTGCGCGGAACAGACCGTTGATGCTCGGCGCTTTTGCCGCGAGAACGGCAGCAACTGTGGGATTGCTTGTCCAGCCGGGCGCACAGAGCAAATCGGGAACGATTCCGACAACGCTGCGGCAAAGCTCAACGCTTTCGATCGCCATTTCGATGTCCTTTGCGGTGATTTTTTCGGGCGCTGCCACGTCATAAGCGATTTTAAGCTCGCTCGCGCTGAAGCTCGATGATTTTTCGAGCAGTTCCACGCAGAGCTTTCCGCTGACGTAGAACGCTTCGTAATCTTCCCCGAAAACAAGCGTTGTGCCGGAATTCTTAACGACAAGATTTCCGTTGATAAGCGCGTCCTCGGGAATCTCGACAAGGTGGTCGGTCACCGAGAAGGTGCTTTCTGTGACAGCGTTCTTGTGGGTTTCGGGGTTGAAAACGTTGTAGAAAATCGCAGGCGACATTCCATTGAGCTTGAAATGCGCGTACATAGCCTGCGACAAGTTCCATCTGGGCGAGCCGTCCTCGTTGCGCCACATATCGGAGTAGCCGCCAAGTTCCTGCGCTTCCGCGAAGGTGGTCGCAAGTTGCGGTTTTCCGGTAAAACCGCCTCCGAGATGGCAAGGCCACGCACCGATAAAGAAAGGAATTCCGACAGCCGCGTTGCTTACCGCGATAACGCCGGTGTCGTCCTTGAACGTGTTAATGCCGTGCTGTAAGTTCATATGTTAGCCTCACTTTCTGCCGCGCTTAATACGGCTGCGGCGACTGCATTGTAGGCGACGCTTATGCCGCCTTTTCCCTCGGAAATCTGTTCTCTCGCACGCGCAACAGCCGCGTCGGAAACGATAAGCCGCTCGATTTGCGGATATTTTTTCCAACCCGTAGGCAATTTTTCAAGCACGTTTGACTTCGTGCCGAAATAAATGCTGCCATTCGTCGCTATGCCGCGAACATTCGGTCCGATGTAAATCCAAACTCCCTTTTCTTCGGGAATCGGCTCGGAAACCTGATTGATTTCTTCGGTAACATTCTCCGAAACGGTTTCAGCAACCGCTTCTTCGAAATTTGATTTATCGATTTTGTTTTTCAAAGTTGAAGTTCACCTCCTGCTGAATAGGCGGGAGCTGGAAAGTCCCGACCATTTCTCCCGCGAAAAAAGGCGCTGTATCATCGGGGTAAACGATCGCCTCAAACGGTTCGTTGACATCAAGAACGAATGATTTTCCTATCTGCGTTTTCTTGAGGATATGGGTTTGAATTCTGTCCAAAAGATTAAGCAGCATAATCGCTCCCAAGGACTCGTCCGCGCAATGCACACAACAAATGATGCGAACCGTTGCCGTGTATTTCGGCTTCGGTTCTCCATTGATGTGCTGTTGTTTGCTGTCGATAAGCTGGACGATAACGTAAGGCGCGAGCTTTTTCGCAGAACTGCTGTTAGGCAGCCTCATGCGATAAATCTCGGGAATGCGAAACTGCTCCGCTTCATCGCCTTTCTGCAGCGATTGTGGCAATTTCATATCCTTAACTGCTTCTTTGCACATTTCAACAAGCGCCTCAACAAGTGCTACTCGTGTCATTTACTTCCTCCACCCGTTCATCACGGCAAGAACCTCGTGTTCCATTCGTTCTTCAAACGTTTTCTCGATGTCTTTCCCGACCGCGTCCGCAAGCTCGGTGTTCGCGCCCATCATCTGCGGAACGGACGGACCGAACTTCTGCTCTATGGGCAGCCTTGACTTGCCGTCACGCTCGAACAGCCCGATGTGACCGCTCTTCATTTCCGCTTGGAAAACATGCTTCAGAATGTCGCCGCTTGAGTTTCTCTTGACCTGTGAGCGTATCAATCCGCTCCCCGTGAGTGAGGTTTTGAAGCGGATTAGCGGAACGTGAAAACCGCGAAAATTAAGCGAAACCGTGATGTCAGTTCCGCTATTGCTGACGTGCTGATTTGATTTCGTGTACTTCTTGAAGTCGGTTGTTTTGAGGTGATATTGCTTGCCGACCTCTCTCGCCGCTGCCGCGCGACCGCTTGTTCCGGCACGTTTCAGCGCCGATTCTGCGGCTTTTTCTATGCCGTTCGGAAAACCCGCGAGGAGTTTAGTCGCGCGGTCAAGCGCAGAAACCGCTCCGTCTTCCGAAAGCGTGACGTTAATCATTCCGCGAAAATCGCTGCCAGAATAAGAACTACTCATCGTATCGCTCCAATTCCAGAATAATCATTCCCATCTCAACGGTTGATGTAATGATTTTGTATTTGTCGAAGAATGTCGCACCAAGCGCCTCGCCGTTGTCTATCTCAAAAATGCAGCCGCGCTCGGGAAAAGCTCCGTCAACGTCCTTTTGCGCGAGATAAGCCTTTGCGGACACTTTGTAAATGCCTTCTGCGTGGTCGGTTTGAATAACGGTTCTGTCCGACTCCTTCAACTGCTCGAGAACGACAGGAATGTCATAGAATGTTTCGCCGTCATAACGAACCGTGTGCTTGTCGGCGAATTCTTCGGGGTTAAGAAAAACGGCATTGTCAGCCGCTACTTGTTCCTTAAATCCCATACTCAAACCTCTGCGGACAAATCGGGAATATCAGAGAAATACTCGTCAAGTTCCGCGATTATTTCCGCCTTGCTTGCCTTATCGGAAATTTCAACGCCAAATTCTTTTGCAATCGCTTGCAATTCCGACTTTGTGTTAGCGTCGCTGTACTCGGGTTTTCCGCTCAAAACGTCTTCTTCGGACTCTTCGTTCGGGATTTCCCCGTCAACGGCTTCTGCAAATCCCAATCCGATAAGGCGGCGCGCCACATCGTCTTCCACAGGGAACGGCGGGTCTTTTGGCGTTTTTGGCTTGACAATGCCGTTGACCACCAACCCGAAAGTGGTGTCCTTAATACGAATAAGCATTGTTTACCCCCAATCAGCCTATAACCTTTTTCGCGAAGATGTAAGGCGTATAAACCCTCGGCATCGCGATAGGACGCGAATAGAGCTGGATTTCTCTTGTGTTTTTAGGGTTGTCGATAAACAACTTGGTAACCCTCGATTTTGCAATGGTCTGGAAGTTGTCGCTGCCGTAAGGCATAAGCGTTACAGCGCCGTAAGCAACACGACCGCATTTCGGGAACGTTACCATTGCTGCGTCCTTCGGGAAGTAGCTCTGCGTCTTGCCGGTTTCGTCCTCGTACTTGTTGCTTACAACGATTACTCTGAGGATGTGACCTCTAAAGTTGAAAGAGCCAATCTCGCTGATTCCGGGCATAACAATGCGCTCGTTCATAGAACCGAAGTTAATAGCGAGGTTCTTGTCGAGCATTACGCGGATTTCCTCGTTTTTATAGAATACATCGGCAACGTCCGAACCGATAAGAAGGTCGGTAGGCACCATTCCGCGGTCGGACAGCATCTCGCACATCGCATATACATCGCCGATTATGTTACCATTAGCAGAATTCCAAAGGTACTGCGGATTGTAGTTGTGCTCGGACTTATCATCAAAAAACTGAATGTGCTTAACTTCACCGGGAGTGTTGATGTCGATGTACTCCTGCATGGTGATTGAGTTGTTCATCATTACCTGTGCGCACATCCACTCGATTCTGCGGCGGGTTCTGAGTTCAAGCTCCGTAAGGTCTTCTGCAAGCAGCCGAATAGCTCTCTGCGCAGGCGTAGAGCCTGTGATAAGAGGCTCGCCGAAACCGCGCTTGGAAAGCTCGTCCACGGTAAGCGAACGAGATTCTGCTATGTAAGCGGGTCTAAATTCGGACATTTCGTATCCGTCACGCTCAACGGGAATAGCGCCGCCGCGTTCGGGAACGAAATGAGCCATCTTGCGCTGTCCCGCGCGCTTGTACTCTACAAGCACACTGTCGGTAGTGAAGATGTCAGTATTGCCGGTAGTAAAATAACGGTCGCTGAAAAACATCGTTTCGGGCTTGATTTTCTCGGCAATGGACTGCAAAACATAAGATTGCGTAATATCAAGATTTACTGCCATATTATCCTCCTTGATTAGTGCGCCGCCGCGATAAATTCAATCCCGTACTTACGCAGGGTGTCTTTATCAGCTTCGGTGATGTTGTAGTTATCCTTCGTGATGATTTTGTTGCTGTTGAATTTTCCACCGATGTATATAGGCGCGTGGACGTCTTCATCAGCGGGAACGGTAATATCATCGGTGAGAATGCCATAAGGCTCGAGCGTTTCATCTTCTTCCGCAGATGTTCCGAGAACAACAAGCGCCGCGTCCTTCGAGGATTTCGCAAGCACCGTGCCGCGCTTGAGCTCGCCGGAGTTCTTGCGAAGCACACCGTCACCGATTCTTAACGCAGGGTCTGTTCCGACCACAAGATTGTCGGCTTCGACCGTGCCGAGTTTTGTGAGAAGTTCAGTAGTCATTATTCTTCGTCCTCCTTCAAAGCGGCGTCAATAGCCGCGTCAACCTCGTTCCGAATTTCTGCCTCGCTCTGTCCTGCAGCACCGTCCGGTTTTGATGCTGCCGCGTTTACTTTGTTGGCGTTGGAATCTTCGGCATCATCTCCGAGCGCGGCAAGAAAGCTCACGCCCTTTTCTGCGCTTGCCAGCGCCGCCTTATACGCAAGCTCCTCGGCAGTGCAAGGCTTTGTGTACTTCGCTTCTGCGACAAGGTCAGCGCCGAACTGCGCTGCGATTTTGTCGATTTTCTGCAAGCGCTCGCGTTCTGCGAGAACCGCCGCGTTAATCTCTTCTTCGCTCGCCTTGGGCGCGGGTTCAGCCGGCGCGGATGCGGGTTTCTGTGTTTCTGCCATGGGATTACCTCCTTCGTGGATTGAATTTGATTGTGTATTGTCAAGCCCCTCGGGTTTTCCCGAAGGGCTTGGAATATCGTTGATTATCGCCGAAAAATCAGCTAAAACGGGAATGTTTTCAGGGCATTTCAGCCCACCAAGCGGGAGAACGTGTCCGTCCACTATCAAAGAATGCCTGTCCGCGCTTGCGGATATCTTTGCTTTGTTTTCACCCTCGAGGAGTTCATCAACGAAGCCCTTTTCTTTCGCTTCCTCGCCCGTCATATAGGTTTCGGCGCTCATCATTGCTTCGAGTTCGCTTTCGTTCTTGCAGGTCTTGCGCTTATATGCCGCTATGATAGCCTTGTCAAAGGCGTCAAGTTCGTCTGCGGCTTTCCGAAGTTTATCAGCATTAAGATTTGCATAAAAAAGCATACTTGCCTTATGAACCATTATAAGCGAGGACGGATACGCCTTTATAGTATCAGCGGCGCACATAATGAGCGAACCAGCCGACATAGCCACACCGTCAACCGTGCAGGTGATTTTCACACCTTTGCTTGCCATTTCACGGAGCTTGTTGTGGATTACGATTCCTGCAGAAACAAGACCTCCGACAGAGCTCAGACTGATATTGAGTTCCTCGCAGTCCTTGAGGTTCTTCAAATCCTCCAAGAACTCTGACTGCACAATATAATCGCCCTTGTCCTCTTCACGCTTTTCCCAATCATACGGTCGCCTGTCGGTAACTCGCCCATAAAGCGTGATTTCTCCGCTTTTTCCTGCGTTGCTCACCGCCATAGCATAGCATTCGCGCTTAATCGCGAACGGTTCATTCTTCATCGTTTTCGTCCTCCTTGTTGGTTTGATTTTTGTTCTGCGCGTTCTTTTGATTTTCGGAAAGATATTTTGATATCATTTGTGCTTCCTGCTGCAAATCTTGAACATTATCCGACCAGTTTCCGCCATAGAATTCGCGCGTTACCTGCTCGTTCGTCTTCCAACCGTTCTTGACTTGGATTTCGTTCGCGTTTGCTTCCTTGACGGGGTCAAGATGTGTTTGCGCAGGACCGTCCCAGCGCGCGCCGCACCAAGCCGCTCGAATTAACGGATCGTCAAAAAATCCGGGAGCATATACGCGCCCAAGAGCAACCGCTTCCGAGAGCCAAATTTCATAGACAGGTTTGCAAAAATCGTTCACAAACCAGCTCCGCCGCATTTTGAATACTTCCCACGCTTCTTCAAGTGCGCCCTTTGCGGCAGAATAAGACGAATTGAATTCCTTAATCAGCACGTCATAAGGCATTTCCAAAGCCGCGCCTGCCTGCTTTATGATTGATTTCATAAATACTTCAAAACCAGCTGTCGGAATGTTCGGGTTACCGAATTGAACCTTCTCGCCCTTTTTCAGATGAATAACATTTCCGGGACCCATTTCGGGGTTTTCATCGTATTCTTCATCGCCTTCTTCTTCGGGGAAAAGCGGATTATCCGTAGCGTCCGTTTCGGTTTCTATCCAAGCGGTGAGGTAAGATTGAATAATCGCGGCGGTAAGCTCGGCTTCTGTGTATCTTCTGCCCTGTAGCAGCATCTCAATAACCGGTGCTAAATAGGTAACGCCCCGATACTGATCGGGGCGCTCCGCGTCCATTATTTGAAGAATGTTCGGAAGTCCCGTTTTCTTTCCGACCGCTTCAACTCTTATCCATTCCTGCGATTTTGTTGAGGACGGAAAACCGGGATATCCGCTGCATATATGATAAGCGACTATTCTGCCGTTCTTATCGACTTCAACGCCGTCGTGAACATCATTTTCGCCGTATTTTCCTTCGGTCACTCCAAAAGAAAAGGAGTTGCCCGTGTAAGGCGTTCCAACCCTGTCCGCCTCGACAAGCTGAAGACGAAGCGAATAGGGGTTAAGAGGAGTTGGCTTGTCGCGCTTAATCAGAACGAACACATCGCCGCTCATCAGCCACGACTTAACGGCGAGCTGCTGGATCTCGAAGAAGTTGTTTTCTCCGAGCATATCGCAGGAGTGCCGGTTTTCGCTCCAAAGCTTGAACTCCGCCTCTGTCTTTTCGCACCATTCCTGCGCCGTTCTCTCGGACATTCCCAGCAGCTTGCGGTTGATGCTGCATTTCATTTTAAGGCCACTGCCGACAATCTTGGTTCTGTTCGTGTTAACGGCAGCGGCGGCTATCGGGGACGCCATATATAGCATTCTGCCGCGCTGGCGCATTGTTGCGTTATTGAAATCGATATCGAAAATCGGGCTGCCCGAAACCGCGTTGAATGCGCGAAGGGCTTTTTTTGTCAGCGACGCGCCCGCGTCTGAATAACCGCTCATTTTGTCACCACCGTTATTGTTTTTGGCCGAGCAGCTCGGTTCGTGCGCCGTGTTGCCCGATATGGCGCGCGGCAAGGAGAACTAATCCGCGCGCCGAGAGGAAAATCATGAGCCCGGAAGGGCGGGCGGCAGTTCGGGTTCGCGCGCCGTCTCTGCCGATATCGCAGAGGGGAGGAAAGGATAAGAGCCCTCTGCGCATAAAATCGTCAACCCGGTGCTATGCTGTAGCGCTCGGGCTTTTACATAAAGCAAAAAACGCTCTACAATAGTAAAGCGTTTTCAGGACCTCTTTCTACACATGGTAGATGAGCTGACTTGAAAATTTTCAAGCCCCCGACAAGCAGGTGGGGATTTCTCCCTTTGGTGGAAACGACAAGTCCTGCCCTTGTTGGTGATTTCTCCGAGAAAGATTTTCACCTAACTACTCTCGGAGGATCTTGCATGTCATCTTGCCACGCTGCGTTTCCATGATGTCCCCGAAATAAATGTCGGGAACACTAAAATTTGCAATCGCTTGCAAAACGCTTTTTGGTTAAAAAAGAGAGCCAGACGCGTCCGGCTCTCTTAGGTTTCGTCCGCAGACTACACCGCAATTGCTCTGTTTAATAAGCAAAACCTCGATTATTAAAATCGGGATTGTCTAAAAATTGTCTAAAACAATCAAGTATCGGTCGGCACAACTCCAACCATTCGCCTGGTCTGCTTGCCTTTTAGAATAGCGTCATAATACGCCTGTTTGTTCACAGCCTCGTCCAGCTCTGCGGAAAGAGTAGTGAGGTCAAACTTCGTGAGCGTTCTGTCGCCGATTGCGTATGATTTTACGCCGCCTGCGGTCAGCGCGGTCTGCGCCTGAATGAGCTGGTCAATCCGCTCGGTGTAGTAGTTGTACATTTTTCGTGCCGTTTGTTTGCTAATCATAAGTTATCACCAATCATTATAAACATCGGCAGAAAGTCCTTTTTTCTGCCGTTTCTTTTTTTGTTTTGGTTTCGGCGGTTCTGCGATATCCGCGCCGTTTGCCGCAGCCGCGCGAATTTTCGCTTCGAGCGCGTCCCAATCGGGGTCAAGCTGTTGGCAAGCAGCGAGGTTGTAGTTTCGGATATCGAACGCTTCGTTGCGTTCGTGTCCGGGGATTTTCTCCCATTGCCACGGGTTTTTCAAGTCCTCGCGGTAAACGAGATGTTCGGACATCAACTGCTTGAAATACGTTTTTCCGTAGTCATCGCGGCGCGGGAAATGACAGTATTTCGGACCGGGAGATTTAACTCGCAAATTGTCAACGATTTTCTGCTTTCCGGCATTAACACCGATTTCATAAATCCACACGCTTCCGATAACACGTCCTTCAATGACGATTTTCATCTTTTTCGGCGGCGCAGTGTAGGGAATATCGCGGTTTCCTGCGATACCTTTAATTGCGAATACACGCTTTCCCATACGCTCAAGGCAGCGTTGGCGGACTTCTTGCGTGTAGTGACCGCCTTCATCGACAAAAGTTAGAGTAATCTTAATCTTGACGCCGTTTCCGAAAGAATATTTCTTGTCGAGAATTTCGTCAAGCCGCTCCCAAACTTCGTCTGTATCGGGACGTCCGGGAATTACTCCGTGCTTAATGCCCCAAGTTTCGCCGAAACGTCCATGTCCGACCACTTCGTATTCCAAACGGTCGTCTTGTGTATCAACACCACAGGTGAGAACAAGCACTCCATCGGGGACTTCTGCGTCGTATTCTTCGCGCCGTGCGAGAACATCTTCCTCGCTGTCCATATCTCCGCGAAGCTCCCATAGTTGACCGAACTGTGTGTTGTACACAACTTGCAACTTTGCAGGGTCATTGTCCGCTTGCAGAAATTGCAAAATAATAGATTTCCAAGTTGCCCAAGGGGAAACCCACGCCGAAATCCAAAACGAGCGAGTTTTATGCAGCTCCTTTGCCTCGGGAGCTTCTGCTTCCCAATGTGCAGGCTGCGACTTAATGGTGTTCTCTTCAGAAATTCCGCCACATTCGGGGCAAGCATAGCAAATATCGCTGACGGTGTAAATTTTACCGTTTCCCTTTTCTTCCGCCGTGTGAGTAAAATGAATGTCTTTGAAAACTATTTCATTGTATTTTCCACAATGCGGGCATTGCGTTTTCCACCGCTCCATTGTGCCGAGGCGGTAGCTGTCATCGATGGGCGAAGCGCCTTTGATGGTCGGGGTCGAAACCTCGACCATTTTACGATTGTAGAACGTTCGTGTTCTTGCAACAGCAAGTTCCCACGGGTCACCCTCCGAGCCTGCCGACCTCGCCCAGCGGTCACGCTCGTCCCCGAACAGATACCTAATAGGCATAGAGCAGAGGTCGTGTGGAACGTTCGAGCCCGTCATTACAAGCACGCCGCCAGGGAACGACTTCTGCCGCTTGGTATTCGCCGAATCCCTTGTTTTCGGGTCAGCAATCTTTTTTCGCAGGCATTTTGTTTCGCGAATCATCGGGGCTATTCGCATTTCGGAATATTTCTTGACATCGTCAATAGTAGGCTGTACAAATAATATCGGACCGGGGTCTTGGTCTATGCAATAACCGACCATATTATTCAAGACTTCCGACTTTCCGACCTGCGAGCTCGCGCCAACAACAATGTGCTCAACCAACGGATCTGTGAAGCAGTTGAGGATTTCTACCATATAGGGCGTTCTTGAAGTTCTCCACTTGCCGACTTCAGCGGAAGACTCGGAGGACAAGCGGCGGTTCTTATCCGCCCATTGCGCGACTGTGAGGTTCTCGGGCGGCTTAATTCCGCGCAGAACTTTCGTGAGGCAGGCGTTCAGCTTGCTCTCACGTTGTACCTCGGTTTCTCGCGTCATTTCTTCGCCCCCTCGCAACGGAGGTATTGAGAATGTTCGCGAAAACCTCCCAAAAGAAAAACTCTCGGTTTTGTAACTCCTCTTATGGTGAGGGAACTACTTCCGAGAGTATGGTTTGAGGAAAACGCGCCGCAAGCGGGATGAATCAGCCTAAAAATGAAGTTGTCCCTGTGTCACTCGCCCGCGACATCGTTTTCCAATTGTATTATATCACAAACAAAAGCGGACATGTCGGACATTTGGGACAAGTTTTATAAATATTGAAAAATGATATTATCATAAAACAAAAAAATCCCCGTCAAACCGCTTTATAATCGGCTTGACGGGGATAAAAAATTTCAAATTTTTTCATATTTTTTTGAAAAAAGCTATTGACAAACACGTTAAAACGTGGTATAATATAATTACAGAAACAAAGAAGGGGGTGATTACCTTGAACAAGAAAATAAAAGAGCTCATCGAGATTGCAAAGCAAATCGACAAGCTCTTAACCCAAATCTTGAAGGTGCTGATAACAATCTCAACGATTTGGGCGGTCATTAAGGGAACATTCTTCTGAATGTCCCGCTTTCACAAGGGGAGCAGCCACTCCCCTTAGTGAAAGTATACCATATTCGAGAAAGGAAGTCAAGAGGTTATGAAAAAAGATGTTCTAAAACTTGCGTTAATCTGCGCGGATATTGTCATAACGCTGATTGCGATTTTCGGCTTGATTTGGTTCTTTTTTATCAAAAATTGAGGTGATTAAAGTGTTGTATATCAAACAGCACCGCAAAAAACTCGGCATCAGTGTGCCTAAAATGTCCAAACTTACCGGTATTCCCATACGAACTATTGAAGACTTGGAAAAACGCGGTGATTGTTTGGTATCGAACGCACTGAAAATCGCAAACGTTCTCGGGCTGAAGCTGGACGACCTGCTCACCCCTCCCACCGATGATTAGCACAATCCCGCCTGCTGCATAGTAGGCGGGACTTCGTTATTTTTCAATGCTTTTTAAGTCGCTTAGCTCTTTTTTTGAGAAACAAACGCGGCACGGCGCAAAAATATAGTGAAAAATTCTTATCAACGTTTCGCAAGGCACGGAAATTATAAGCAAAAAACCTACAAAATGCCAGAAATCGCTAAAAACAAATTCAAGTATTTCAATCATTTTCTTTCTCCTTGTCCATCTTCGCCCCGCAGTTTGGGCAAAATTTGAATCTACTGAAATAGAAATTTTCATATCCGCACACCGAACACTCTTCCCAATCAATAAGGTCTACCGGAGTATTTACTAAAATCCAATGCCCGTGATTTTCAGCTGAATTTCCGGCGGACTTGTTTCTTTCAATCTCTGATTTTTGCTTCAGAATAAGGTCGAGAGTGCTTTTTAAGAAATCAACGGACACACCGTCACGATATACGTTTAGAACAAAATCGCTGCATCTGATAATCATCTTTAGTTCTTCGATTATTTCGTGTTCGGACATTATTGTCACCATCCTTTTACAACAGGTTTCATCTTCGCTCCGCAGCTGGGACAATAGTCGGTTAATTCGCATTCTCTTTTTATTTTTTTGCAGTTGGAGCACCTATACGATGTACAAGAGCATTTGCTCTCGAACTCGCACTCATCGCCGTGACCGTCGTCTTCGCCGAGGAAAATCCAATGTCCGCGCTTAATATACGCAATATCAGCTTCGGACGCATTCTCAATGATATTTTCGAGCAGTTCAAGCACCATATTAGCGCCGCTAGTAAACTTCCCATCGTCTAATGTTTCAATCCTATGTTTTGCCGCTTTCATCAGAAATGATGTTGAAATGAAAATCTCTTCGTTGCTCGTTCTATCAGACATTGTCATTCCTCCGTTCTCTGCTGTGCTTATTTCATACGAACACGCCGCTGCCACAATTGCCGCCGCACTAAGCATTTCGTCCATTTCCTTCATCGTAAACCCTGCCCAAGAATATGAATTCTCTTCGTATCTCAAACTGTTCTTCAGTTTCTGCTTCTCCTCTTCAATGCTCATACCTATTCCTCCTCTTCGTCTGCGAAATAGTCTGCGTCAAGTTCTCGTTTCATTCGCTGCCGCACAAGCTCATCGTATCGTTGTTTATCGTACTTGTAGTTTGACATGTCTTGCAAAATCGAAAAAACCTCGCGTTCGATGATTTTTTGTACCTCTGCCGGCTCCGATGAAGCGGCGCACTCGCTCGCGCAGCGTCCCGCGAGGGCAATCAATCCGCCGCGAATGAAATAGAGCAAGTCGGCGGTCATTGCCTGAACGTCTTCCGAACGGTGCATTTTCCCTTGGAACTCCTTCGCCTCCAGTTCGGCAATCGTCGCTTTCGACTCCTTCAACCTTGCCTCTGACTTTTTCCGCTTGAGCTCAATCTCGAGAACATCTTCGTCCTCTTTTTTTGCACGTTCTTCCAGCATTTCGCAGTATGCCTTCATCGTTTCGAACAGCTCATAGAGCGAGCCGTGGTTCGTTTTTGTTTTGTGAATTACTCCCTGCGCCGTGAGCTGCCCAATCCACTGGTTTGTCTTGCCGGTTGCTGCGCAGATGTCGGCAGTCTTCACATAAATCGGAGTTCCTGCCTGCAACGAGAAAATGACCTGTTTCGGTTCTGCCGGCAGAGCTGATTTCGCCGCCTTGCCCGTTCCCGTCCTCTCGTCAGGCTTACTTGATTTCTTATCCGCTGCACCCGCCTTGTTGCTCTCGCTTGTCGCATTACTACGCGTTAAGCCGCTCGTTGATTTGCTTCGTTTCCCGCCTGCCTCGGCTTTTTCGGCTGATTTACTCGCTTTCTTCTCCGCTGCGCTCTCTTTTCCGCTCTCGCTTGTAGCTTTACCACGCGATAAGCCGCTCTTTTTCGAGCCCTCGCCACGAGTGGTTTTTGCACTTTCTGCAACAGCCCGTTTTTTCGCCTGTGAGCCGTTTTTCTCCTCGGTCGATAAATTACCCTCGTTTGTCTTTTTGCGCGCTCCTACGCGCGATTTCGGGGCTGTTTTCGCCGTTTTTTTCTTCTCCGCCATTCCTATCCCCCATTCAAAACAAATTTCAATTAAAGTACCCCTATTTTTTCGCCTATCACTGCACGACTTTCGGGCGTCAGCGAGCCGCTATGACCCCCGCCGCCCCGTCACAGTACCTTTTGCCGCGACAAGCCGCTCTCATTGCCGAATCAATTGTATTCAGTGAAAAGAATGGCGAGAGCTTTCTCGGCTTCGGGTGTCTGCGGCTCAATATCCTCTCCTCTGTCGAAGTTGAAAACAATCTTGCCGTTCTGTTTCAGCGTTAGTTTAGAAATCCTTCCTCCGTTGATTCCGAATCGACTTGGTTCTTCGTAGTGTTTCACCCAGAATCTCACCGAAACCATCTTTCCTTTGCTGTCCTTAATCCCTATTGCACCCTGTTTCCACATCACATTTCCTCCTCAATCCGCTCGCTCTCTTGTGTGGCTGTGAATAATCTCAATAATCTGCTCCTGTTCCTCGAAGCTTATTCCGATACTCTCCAGCGCCTGCCTTGTGCCACATTCAGGGCATATGGGAGTGCTGTTGTCAATCCTCGACAGCGCAGGCGGCGCGGTGTATTTTTTGTTGCAAATAGGGCAAATCCGCTCGTTTATTTCATTGTTTTTCTTCATGATAACATTCTCCTTTTGCTTTCATCGATAGCCTCTTGCAAGAACGATTTGTTGAAGCCGAAGTATTCGTATCCTGATTTGCAGGTGTTGAGATAGGCTCTTGTAGGAATTCCTGCGGGACGTTCCTCGTGCATAATGTAGGCGAACGCTTTAATTTTCCTGCCGCTGCTCATCGTGACTTCAATTTCCTTCTTGTAGTAGAAATTCGGAAATCCTTCGTAAATGTCCAGGGCGCGCTCGTGTTCTTCCGTGATTTTCCAGATTGCAACGGGAACTTTCGAGCCCTCTTTTGGCTCAATGGTGAGATAAGAGCCTGTTTTGCTCCCTTTGAACAGCAGCTCCCAGCCTTCGAGTTCTGTTGTTCCCGCAATCTTTGCTTTCGGGCATCTTATCATCATTTGAATGTAGTTGAGGTTGCTTCCGTAAGCGATGTAGTATTTCTCCATATCCATTTTCCTTTCTTGTTAAGGCTTTTGGCGAGGCTGTCGGCTTTCGGCAGCCTCGCTTGTTGTTAAGCCGTTCTTCTGTTTCTGAATGCTCCGTTGCCGTTAAGCCGCTCCGTGAAAATTTTCCTTGCGGTTTCGAATTCCGCTCCGATGAACCCGAGCCGGAGCAACCAGGTTCTCATCGCGTATTTGGGGTTTTCTGTTTGCTGTGGCTTGGAGCTTGCGCTTTTCGCGTCCTTCGCCATTTGGGAAAGCGCCAGGCAAAGTTGAATGTATGCCTTGAGCTGTCCTGCGTGCAACCCGTTTTTCTTTCCATTCGCGGGCGCGTCGAATTGGAAAAGTCTGAATTCAATCGTGCCTTTGGTGAAGGTTGCGTGGAGGTTGAGCATGTGGTAGCGGCTGTCATTGTAGTGCTGGTCGCGACCGTAGTTGGCATTCTGCGTTCCGTACCAAATGTCTGCAAGCTGCACCATTGAGGTGGGTTTCTTCGCATTCAGCGTTGCTAAAAATCTCTGGTCAACCGTTCTGCAGTAGTGGTTCATTCTTCTGCTGTCAAGCTTCAAGGCGCTTGCAAGAAGGCTTTCGTGGCTTGCCATTATGTTCGCGAGGTTTCGCAGGGTTTGCGCCGTGTGGCCGTTCGCACCGATGTGAATGTGTACTCCGCAGCCTCTTGTCGCGTCGCTCTTTGCGCCCGCCTTGCGAAGTCTGCGTATGAGTTCCTGCAAGGTTTCGATGTCGCTGTAGTTAAGTATCGGTGTGACCAGTTCGCATTTTTCGTTGTCTGGTCCTGCAATGCTGACGTCCTTTTGGAATTTCCACTCGCGGCCGTTGCTGTCCCAAGCGGAGTAGGTGCAATATCCGTTGCGCCCTGCGGTGTTTTCGTGGCGGCGCGTTCCGAAGAATTCTGCGGCAACCTGCGCGGCTTTTTCTCTTGTTATGCCGTTCATCTCAACCTCAACCCCGATGGTCTGTTTTTTCATATCCTCAATCTGCTTTGCTGTTTTCGCGTTCATTTTTCGTTCCTCCGTTTGTTTCATTTCCCTTTCGGTATGTGTATATTAACTCTTTTCGAGCTAAATAGCAAGCGGTTTCAGAACAATATAATACACGAAATACACGCGGCAGAATTGTGTATATTATGAGGATTCAATCTTCCTCGTCCGTGCATAACGAATACCCCATTTGGATTTTCGCAAGAATCATTGAATAACGTTCTCGTTCAGCGCCTCTTGCGTTTGCCATAGCCTCGAGAAAATATGCGCTGGCTTCTTGCCTGTCTTCCCATTTTTCTTTCTTGCCATAGCATACGGTTGTCACGCTGTCAAGTTTTCGGAAACTATCCTCGCCGATTATGATTTTCAAACCGGATCCGTTATCCCATCTCACAAGCAAGTCCCCGGCATCATCAACGCCCTGAACCGTTCCGCGCGTTCCGGGGCTAGGAGCTTGCTTATCGTTCATCAGAATGAGTTCTATTCGTGTTCCAACGGGATATTTCTCGCGCAGCAGCGAAATTGTCTTTTCATTAGGTGCTTTCATCGTATTGTCCTCCTTGTGTGGCATTATAACTCAAATCTCGGCTTATATCAACGGATTTTTTGCACAACGTTTTGCGAGAAAATTGCGAATAGTACACAATTCCCGCCAGAACGAAATAAACGCACGGCAACGCAACTCCGTTTCCCCAGAGTTTGTACTCTGCAGAGTCGCTGTGCGGCTTTCTCAGCCATTTGATGATTTGTGCGTCCGTTTTCGATTTTGAAGATTTTCCTATAATCTTTCGGTGCGTTTCAAAAACCGCTCTCCAAAAGTCGATTTCTTCCTTATTCGGTTCTTCCGTTTCGAGGTCGGAACACCACCAATCGGGAAATCCTTGCAAACGTGCGCATTCTGTCGGAGTAAGCCTGCGAACAATGCACCGACTTCCTTCCGATATTGTTGGAGATTTTTTGCAATCGCTTGCAAAAGGTGTTTTTTCTCGGCATATCAAGGTTTCCGAACCGCCGCCGTACATTCCGCCTGTTGTTCTTAACGCACCGCATTTATCGTTCTCGGAATACTTGTCGTATGCGTCCTGCGAAAACGCGACGGCGTGTCGGTCGGTCGCGTTCAGCGTGAACGAAATGTTCTCGTTCAATCCGCTCCCTTGAGGACCGTTCTTGTCGGCTCTGCCTATCATTGAACCCTGCACCGCTACAACAGCCACACCGCCTTGATTTGAATCGGGCTGATTTCCTCCCGTGTCAATGGTTCGCGAGGTTTCCGTTTCGTAGCAGTTGTGCCGTGCGTTCCGCGTTCCCTCGGAAGTAAAACGCACATCAAAGCATTTGTTTTCAACAACAAATGGTTGATTATTCCCGCCGTTTCCATAGGTTGACGAAACGGTTGGAGCAACACCGCTCAATTCGGTGTAGCGTGTATCCTGCGAGTGATTCTCATAAACCGCTGCAGGAACGGTGCCGGCGCGCAAAGTGGGAGATTTTTCTTCTTCAAAACCTACTCCTTGCGCTTTCGCGGAATGTTCTGTGCAAAATCCCGCTGAGATATTTATTCGCTTTTCGCTTGCTGTTCCAACGCTGTTTTCAACAGCGGCGGCAGCTCTTTGCCACGCCTTGAAGCTCTTTCGAGAATACCCTGACAAGCCTTCTGACTCAAATAGTACTTTTCCGGCACATTCTCCATCAAAATCTGCGACAAGGTAGATGCGCTTTCTTCTCTGGGGAACTCCCCAATATTGAGCATCGAGAACTCGCCAGGCGAGGGAGAAACCATTTCCCACGATGCACCCTGATTTTTCTCACTTTTTACATCGAGAAATAACAATTCTTTCGTCTTTGATGTGGCACAGGCTTTCGAGGACGCAACGGAAGTCCTCGCCTTTATTGGAGCTGAATGCTCCGGGGACGTTTTCCCAGACGCAGAAACGCGGATATTTGTCATTAGTAGCACCTCTCATTTCCTTGATTATTCTGACTGCTTCGTAGAAAAGGCTCGAACGTGAGCCGCTCAAGCCGCTCCGCCTTCCCGCTATGCTCATATCCTGACAAGGACTGCCGAATGTGATGATATCCACAGGCGGAAGTTCCGCGCCATTCAAAGCGGAAATATCACCGTAATGCTTCATTTGCGGCAGCCGCTTTGTAGTGACGCGAATAGCGAAAGGCTCTATCTCCGAAGCCCATAACGGAATTATTCCAGACATCATTCCACCAAGCGGAAATCCGCCGCTCCCGTCAAACAGGCTACCTAATGTAATGACTTTTGAAATGATTTTTTTCATTACTCCACCTCTTTCACAAGTTCAGAATAATGAAATGTTTCTCCATTTCTTATCACCTTGACATCTTCGCTGTTTCCGTTCTTGCTTTCAACATATCTGCGCAGGATTACGCTTGCATATTTCTCGTCAAGCTCCATCGTGTAGCATATTCTGTCGAGCTGGTCGCACGCCATAAGCGACGAACCGCTCCCGCCGAATGTGTCGAGAACAATGTTTCCCTCTTTCGAAGAGTTCTGAATGGGATATCCGAGCAAATCAAGAGGCTTTGAGGTTGGGTGATTTGCGTTCTTCTTCGGCTTGTCAAAATTCCATATTGTTGTTTGCTTGCGGTCGGAATACCACTTGTGCTTTCCGTTCTGCAGAAAACCATACAGAACAGGTTCGTGCTGCCATTGGTAGTCGCTTCTCCCGAGAACCAAGCTGTCTTTTACCCAAATGCAGCAGCCGGCAAGGTGAAATCCCGCGTCCGAAAACGCGCGCCGGAAATTCAAACCCTCGGTATCCGCGTGAAACACATAAGCGGATGCGCCCGGTTCGCATACGTTCGCCATATTCTTGAACGACGCAAGCAGAAAGTTGTAAAAATCCTCGTTCTTTATGCTGTCATTTTGAATGGTTAAGCCGCTCGAAGATTTGAATGAAACGCCATAAGGTGGGTCCGTGAGAACTAAATTCGCCTTTTTTCCGTCCATAAGCGCGGTCACGTCTTCCGATGAAGTCGCGTCACCACACATCAAGCGGTGTTTTCCAACGATCCAAATGTCGCCGCGCTGAACGAAAGCTGCCTTTTCAAGCGCTTCCGATAAGTCATATCCATCGTCTTTCGCACTCGATGAGGTTTTGTCGGCGAAAAGGTCGGCGATTTCTTCATCTCCGAATCCGAGCAGGGAAACATCAAAATTCTCACCCTGTAAGTCGGCGATTTCAACCGCAAGCAATTCATCGTCCCAGCCGGCATTGAGCGACAGCTTGTTGTCGGCTATGATGTAAGCGCGGCGCTGCGTTTCTGTGAGATGTTCTTCCTTAATGCAAGGGATTTTCTTCAGCCCGAGGCGCTGCGCCGCAAAGAAACGACCGTGACCGCACAGAATCGTGTTATCCTTCGAGATGATAATCGGCGTGAGAAACCCGAATTCTTTTATTGATGCGGCAATCTGCGCAATCTGTGCGTCAGAATGTGTCCTCGCGTTCCGCGCATAAGGAATGAGGTCTTCAATGTCGGCGAGGAAGTAGGTGGTTTTCTCATTCACCGTAAACCACCTCCCGAACGAAGTCAGACTTAACCGTGGGACGTGCGTTCTTAATCAACTGGTTGATTTCGTTGCGAATTTCCGTTGCCTGTTTCGCATAGGTCTGTGCCATCGTGACATAAGGCGACTGCATAGGCGCGCCGGTTGTCGGGTGCTTCGCAATGTATCCGTACTTGGAAATCATCTCCTCAAGATGTACCCACCGCGCGACCGACATCGCGTATTGCTCAACCGTCTGTTCGGAAACAACGCTGTCGCAGCCTTTCTCTTTCAGCCACCGCATTGTTGCCGCGAAAACGTCGCCGGCGCAGAGTTCAGAACCATCACGCTGAATGGTTGTCAGATATTCCTTGACCGGCGGCATTTCCACTGCTTGAATTTGCTGTTGTTTGCTTTTTCGCATAAAAGCCCTCCTTAATCATTATCCGCACGGGCGATGCGGTATTAAAGGAGTGCTGTATTGATTAGGCCTTTTATTTATATCAGCTTGCCGAGGAGCAAGCGTGACATTCGGAAAAACTATTCTTTGTTGCTCTGAATATATCTGTTAAGCATTTTCCTTACCGACTCAGCTGTGTTTCTCCCACCCAGCTCGTAAGCAATTTCACGAAAACGCTTATCCTTAACAAACCGCTCCTCCGCAATTCTGCGGATAAGCAGGTCGTCGATGTTGTCGATGAATCTTTCTATGGATGCTTTCATTTCCTTATATTCTGCAACTTTTCGCTGCAGTTCTTCTTTTCGGGCGATAAGTTCTATATATGTTTCTTCGACACGATTTCGAGGAGTATGGCTTTTGGGTACACCGTTCTTGTCGAACCCCGGGGACGCGCACAACTTTGCTTCGATTTTCGCGATTTTCTCCTCTTCGTTTCGGATTTCACCCTCAATCAGATAGTATTGTTTAAGTGTGGAAATGTCCATTCTGCACCCCTCAAATAAATCCGTTTTCCTCCGCAAAGACTTTTATTTTTTTGATAGTGATCTTTCCGATATTCGGAACGTCCGCGCGCTCAAATGCTTCAATAAACCGCTCGACTTTGTTTTCTTTGCGAGGCGGTTTTGCTGATTTCGCATCCTCAAATGCGCGAACAAGCTGCTCGTCCGTCATTTTGCGGAGCGCGATAGCACGCTGATGAACTTCACGTTCTTCCTGCGTCTGATTTTTCTTCTTGCCCATAAGCTCACCCCCTTCCATCGAGAATTCTCTCGATTTTTGAGCAGTATTCACAGCCGCACTTTTTGTGTGCTTCCGAGAGAATAATCATCACTTCGTTCCAGCGTTTCGAGTAATCGGAGTTTATTTTTTCGGAAAGCTGCTGAACGCCGAATGTCTGAATAGCCATATTCTTCTCGATGTGCGCCTGCTGCTCCGTTATCAACCCATCTCGCCACGCCTTGCAGATGTTCCGCGCTATTCCAAACATAAGCTGTTCGGAAAGCGTGCTGCCTTCGGGCATCTCGAGGTTCTTCTTGGCATATGTAAAGATTTCTTCACCTGTCATAGTGTGTTCCTTTCCCGACAACGTTTTCAAAAAAATCGACAAGCCGATGAAGCCGCTCATTGTCTGCCTTTATCGCAAGGCAGTCAATTGATGCGCTAGCGGAGTGGCAGAGTTCATCAATATACCTGCGCAGATGAACATTTTCCGATTTTAAATCGTTGATTTCCTCAGGGGAAAGGTATGTATTCTCATAAGCTGCGAGCTTATCCGCGATACAACCTTGAAGCTTCAATGTGCCACTTTTTTCTGAGTAACACCAGTTTTCACTTGTAATTATTACGTTATTGCCGTGTTCGTCCTTTGACGTCATTCTTGCCATTTTTTTCACCGCCTTTTATCAGTTCCGGGTTGTCGAATTTATTTCCGATGACCTCGCACCATTCTGAAGGGATAAGGTCAAAAGACCTAATCCAGAAAACGCCGCGATCCGTGAAAGTCTTCATTACAAACTGTGCACACATGTTATCATATTCTATAACCCATATTCTGTCGCCACGTTCTACAATATCCCCCTCGAAAATCCCCTTGCCAGTCTTATCTGATAATCCTGTGAATTCTCTGATTGTTTCGGAAATAACAGCGTAGGTATGTGATGTTGTTAAACAATCGTCAACAACAGTTATAAACCATTTTCCCTTATGCTGTCCGATACCGGGATATAAATATCCCTCAACCCATTTTCCGTCCGTCTCACGCTTGCCTAGAAACAATCCCATATTCTCACGCATTGTCAGCCCTCCAATTCCATCAATTCGGGGTTGTCAAACCTGTTTCCGATAACCTCGAACCTGTCCGAGTCCGACAACTGCAAAACCATATCTTCCCCGAAATACGCTAAAAACGAAGCGGTTTTTTCGTTGTATTCGATATACCCGTTAATCTGAATGAAGTGATTCCTTGACACTCTGAGAAGGCAGCGCACGATGTCCCACTCGAAAATCTTCTTGCCCAATTTGTCGTAACAACCTGTGAACTGGCACAAAGAATCACTACTAATGAGCTCTAAACGCATGCTGTTTTCAAAAGGATATTTCGGAGCAATGGCAGCGGTGTGTGTTGCATTTGAATCAAATTTTTCAACAAAAAGCCCTTCAACCCATTTGTTGCCTAAGATCTGTTTCCCGCGAAATAAAATTTCTCTCATATCAGTGCCCCTTGTCAAATCTCTCAGTGGCGTATGCCCCGTGAGCGTTGATTACAGCTAGCGCTCTGCCCGCTTCTGACTGTGCAAAAGCATTCGCGATATCGCGACGAAACGATTTCTTGCAAGCTGTACAAGTTTTTTTGCAATAAGATTTTCTTCTGCACCTTGAGCAGTCGCCCTCGGATTTCCATTGTTCGTTATCATACATTGTCTTCACTCTCCTCTTCGCTCTCCGTGTATTTTCTGTATGTCACGCTCTCGTTTTCGCCATAAACCACAACCTTTGTTTCGTTGCCCATTTGCGAGAATTCAACATCAAATCCGCTGCACAATTCGGGAATAATCTGAGCGAGGACTTTTGCCAGCTGATAGGCGTCAAGATTGTATTGATTTAAGTCAATCTCAGTAGGCTCTTTGGCGGACTCGGAGCGATTTTGAATGGTATTCTGTATGCTATTGAATTTCGCAACACCTTCTTCGCGATCACGGATTGTTCCGCCCGCTTCTATTATCATAGCGCGAATAGTCATAGAAGAAAACCCATAGCGCTTTGACAGCTTGTCCAAACCCAAACCCTGCTCATAGGCGCTTGCTATAATCTGCTTGCCGTCATTTCGCAGAATTTTCTTTATTACATCCGGCTTTGTTGCGTTAAGGTCCGCGAGTATCGCAATCTGAGCCGCGGGGTTCTTTGCCTCTGCCCAATCGCGAACAATTTCTTCATTTGTCATAACTATACTTACCTTTCCTTTCCATTAATTCGTACCGTCAATGTACACACCATTTACTTCGCTTTCAGAATGGTTGTAGATTAAAAACGCCCCTTTTATCGCTCTGCTCTCGCAATTAAGCGGGTTATCGGCAGCGCAAATCAATCTGACCTCGTCATCTGCGTGACCTTTGTCATAGAATTCTCTGAGCTGTTCCATCAAGTCGCTAACTTTCATTTCTTTTCCTTTCCAAGATACTCCTTCAGCACCTTCACAGCCATTTCCCAGCCGTAGCAGACGGCTGTCTTATATCCTTGTTTGTCGAGTTCCCCGAGGAATGCGTCCTGCGCGGCGCTTGTTTTCCCTTTCGGTGCTTTCAACTCAATCCACAAGCCGTGAAACCCGCCGCGTGGAACAGGCAGGAAGATGTCCGGAACTCCTGCCTTGACGCCCATCTGCTTGAAACGTGCGGCTTCCTGCGCGTTTCGCTTGCCGCCGTTCGGAATGTGGAACATCAAGCTTAATTCGGGATATTTCCCGCTCTGCAATGCAGCCCAATGGAACAGGGCAATTTGCTCGGCATCCTCAATGTGTCTCATTCTATCCACGTCCTTTCCGGCAACCCCTTTATTAGCTTATCAAACTCATTCGTTGATTTGCTATAAGGGTTAAATTCATCGACGTTTGCCTTTTCATACGCATTTTCGATATCCTTGATAGTCTCGAGGAACGAGCTGTTTTCGTCCCGAAGAATATCGAATGTCGCTTTGAGGTAATCGAATTTATAGCACACGTTAAGAAATGCGGTCGCAACCCCGAAGCATTGTTCCGCTGTCTGCAAGATTTCCTGCTTTGTCAGCTTCATCAAGCGTTTTTCGCTCTCATTCTGAGCAAGTCCGCTCTCGAAACTCGTCAGCGCAAAATAATCTTCTTCGTAGCTGTCATACCCGAGCAACTGCATGCATCCGCCTGCAACGCGGCAGAAGAATTCATCGAAATATTCCGAAACATATTCCTCGTTAAGCCTATCGTAGAGGTTTTCACTCTCTTGGCTTAAATCCGAGAACATCATCCTGAATTCATAAGCATCTTCTTCATCGCCATCAAGCGCGGCGATGAGCGTGTCTTCATCTCCCTCGGTGATGTAGCGAATATCGTCGCATTCGGAACTTATTTTCATAAGCTCGTCAAGGATTTCGCTGATATTAAATCCTTGGACGATTCCTTTCTTGTACCTCAAGTTTCGTGCGCGTTCGGCTTTGGTTTGTTTCGTAATCGGCATTCTTTACCTCACTCAAGCATTCCTTGCTCGTACTCTGTTTCATCATCTTCAGGATTTTCTTCGGGAGTGTCAATAACAATATGGGAAATTCTGAAATATGATGTTATAAACTTCATTTCTTTGAGCGTTTTTTCGTGAATTCTCATAGGCAAAATAACAGCCCTGAGTTCAAGCCCGTTGTGTAAAGTGATTGCCGTATATTTTCTGTCTATTGTTTCCCGAGCGAAAAACCTCAAATAATCCTCATCGCAAAGAGGTTTCAGAAGTTTTTCGTCTATTGCAAAAACCTCGTTGGATTTTTCCTTTTTGAAGAAAAGATACTTTTTTCCTTGCCAGGAAATTTCTACCTCCATTAGTTCAACGGGAGTTTCAAGAACCCCAGAGTCATCGCAGCAGAGCTGTTTTTCAAGCTCGATCATTTCTCGTTCATAACAATTCCAATCGCTGCGCTTGTCCTCGGGTATGTCAAACATTGTGAGTACGTTTTCTGTGACGAGTTTTGGCAGACCGGTTATTAAGTAATAGGCAGCTCTGTTCGACAACCACTGATTTCCGTGAGAATCGTCAAGAATGTACAAGGATTTGTTCTTTTTGAACGCCGAAGCGACCGCATTAAGTTTCATTTTGTTCTCCTTCCTCAAAATGGATATTCAGAACCATCGTCAAGGTACGCGCCTTTTACAACAACTTCTGTTATATTTGATTTTTTGCCCTCGTTGTCGGTGTAGCTTCGAGATGATAATTCTCCTCCAATCATAACATTACTGCCTTTCGTGAAATTTGAGCAGATAAACTCTGCTGTCTTCTGATATGCAACGCAGTTTATACATGCCGTGTCGCACTCTTCATCTTGGCTTTTGTGGTTTCTTTGTGCGACTAATTGAAATGATGTGACTTTTGCTCCGCTCGGAGTAGTTTTTAGTTCGGGGGTTTCTACGAATCGACCCTGAAGATTTACATTATTAAGCATTTACTCTCTCCCTTTCACACAATGCAATCCGAGAATAACCATTCCGTCTTTGCAAAATTCTAATTCTTCCAAAATGTAGGTGATTTTGAAAATCAAGCATTTTCCGCTGTATCTACCACCGTCAGCTCGCCTCTCGTCAGTTGATATCGGCGTTTCGGGCATATTATCATACGGGTCCTCACTCT
The DNA here is from genome assembly GCA_945829235.1 of uncultured Clostridia bacterium. GTDB lineage: Bacteria > Bacillota > Clostridia > Oscillospirales > Ruminococcaceae > CAG-115. Next base: position 16,954 of record CALZUA010000019.1, on the reverse strand, counting down.
CCGGGACGAATTCATTAACCGCAAGATAATCACCAACTCGATAAGGTCGGTCATTTTTTCTAACCTCGAATGTTTTATCTCCCGTTGACAGCGGAGCAAAATATTTCGGGTAACATTTTACTGCGTGAACCATTAAATTCCCTCCACTATGCTACCGAGCTGTTCGATCACAGAATTGAATGCGGCTTTGTACTTCTGCTTTTCCTCGTCATTCTCAACCGCGCGAACCGTTTCGATTGCCGAATTAAACGTGCTCTGGATTTCCGAAAGGTAAAACTTAACGCGCGTTTTCGTGTCATCGGGCGCGGCTTTTTTTGCATTCGCTTGCAAAGTGGCATTTTCGGACTTAAGCCGCTCGATTTCCTCGTTCTTGACTTTTATGTTTTCCGCAACGGATTCCTCGTATTGCGACTTGAGTTCCGCTCTGAGCTTGTCGAGTTCCTTTTTGTGCTGCTTTTCGGCAGCGTCTGCGGCTTTTTTCGCTTCCTTTTGTGCCTCGTCCTTAATCTTCTTGATTTCTTCTTCGGAAGGTTTCTGCACCGCGACTTCAACGGGACGGTTCTCAAGCTCTTTATTTCGTGTTTCGGCCTTGTCAAGCGCTGCTGTGAGCTCCTTTATCTGCTTGTTAAGTGCTTCGAGCTGACCTTCGGCTGTTTCCTTGTCTTCGGTTGCCTCGTCAAGCTGAATGGTGAGCTGCTCGAACTTGTTGTTCAGCTCTTCAATTCGCTTCTCCAGCTCTCTTGTGGAAAGCTTTTCGGCTTCGCCGCTTTCAATGAGTTGTTCTCTGTCCTCGTCATCAAGCGCGCTCATCAGCGCGAGCTTGGTTATTCCGAGACCGGAAAGTTCCGGAAGCCGCTCACCGTATTTCTCATAGCACTTGATGAAGTTGTAAGCCTGCCGCTGCCGAACCTGCGTGTGTTTGTCGCAGTATTCGCCGAAATCAGAGCAGCCGAGTTCGAGATAAAGTTTTTCATCGCGCATAGTCTTGAGGTCGCGCCCGATTGAAACGAGCGTCTGAACCGCGACTGCCGAGTTCGCGTTTATGCGGCTTGTGAGTTCTGCTGCCTTTTCCTTGGGTGTGGTTGCAATTGTTGTGCTTTCCATAGTGATTTCTCCTTTATTTGAATTTTTGTTATACCTGCAGGTTTCCGGTGCTGTCATACAAACGCAGAGGAATTTGTTTGCCTCGGCGTTTGTGAGAAAATCATTCGTGAATGATTCGCACTCGAATCGGAGCGAGTTGAAAATTGGTACTCTTGAAATCGATTTGAATTGTTGACAATTGGTTTTAAAGGATCTTGCAATCAATTCAAAATCTTGCTTGTCTTTATCATCTGCGTGCTTTTCTACAAGATGTTTCAATGTCATGCTGTCCTCGCTTTCTGCTCCTCATTCACCTTGTTGCAAACCTTCTGCCTTCGCGTCTTGGGCTTGTTCTTCAGTTCGGTAAGGTATTCGCCATAGGCTTTTTCGAGTTCCTTGATTTCCTCGGGCTTTTTCGATTCTAGCTCGTTTCGGTACCCGTGACACTGAACGATTCGGAAGTCGTTGCTTACCTCTATCGTGAAATAAGGCTTGTCGATTTTGCCTTTTTTTCTGATGAAAAGGATTGTTGTTTCTAGGTTGAAATGCCTTTGCGCATAGCCGCCGACGCAATGACGAAGAACTTTTCCTTCGTAAATAATCTCATCAGGGCTTTTCGGAAGAATGAGGACGAGGTTGTCCTTCTCGAATTCAAGCAGTTTTCGCTTTTTGCGGACTTCGCAAATTTTCTTCTTTTCTAACATAATCTTCTTGCTCTCGATAGCGGAATAAGCCCTGTCGTGAGCGTTCGGCAGATGCGGCGGGAACAGGATTTCGGGGCTTGTCAAATCATAGTCAAGGTTTTCGCAAAAATCGATGTAATCTTTGTAAATACCGAAACCGCATTCTTGCTTTTCCAAGTATTTTTTAAGTTTATTTGCATTTTTTTGGCCGATTTTTGAAAATACACTTTGAATGTTCGGATAATGTCTGCCAAAATAACTATAGAAAATTATAGCATGCTCCAGTGAATAATCCCCGAAAATTGATTTTGCCATTTTAGCTTCGCGCAGGGATATTCCACCATCAACAAGAACCCGAAATTCTCGCTTGTTTATGCCAAGCATTTTGTTGACTTCGGTCTGTTTCCAGTCGATTTGATTTATCAACTCTTTGGCATTAAACCGGTTGTAAATCATATCAGTGACCTCTGTGTAGAACCCACACTTGACAAGCCGCTCGATTCCTTTGTGTCGGATATAAAAATTGAGATAATGTATGGCATAGTCGTCCCTTGTATTGTGTTTCATGAATTCCTCAACCGCAGAATATTTCATCCAGGTCTTTTCAACAGCAGATGAAAGATTGATTTCTTTGTAAGTCCTGTGGATTTTACTGCTGTAACCGAAATCAAGGAAATTCGGATTTTCGACTTTTGTTCGAACACTCCAATCGTAATCGTTAGTGATATAACTGAACCACTTTGCGAATCTCGCAGCTCCTTTTGGAGTAAAAACATATCTCTGCGTTTCCGTTGTCCGATGCATTAATCTAAGACATCCGTGCTTGAACGCTATTTCCTGCTTTATGCAGCGAACATACAAATTCCCGTCTTTTCCCGCGAGGTAAATCACCGCATAAGCGATGTCGTGAACTTTTTCTCCCGAATAATTCTTTGTGATGTCTATGCACTCTACGCCGTTTCCGCAGTTCCTGCAAATATCGGAAGACTTATGTACCGGAGTTTCCCAAGACTTGAGGGTGTATTCTTTCTCGCACGCTGTACAGTAACACTTACCCTTGTGGTCGAAAAGAAGATATTTTTTGTGCATCTGCCGAACTTCTTTGTCGATTTCATTTGTGAGTTTCGGAAACTTGTCTATGTATTTTATCGCATCTTTCACAAGACCGCCCCCTTAAAAGTCGAGGAGTCCGTCAAGCGAAAGCGTCAGTTCACCGCTCTTGCTTGTCTGCTTGTTGCTGAATCCTTCATCTCCGAGATCGATTGTCATGCTGAACTTTACCGTCGCGCCGTGAAAATAGAATTGAACCGCTTTCTTGTAAACCTCGATGTCGGAAATAGAACTTCCGCATTTATTAACAGTTTCCTCAATACATTGAGCGATTGTCTGCTTCGTCTGAACGATTGCCCGAGCGAACTCCTCGTTCTGTTCGCAGAACATAATCAATGCTTCAAGGACATATTCCTTTACCGCAGACGCTTTCTGCGACATTTTTGTTGCCTGCTTAAATTCTTCGTTAAGCTTGTTGATTGCTTCCTGTGTCATGGTGATTTTCCTTTCCTCTTTATCGCTTTGTATAGCGATAATCTCCTGTTAAACCTTTCTTTCCTTATCAGCTTGAACCTCGCGTACATTCGACCTGTTACGGGGTTCTCGCCGATGTCGTAGTCGATTACTCTCCAGCCGATGTAAATCCGCTCGACCGTGCGTTTCACATCATCGTTCCGGCGCGCGTCCTGCATCTTGCGCATCTTCTTTCGGGAAATGCTGTTGTCGTCAACTACCTCATCGGGACGCTTGAGGTTGGACGAGCAGTTCCAAGCTCGTTCGTACTTCTCCGCCATCGCCTTTGATTTCGTCAAGTAGCGTGATAGCGCATAAAGCCCATCGGCAGCGTCCGGCTGAAGCTTGTCCGTGTTGGCGATACCGAGCTTCCAGCGCGATTCTATCTCATCGCGCAGAACACCGCCATTGCATATAAGATGGAAATGCAATCGAGCGCCGCTGCGCTTTCCCTCGGAAACATAAATGTACCTGAATTCAATTCCTGCCTTATCGTACAGCCTACGCAGGCGCTTGATGTAATTCGCGAACTCTTTCTTCGCCTGGTCTTTTGTCGGCTCACGCGCGAAAGTGAGCGTGACGTGATAGTCGCCCTTGCCGAAGTTGTTGTGCAAGAGCCAGCTGAAATATTTACGAGAACGTTCATCGTTCAGCTGCTTAATCTTCGGAGGAGAAGCTCTTGACTTGGTTCTCCTCGCTTGCCGAACCGCTTGTTGTTCTTCCTCCGAATACTCGAACCATTCGACGTCTTTGTATGTACAATTATATCGTTCAAGGGATTTCTCCCGTATGAATGTGTGTTTCAATAGCCCATCTCCTTGATAGGAAATTGTTGAGGCTCGAAGATGTGGGGGAGTGCCCCCACACCCCCCAAAGACGATGTGATTGATTTGATTATCTAAATCAGATAACTTTAGATGAATTTAGTTGATTTTTTAGCTGATTTTTAACCAATCACATCAAAAATGGACGAGAAGTTAATACTCATTACAAGCCCGTCAACGGCGACACAGCGCCGTTTTTTTCAAAAATTTCCTATTGACTTTTTTGTGGAAATGGTGTATAATATAAGTGGATGATTTTATTTCTTTACCCATTTCCCTTATTTGCCTCGGCGCTTTGCCGAGGCTATTTTTTTGCGCGATTTTCAATGCGGTAAAGTACGAATTTCTCGCACTCCCTGAAGTAGCGTTTCCACGCAAGCCGCTCGTCGCTCGGCAGGAAGTAATACTCCTTGTCGGCGAGGATAACAGCGTATCGGTTGCCTTTTCTCATCATCGCAGGAAGCTTTCCGCAAAGCCTGTCCAGCGGCAACCAACCGCTCCGTTCTTCCTCGGGGACTCTTTCGAGCGCGTCCTTATCGGACTTGGGTTCTTCGGGAACGTCCTCAACTTTCGCGCATTCGATAAATTCAGCCTTTATGTAGGGGCTTTCGTAATATTCCCTTATCTTCCTGACCGCAGATGATACGGAATGCTTGGTCTTATATGTCCGCGTTCGGCTTGAAATCGGTTTGAAAATCGCCACAAGCCTTCCGGACGTTTCGCTTTCGCAGCAGCGTTCAAAATAGTTCTGCTGCCCGTCCGTGACAACCCAGACGTTTGACAAGATCATATAGTCTCACTCCTTTTCACTTATCTTTGAAGTCTTCCTTATTGGGATTTCCATATTCTAATGCATTTCTGTAACAAAACTGGATAGTATTTTGCAACGCATCTTCATACGGTATGCCAAAAGTATTACTTTCCTGATTTGAGATTGAAGCCAAAAGGAAACACGCTTCTGCTAGGATTTCACTTCGTTCACCTGTTATCATTACCTTTCGGTCACCGTTTCGTGCTTTTTCAACCTTAATCATCGCGTTCTCCTCTCGTTGTCCGGCTCGTCCTGTTCCTCATCTTCCTCATCAGCGCAAGACTTCCCGATTCCGAAAGCTATCGCAATCATCAGAATCCCGATTGCTATGCGAATACAATCGGCGGTTGAAAGTGCACCGTAGTAATCACCGTTGCCGACCGCTCCGACAAGGAACAGGACACCGACGCTTGCCAACACCCCGGCTATAACGTGTTTTTCTTTCATTAGAATTCCTCCTCGATGTTTATAATTCCTAAGGCGATAAGTCTTGCCTTTGTTCTCTTGCATTCAGCATCGCGTTTTCGCTTCGTCTTGTAGAACGGACAGGGCTTTCCACTGAATTTCGTGTCTCTGAGAATTCTACATTCACCCGTTTCAAAGGCAAAGCACTTATCGTTCTTGCACTTTGTCGTGCATTTATCTCCCACTGTTTTTTGCCTCCTCTATATTCCAGTCGATTGCTTGTCCGCACCACCGACAAGTCCAATTTCTGTCGCGCTTTGTAACTATGTTCCCGCAGCGCGGACAAGCTCCGCTCCGATTTTTAACAACCGCAATCGGCCGCTCCGGAATTTTGTGCTGCTCCATTCCTTTCACACTCCTTTTTTTTGCAAGCGATTGCAAATCAGCAAATTGCTGAATTTTTCCTCAATATCGGTAATCGGCTTAAAATCCTTGTCATAGTAAGCGTAGCCGCTGAAGATTTCGGTAACTTTCTCGCCGTCTTCTTCATCGACAATGGTCTTCTCGCGAAGGGTAACTTTTTTAGCCCCGCCGCCACACGCATAGATTTCGAACTGATACTCGATGTTCCCGAAAATAATCCCCGTTGTGAGCCATTCGCTTCCACGGTATTTCTTGTGCCTTATTCCGTACTTGCGGTATTCTCCTGCCTCTTTAAGCTCACGCTTAATCTCGGCGAGCTTCTCGGGCGCGGACTGCTCGAGATAGTGATAGAGCAACCGCGTCAGCTTCTGTTTTCCGAAGTAGTTTGTCATCGATTTCCTCCTCTCTACTCTTTGACACCGGCCCAAGCCATAAGGGCTTCCTTCTCGAACCGCCACAGGCGAGGTCCAATTTTTTTCGCCGGAACATCTCCTCTGCGTGCCATTCGCCGCAGAGTGTCAGGACCTATTCCGAGAATAAGCGAGGCATAATCCGTGTCCATCATCGGCGGCGCTTTTTTCCACGAGATTTCAGGTCTTTTAATCGGCTCTGCTTTATTTCGTGCCATTCAAATCACCTCGCTTCATCATCGTTAACCATTACATCCGTCCAAACGCAGCGGTTGAGCAATCCAAGAGCGACACATTCAATGCCTGTGCCCTGTTCGTTCAGCCACTCGACGTCCGAATGCTCGTAAATGTTTTTCGCAATCTCTATGAATTGCTCATCAGTCTGCGCCTCGTCGCACATCTGGAACATCTGCTGGTAATCTTCGCTTGTGCCGCAGGTGTACAGTTCGTTCTCAACGCAGTAGGCTCTTACCTTGTCTGCGTTCATTCTTCTTACGATTTTCATGAGTTCCTCTCTTTCTCGCTCGGTTGACCGTTGTTTTCGTGTTTAACCAATTAAACACTTTCGGTAAAAAAAATGTTCTCAACAGTTGTGTTAAGAGCTCTTGCGATTTTTAACAGAGTTCTTGAGGTTGTGTTTCTATCTACTCCCTGCTCAAGCTGGGAAATAGTAACCCTAGAGACTCCGCTCTTTTCTGAAAGTTCAGTTTGTGTCATATTTTCCTTTTCCCGATATTCTTTAATTTTATTGCCCATATAATAACCTCCTTTTGTTGATGTTTAATCGGTTTAACATTATTTTACAACACATTAAACAATTTGTCAAGGGGTTTTTGAAAAAATGTTTAATTATTTTAACATTTTTTTCAATGCCTATTGACAACAGGCACAAATAGATGTATAATATACTTAACAAGTGATAAATACATTTAACAAAACGGGGATGATGGTATGAAGATTGGAGAATTGATTAAGCAGTATCGCTCAAAATACAATATGTCACAAAGAGAATTTGCATTAAAATGCGGACTCTCAAACGGTATTATAAGTCTTATCGAAAAAGGCGTAAATCCGCAGACAAATGAACCTATTATTCCGACGCTTCCTACTCTTAACAGTATAGCGAAAGGAATGGGAATCAATATTGATGAATTGCTGGAACAAATAGATGATATGGACGTATCGCTATCAAGAACTTCGACTGTAGAACAAAATTCATTAACAGCGGAGTTTATCAAATTGTTCTCGGCTCTTCCCAATGATAAGCAAATGCTTGTTCTTGACATCATAAAAGGCTTTCTTTTCAATGATGATAAAAAATAAAATATCCCGCTGCATTACACAGCGGGATAAAAATGTCAAGAGGTGCTATTTAATCGGCGAAGCAGTTGCAATACTTCTAATTGGACTTTATTAGGAAGCCGCTCGAACATAACGGCAGCCTCAATGATATCAATAGGCTGTTCGTTTTGCTTAATTTTGATTGGTTCGTTGTTTTCCAAAATCGTCATTCCTTTCGATAAAGTCACCGGTGCTGTTTACATTATAGCACATTTTGTCGAAAAATGCTTCATTTTTCGATAATAAATGAAAAATAACGCTTTGCGTTATAATAAATTAAAAAGGAGAATCTTTATGAACATTGAAAAGTATCTGAAAAAAGGCGAAAAGGTAAATTATGAGGGCAAAACAAGTCTTGCCATTCCTGTGGTAAGCACAATTTTGTCAGCTATCTTTATCATTGTTGCGGTTATTCTTTTCCTCAACAATCAGGTCGGAGTTGGAGTTGGCTTTATAGTAGTCGGAATTCCATCTCTGATTTTCGCGCTTACGAAATGGGAGTATTGCTTGAGTTCGTCAGCTTACATAACAGATAAGCGTGCGTTCGTTAAGATTGGACTATTGAGAAATGTTTTCTCCGAAGTTTCTTTGGAAAAAATCAGTGGTGTAACCATTCATCAGCCTTTGTTTGGAAGAATTTTCAACTATGGAACTGTAATCGTTGAAAGCTCTGCAAATGTTTCTGGCGCAAGAATTGCTTATCTGAAAGACCCGTTTGAGTTTAAGAAACAGCTGGAAGAAGAATCTGAAAATGATTAAGCAATTTTTGCAATCGCTTGCAAAACTGATTTTCGGTGAGGTGTAGTATGGCAAAATACAAGAAACGTCCAGATGGTCGCTACGGAGCAAGAGTAAATCTCGGAAACAAGCAGTATAAATATGTTTGCGCGAATTCTCCGAAGGAACTGGACGAGAAAATCACACAATTAAAACTTCGTCTTGGCAAAGGCTTGGACGTTGCTGCCGAACGCGACACTTTCGGCGAATGGGCTGACTTGTGGCTTGAACAGAAAAAACTGAGTGTTTCTGCCGGAACGTATGGATCTTATGTAGGTCATTATAAAAAATTGGAAGAATTGAGAAATATTCCTATCACTAAAATCAGGCTGAACGATTTTCAATCGATTGTTTTCAAACTCGGAAGCGGCGAAAATCCGCTCAGTAAGAAAACATTAACAGGTCTTAAGCAGTCGATGATTCAGATTATGCAGCTTGCGATTGATAACCGAGTGATTGATTACAATTGCGCGAACGCAATCATTATTCCGAATACTGCGAAACCCTCTGAAAAGCGTCGAGCCTTAACCGCCGAAGAGCAACGTTGGGTTCGAGAAACTCCGCATCGCGCACAGACGGCTGCGATGATAATGATGTATGCCGGACTCCGAAGGGGCGAACTGCTCCCGCTTACTTGGTCTGACATAGACTTCGAACGAAAAACAATTTCTGTGAACAAGGCTGTTGCCTATGTAAAAGGCAAACCGGTGGTTAAGAACTGCGGAAAAACAGAAGCCGCTCTCCGCACAGTCTATGTTCCTGACATACTTATCGATTATTTGAAAAGCGTGAAACGTACTTCCCTACTGGTTTGCCCTTCAGCGAGGGGCACGATAATAACCGATACAGGTTGGAAACGCCTCTGGGAAAGCTACTTGAAAGAGCTGAATTTCCGATATGGAGATTTCGGTAACTATGTTAATCTAAAGGTGATGAGTAAGTTCCAGCCGGGCGGTCTTCCGATGGTTATTCCAAACATCACCGCACATTGGCTACGACACACTTTTATCACAAATATGTTTTTCGCTGGCATTAGTCTAATGACTGCTAAAGAACAAGCAGGACATTCCGACATAAAAACAACTTCTGAGATTTACACACATTTGAGCGAAGAGTATAAAGAACGAGATATGAACAATTTGAACAACTTTTTCAAAGAGCAAATTTCATAAATGTATGCAAAATGTATGCAAATTTCAAAATATTTGGCTATGCGATTAGGCTTACACGCGTTTTCCTGTCGGGCTCATAATCCCGAAGGTCGTTGGTTCAAATCCAGCTCCCGCAACCACTTGTAAAACCGCTTAACCATTAGGGTTGAGCGGTTTTTGTTATATGCTCAAAAGTCGATAAAATACCCCTAAATTGCACTAAAAATCATTAAAAATGTATGCAAATCTTTAACCAATACTCACTGTATATCACATTAAATGTGAACAATTTATATACTTAAATAAAAACCTCCAAATTAGTTCGGAGGTATTTTTTTAGTTCGGGGGCGAATTTTTTTGCCCGCAAACAACAAATCAATTTTCCGAAATACCGCGGTCTATGATTTGTTCACTTTTCACATATAATTTACATTTACAAATTCTTTAACCTATTGACAAAATTTAGTTGATAACGTATAATAAATATGGTAATTTTACATTATCACACAATAAATACCGTTTGGTAATCGTTTCAAAAACTAAACTTATCTGAATTTAAAGGGAAAAATTATGAAAAAAAGAATAATATTTGCGGTTGTTTTGGCGATTTTTCTGTCAACAGGCTGTTCAAGCGAAACGAAGATTTCCGAAAGTGCGGAGCAAATTTCCTCCGAATCCGCCGCAACATCAAGCGAAGAATCTACCATATCAAGCGAGAAATCCGTTTCTTCAACCACCTACCAAGAGAGTTCGTCTTCAACAACAAGCCAATCCAATTCCGATACATCAACTGTCGAGAGCAACGAAACTGAATCCCCTTTCAATGCGGGTGAAATCACAATTAAAGCTACCGCTAACGGGCGCAACATAAATTACACCATAGACGAAAATTCCGCTTGTGCCTATGGCAACGCAACTTACAGCGCAGATTTTCTCCCTGTTCAGCTTACATCTGCAACCATTTCCGCAAGTGCCGAGCACGGTGCTTGTTTTGTAGATGAAAACAAGGGTTCAGCCACCGCCGACCTTACACAAAATCACAAGCTTAAAGTGGTTGACGAGAGTGGCATTGAGAAGAATTTCACCATTATCACCGAATACACAAAAGCCTCTCTCCCGATGGTACAAATTACACTTGATGACGGGAAAAATGTTTCCGATATTATGCGGGATGAAACTATCGGTATGACCGTTTCTATCGACTGCTCAAAAGCTCCCGAATATGCTCAGGGACTTGAAATTCAACACGGCAAAATCCGTGGGCGCGGCAATTCCACTTGGAACTGGGAGAAAAAGCCTTACAAGATTAAGCTTGACAACAAGGTTGAGGTTTTGGGACTTGAGAAAAACAAGGACTGGATATTGATTGCAAATTATGCGGACAAGTCGCTTATTCGCAATACCGTGGCTTATGATATGGGACGGGTTATGAATTTTGACTGGACGCCCTCGCAATACCCTGTTGACCTGTTCATCAACGGCGAATATCAAGGAGTATACTCTCTCGGTGAACACATGGAGATTGCCAAAAGCCGCGTAAACATCACCAAAAAATCCGATAATTCCGATAAATTCGGTTTTCTGCTGGAGGTTGGCGGTTCGGAAAACGGTGTTGATGTAAAGGGAGTTGATTTCTTCCACACAAATTCAAATATGCTGAAATACATAACCTTTGAAGAACCCGACGGCAGTGAGCTTTCCGATGAACAACGGCAGGAAATATTTGACCTGTTCAATGCCGCAGACAATGCGATTGTCAACGGCGGAGATATCGGCGAGTTTATCGATATCGACAGCTTTGTTGATTGGGTGATTATACAGGAGCTTACCAACAACTCCGACAGCGCGTTTCGCAGAAGCTGTTATTTCACCGTAGATGTCGGCGGCAAAATTAAAATGGGACCTATCTGGGACTTTGACCTCGCGTTCGGAAACTATACAATTGATAATCCGTACTACAACAGCTGGACAATAATTGGTTCAAGCGATGAAAACGCTTTTATCAAGACTTCTTGGGGCAATTATCTTATGCAGAACAAGGAGTTTCGTGCGCGTTTAAGCGAGCGTTGGCGGGAGATGCGCGACAAGCTCCTGAACGCCGCTTTCACGAGCATTGACCGTTATTCCAAGAAAATCCAACCCTCACAGGTGGAGAATTTCAAGGTGTGGCAGATTTGGAATACCAAGCCGGGCTACTCATCTTGGGCAAATTTCAATGCCAACAGCTATGAGCTTCAAATCGCGTATCTGAAAAACTTCATCACAAATCGAGCGAATTGGATTGACAACAATATCGATTTATACTAAACAAATCACATTGTTACTTGTTAAAATAATGTTTTTCAAGATACCATTCCGTGAAATCCTTATTTCCCAAATCAATCTCTTTAACCGCTTCTTTTTTCAAGGAACGCTGTTCGGAAAAACTCTCGTGATAATAACAAATCATCTCCGTTATTTTTGATTTTGAAGCAATAACGGGCAACGGGCAGGAAATCCCCGAAACTTTTCCCGCTCTCTCAATGCAGTTTACCGAAAAACAACCCAAAGGCGTGAGCAACACATAGGTATATTCGTCAAAATTATCGTTGGTTCTGGTAATTGCCGATGACATAAAACGCGCAAGGGTCAGATAGATGTTTTTCTCTTCATCGAAAACTGCTGTAAGAAGGTTGAGATTTTGATAGGAGAAAAAGTCTGCCGCCGATGGTTTCACGGTTCTGATAATTTTCCTGCGCTGTTTGTCGTTCAGTAGTACAGCTTTCATAATTTACCTCCAAAACTCCTGACAGTTCGCCAAGCTAACGAACGTTATCCTTTATCATTATACCACACATTCGCTCTTTTGTCAAGAAATCCCGCGAACTACTTTCACAAATTCTTCTGCAATCGCTTTATGGTGCAAAAATTCCCCCCGAACATACCTGAAGCGAACCTGTATATCGTAAAAAACGTGGCTGTCAACCAACAGCCACGTTATTTTAATCAACTTTTTCAACCTTCACCTCAACGTCCTCGGGAACTTCGTTTCTCGGCGTGTAGCCCCTGTGCGGAATTGTGTCGATGATGTTAAGGAAAAGGTTTTGGATAACCTTGTTGTAGTCGATGCTGATATCGAGAATTTTGCTCTCTGACGCGTATCCGCCCGCCATCGACTTGTGTCCGCCGCCCGATCCAACGTCCTTCAGCGCGTCCGAAACAATCTGTCCCGCGTTCAGCTCCTCGATTTCCGAGCGAACCGAGAACTTGAACCCGTCGTTTCTCCTCGTGTACACAACCGAGAAATTCACCACGTCAACGTTCAGGATAAAGTCCGAAATTGTTGCAATAAACGCGTCCGTGCAGTAGAAATTCAAGAACGCAAACGCAACTCCGTCATAAACCTCGATGTTTCTCATTGAGTCAACAAAAGCGTTCAGCTCGTTGTACTCGATTTCACCCGACTGGAAATGCCTGATAAGTCGGTTATCGGCTTTCGGGAAAAGGTAGGAGTAAATGTCAACGTCAAGCTGTGTTACACCGCGGGTAAAATCGCGCGTGTCGCATTTCAGCCCATACAAAAGCGCCGTGGCAACCGAGCTCGGCATATCTATCTTGTACTGGCGGTAGTAATCCGCGATTATCGTCGAGCAGCTTCCAACCATTCGTATATCGCGGTATTTGTAATCGTCCACAACGCAGAAAACCGGGTGATGGTCGATAACCGCAACCTCGTTTCCGATAAGGTCGAGAATATTCGCGTTTCCCTTCTGGCTGTCAACCGTGATTATATAGTCCTCGGACGTCATATATTTAAGCTCGCTGTCCGCGGTCATATCAATCTGAAATTCCGAAACCATATTTGCCGTCATCGCGCGCTCGATGTTGCCGTGATGACAGATTACAGTTTTAATCTTGAATTTTCCCAACAGCACCTGCAATCCGTACGCGCTTGCAATCGCGTCCGGATCGGGAAAATTGTGCGTTTGTATATAAACGCGGTGACCTTTAAGCAGGTCGATGAGTTCGCTTAATTTCTGCGACATAAGCGGCTCCCCTTACCCTTTCGTTTTTTATGTATTTACATACATCTCCATTATTACTATTATTTTACCATATTTTTAAACATTATTCAAGTACATAATCGCCTTTAAAATTCGTAATTTTACACAAAACTTTACGGCAATTTTTATGCAACATATTTACAAAATTCTTTTTGTGATAAATAATTCACTGTTTGAGAACAATATCAGCGAAAGGATTGATTGAAATGAAAAAACTGATTTCGGCGCTTTTGACCGTTTTTTTGACGGGAAAAATCGCGTTTGCGCAGGCGCCTTACTCTTATCTCGATGATTATGACAACAAAAAGGTTGCCTACGGCGTAGGGTACGACACCGACTCGATGAACCGTCCGCTCGGCGCTATTCAGGCGCAAAAACAGTACGGCGATATGAACACGCTTTTCATAGGTGAAGCGGCAAACAAGCGGCTTTGGCTCACGTTTGACGAGGGGTATGAAAACGGTTACACGGAGAAAATCCTCGATACACTCGCGTCAAAAGGCGTGAAGGCAACCTTTTTCATCACGCGCGATTACGCCGAGAAAAATCCCGGACTGATTAAGCGTATGATTAACGAGGGGCACACCGTCGGAAATCACTCGTACAGCCACCCTTCCCTGCCCGAGTGCTCAAACGAGGACTTGTACAACGAGATTATGCTCCTTCATAATTATATTTCAAAAAACTTCGGTTATGATATGTACGTTATGCGCCCGCCGATGGGCGAGTTTTCCGAGCGCGTGCTTGCGTGCGCGAAAGAGCTCGGCTACACCACGGTGCTTTGGAGCTTCGCTTATCAGGATTGGCTCACCGACAACCAGCCTGAGCCGACTGCCGCTTACGACAAAATTACCTCGAAAACCCATAACGGCGCGGTTTATCTTCTGCACGCGGTTTCCAAAACCAACGCCGAGGTTTTGCCAAAGGTTATCGACTACTGGCACGAAAACGGCTATATTATCACGCCGATGTAAACAAAGCGCCTTTCCCTGTTCACGAGAAAGGCGCTGTTTTATTCGGTTAACTTTGCAAAAATCTCCGCTGTTCTAGCGGACGGTCGCTCAAACCGCGCCGAGTCAACGAAAACAACCTTCGCGCCGTTGTAAATCATCGCCGAGAAAACGTTGTCAAAAGCAAGAGTATCGTATGACAGCTTGTTGGACGCGATTATGTAAGCAGGTTGCAGGTTTTCCGCCGAAACGTAGCCCTCGGATTTGCACAAATTCTCGCCCGTGAGGCTCAAAACCGCGCTCTCAAACGTGTCTGAGCCGGCTATCGTCAGCTTCTCGGTGACGTAAACAAAGCTCTCAGTTTTGACGCTTTTCGCCGCATTTTCGAGCAACGTCCGCGCGCGTTTTGCCGTTGCAAGCGCCTTTGTTTCGCCTTTCAGCGAGTCGGCAAGCTCGTTCCCGAAAAACGCCGTTGCAACCTCCTTGTACAGCGCACTGAACTCCTCAAGATTGCGCGGTGCTTTCAGCGTCAGCACCTTAATCCCCGCCTGATTTAACTTGTAAATCTCGCGCTCCGACAACAGCGACAGCGTGAAAACTGCGTCCGGCTTCAGCTTGATAATTCCGTCCAAGTCGGGATTTTCCGTGCTCCCGAGCTTTTTCAGCGAAAGATTTTCGGGATAATCGCAGTAGTCGCTCACTCCCACAAGCCTGCTCTGAAAGCCGATTTCGCAGATTATCTCGGTTACTGCCGGCGACAGCGAAACCGCCTTCTCAACCGCTTTCTCAAGCGTTATCCCGCAACTCACCGCGGGAAACGGCTGACTTTCCTCAACCACGGTTGTTTCGGAAACCGAGATTTCCGACGGAATCGGCTGTTCCGTTTCGCAACCGCTCAGCAGAAAAACTCCCAAAATCGCGGTGCAAACGAATTTTTTCAAGTTAAGCGACATAATTAGTACTCCAAATTAAGCTCGATTCTTCCCCGAAGCCACTCTACAAACTGCCTTGCAACTCTCGGCGAACGTCCGCCTCTTCTCGATGAAAAACGCTCCGCCGCGGCAAAAAGCCGTTCCTCGGGAATATCCAGCTCCATATCCTTGGCGAGCTTTTTCACGATATCGAGATAAGTCTGCTTATCGGGTCGCATAAACGTCACGAACAGCCCAAATCTGTCCGAAAGCGACATACTCTCGTCAATCGCGTCCGCACCCGAAATCTCGCGGTCGGCAACGGTTTCACGAACGATTTTGCGGCGGTTTGTTGTTGCGTAAATCAGTATATTTTCCGGTTTAAGCGCAAGCGAACCGTCCAAAACCGCTTTCAGCGTGCCGAAACGGTCATCGTTTTCGTTGAACGCAAGGTCATCGATAGTCACGATGAATTTCATATTCACCTTGCCGAGCTTCTCAAAAAGCGCGGGCAAAACGTTGATGTCGTTTCGCGCAACCTCAACCATTCGCAGTTCCTTGTACTCGTTGAAAATTGCTTTGACGGTCGAGGATTTGCCCGTGCCGCGGTCGCCGTACAGCAAAACATTCTGCGCGGGTTGATTGTGCAAAAAGCAAAGTGTGTTCTCGACAACCTGATTGCGCTGAACCTCGTAGTTTTTCAGGTCCGCGAGAGTGATGCTGTCGGTTTTCAAAATCGGCTTCAGCTCACCGTCAAACGAGAACGCGCGGTATTTCGCGAAAATTCCCGTGCCGTTTTTCTGAGCAAAGTTGAGGAAATAATCCGCGTCATAATCAAATTTTCCGTTGTCGTAAGCGGGCATCTCGCGGAGAATTTCGCTGTCCGAAAGCGTTTCTCTGAACTGCTCGGAGGTGAGCGAAACAAGCTCCTTTATAACGCTCAAGTCGTACTCAATTGCACGAACAAGCGCGGGTGTGCGCTCCGCCGCGCATTTTGCTACAACAGGCGAGTCGGAATAAACCAACAAATCATGCACATACTCGCCGAGCGTCTGCCCTTTTTCGAGAAGCGTGTTCACGATGTCCGAGTAGTAATCAACGGGGTTTTCGTACCCGCAACAATAAAAATCCGTGAGCACAACATCGTCCTTTACATTAAAAGCACAGAAAGATTTTAGTTTCTCCAAGTTCATTTGTCATTTACCTCTGAAATTATTTTCAACATTCTCTCGAAATCCTCGAAAGTGTTCATTTTTGAAAACTCATCGCGGAGCTTTGCCGCGCCGTTTATCCCGCGAACGTACCAAGCCGCTTGACGGCGCGCTTCTTTCATTCCCGTGCGCTCGCCCTTGTCCTCGACAAGAAGCGCGATGTGGCGGCGCATTATCTCGATTTTTTCCTCAAGGCACGGCTCGGGGCGCGGCGTTTTTCCCTCGAAATAATCACGGATTTGCCCGAAAAGCCACGGTCTGCCGTAAGAGCCTCTTCCAATCATTACCAAATCGCAACCCGTTTTCTCGTACATCTCCACGCAATCCGAAACGCTTGTTACATCGCCGCTTCCGATAACGGGGATTTT
>CALZUA010000018.1 GCA_945829235.1 uncultured Clostridia bacterium | reverse complement strand
GCGTTATGAGCTTTGCGGAAATGGACGCGATGATGTACAAAATCGAGGGCGAGGACTTGTATCTTATCGGCACCTCCGAGCATTCGATGATAGGTAAATTTATCGACACAATTCTTGACGAGGACAAGCTCCCGTACACCCTCACGAGCTATTCACCCTGCTTCCGCAAGGAAAAGGGCGCTCACGGTATCGAGGAGCGCGGAGTTTACCGTATCCACCAGTTCGAGAAGCAGGAGATGATTGTTGTCTGCAAGCCCGAGGATTCGGCTATGTGGTTCGACAAGCTCTGGCAGAACACCGTTGATTTGTTCCGCTCGCTCGACGTTCCCGTGAGAACAATCGAGTGCTGTTCCGGTGACCTCGCGGATTTGAAGGTAAAGAGCTATGACGTTGAGGCTTGGTCGCCGCGTCAGAAGAAGTACTTTGAGGTTGGTTCTTGCTCTAACCTTGGTGACGCGCAGGCACGCCGCCTGAAAATCCGCATCAAGGGTAAGGACGGAAACTATTTCGCTCACACGCTCAACAACACCTGCGTTGCACCTCCCAGAATGCTTATCGCGTTCCTCGAGAACAACCTCAACGCAGACGGTTCTGTTAATATCCCCGAGGTTCTCAGACCTTATATGGGCGGCAAGTCTAAGATTACCATTGGCTAAGGAAAGGTTTTTATGTCTTTTGTAACTTTAAAGGACGTTTACAAGCGTTATCACGTCGGCGAGGTCACGATAAACGCCGCCGACGGAATGACGTTTGATATCGAAAAAGGTGAGCTTGCGGTTATCGTGGGACCGTCGGGTTCGGGAAAAACAACCGTGCTGAATATGCTCGGCGGAATGGACTCGAGCGATGAGGGCGAGATTTCGGTTGACGGGCAACGCATTGATAAATATAACCGAAAACAGCTCACGCTTTACCGCAGATTTGATATCGGGTTTATCTTTCAGTTTTACAACCTTTTGCCAAATTTAACGGCAAAGGAAAATGTTGAAATTGCGGCGCAGACGAAGAAGGATTACATACCCGCGGAGGAAATTCTCGCAAAGGTGGGGCTTGGCGACAGGCTGAACAACTTCCCAGCTCAGCTTTCGGGCGGTGAACAACAGCGTGTTTCGATTGCGCGTGCGCTCTCGAAGAAGCCGAAGCTGTTGCTCTGCGACGAGCCGACCGGCGCGCTTGACTACAACACGGGAAAGATGATTTTGAAGCTGTTGCAGGACACCTGCCGCGCGGACGGAATGACGGTTATTCTCGTCACCCACAACACCGCGATTACTCCGATGGCTGACCGTGTTATTAAGATAAAAAACAGCAAGGTAAGCGAGGTTATCTTGAACGAAAATCCGACTCCTGTTGAGGAAATTGAGTGGTAGTATGAAGGCAATTACTAAAAACACTTTACGCGAAATTAAAGGTACAAAAA
This sequence comes from uncultured Clostridia bacterium, assembly GCA_945829235.1. Taxonomy (GTDB): domain Bacteria; phylum Bacillota; class Clostridia; order Oscillospirales; family Ruminococcaceae; genus CAG-115. The sequence continues at coordinate 63,235 of CALZUA010000018.1, read as the reverse complement.
GCCGATTTTTGTCCATTTTCCTGATTTGCGTAATCGGAGTTGGCTTTTTCAGCGGCGTTCGCGCAACCTGTAACGATATGAAAACCTCCGCCGATGATTATTACGACAAGCAGAATTTGTTTGATTTGCGGGCGGTTTCAACGTTTGGTTTAACGGACGGCGACAAATCGGCGATTGAAAGCGTTTTGCCCGAGGACTGCTCGGTTTACACGTCAAAGTACACGGATTTGGCGGTTGAGCGCGGCGACAAGGAGTTCCTCACGAGAGTTTATTCCAAGCTCCCCGACAGCGTGAATACACCGGTTATCTATGAGGGGCGCGATATCGAAAACGAGGGCGAATGTCTAATCAGTTGCAATATGCTCCACGAGAGCATAAATGTTGGCGATACGATAACGCTGGTTGACTTGACCGAGGCGGAGAAGTTCCCGCTCAAAAGGACGGAGTACACGGTTGTCGGTCGGTACAACTCGCCGATGTACGTTTCAATGAGCCAGCGCGGAAGCACCACAATCGGTGACGGTGCGCTTGACGCGTTTATGATAGTGCCCGAGAGCGATTTTACCGCGGACGTTTACACGGAAATTTACGTTCACTCGGAAACTCTGCGCGGTATGTCGAGCTACTCCGAGGAGTACGAAAATTACCGCGAAACGCTCTCCGTTAAACTCGAAGAGCTTGGCAAGGAGCGCAGTATTATCCGTTATGACGAGGTTCTCGGTGACGCGCAGAAGAAAATTGTTGACGGTGAAAAGGACTTGGCGCAGGGCAAAATTGACGGACAGAAGAAGCTCGATGACGCAAAAGCTGAACTCGAGAACGGAAAAAAGGAAATCGAGGACGGCGAGAAAGAGCTTGCTGACGCGAAAGTTAAGCTGGACGATGGCGCGGTGCAGATTGCTGACGCGGAGAAAAAGCTCGCGAGTTCGCTTGCAGAGCTGAATGACGGTAAATCCAAGCTTGCCGAGGGCAAGAAAACGCTTGATGAAGCTAAACAGCAAATTGACGAAGGTAAAGCGGAAATTGACGCAAATAAAAAGGGGCTTGTCGAGGGAAGAGAACAGCTTGAAGCGGCAAAAGCGCAGTATTATGCGGGTTTGGAGCAGTGCAACGCGATTCTCGCGGAGCTTGATGCAAAGGAACAACAGCTGATTGCCGCTGAACAGGCTTACGGCAAGGAAGCGATGGCGGCTCAGCGTGCGGAGCTTGAGGCGGCGAAAGCTATGCTCAAGCAGAACATTGCCGAGCTTGAAGCGGCGAAAGCGCAGATTGACGCAAACGAAGAAGATTTGAACACCGCAGAGGGTATGCTTGCCGCTTTCGAGAAAGTTCTCGCGGAAAATCTTGACAAATACAACGCGGGGCTTGCCGAGTACAACGCAAACGCGCAGAAACTTGCGGACGGTGAGCGCGCTTATAACGAGGGTTTAGCCGAGTTTAACGCGAAAAAGGCAGAATACGAGCAGGGCGTTCTTGATTACGAGAACGGCTTGACGAAAATTGCAGACGCGAAGAAAAAGCTTGCGGACGGTCAGGTTGAGTACGAGGACGGTGTTCGCGAGTACAACGAGGAGATTGCCAAAGCCGAAAAGGAAATTGCGGACGCGAAAGAGAAGATTTCTAATGCGGGCAACGCCGAGTGGTATATTTTCACGCGCGATGACAACGTTGGCTACTCCGAATACGGGAGCAACGCCGAGCGTATCGACAAAATCGCGGCAATTTTCCCCGTGTTTTTCCTGTTGGTTGCGGGGCTTGTCTGCCTTACCACAATGTCGAGAATGGTCGAGGAACAGCGCACGCAAATCGGCACAATCAAGGCGCTCGGCTACGGAAACGGCGCGATTATGCGGCATTATATGATTTACGCGGTATCGGGAGCGGTTGTCGGCGGCACGCTCGGCGCGTTTGGCGGGTGCGTTTTGTTCCCGTCCGTGATAATGTTCGCGTACTCGATGATGTACACAATCAGGGATTTCCACTACCTCTTTGAGGTTGGAAATATGCTTTTCTCGATAGGGACAATGACCGCGGCGATTGCCCTGACGGTGTTTTTCAGCTGTCGCAAAGCGCTCCGCGAAACACCCGCTTCGCTTATGCGCCCGAAAGCGCCGAAAGCCGGAAAGCGCGTGTTCCTCGAGAAAATCCCGTTCTTGTGGAACAGAATGGGCTTCTTCTCGAAAATCAGCGGCAGAAACCTTTTCCGTTATAAGCGCAGAATGTTTATGACGGTAATCGGAATTGCGGGCTGTACAGCGCTTTCGCTGACGGGATTTGGGTTGAAGGACTCGATTTCGGATATCGTGGATTTGCAGTATCTCGATATCAACAATTACAGCGGTTTTATCGCGTACAAAAACGATGCGAAACAGTCCGAGGTGGAGAACATCTACGCGGCGCTCGAGGAGTACAATCCGGATACGCAGTACACCCGCGCGCTTATCAAGCAGTACGAAACGCGAAACGGTGACGCGGCGGTGCAGTGCTACATCACCTGCGCGGAGGAAGCCGAGAAAATCGGTGATTTCATCGATTTCAGAGAGCGCGTTTCCAAGAAAAAGCTCTCGCTCACGGACGGCGCGATTATCTCCGAGAAAGCGGCAAAGCTCCTCGGTGCGAAAGCCGGCGATGAAATTTCAATTCAGATAAGGGACGGCGAGTACAAGAGCTTAAAAATCGCGGGCATAACCGAGCATTATACAAGCCACTATCTGTACCTCTCCGAGGAAGATTACAAGGAGATTTTCGGCGCGGCGCCCGTTTACAATATCATTTATTTTAAGAACGGTATTACAAGCGCGGACGAGAAATCCGAGGAGTTCAGCGAGTTTATGCTGAAAACCGACAAGGTGCTCACGGTCAACATCAACGCGTCCTCAATGTCGAGAATACACGACGTTATGTCGATAATGGACTTGGTGACGATTGTGCTGATTGTATCGGCGGGAGCGCTCGCGCTGGTTGTTTTGTACAACCTCACGAACGTCAACATCACCGAGCGAATACGCGAAATCGCCACGCTGAAGGTGCTCGGATTTTACGACAACGAGGTTTCGGCGTACGTTTTCCGCGAAAATATCGTGCTGTCGCTGATAGGCGGCTTGGTTGGACTGGGGCTGGGAACAGCGCTTTGTATGTTCGTAATTCAGACCGCAGAAATTGACGAGGTTATGTTCGGGCGCACAATTCACCCGCTCTCGTTCTTGTGGGCATTTTTGGTTACGGCGGCATTTTCGCTTTTGGTGAACCTGCTGATGTCGCGTGTACTTAAGAAAATCAGTATGGTTGAGTCGCTGAAATCGGTTGAATAAAATCAGCGCCGCATAATTCGGGAACGCTTTGTGTTCGTACTCAAAATAGTTTGCTGTGCAAATTATGTTGATAAAACTGTGCGGTGCTGATAAAATGCGAGGTAAAACTCCGATTGCGTCACGGCGGGCGAGGTTACGGCGGCATTTTCGCTTTTGGTGAACCTGCTGATGTCGCGCGTGCTCAAGAAAATCAGTATGGTTGAGTCGCTGAAATTGGTTGAAAAAAAGCGAAGCAAAGGTAAATGGAAATGGTGGATTTAAGCTATGATTGAAAACATTGTTAAGTTAAAGCTGGCGACAGACGAGGAGCTTACAATCAAGAGAAACTCCCTTTGCGCGGTAAATCCTGAAACGGATAAGCGTATCGCAATCGTCACGGGAGTTCACGGCGATGAGCTTGAGGGGCAGTATATCTGCTACGAGCTGGTGAAAACGATAACCGCGAATATGCAGAATTTGAAGGGAAGAGTGGACATTTATCCCGCGATAAACCCGCTCGGGCTGGAGAGCGCTTGCCGTGAGATACCGACATCTGCGCTTGATATGAACCGCGTTTTTTCCGCACCCGACCCCGCGTCTATTTCCGAGATAGTCGCGCAGAAAGTTGTCGAGGACATAAAGGGCGCGGCGGCTTGCGTTGACATTCACGCGAGCAACATTTTCATCCGCGAGATACCGCAGGTGAGAATTTTGCCGCGCGACAGCGACTATCTTATGCGTTACGCGAAAATGCTCAACACGGACTTGGTGTGGGTACACGAAACGGGCGCGGTTGGCGGCGGGTCGCTTGCCGAGGCGCTAATTAACGAGGGTGTGCCGACGCTTGCGGTTGAAATGGGCGTTGGCGGGCGGATTAACACGGAATATTGCCAACAGCTCTTGCACGGCATTTTCAATCTGATGCACAATCTCGGCATCTGGACAGTCGCAGAGCACGGAATTTCGCACCCGATGATATCAACGGACGGCGAGGTTCACGTTGTACACGCGTCAGACGCGGGCGTTTTTATACCGCGCGTTGAGCATAATATGTGGCTTGCAAAGGGAAGCGAAATCGGTGAAATTGTCACCCCGATAACAGGCACGGTTGTGCAAAAGATAACCGCGCCCGAAAGCGGCGTGATTTTCTCGCTCCGTGAGTACCCGATTGTGAGCGAGGGAAGCGTTATCGCGAGAATGTTGAGCATGGGTAGCTATTGACAGCGCCGCGCTATTTCGCCAAAGCGTTATTCGCGCACTGACAATAACGCGATGTAATCGGGCATTTGCCAAAGCGAATGTTCTTCAAATCTGCAAAACTGTTTGCTTTGCAGAGAAAAATTATGCGGTGATGACTTTACAGAACGGGGGAGCGTATGAAAGACAGAATTTTGGAGTCCAAAGAAAACTATCTTGAAACGATTTTAATTCTGCAAAATCGGCACGGCGAGGTGCGGAGCATTGACATTGCGGCGGAGATGGATTTCTCAAAGCCGTCGGTGAGCGTTGCGATGAAGAATTTGCGGGCGGAGGGTTGCATAAACGTTGACGAAAACGGGCGAATTACCCTGACCGCCGAGGGACGGGAAATCGCCGAGCGTGTCTACGAGCGGCACTTGTTGTTCACCGAGTGGCTGATGTCGATGGGAATTTCCGAGAAAACCGCCGCCGAGGACGCTTGCCGAATGGAGCACTGTTTAAGCGAGGAGAGCTTTGCGGCGATTAAGAGCTACATCAAAAAGCACGGGCTTTAATGGGGGTTTTTGGTTTGAAAATTGTCTGTCTGATTGAAAATACTGCCGTGAATGACAAGCTGTTTGCCGAGGAAGGGCTGTCGCTTTTTGTTGAATACAACGGGAAAAATTACCTGATTGACGCGGGGCTTACGGGAAAAGCTGTCGAAAACGCGAAGCGAATGAGATTGCCGATTGACGAGCTTTCGGGCGTTTTCATCACTCATAATCATCTCGGTCACATCGGCGGTATCGACAGCATAATGCGCCTCAACCCGAATGCTTGGATTTATCTTCGTGCGGGAGCGAAGGCTGAGGTTTTCCGGAAAAACGGGCTTTTCAAAACGCCCGCGGGTATCGGGAAAGGTTTTTTCAAGAAATACGCCGATAATCTGATTTTGTTCAACAACTTCTCCGAGGTCTGCGAGGGCTTTTATATCGCGAGTTGTGAGGATTTTGAGGAAAAATGCGAGAACCCCGACAAGAATTATTTTGTAGTTCCCGAGGGTGAAAAAAAGCCGCAAATCGCTGATTTCACGGACGAGAGCTTTGCTGTGATTTTCCCGAAAAAGCGCAAATCGGACGGCTTGATTTTGGTCGGCGGGTGCTTTCACTGCGGCGCGGAGAATATGCTGGCAACGGTTGAACGGCGCTGGGCGGGGATTCCCATTCTCGCGGTAATCGGCGGGTTTCACTTTTCGGGCAACAACCCGAAGTCGCTGAATTGTACGGCAGATTACGTCACGCAAACCGCGCGGGCGTTCAAATACTCGGGTGCGGAGAAAATCTACGCTTGTCATTGCACGGGCTTCAAGGGCTTTGATATAATGGACGAAATTCTCGGCGACAGAATAATGTACCTCGGCGGGGGAGAAGCGCTGGAGTTTTAGTTATTATATATAACTATTACAGGGCAGTTTTCCCGAAAGGTACACAAAAAAATAAAGTGAGGAATTGAAATGAAACTTGGAATGGTCGGTTTGCCGAATGTCGGCAAAAGCACTTTGTTCAACGCGCTGACAAATGCGGGCGCGCAGTCTGCGAATTACCCGTTCTGCACGATTGAACCGAACGTGGGTATCGTAAGCGTTCCCGACGAGCGCTTGGACAAGCTCGCAGAAATGTATCACCCGGAAAAATTCACTCCGGCAACGCTGGAGTTTGTCGATATCGCGGGCTTGGTTAAAGGCGCGTCAAAGGGTGAGGGGCTTGGAAACAAGTTCCTGTCGAATATCCGCGAGGTGGACGCGATTGTACACGTTGTTCGTTGCTTTGAGGACGGGAATATAATTCACGTTGACGGCTCAATCGGCGCGGCGCGTGATATCGAAACGATAAATCTCGAGCTGATTTTCTCGGATTTGGAGATACTCGACCGCCGAATTGACCGCGCAAAAAAGGCGATGAAGGGCGACAAATCCCTGCAAAAAGAGGTTGATTTCTTCGAGAGCCTGAAAGCGCATCTCGAGGAGGGAAAATCTGCGAGAAGCTACGATTTCTCGGAGGAGGAGCGCGAGATGCTCCGCGACACGCCGCTTTTGTCGAACAAACCCGTTATCTACGCGGCGAACCTGTCCGAGAGCGATTTCAAGAACGGCGTTGAAAATAACGCGCAGTATAAGGCTGTACAGCAAATCGCCGCCGAGGAGCACGCCGAGGTTTTGCCGATTTGCGCGCAGATTGAGGCGGAGATTGCGGATATGCCCGACGAGGACAAGGAGCTGTTTCTCGCGGATATGAACCTCGAAAGCTCGGGTTTGGCGAGAATTATCAAGACGGGCTATCGCTTGTTGGGGCTGATTTCGTTCCTTACGGCGGGCACGCCCGAGGTACGCGCTTGGACGATTACCAAAGGCACGAAAGCTCCGCAGGCGGCGGGAAAAATCCACACGGATTTTGAGAAAGGCTTTATCCGCGCGGAAATTGTCGGCTTTGATGATTTGATGAGTTGCGGCTCGATGGCGGCGGCTAAGGAAAAGGGGCTTGTGCGGCTTGAGGGCAAGGATTACGTTATGCAGGACGGCGATGTGACGCTGTTCAGGTTCAATGTGTAAGGGGTAAACGGTGAACAAAATTATTCGCTGTAAAAACGCGAACAACAAGAAAATTGTTGTCCTGTTGATTTTGCAGGTGTTTTTCGGGGTTGCGCCGGTGCTGTTGCTGATATCGTTTGTGATGTTCAGAATGTACGAAACAAAGCCGCTGGCGATTGTGATAATCGGCTTGATTTTCGCTTGCAACGCGGCGTATATGATACTCGCGCGGCGGTACAATATCCTCAACAGCGGCAGGAGCGGCGAGAAAAATTTGTACAAAGCCGTGAAAAAGCTCGAGGGGAACAACATCATTTTCGTCAACCTCCCCATTCGCTATAAACGCGGCCGCTCCGAGGTTGATATGCTGATAATCAGCCCAAAGGGTGTTGTGATAATCGAGGTGAAAAACCACTCGGGGACAATTTCGGGCAACTGGAAATCCGAGAAATGGGTTCAGCAGAAGTTCTATCGGGGCGGAAAAACCACATCTGTCGAGATGGACAACCCCATAAAGCAAATGCGCCGCCAGCGCGACATTGTTAAGAGCATCTTCAACGCGGCGGGCGAGGACGTTTGGATTGACACGGTTTTGTATTTCTCGAACCCGAATGTGCGGCTGAAGCTGAATTTGCGCGAGAATGATTATGTGTGCTTGGGAACGAAGGAGCTTATGCGCTATCTCCGCGATTACAACAGCGGCAAACCGCTTTCCAAGGCACAAATGGAAAAATATGCCAACATTCTTGATGACGCAAAATCCAATATTTGACAAAAATTTGCCCGTGAAATAACATTTTTTACCTTTACGTTTTGTTAAATTATCGGGTTATTATTCAACATTTTCAACGTTGAAAGCTGTTTAAACAGCGTTGAAAACCCGAAAATTTCAAACTTTTCACCAGTGTTTTTAACAATTTTTCTTTAAAAGTCAAGCTATTGGCATTAAAAACAGGCTTTTTCGGTTGAAAATTATGTTGATAATGTGAAAACATTCATCAAAAAGGTGAACTAAAAATCCCGCCGAAAAAGAGTTATCGCGAACTTGTTTTCAGGCATAAAAATATCGCCCCTAGTTATTTTCTAGGGGCGAAACTCGTTGCCGGTCGCACCGGCGGCGGGTAATTTTTATTGCGTGTTTGCAAGGCTCGGTGTTTGGTTTCGGAGAATTTCCTCGAACTGCTCGCAACACATCGGCTTGTAGTAGAAGAAGCCCTGAATCATATCGCAACCAAGCTCCTTGAGGAAATCAACCTGCGTTTGCGTTTCGACACCCTCGGACACGGTTTCGAGGTTGAGGCTCTTCGCGAGCGTGACAACCGAGGTGATAACCTTGCGGTTTTTCTCGGTGAGGTCGTTTTTGAGGAAGAACCCGCCGTCAATTTTCAGCGTGTCGAACGGGAGCATTGTAATCAGGTTCAAGCTCGAATAGCCCGAGCCGAAATCGTCCACGGAAATGCGATAGCCGCGCTCCTTGAACCAGCTTACCGTTTCAATCAGCTTCTCGATGTGGTCTGTGAGCAGGCTCTCGGTGATTTCCAGCTCGATGTACTTGTGAGGAACGCCGATGTTGTCAATCAGCGCGTTCAGCTTCTCGCAGAACGTATCATCGCCGAGGTGGTGACGGCTGACGTTGAGCGAAATCAGCGGCACGTCTATGCCTATTCTCAGCCAGCGTCTGATATCGGCAATCGAGCGGCGGTAAACCGCGAAATCCATATCGGTGATAAAGCCGTTTTCCTCGAAAATCGGCACAAATTTCGCCGGAGAAATAACCTCGCCGTTCGGTCTAATCCACCGCGTAAGCGCTTCCGCACCGACAACCTTTCCGGTTTCGATGCTGATTTTCGGCTGATAGAACACCTGAAACTCGTTGTTCTCGAGCGCCGTGAACATATTCGCTTCGATATAGCGGCGTTCCTTGATTTTCTCGCGGAGCGCGTCATCGAAGAACGCGATGAGATTTTCGTGATAATAGGCGCGTTCGCGGATTGTTTTCTGCGCACGGATTGCGCGGTCAACGCCGCCCATAACGCCAACGGTATCGCTCTCCATATCATAAGCGCCCGCAACCAAGTAAATCGTTATCCTCAGCTTTCGCAGAACCTGCTTCTGAATGTTATTCATAATCTGAGTAACGCGCTCGGTGTACTCCTCGGCGCTGTCGTTTGTGAGCAACATAAAGAACCGCGAGCCTTCGGAGCGGCACAAAAGCTCGCCCGCGGCAACCGATTCCTTTAAAATCTCGGAAACGGCGATGAGGATTGAGTTTCCGGTTTCATAGCCTTTTTCCTCGTTTATACGGCGGAAATCGGCGATATTTATGACCGTGACGAAGCGGTGAACGCCCTTTTCCTCGGTGGTAAGCCGAAGCGCTTCTGAGGAAAAGACGTTGAAGGTCATAAGCCCCGTCAAGGTATCGGACATATTGACTTTTCCGAGGCAGTCCGTGATATCGGTTGAGCTGATGTGATAGCGCGGCTCACCGTTTGTGTTTGTATCAATTGACGCGGCGATATCCAACCAGCGCCGTTCATCGGGAACATAATGCGCGGAAGACGCGAAAAGCTCGCCCTTATCGAGCTTTTTCACGGGACAGTCATCGCAGGGCTTGTCGCGCCCGCGGATTTTTTGGTAACAGATATCGCCCGTTTCCAGCCCGTAGTGCTCGTGCGCGGCGTCCTGAACAAGCTCAACCCTGTATTCACCCGGCACAATCGAGAAACCCTCAATTCGATGGTCGTTGATAATTGTCCGTTGCAGACGCTTGACGGAAATCTCGTTTGTGTTGTTTCTGTACTCGCCGTACATTTTGGTGAGCGCATTTTCGAGCGCATCGATAATCTGAATATCCTGCGCGTTCAGCTCAAAGCTACTGTTGAAGATAACCGCGAAAAACTCGCAGACAAGTCCCTCGTACTTTATCGCGCGGCACTCAGCGCAGATTGCCCCGTTAACCAGCGCAACGCCGTTAATTTTCTCGCCGCCCGTGTGGATACGCAACTTTGGCTTGTTGAACAAAACCGACTTCATATCGCTGTCCGAGAGGTCGATTTTGAGCATCGGACAGGTTTCGAGCGGATTTCCGGTTGCGTTGTAGGTGAGGTTGCGGAAAAATCTGCCGTGGTCGTCGCTGTAAACGAAGATATTTGACGCGCCGAGAAGCTCGCCGGCAGTCTTGAACGCTTCTTTCATATAAAGCATTCTGTCCTTCTCGTTTTTACTGCAAAACGCTTGCAAAACGAGCGCGTAGACCTTGGACGAGCCGTTTACGTTGCTGTACAAATCGGGTGCTGAGGAAACCTCCGAGAGGTGCTGATAAGCGGTCATCGACATCGCGGGCGAGTAGCTCATATAGCATCTTCCGCCGCTTCTGCGAGCCTCGCCGAGCGCCGCCATAGCTTCCGCGTACACGTCCTCGAGGCGGCGCGCGTTTTTGAAGGTGGACACGCCGACGCTGACGGTACAGGTGTTTCCGTCAAAGATATAGTTTTTGACGCTAATTATTACACGCTTTGCGAGGTTATCGAGAAACGACTGTTCCTCAAACGTCAAAAACATCAAAAATTCACCATCGCGAACTCTTGCGATAAAGCAGTCGCGTTCGCAGACGCTAATTCCCGTGAGGATTTTTGCCACAGTTTTCTGAAGATAATCGGTGTACTCAGTGCCGGATTTTGCCATAATCCCGCGGAAATCGTCGATACCAACTGCAAGCAACCCCGCGTTTGTGTAGCGGTTTGCGCCCTTGCGTTTTTCCTCGGTAAGCTCGCGGAACGCGTTGAGGTTGTACACCTCGGTGAGCGGGTCGAGCTTGTCGGAGAGCTGTTCTGCGGCGGTTTCCTCGCCGGTTACATCGAGCACTCTGCCGATGTATTTTATCGGCAACCCGATTTCATCGCGAACCAGCTTTCCCTCAAACTTTAAGCGAACGGTATCGCTGTTCTCGTTAACCACGCGGATTTCGCAGGAAACCTCGTCCTCGCCGTGCTCCATCGCGGAGCAGAAGCCGCTGAACTCAGGCAAATCGTCCGCAAAGACGCTTCCGTTTTCGATAACGGCATCTCTGAAATGAGAAATCGGGTCGTTGATGTTGTCGAACAGCGGTTTGTACTGATAGAACAAATCATCGGCAACGTGATACTCCCAAAGACCAAAGCGGGAATATTCCGACAAAATGGAAGTCTTGACCTTTTCCTCGGAAAGAGCGCGCTTCAGGCGTTCTATTTCAATTTCTTTATCTTCGGACATAAATATCACCTCCGAATTACGACTGAATTTTGATTAACAGCCTTAATTCTGTTTTTCCCATAATTCGTCAAAATCTCTTAATTTCATTGGCTTCGAGAAATAATAGCCCTGAACCATATTGCAGTCGATTTCTTTCAGGAAATCGATTTGGTCCTGCGTTTCGACACCCTCGGAAATAACGTTCATCTCGAGGTTTTTCGCCATATCGACAACGGACGAGATAACGGCGCGTCCTTTCTTGGAGTTAACCGTTCCGTTGAAGAACTCGCGGTCGATTTTGAGCACGTCCGCAGGGATATCCTTCAGCAGGTTGAGCGAAGAATAACCCGAGCCGAAGTCGTCAATCGACAGCTTGAAACCGATTTCGTGGAGCTTCTTCATAATCGCAATCATACGGTCTGCGTCCTCGGTGAAAACGCTCTCGGTCAGCTCCAGCTCGATGTATTCATAAGGTATTTCGTACTTATCGACAATTTCGCGCAACCGCCAGATGTAGTCATCATCGTTTATGTGCAAACGGGACTGATTGACGGAGATAACGATAGGCGTTTTGCCCTTGTCAATCCAGCGGCGGAGCATTTTGCAGACCTCCTCGAGAATGAAGAAATCCAGCTCCACGACAAACCCGTTTTTCTCGGCAAGCGGTATAAAATCGCCGGGGCAGACGAACCCGAACTCCTTGCTGTTCCAGCGGATAAGCGCTTCTGCGCCGACAATCTCGCGGGAATTTGTGCCGTATTTCGGCTGAAGGTAACACTCAAACTCGCGGTTTTCGAGAGCCTGCGGCATCGCGTTCTCGAAATCCTTTTCACGGAGAGAAATCTCGCGGATTTTCCCATCATAAAAGGCAACATCGCTGTTGTGCTTGTTTTTGATGGACTTTTTCGCGAGCTTGGAGCGGTCAACCGCCATTGTGAAATCAATCGCGTCAAACTTGCCGCGGCACTGTCCCAAACGGCACACGCCCGCACTGAAATTCACGGGGTATTTTATAAAGAAGGAGTTGCGCCTGTCGAACTCGGTGAAAATCTCGTGCAGACGGGTTTCAATCTCGTTGTCGGGCGCGTTTTTGATGAGGCAGGCAAAATTGTCCTCGGAAATGCGCGCGAAAAGCTCCTCTTTGTCGAGGCAGTCGCTGAGCGTTTTGTGGATACGCGTGAGGATACGGTCGCCCTCGTCATATCCAAGACGGTCGTTTATGTACTTGAACTTATCGATGTCAAGAACAACCATCGCCAGCTTCTCGGGCGGGATTTTCTTGACAAGCTTCGCGCAGTCGCGGAAAAATCTGCTCTTGTTTTTTCCGCCGGTGAGTTGGTCGGTGTCCTGAAAACGGCGGGTTCTGATTGTGAAAAATATGATTATCCCAATCAGCAAAACCGCGAAAACCCCTCCCACGGCAAACCAGACATATGCGTGTTCAGCAGAAAATAAGGCGGAAACCGCACCTTCCGACGATATTCCCAAAATCATTGTAGGTTATCCTCCCAAGACCCTAATTAGTCATCATAATACATAATAACATTATACCAAATTATGTAAACGGTTTCAAGCCCTTTTTAGCTTTTTTTCAATTTTACCCGAATATTCGCAAAAAATTTGTTAGTATTTCACAATAGTTAAGCTATATAATTGTCACAAGTTGCCATTAAATTTTTCGTATTATCTTGACAAAAAACCACATTTGTGGTAAAATAAGTTGGAGTTTAGACTCAAATTCTTATTATAATGAGGTATCAAAATGAAGTGGTATGAAAGCGCGGTATTTTATCACATTTATCCTATCGGTTACTTTGGCTGTCCCCGTGTTAACGACACGACAAGCGAGCCTACGCACAAGCTCCTGAAGCTGATTGACGACATTCCCCACATCAAAGAGCTTGGCTGTAACGCGATTTATTTCGGACCGATTTTCGAGAGCGTGGCTCACGGCTACGACACAATCGATTACAGAACCGTTGACCGCAGACTCGGCACAAACGAGGATTTCAAGAAGGTTTGCGCGGCGTTGCACGAGAACGGGATTAAGGTTGTCCTTGACGGCGTTTTCAACCACGTTGGGCGCGATTTTTGGGCATTCAAGGACGTGCGCGAGCACAAATTCTCGAGCGCAAAGAAAGACTGGTTCCACCTGCGCGACGGCAACAGCTGTTACAACGACGGCTTTTACTACGAGGGCTGGGAGGGGCACTACGAGCTGGTTAAGCTCAACCTCTACAACCCCGATGTAAAGGGCTATCTCAAGGATACGATTACATTCTGGAAGAACGAGTTCGGCATTGACGGACTGCGGCTTGACGTTGCGTATTGCCTTGACGAAAACTTCCTCAAGGAGCTTCGCGGGCACTGCAAGTGGCTCTCCGAGGACTTTTTCCTGCTCGGCGAAACGCTTCACGGCGACTACAACCGCTGGGCAAACGACCAGATGCTTGACAGCGTGACGAACTACGAGTGCTACAAGGGGCTTTTCTCCAGCTTCAATGATATGAATATGTTTGAAATCGCGCACTCGATTAACCGTCAGTTCGGCTCGGAGAATTGGTGCATTTACCGCGGCAAGCACCTCTATACATTTGTGGACAACCACGATGTAACGCGCGTTGCGTCCATTCTGAAAGTGAAAGAGCACCTTCCGCTGATATACACGCTGATGTTTATGATGCCGGGCATTCCGTCGATTTACTACGGAAGCGAGTTCGGTATCGAGGGTGACAAGCGCGGCGGCGGTGATGACGTGTTGCGCCCCGAGTTCAACCTCGAGAAGATGAGAAGCGAGGGCTTGCGCGATATGACCGAGCTTATCGGCAAGCTTGCGGATATCGAGAAAAATCACCCTGCGGCGGCGATGGGCGACTACAAGCAGGTTCAGCTCACGAACAGACAGTACGCGTTCTCGCGCTCAGCGGACGGCGAAACGCTCCTCACCGTGATAAACGCGGACAGCGCGCCGTTCACGTTCAACCTCAATATGGGCGGCGAAGCAGAAAATCTTCTCACCGGTGAAAAGGTAGCGCTCGGCGGACTGACGCTCGAGGGGTATTCTTCGATGGTGCTGAAAGTTTGATGTACAAACTATGAAAAAATTTCTCGCGTTTTTTCTGTTAATCGCGGCAGATTTTGACTTGCTATTTAGCTTGAAAAAATCCGCGATTTTGCTCAAAAATGCGCGAAAAATCGTTGCATTTCGGCACTCGTTTTAGTTCAGCAAATCACGCGTGAAATCCCGCGCGAATTTGCCCGAAAATGCACGAAAAACGCGGCAATTTTGGCTTACAATTTAGCTCGATAAAATCGGCGAAAAAGCCGCGAATTTGCGCGAAACTGCGGCTTTTGGCACGGTTGTCACATTGGAGGTGATTATCTTGCCCAACAACGTTAACACTTGGCTTTGGCTTACGATGGTGATGAAGCCGAACAACCCGCGCCTCGGGAAAATCCTCGCGGAGTGCGGTTACAACGCGGCGAAGGCGGGTGTGATAATCCGTGACGGGCGCGAGCCTACGCTTACCGCCGGCGAGATTTCCCGCGCAAAGGCGATAAGGCTCGGCACGGTTCGGGAGTTCGCGGCGTTTTGCGGGAAAAGCGGCATTTCGATAATCACCTACGAGAGCGATAATTACCCCGAACAGCTCCGCAAAATCGAAAATCCGCCCGCGGTGCTTTTCGTTTTGGGCAACGCCGAGGGGCTTGACAACGCGCCTTTGCTCACGGTTGTGGGAACGCGGAATGTGTCGGAATACGGGCTTGCGGTGACGGATTATCTCGTGAAACCGTTGGCGAAAGCGGGAGCGGTTATCGTGAGCGGAATGGCTCTCGGAACGGACAAGGCTGTTCACGGCGCTTGCCTTGACGCGGGCGGGAGAACGCTTGCGTTTCCGGGGTGCGGGGTGCTTGAAACTCACCCTGCGGAGAATACCGAGCTGAAAGCAAAAATCCTCGAAAGCGGCGGCGCGATAATAAGCGAGCTGTTGCCCAACGAAAGGGCGTCCTCGTGGTATTTCAGGCGGCGTGACGCGGTTATGGCGGGAATTTCTCACGCGGCGCTCGTCATCGAAGCGGGCAAGAAAAGCGGGAGTCTTGTCACGGCTGAGTACGCGAAAAATCAGGGTAAAACGGTTTTTGCCGTACCGCCGTGCGATATTATCTCGGGGAATTTCTCGGGAAACGCCGAGCTTATCCGCTCGGGAGCGGTTTCGGTGTTCGATTTTTCGGATATCGCGAGCGTTCTTGAAAAAACGAGCAAAGGCGCGGATTTTGCCGAAAAGCTGAGAAATCCCGCAAATTTTGCGGTTAACGAGGAAAAGAAACGCGAACAAGTTCCCGAGAAACAAAAGGTACCCGAGAAACAAGCAGTTCTTAAGAAGCAAAAAGCTCCAAAGAAACGGGCAGTTTCCAAAGAGAAGCAAATCGGAGAGTTGCCCGCCGAGCAAAATCCCGCGAAAGCTCTCGATGAAAGCGCGCTGTCCGAGCTGAGCGATGCCCAAAAGCTGATTGTGAAAGCGCTTGCGGAAAGCCCCGAGAACGCGGAGAGCGTTATGGAGAAGCTCGGGCTGGAATACAGCGTGGCAATCGAGGCGCTTATTTTGCTTGAGGTTAACGGCTTTATCGAGCGCGGGAACGATGGAGTTTATCGCGTGAAATAGCCGGCGGCGGGAGTTACAATTGCTTTGATGTTCAAAAGCAAAATCCCGCGAAAGCTCTCAATGAAAGCGGTCTCTCCGAGCTGAGCGACATCGAAAAAGTAAACGCGAGGACAGTCGTGGGAACGAACAAGTTCATTTTGTTAAATAATGTTGTCAAAAATGTACAAATATCGACGCAAAATTTCTATATATTAACACTTGATTTTTTCTGAAAATATGTTAAAATAGATAATGTGATAGTGTGATAGTCACGAAATATTGTTAGGAGGTATTTTATTATGGCATATCAGATTTCCGATGATTGCATCGCTTGCGGCGCTTGCGCAGACGGTTGCCCCGTAAACGCTATTTCTGAGGGCGATGGCAAGTATGTTATCGACGCAGACGCTTGTGTTGACTGCGGCGCTTGCGAAGGCACCTGCCCTGTTGGCGCTCCCAAGCAGGCTTAATTCATCGAGGCTACATAATCAATCCCCGTTTGGTTTTTCCGAGCGGGGATTTTATTTTTCCTGTTGCAATTTTTGCGAAAATGTTGTATAATAATATTATGTACGCAAATGCAACATTTACAGAGGGTGATTTTTATGAAGTTAATTTTCGCGATTATCAACAACGACGACAGCCACTCCGTTCAGCAAGCGCTCACCAAAAGCGGTTTCCAGACCACAAAGCTCTCCTCAACAGGCGGCTTTTTGATGGCGGGAAACACAACCTTTATGGTTTGCGCGGACGATGAAAAGGTTGACAACGCAATTGAGGTTATCAAGGAACATTCTCATAAAAGAAAGCAGTTCGTGCCGAATTCCTCCGCTTATATCAACAGCAGTTTCACGGGCATTCCCGTTGAAGTCACGGTTGGCGGAGCAACCGTTTTTGTCACGAATATCGAGAAATTTGAAAAGCTATGACGAAGCTTTACGGTAAAGACGAGCTTAAGGAAACCCTTGACGAAACCGCGCGCAAGGGCAGACTTTCCCACGCGATTATGTTCTCGGGCAGAAAAGGCTCGGGGAAAAAGGTTATGGCGCGGTACACGGCGCGGCTTTTCTTGTGCGAAAATCACGCCTGCGGGGAGTGCCCGACCTGTCGGAATATCGATATGGGCGCGCACCCCGATGTGATTTTTGTCAAGGAAACGCTTGACGGGAAATACTCGATGGAGCCGCTCAAGGAGATTATCCGCGGGACTGTCGTGAAGCCCAACAACGGCGACCTCAAAATCTACGTTTTCGAGGACTGCGACACTATGATTTCACAGCACCAAAACGCGTTGCTCAAGCTCATCGAGGAGCCGCCCGCGCATCTGCGGTTTATCTTCACCTGCGAGAACACAAATCTCGTGCCGATAACGGTGATGTCGAGGGTTACGCTTTACGAGGTGCCGGAAACCGACTTGGAGAGCTGTAAGCGTTGTCTTGTCGAGGAAGGCGTGGACGAAAAGCGTGCCGAGGAGCTTGCCGACATTTTCTCGGGAAATATCGGGGAATGCAAGGCGGTGCTTTCGGACAACGCCGGCGAAACGCGCATTATCGAAACGGCAAAAAAAGCGGCGGCATCGGCATCGGTTAAGGACGCATTCGGAACAGCCACAGCGCTCTCCGAGGCAAAGGACAGGGCTGAGCTGTCGGCGGTTTTCGGGTATTTTACGAGAATTTTCCGCGATGCGCTTGCCATAAAAGCGGGCGCGGAAGCCGAATTTTTCGACAAAAAAACCGCGAAAAAAGCGGCGGAAAATTACACGGAGGAAGAGCTTCTCGCAATCCTCGACACCGCGTTTGAGATATCCGCGAACGAGGTCTACAACCTCAATCCCGCTCTTACCGTAGCTTATTTTACAACGGTATTTGCGAAATAGAAAGGATAATAATGGAAAAAGATTTGGATTATTACACGGAGAAAATTTCCCCGAAAAAGGGAAGAGATAACGCGCCGAAGGGCAAGAGCGCGCCCGAAGTTCCCGAAAAAACCGCGCTTCCCGAAAAAGCCGCTTCCGACAGCGGCGGAATGACGGAAATTATCGGCGTTCGTTTCAAGGACGTGGGCAAGGTCTACTATTTTTCACCTTGCGGGATTTTGTTCAAGCACAACGATAAGGTTATCGTGGAAACAGCTCGCGGCGTGGAATGCGGCGATATTGTTCTCCCGAACAGGAAGATTTCCGAGAAATCGCTGGTTTCACCGCTGAAAAAGGTGCTTCGGAAAGCGGACGAGAACGATATCCTCCAAGCTCAGAAAAACCGTGAAAAGGAAAAGGAGATTATGAAAACCTTTTCCGAGAAAATCCGCCGCCACAACCTCGATATGAAGCCGATTGACGTGGACTACACCTTCGATGGGACGAAAATTCTGTTCTATTTCACGTCCGAGGGGAGAGTGGATTTCCGCGATTTGGTCAAGGATTTGGCTTCGATTTACCGCACGAGAATTGAGCTGAGGCAAATCGGCGTGAGAGATGAAGCGAAAATGCTCGGCGGACTTGGAATATGCGGCAGACCGTTTTGCTGTTCGAGCTTTCTCGGCGAGTTTCAGCCCGTTTCAATCAAAATGGCAAAGGAACAGTCGTTGTCGCTCAACCCGACAAAAATCTCGGGAACCTGCGGCAGGCTGATGTGCTGTCTGAAATACGAGCAGAACTGCTACGAGGACTTCCTGAAAACCACGCCGAAGATAGGCGCGTTTGTCGATACCGCGGAGGGACGCGGCGTTGTTCAGGACGCAAACCTGCTCACGGGAATGCTTACGATAAAGCTTGACAAAAAGCCCGATGTGCCTTTTATCGTGAACAAAGAAGAGGTCAAGGTTATCAAAGACGCTCAGATAAAGCTCAACCGAGATGAAATAAAGGCTCTCAAAAATCTTGAGGACAAGTGACGGCATTTCTTTTCGCTGATGAAATAATAACACAAACGAAACTGCAAAAAACTGCACATTTTTCTATTCAAAAAAATATTTTATCAAGAACTGCGCGCCTCGCGCGCGTATTCTTCTATTCTTTTTTCTTTTATATTTCTTATTATAATAATGTAGGTTTGTTGATTGGCTTGTTGAATTTTTGAAATTTGTCTGCCATTTTGTCTGCTGTTTTTGTGCCGGCTTTCGTGCCCTAAAGTGCCCGCGAAGCCTTTGTGCGAAAGCGTTCGCGTGTGCCGTTTTGACTGACTTTTGCCTGTTATTTTGTCTGCCGCTTTGTTTGTTATTTGAATGTTACTTTGCTTGTTGCTTTTGCAAAAAGGGGTGATTACAGACGATTTTTGGAAAATGTGCAGTAAATTGCAGTTTAAACTGCGGTAATATATCTTTAGGATAAGTAATTCTGAGAGGAACATTTTATGAAAAAGAAAACCATAAATATGATTTCGCAGGCAACCAGCGTCAAAGGTCAGGGTGTCGGCTCGGCTTATTTGGAGCAGGTTCGTCTGGTCAAGGAGGGGCTTTCGGATAAGTTCGAGGTGTTCGAGAACGCGAAGATGACGGCTGATATCACGCACTATCACACCATCAACCCGACCTTCTTCCTCAACAAAAAGCGCCGTTGCAAGAACGGCACTTCGGTCTGCTACGTTCATATGCTCCCGTCAACCGTTGATGAGAGCCTGCGCCTGCCCAAGCCCGCAAGAGCCGTTTTCTACAAGTATATGATTAAGTTTTACAGCATCATGGACCACCTTGTTGTTGTAAATCCTTACTTCATCGATGCTCTCGAACAGCACGGAATTCCCCGCGAGAAGGTTACATACATACCCAACTACGTTGACTCGGACAAATTCCACCCCGTTACTCCCGAGATGAAAGCGTTTATCAGACGAAAGCTGAATATCCCCGAGGACAAGTTCACGGTAATGTGCGCGGGACAGCTTCAGGTGAGAAAAGGCGTTTTCGACTTCCTTGAATGTGCAAAGCGTTTGCCTGACGTTCAGTTTATCTGGACGGGCGGCTTCAGCTTCGGTCGCCTTACAGACGGCTATGATGAGCTTAAGAAGGTTGTTCAAAACCCTCCCGAGAATGTGAAATTCCTCGGCATCGTTGACCGCGAGAATATGAACAAGATTTACAACGCCGCAGATGTTATGTTCCTGCCGTCCTTCGAGGAGCTTTTCCCGATGACAATTCTCGAGGCAATGTGTGTTAATATTCCCATTCTTCTGCGCGATTTGCCGATTTACGAGAACATTCTCTTTGATTTCTATTATCGCGAGAAAGACGTTGACGGCTTTGTGAAAGAGCTTGAGAAGCTTCGCGATGACAAGGAGTATTACAAAAAGGGCTACGAAAACGCAAAGCGCGGGAATGAGTTCTACGAGAAAAAGCACGTTCTCCAAATGTGGGACGATTTTTACACTTCCATACTCGATGAACGGAGGAAAGTATGCAATCAAACTGCGATGAATGTGTAAATTATGTTTTTGACGAGGAGGACGAGTGCTACACCTGCCTCGTTAACCTCGATGAGGACGAAATGTACAGGTTTTTGCAGGGAACAAACTACGACTGCCCGTACTACGAACTCGATGATGAATACAAGCTCGCCCGAAAACAGTGAGCGTTTTGTAAAATAATTCTCAAACCGTGTAACAATTCCCACGTTACACGGCTTGTTTTTTGTGCAAAATGGATAATATCGGCTGTTGGAATTGTTGTAATTTTAGATTATCATTCAAATCCCTTGAAATTTTTGTAGAAAAAGTGTATAATAGGTAAGGAAATGATTGCAATTTCAACAACTGAAAGGGGTACTTAATATGAAATCGCCGATGTCAAAGGACGAGATTTTAAAACAGCTCAAGACAATTCTTGAATACGATTACAGAACGGACGCAAAGGAAGCGAACGTTACGCAGATTTACCGCGCGCTTTCGACTATCGTTGTGAACTATATGAAAGAGAAGCGTCACAACTTTATGCACGACTGCAACTCGCAGGGCAAGAAACAGGTTTACTATCTTTCGATGGAGTTCCTTATGGGACGCTCCCTCAAGACTTCGCTTTATAACCTCGGGCTTCAGGACGAGGTTGAGGCGGCTCTCGATGAGCTTGGCGTAAAGATTGACAGAGTTTTCGAGGAAGAACCCGATGCCGGTCTTGGAAACGGCGGTCTTGGTCGTCTTGCCGCTTGCTATATGGACGGTCTGGCTACCTGCGATTATCCCGCGACAGGCTATTCTATCCTCTATGAATACGGTATCTTCAAGCAGAAAATCGTTGACGGCTGGCAGACCGAGCTTCCCGACAACTGGCTCCCCGGCGGCGGCGCTTGGCTTGTTCCCGTACCGGATCAGGCTGTTGAGGTTCGCTTTGACGGTCAGATAAACGAGAGCTGGGAGAACAACTACCACCGTCTTGACTATGTTGGCTACAACAGCGTAAATGCCGTGCCTTATGATATGTTTGTTTCGGGCTACGACAGCAAGGGCGTTTCAAAGCTCCGTTTGTGGAGCGCAGAGGCAATGTCCTTCGATATGAACGCGTTCAACACGGGCGATTACACCAAGGCTCTCGGCGCAAACAATATCGCGCACTCCATCTCAAAGGTGCTCTACCCGAACGACAACCACGCTGAGGGTAAGGCTCTCCGTCTGCGTCAGCAGTACTTTATGTGCGCGGCTTCCATCGGCGATATCATTATGCGCCACATGAGAGTTTACGGCAGTATGGATAACTTCCACGAGAAGGTTGCTATCCACATTAACGATACTCACCCCACTCTCGCTATCCCCGAGCTGATGAGAATTTTGCTCGACGAGTGCGGCTACACTTGGGAGAAGTCTTGGCATATTGTTACAAATACATTCGCTTACACTAACCACACGGTTATGGCAGAGGCTCTCGAAAAGTGGGACCAGAACCTTGTTGAGAAGATTTTGCCGAGAATTTATCAGATTATCTGCGAAATCAACCGCCGTTACTACGAGGACATTATGAACCGCACCGGTGATGCTGAAAAAGCGGGAAATATGTGCATAATGAAGGACGGCAAAATCCATATGGCAAATCTCTGCGTTGCGGCTTCGCACTGCGTAAACGGTGTTTCAAAGCTCCACAGCCAGATTATCAAGGACGATGTTTTCCGTCAGCAGGCGCTCGACAAGCCCTATCAGTTCAAGAACGTCACCAACGGTATCGCTTATCGCCGCTGGTTGCTCCAGAGCAACAAGGGACTTACCGACCTGCTTACCGAGTGCATCGGCGAGGGCTTCAAGAAAGACGCTTCGGAGCTTATCAAGTTCCAAGTTTTCGCAAATGACGCTTCGGTTCTCGAGAAACTCGGCAAAATCAAGCGTGAAAACAAGGAGCGTTTCGCGCAGTATGTTGAGAAAACGACCGGCACAAAGCTGAATGTTGACAGCATTTTCGATGTTCAGGTTAAGCGTCTGCACGAGTACAAGCGCCAGCAACTCAACGCAATGAACATTATCGCGGACTACAACTACCTCAAGCAGAACCCGAACGCGCCTTTCGTTCCCAAGACCTACATTTTCGCGGCAAAGGCGGCGCCCGGTTACTATATCGCAAAGCAGATTATCAAGATGATTTGGTGCATCGGCGAGGAGCTTAAGCACGACCCCATTCTTCGCGAGAAATTGCAGGTTATCTTCCTCGAGGATTACCGCGTAACGCTCTCCGAGCTTCTTATGCCCGCCGCTGAGATTTCCGAGCAGATTTCGCTCGCGGGAACCGAGGCTTCGGGTACGGGCAATATGAAGCTGATGCTCAACGGCGCGCTCACTATCGGTACTTATGACGGCGCGAACGTTGAAATTCACGAGGCTGTCGGCACGGACAACATCTTCATCTTCGGTATGAGAACACCCGAGGTTAACGAGCTGAGATTGCGCGGCTACAACCCGCAGAGCTACATCGACAGCAACCCCGTTATCAAGAACGTTATCGAGAGAATGTACAACGGCATCAACGGCGCGACATTCTCCGAGGTTGCCGACTCCATCAAGAACAAGGACTTCTATATGGCGCTTGCTGATTTCGACAGCTATCGCGGAACGCAGGCTTACGCGTCCGAGGTCTACAAGAACCAGAACGAGTGGAACAAGAAGTCGCTGTTCAACATCGCAGGCGCGGGACGCTTCTCCGCAGACAGAGCTGTTCAGGACTACGCTCGCGATATCTGGAATTTGAAGTAAGATAAACGAATGTTTTCTCCCCCACTTTTTGCGGGGGAGAAAAAGTGTGTAAGGAGTGAGTTTATGAAGCTTGCAGAAGCGCTCAATTTGAGAGCGGATATTGTCAAAAGAATAAACCAGCTCAACCTTCGCCTTCAGTGCAACGCGCTCGTTCAGGAGGGCGAAAGACCTGCAGAAGCTCCCGAGGGACTTTTGAAGGAGCTTGACGAGCTTGTCGTTCAGCAGGAGGAGCTGATTTCGCGCATAAATCTGACCAACGCGAAAACCACGTCCGAGGGCAAAACCTTGACCGAGATGATTGCACACAAGGATTGCCTGAGAACCAAAATCTCGGTTATGCGCAGCTTCCTTGGTGAGGCTTCGAGAACCGCTTCACGCGCGATGCGCTCGGAGATTAAGATTTACAGCACCGTAAATGTTTCTGCGCTTCGCAAACAGGTTGACGCGCTTGAAAAGGATTTTCGCGAAACCGATGTGAAAATTCAGGCGCTGAACTGGAGTACGGATTTGCTTTAATTTAAACAATTTTGAGTGCAATAACGGGCGAGTGCTGCCTTTTCGGACGAGGAAAAGTCCGGTGTGGATAGCTTTGTAAGAGCTATTTATTGGGTGCGCTTCGGAGCGGGCGATTTGATTGTTTTGCTCAAAAAGTTACAGGCGCATTTTTATTGTTAATTTTACTGCCACAGTGCTGACGTTATCGCAGGGTGGGTAAGGGGATTTTTATGGGTATGCCGATTTTTGACTGTTTTGACACGTCGTATAAACACCCGTTCGGGGCAATACGCCGCGGTCAGCCGTCTATGTTCAACATCAGACTCCCGAAATGTTTTCAGGTTTCGGGACTTACGCTTGTTATGTTCCGTCCGGGGTATAAGGAGCGGTTTATCGAGCTTGATTTGCAGGACGAGAGCGGTGACGACAACATCTTCTCGGGTGTTTTTACACCGAACAATGTCGGCGTTCACCACTATTATTTCACGGGAGTTATCGACGGCAGACGGCGCTATATAAAGCGAACCGGTGCAAATATCGGCGTGTTCGAGGGCGAGGAGCTGTTCCAGCTCACCGTTTTTGACGAGAATTTGTACACGCCCGATTTTATCCGCGGCGGGATTATGTACCAGATTTTCCCCGACAGATTTGCCAAGAGCGGTGAACATCACGAAAATGTTCCCGCGGACAGAGTTCTGCGCGAGGATTGGTACGGCGTGCCGTATTATCGTCCCGATGAAAAGGGGATTGTCCGCAACAACGACTTTTTCGGCGGCGATTTGAAGGGAATTATCCAAAAGTTGCCGTATATAAAATCGCTCGGCGTTACTGTGATTTACCTCAACCCGATTTTCGAGAGTCAGGAAAATCACCGTTATTCCACGGCAAACTACGAGAAAATCGACCCGCTTCTCGGTACCGAGGAGGATTTCACCGAGCTTTGCAAGACTGCGGGTGAAATGGGTATCGACATAATCTTGGACGGCGTTTTCTCGCACACGGGCGCGGATTCGGTTTATTTCAACAAGTTTGGGCGCTACGGCGAGCACACGGGCGCTTATCGCGACAGAAACAGCCCCTATTACCCGTGGTATAGCTTCACGGCTTATCCCGACAGATATGAGAGCTGGTGGGGAATTTCCACGCTCCCGAATGTTGACGAGAACAATCCCGCTTACACGAACTACATCTGCGGCGATGACGGAATTTTGCAGAAGTGGATTAAGCTTGGCGCGCGCGGCTGGCGATTGGACGTTGCCGACGAGTTGCCCGATGAGTTCCTCGATAACCTGAACCGCTCGGTCAAGAAAATGGGCATCGACAAGGTTATCTACGGCGAGGTCTGGGAGGACGCGTCAAACAAGGAGAGCTATGGCGTCCGCAGACGCTATCTTATCGGCGGACAGCTGGACAGCGTGATGAATTACCCGTTCAAGGAGGCAATCCTGAACTACGTCAAATACGCCAACGCGAAGCTGTTCACCGACTCAATCCTCACGATTATGGAGCATTACCCGAAGCCCGCGGTTGATATGCTGATGAATTTTATCTCCACGCACGACACGGAGCGCGCGCTCACGCGGCTTGGCGGGGAAGATGTCGGCTGGCACGACAAGGACTGGCAGTTTGAACATCATCTTTCGCCCTCGGAGTATGTTTACGGCATTTCCTTGATGAAATGCGCGATGGTGTTGCAGTTTTTCCTGCCGGGTGTACCGTGCATTTACTACGGCGATGAAGCGGGAATGGAGGGTTATCGCGACCCGTTCAACCGCTGTTGTTACCCGTGGGGACACGAGAACATCGAGCTTATCGATTTCACGCGCGGTCTTGCCAAGGTTCGCCGTGAAACGCGCGCCTTTGAGCAGGGTGATTTGCGGTTCATTCAGGTTGACGACAACGTTTGCGTTTTCGCGCGCTGTGACAAGATAAACCGTGACGGCGCGATTATCTACCTCAACAAGTCAACCCAGACGCGCACCTTCGACATCGTGAACGAGCACACCGATATGTTCACGGATTTCAAGCCCGCGTTTGACCGTTTTGACAGGGGGATTGCTGACGGGAAGATAACCGTTGCACCGTTTGATTACGGCGTGATTTATTGCAAGGTGTGATTTTTGAGAAAAACTCTTGACAAATCGAAAATTTCGGTGTATAATGTAAATGGAATAAGCGAGAAAACATTCCATTCTACCACGCATATCGAAACCCTCGGGTGCTGCTACACCCGAGGGTTTCCTTTGCGCTAGTTGCCGTGCTTATCGTTGCTGTTTCTATGTAGCAGCCTGTCTAACGCCTTGCACAGGAAGTGACTGATGGTTTGTGCCACGACAGTTGCTAACAGCGAGAAAACATACTCCATACTACCACCTCCTTCCTTCCGGAGGAAGCCGGCAACGTATATATTATAGCATATAATTTTCAGGTTGTCAATTTATGTCGAAAATTTTACCATTTGTAAACTGACAAAATTTCACCCGCCGAGCGTTTCGGCGGGTTGATTTTTCGACAAATTCTGCGGGAAACGCGGTTTTTGCTCACTTCAAATTCTCTTCCTTTTCAAAAAACGCGCGTTTCATCACGACAAACTCCTCGTCACTGCACGCGGCTCTGCAAGCGGGTTCAAAGCTTTTCGTTACCTTGAAGCAATCCCGTATCTTCTCGCAAGGGTAATTTTCGCATTGCCCGCAGTTCTCGATATTATTTTCGCTCACACATTTCACGATATCATATCTGCACCAGTTATCCACGGTACAGCCCGTACAGGAAATCTCCGCGTTTGAAACCACGCTGTCCCTGTAACCGATTTTGTGCCACAAAACCGCAGTCTTATGCAGTTCCTCGGGTGTTTTCCCGAACGGCGGCTTTATGTACCTCGGGCAAGCCGCGCAGTCGTTCCCGCAAGCCGCTATGATTTTCTCGCTCATTTTTCCTCCTGATAAACAAAAGCCGCCTTTGACTAACAAAAGCGGCTTTTTCAATTATTTCGCAGAAGCCTTCTTCTTGCTCTTGCGCTCCTGATGCCAAATCCAAATCGGACCCGCAAGGCAGAGCGAGGAGTAGAAGCCGACCAGCATACCGATTGCAAGCGGGATTGAGAACGAGAGAATTGATGTTGTTCCCATAAGTGTGCAGACAATCGAAATCGAAATCATCGCGGTAACGGTTGTCGCCGTAGTGATAATCGAGCGGCTCAGCGTCTGATTTATCGAAAGGTTTACAAGCTCGCTGTCGGTGAACTTTCCGCCGAACTTCGCGCGGTTTTCACGCAAGCGGTCGTAGATAATAATCGTGTTGTTAATCGAGTAACCGAGAAGCGTGAGGATAACCGCCATAAAGTTGGAGTCGAGCGCCATTCCGCCGAAAACGTACACCGCGTAGGTGAGCGCAACGTCGTGCAAAAGGCAGATTATCGCGATTACACCCGCGCTCCAGCCGCCGATTTTTTTGAAGCGGAACGCGATGTAAACAACCAGCAGTACGAACGCCACAACAACCGCAATCAGGCAGCTTATGAAGAACTGCGAGCCGGCAGAAGCGGAAACGTTTGTGGTGTCGAGGTTGACAATCTTGTTGTCGGGGAACGCCTTTTCGAGGTGCTCGGAAACGTTCTGGAGCATTTCATCGTCCATCTTCTCGTCAGCCGCAAACGAAACGACAAGCGTGTTCAGATTGCCCGTGAAGCTGGTTCCCGTGGTAACGGTTGCTCTCGGAGTGCCGAGGCTTTCAACCTGTGATTTAACGTCGTTCGTGCTGATTTCACCCTCGTAGGAGTAGGTTATCATCGTACCGCCCTTGAAGCGAATGTCAACGGCAACGCCTATTATAAACGTGCAGGCAACCGTTATCGCGATAAGCGCCGCCGAAGCAATAACGAAAATCTTTCTCTTTCCAACAAAATCGATGTTTGTCTTGGGCATAACCTCGATGTTCTTGACGGTGGACTTGCCCTTTTCAGCGTCCTCGCTCGGCATATTTTTCTTGGAAACGCCGTAGAGCGCGGGCTTTCTGAAGCACTTGAACTTGGACAGCGCAATGGTCATAAGTCTTGTTGCCCAGCACGCCATAATGAAGTTCATTATAACGCCCGCGAGCAAGGTGTAACCGAACGAGTAAATCGTACCCTCGGTTGATGCGCCGAACCACGTTCCGAACACTGCCATCAGGATAAGCGCAACTATAATTACGGTGAGGTTGGAGTCGAGAATTGCCGTAAATCCGCGCGAGAAGCCGTTTTTCAGCGCACCGTCAATCGTGCGTCCCGCTTTAAGCTCTTCCTTAATTCTTTCCGCGGAAATAACGTTTGCGTCAACTCCCATACCTATCGACAGGATAATACCTGCGATACCGGGGAGCGTGAGCGAGGACGCATTGTTGAACGCGAAGAAGCCCGTGATTGCCGCAAACATTCCGGCAACTTGTCCGGTAAGTGCGATTACCGCGACAAAGCCCGGCAGTCTGTAATATACTATCATAAATATCGCGATAAGAATGAACGCAATAAGTCCTGCAAGTGCCATCGCGTCACGCGCGCCTGTACCCAAAATCGGCGAAATCGTCGAGAGGCTCTTGACCTCGAGCTTGAACGGAAGCGCGCCGCCGTTTATCTTGTCGGCAAGGTCCTTTGCGGTTTCGGCGGTGAAACTGCCGGAAATCTCGCAGGAGCCGTCAGCAATTCTCTCGTTAACATTCGGCGCGGAGATGCACACATCGTCCATCCAAATCGAAATTTGTTCACCGACAAGCTTGCCTGTTGCCTCGGCAAACTTATCCTTGCCGCTGTCCTTGAACTTGAGCTGAACGATATATTTGTCATCTTGGCTGTTGTAGCCCGCCTGAGCGCTCTGAACGTCTGCGCCCGTGAGGATTATGTTCTCGGTATCGCCGGTAGGCTTGCCGTCGCTGTCAGTTTCGTTCTTCTCACGGAAGGTGAGGAGCGCGGTTTCACCGATTTCCTTGACAGCCTGTTGCGGGTCGAAGGAGTTGTCGCCGCTCTGCCACGGGAACTGCACGATAATCGCGTTTGTGGCAATATCAACGTAAACATCATAGTCGTTGATGTTCTTGGAAACAAGACGCGTTTCCATTATGGATTTTGCGGCGTTGAGGTTGTCCTCGGTGACGGTGTTTTCCTTGGCGTAGTCCTCGGGAACGCCGAACGTTACGTTTACGCCGCCGCGTATGTCTATTCCCCATCTTATGTCGTCGATTCCCCAGACGTAGTAGTTCTTGATATCGCCGTTATAGGTCTTGACACCCATTGTGCTGAGCACCGTGAACGCGATTATCAGAAGAAATACGACGAAGAAAACGGGTTTTGTGATTTTGCTTTTTTTCAAAAAATTTCACTCCGTTTCTCGAATTTTATTTAAGGCATCGCCGCACGTTACAGTGGGTTGCCGTAACATAAGCGGTGTTGCCGTAAACTTGCCTTAAAGACAATTCAACATTCTATTATTATAGCACAGTTTGTCCAAATTGTCAAGGGCTTTTCACACGCGCTTTTAAACATAAAAAGTTGTTGTTTTTAAGAATAATTTTCCGAAAATCCGTAACAATAACTCTTGTGAAAAATTTGCCAAGGGGTTGAATATATGAAAAAAGTTATAGCGGCAACAGCGGTTTTTGCGCTTGCGGCGGTTCTTATACCCGCGTTTTTGCCGACAATAATCGAAAGCTCGGCGCCCGTTTGCCGCGTCACAACACCGACCGTCCGCACATTTTGCGAAACCGTGAGCGGCGCGGGGGAGTTCTCCTACGGGAGTGAACGCGAGATAACCTGCGCGTTGCCTGTGGTTATCGAGCGGCTTTATGTTGATGAGGGCGACATTGTCACGGCGGGAGATACGGTTGCGCTTGTTGACAAAAAATCGTCCGCGGCGTTTATCCAAAGCCTCGGACGTATGAATATGCTGAGCTTCGCGGCAACAGATTTGCAGGCGGCAACCGCTCTCATTCCCGAAAAAATCACCGCCAACTGCTCGGGGCGCGTGATTTCAACCTGCGGCTCAAACAGTGCGGTTCAGAGCGGCACGGGCATTGTCACGGTCGCGAACGGCGGCGAGCTTGGGATTGTCGCGGCGGTAAGCGAGTTGGATATCGCGAAGGTTGAGGTCGGGCAGGACGTGATGTTCACCCCCGCCGCTTACCCCGATGAGGTCTTTTTCGGCAAGGTGAGCGAGATTTCCTCCGCCGCGAGAAGCCGCTATAACGGCGCGGTGCTTGAAACGGTTGTTGACGTGCGGATAACCCCCTCGGTTCCCGACAAGCGCTTTAAATCGGGGCTTTCCGCCGATGTTTCGATAGTTCTCTCCGAGCCGCGGGAAATTGTGGTTTTGCCGTACTCGGTGATTGAACAGGACGAAGCGGGCGAGTATGTCTATGTTTACGAGGACGGGCAGGCTGTTCGCCGCGATATCCGCACGGGTGAGGAGTTTGCGGACGGCACGGAGGTTTGCTTCGGAGTTTCGGCAGACGATGAGATTTTCTCCGAGCCAAAAGCGGTTACGGGGAAGAAATATGTTCGTGTTGAGGGTGAAAATGCTTAAAATTCTGATAAACATATTCCGCGCAAAGGTCCGCTCGGTGCTCACAATCGCGGGGATTGCCGTTGGTGTTTTTTCGGTAACACTTATCTCAACTGTCGGCGCGGTCGGAACGGAACAGGTCAGTTCAACGCTTATTACAATGGGTGTTGACACGCTTTTGGTGCAGGCGGCGGGGAACTCGGTTTCCGTCACGCTCACGGACGATGACGTTGACGAAGTGAGGAAAATCGACGGCGTGACGGACGTAATGCCGCTGATGGCAAGCATAACCGAGGCAAAGATGATAAACAGGCGGGTTGACTGCTACGTTTGGGGCGTGGACAAATCTGCGGACAAACTGATTTCGCTTCACGCAAAGCACGGCAGACTTATCACAAACTCCGACAGCGCCGCGCTCTCAAAGGTCTGTGTTATCGATGAGCAATTCGCCGAGGAAGTCTACGGCAGAAGCAACGTTGTCGGGAAAAAGCTCCGAATGTTTCTCGGCGGGAAATACCACGAGTTCTCGATAATCGGCATCGCGCAGTCGGGGCTTTCGTCGCTTCAGGGAATGTTGTCGAACATTATGCCGAGCTTTATGTATATCCCGATAACGACAATGCAACACCTCTGCGGGAGAACAACCTATGATAAAATTGCCGTCAAGGTGAGCGGGGACGATTTTTCCCCGAAAACGGTGACTGACGCGCTCGACCTGAAAAACGGGCACGTTGACGGTTATCTCTGCAACAATTTGCTCTCGCAGAAAAGTCAGCTTGATGATATCCTGTCGATTGTCACGACCGCGCTTTCGATGACCGCGGGAATTTCGCTTGTGGTTTCGGGGATATCGGTTATGACGGCGATGATGATGAGCGTGAGCGAGCGCACGCGCGAAATCGGCGTGAAAAAGGCAATCGGTGCGCGAAAACGTGATATTCTCGGGGAATTTCTCGCGGAGAGCGTTCTGCTCACGCTTTTGGGGAGCGCGGCGGGAATTGTCGCGGGGCTTGCGGTATCGTTTGCGGGGTGCGTGATTTTGGGAGTGCCGTTTTCGGTCAACGTTGGTTCGCTGATAACCTCAGCGGTTGTCACGGCGCTTCTGGGAGCGGTTTTCGGTGCATACCCCGCGGCAAAAGCGGCAAAGCTCAATCCCGCGGAGGCTCTCAGAATGTGAGAAAATGCGTGTTTAACAGCACGCGCTACATAGAAATCATCGCCTGCAAAAGCCGTACAAAACAAAGCCAGAAATTCATTCTCGGGATATCGTCCTTCGCGACAATATCCGAGCGAAAAACCTCAGCTCCGTCAACGGTTACCAAATATTCCCCGACAAACTGCCCTTTCTTGACAGGTGCTTCGAGTTGTTCAACGAAGGTGTACTCGTACTTCACGTCCTTCGCGCGACCTTTTTTGATAACGCACTCCTCACCCTGATGCTTGATAATGGGCGTGGTTTCGGAGAGCGTGCCGTGCGTGACTTTTATCGGTTTGAGGTTGTTGAAATTGATTTCGGGTGAAAACAACTCAAAGCTACTGAAACCGTAGTCTAGGAGATTTTCGCACACATCAAAACGCTCGCTGTCCTCCGCGCAACCGAGCGTTACCGCAACCAACCGCATATTATTCCGCTCCGCGCAGACCGTAAGACAACAGCCCGCCGCGTCTGTTGTGCCGGTTTTTCCGCCGAGAATGCCGTTGTAGTAGCGAATCATTTTGTTGGTGTTGACGAGCTGAGTTTGACCGCCGCGCAGGTAGTCAACCCACGTCAAAAACCAACCCCTGAGCACCTCGTGCTTCATAAGCTCAGCGGTGACGATTGCGGTATCGTGAGCGGAGGAGTAGTGCCCGTCAACGTCAAGCCCCGTGCAGTTTTTGTAGCGCGTTGAGGTCATTTTAAGCTCCTTCGCGCGCTTGTTCATCAGCTTGACAAAGACAGCTTCACTCCCCGAAACGTGCTCCGCGAGGGCAACGCAAGCGTCATTCGCGGAGTTCACGATAACCGCCTCCAGCAACTCCGCGACCGTCATCTCCTCGCCCGCAGTCAGCCAAATTGTCGAGCCCTCCGTTTTCGCCGCTTCGCCCGATGCTTTCACCTTTTCCTCGAGCGTGAGCTTGCCCTTGTCGATTGCCTCAGCGAAAAGGAGCAGGGACATTGTTTTTGTTACCGAAGCAATCGGGAGCTTGGTATCAGCGTTTTTCGAGTAAAGGATTTGCCCCGTGTTCGCTTCGTAGAGAATTTCCGCTTTCCCCGAGGAAACGGCGGTTTCGCTCTCGGCAAATGCGGTTGAACCGACTGAAAACAGCGTGAGAACACTCAAAAGCAAGCAGATAATTTTTTTCATAAAAGCTCCTTTTCGGTTGAAAAATTGCGCGGAAAAATGCCGAAAAATGCTCGGCTCGGCTCGGACTTTTTGTAAATTTATATGACTTGTCTTGAAATTTATGCAAAACAAACGTGCGCGGTTGTTGACAACAAGTTGATTTGGTGTTATAATTTTCTTGAAAAATCAACAATGAAAAGAGAACAACAATGAAACTGAAAGAACGCGCGAAACGCCTTAAAACGGACATTCCCGCCTTATTTTTGGCGATAAAGGACAAGGAAACTCCGGTTGTGGCGAAAATTTTCGCGGCAATCACGGTTGCCTACGCGCTGTCGCCGATTGACCTGATGCCCGATTTTATACCGGTTTTGGGGTATCTTGACGACTTGATTTTGCTCCCCGCGCTGGTTGCTCTCACGATAAAATTTATCCCGAAAGACGTTTTGGAGAAAAACCGCGCGCTCTCCGAGGGAATGTGGGAAAACGGCAAGCCGAAAAGATGGTATTTTGCAATTCCTATTGTGCTGATTTGGATTTTGATAATTTGGCTGATTGTAAGAGCTTTTCTATAAAAATCCCGCCGAAGCGCAAATACTTTGGCGGGATAATTATTACACTTAATCCTCCGAACCCTCAAGGAAATAGCTTGCTTCCATATCCGCGACCGAAAGCGCGAACGCAAGCGGGTATTTTTCGAGCGCTCTGCCGATGGTGTTTTTGTCCTCGGTACCGGAAAAGCCCATATGCCAGCGGATTGCCATAGCCTCCTCGCGCGTCAGCCGCATAAACCCGCTTATCATATAAACGCTTTTTTCGCCGTGACCGTAGGGCAGAGTGTCGTGAATTTCGTAGTACGGCACTTTCTCCCACTGTCCGGTTTTGTCGTTTTTGGAGTTGCGGTAGGAAACGCGGTAGATGTTCACCTTGCACAAATCGTGCAGCAGCGCGACAATAGCCGCAGTTTCCGCGCTCACCTCGAGCTTGTACATATCCTTCACGCGCCCGCGCTCGAGATACGCGACAAGGCACTTGTACACGTTGAGCGAGTGCCGCAAAAGCCCGCCCTCAAAGGCGTTGTGATAACGCGTAGACGCGGGCGCGGTGAAGAAATCGCTCTTGTTTTCGAGAAAATCAAGGAGCTTGTCTGCGCCCTCGCGCTTTATGTTTTCGGTGAAAATCGAGATAAATTCTTCTTTTTCGGTCATATCATTATCCTTTCAGCAAAAGGTACACTCCGTCGTTTTCGGGCAACATAAGCGAAAAGCTGTTTTCGGAAAATGCCAGCACCGCAGGCTTTACCCCGAAAATCTCCTTTGCACGTTCGCCATTTGATTTAATTTCGTCCGAGTTAATATAAGTCGGCTTCGACTCGGAGAATTTATCAAAAAAGTTCTTCCGCGGTGTTTTTGCAACAACAATCGGCTGGAGAAAATGCTCGTTTGCGTTGCAGAGAAGATTAGCGAGTTCATCTGTTTCATTTTCGACCGTATCGGGAATGTAGTCGATAACAAGCAACAGCGGAAACCAATCCTCGTTTTCGCAGTCCGCGAGCGCCTTTTTCAACTCCCCGACAATATCCGACGGCTCTTTCGGGAAAATGCACTCGCACCCGAGAATTTTCTCCGCCGCTTTTACCAAAGGTAGTTGCACGTTGTACTGATAATCCCTGAAATCGGGATAAAATTTCGCATAAGCGCGGTCGATGTATTTCGACAATTTGTGATAATAATCATCATCAAACGGCGTGAAAAGATACGCTTCGTCCTTGAATTCCTCGGAATTGTACTTTTCCGTTCCGAAATATTGCTCGGCGCAGTCGTCCACATCGGCGGGGTAAAAGAACTCAAAATTGTGGTGGTTGAAGTCGTAGTAGTCCCGCGCGAACGCGTAGCCGAGGAAGCTGAAGTGGTAAACCGCAAGCTCGCCGTTCATCGCGACTTTGAGGAATTTTCGCAAATCGGGCGGGTTTCCGCTCTTGACCTTCTCGATTACATCGGGAAACGGCTCGAAGAAATCCGTGCTGTTGAGGTCGTGCTCGATGCACCAGCGCAGGAACATCGCGATGTGGTTTCCACCGTTTATTGTGCTTATCGGCAAATCCTTCTCGAGAATTTTTTTCGAGTGGTCAGCCATCGAGTCGATAAGATTGTACTCCTCGCAGACGGGCTCACGGTTGATATCCAAAACGTGCGAAACGCCGTTCATTTTCTCGAGAAGCGCGTGGGTATCGTTGTCGCGCTTAAACATCATCTCATCGCGGTAAATGGGGAGAACCTCAAAGAAATTCACCCGCTCACCGCTCGGCAACTCGCAGAAATCCGCACCTTTTTCAACGTCCTCGGGGTAAATCAAAAGTGAGCCGCAAAGCGCCGTGTTTTCAGCGAAGCTATCGCCGTTGTCGATGGTATGTCCCCAGCCGAGCCACGTTTCGCAGTTTATCGGAAGCCGCGCCAGACTTTTCAGCAAGCCTATCGGCCAGAACCATTCCTCGGAGTTTTCACCGACCTTCCAGTCGGGCGGCAGGCAGATTAAAAGCTCAGCTCTGCCGTGTTCCTCGGGGTCAAGCTCCTCGGGAATGTTCATAATATGCGCGCCCATTCCAACGGTCAGGAGCGTGTAATAATTGCGCTCCTCGGTCGGGGGAACTATGTAGATATCGCAGTGGATATCGGGCGAAACCAGCTCGTGAAAAACCGTGGGAAATTCGCCGAAATACTCCTTGATATGCTCCTCGATTGCGTCAACCTCCTCGAGGCTGTACATCTCGGGAGCAAACTCATCGCCCTCGGGTTCACCGTACAGCTCGTCAAGCGCCGCGTCAATTTTTTCCATATACATATCGGCGGCTTCGAGGATATCATCGGGCGGGTTCATATTCATCGCCCGCGCAAAGGACACCTGCGCGCGCTCGAGGATTTTCTTTTTCAGCTCATCGTTGTCCTCGCACTCCTCGTCCTCGGTTGCCTTGAAAAGCGCAAGTCCCATTCGGAAATTCCACTTAAAGTCGTCCTCAAGCCGCTCGCGTTGTCCCTCGAGAAGCGCGATTGCCTTTTTATATTCGTCAAGATTGAAATAAGCCGAGCAAAGCACGTTCAGGATATCGTCATCGATAAGGCTGTCGGGGAGCGCGTTTACGGTTTCCTCGATAAGCTCGTACTCCTCGTTTTCCTGAAGCTCGCGAAGCTTGTTTTTAATCGTTTCCTTGTTCATTTTCATTCGTTTCACCAACAGCTCTGCTTTGTTTTTTGCAGATAATTTGTGTTGCCGTAAGCTTGAGCACGGCAAAGCTGTTCAAAATCTGCTCGGAGATATTGCACTCGCCGCCGTTTTTGTTGTACTTTTTGAGAATGTGGCTGAAGCCGGTAATTTTGTCGATGCCCGTGATGAACTCGATTGTGCCGGTGCCGCCGACAAATTCATAAGCCGCCTCGAAAAGGCTGGGGTTTTCCTCGCCGGGAACAACCTCGTACAGCTTGTCGATTTCAAACGCCGCCTTGTTGTTCTTTTTTATAATATCGATAAGCTCGCTCTTTTCGCCGCAACGGAAATAGAACTCGGGATTTCCCCCCGACAAACAATACCCGAAAAGCATCGGGGCAATATAAGGCTTGTCACCGTCAAGAAGCGCAATTCTGCACATCTGCGCGTCATTCAGAACGGCATCAATTTCGTTTATATCCGTAATTTCCTCTAAAACCATAACTGAAAATACCCCCTTTTCGCTTGTTTTTCTCGGACAACGCCGCGCTTTTCCACAATAAGAGTTCTCGCGGAATTGTGTATCAACCGAATAAGCAATGCTCTTAAAAAATGCGCCCGCAAACCGAGAAGCTGCGGGCGTTTATGACGTGAAAAAGGCACTTATGCGTTCGCTTTCTTAGCGAGCTGAGATTTGATACGAGCAGCCTTATTCTTGTGGATAAGACCCTTGCCCGCAGCCTTGTCAACGTTAACTACGGCAGCCTTAACTGTCGCAGCGTCTGCTCCGTCCTCGCGAGCCTTCTTTATCGAAGTGCGCAGAGCGGATTTCGCGCTCTTGTTAGCCTCGTTTCTTGCCTGAGAAGTAAGAACTCTTTTCTTTGCGGATTTAATATTCGGCATTTTTTTCACCTCCGTTTTGGATAATTGTTTTATTAACTGAATTTTGCAAGAATTTTCGGGAAAAATTATTTATATTCACCAAAAATCCCCCGCCGTTTCTCTATTTTAATCGTTTTTGGCAGGATTTTTCTCACAGTACTAGATATTATAACACATTTTTCGGAAAATTTCAAGGGGGTAAACGAAAAAAATGCGATTTTACTTGATTTACGGGAGAATTTTATGGATAAAACAGGTCTTGCAATGGAAGCGGCGCGGATTTTCACGGCAAAGGACGGCGTTTCGGCGGTTACACGGACGGTTGGCGCGGTTAAGATTACCGATGTGAAAATCTGCGAGAACGCCGCGCATCGCGTCGGGAAGAGCGCGGGGCACTACATCACGCTTGAGGGCGAACCGTCGGATTTTGGTATGACGGCGCTTGTGCAAAGGGCGCTTCGTCAGCTTGTTCACGAGCGCGGGCGGCTTTTTGTTGCCGGTCTTGGCAACCCCGACATTACCCCCGACAGCCTCGGTGCGCTTGCCGTGAGGGGCATAACCAAGCGGAAAACACGGCATTTTTTGCTCTCGGCAATCGAAACCGATGTTGCCGCAAAAACCGGTCTTGACACGGCAAAGCTGGTGCGAGCGGCGGCGCGTGAGTTGCCCGCGGACTGCGTTGTCGTGGTTGACGCGCTCGCCTGCAACAACCCGCGCTACATCGGCAAAACCGTGCAGATTACCGATGCGGGGATAATTCCCGGCTCGGGCGCGGACTCACGGCGGGGCGCGATTTCGCGGAAAACGCTCGGTATTCCCGTCGCCGCAATCGGCGTTCCCACAGTAACCGCGCTCTCCTCCGTCACCCAAAACCCCGCCGACAGCGGTTTTCTTGTCACAACCGGCGATGTTGACGTTCTCGTGAAACAGTGGGCTGAGGTTATTTCGGGGGCGCTGGACGAGCTTTGAGTTTTGCCTTATATTATAATGGTATATTTTGCTCAAATTTGGTCGAAAATTGTCTGTTTTGTGCAAAGTGCATAAAATGTTGGGCGAAATTCAAGAAAAATTCTCTGCGAAAAAGTGCAAAGTTTTTGAGAATACGCTTGAAAAATGGCGCTGTGTGTGGTAAAATAATCTTTGGCGACTGCTGTACGGCAGTTTTGAAAACAAGGCGATGAAGTCGGAGATTGCACGCAAAGCGTGGTAACTTCGACGGAGCATGTCCGAACTCGATTCGGGCGGAAAAATTGATACTCTTCGGAATGTCCGGCTGTGACGGTTAAAGTGTCCGAAATTCTCGGATAACTAACAAGTCTGCGCGGATATATGAAACACACGGAGCAGTGGATTTTTCATAATAAGCCTTCGCCGATTATTGACAAGCGTTTTACAAAAACGGGAAAGGTTGAAAATTATGGCATCCAGCGAAAAAGTTAGAATCAGGATTAAGGGCTACGAGCACGGCATCGTTGACGCTGCCGCTGCTAAGATTGTTGACGCTGCAAAGCGCAGCGGAGCAAGAGTTGCAGGCCCTATTCCGCTCCCCACGGACAAGCAGGTTGTAACAATCCTGAGAGCGGTTCACAAGTATAAGTACTCCCGCGAGCAGTTCGAACTCAGAACTCACAAGCGCCTTATCGATGTAATCCGTCCCTCTCAGAAGACAATCGAGGCTCTTCAGAGTCTTGAGCTTCCCGCAGGTGTGGAGATTTCCATGGATATTTAAAGTTGAAGGCGTTTCGCTTTTGACTTTGAGTTATGTTGGGGGATTTACCCAACGGTTCCCCAACCGCTAACCGAACGCTGATTCGCGGCGCGAGGTCATGTTGAGAGCAATCTCAACCAATAACCAAGAAGGAGGAAAGGCTGATGAAAAAGGCTATCATCGGCAAGAAGGTCGGCATGACGCAGATCTTCGACGAGGCAGGAAAGGTTGTTCCCGTTACCGTTATCGAGGCGGGTCCCTGCGTTGTAGTACAGAAGAAAACAACCGAAAACGACGGCTATGAAGCTGTTCAGCTCGGCTTTGGCGATGTTTCCGCTAAGCACGTTAACAAGCCCGAGCAAGGTCACTTCAAGAAGAATGACGTGGCTTTCAAGAAAACTCTTAAGGAGTTCCGTCTTGACGACACCGCTTCCCTTAACACGGGCGATATCGTAAAGGCAGACGTTTTTGCTGAGGGCGACGTTATCGACGTTGTCGGCACCAGCAAGGGTAAGGGTTTCACAGGCGCAATCAAGCGTCACAACCAGCACAGACTGAAGGAAACTCACGGTTCCGGTCCTGTTGCAAGACAGGCAGGCTCTATGGGCGCTTGCTCCAGCCCTTCGAGAATTTTCAAGGGCAAGGGTATGGCAGGTCACATGGGCGCAGAGAGAGTTACCGTTCAGAACCTCGTTGTTGTCAAGGTTGACGTCGAGAACAATCTCATCGCAGTTAAGGGCGCAGTTCCCGGTCCTAAGGGCGGAGTTGTTACCATCTGCGACGCGGTTAAGGCTTAAAGGTAAGGAGGACGATACGATATGTCAAAGATTAACGTAGTTGATATGGCGGGTAAAGTCGTTTCCGAGCTTGAGCTTAACGACGCAGTTTTCGGCATTGAGCCCAACAAGACCGCAATGCACACCGCGGTTGTGAATTATCTCGCAAATCAGCGTCAGGGCACTCAGTCCACGCTTACAAGAACCGAAGTAAGCGGCGGCGGCAAGAAGCCCTATCGTCAGAAGGGCACAAGTAATGCCCGTCAGGGTTCGACAAGAGCTCCGCAGTGGAGACACGGCGGTATCGCACTTGGCCCGAAGCCCCGTTCATACAGACTTGCTATGAACAAGAAGGTAAAGAGACTGGCTATTCTGTCCGCTCTTTCCACAAAGGTCATCGACAATGAAATGATTGTTGTTGACGCTATCACAACGGACGAGTACAAGACCAAGACTATGGTCAATATGCTCAACGCAGTCGGCGCTCAGGGCAAGACCCTCATCGTTCTCGACAGCGCAGACGCTAAGGTTATCAAGTCCGTTGCCAACATCGAAAAGGTTAAGACAGCGCAGGTTAACTCCCTCAACGTTTACGATATCCTCAACTGCGACAAGTTCGTTATCGTAAAGGGCGCTGTTGAAAAGCTCGAGGAGGTGTACGCATAATGGAAAAGGTTGCACAGGACATCATCATCAAGCCCATTATCACCGAGCACAGCACCGAATGCCTTCAGAACGGCAAGTACACTTTCAAGGTTGCTAAAAATGCCAACAAGATTGAAATCGCAAAGGCTGTCGAGACTCTCTTCAAGGGCGTTAAGGTTGCAAAGGTAAACACAATCAGCGTTCGCGGAAGAAAGAAGAGAATGGGCAGAAACGAGGGTTACACTTCCGATTGGAAGAAGGCTATTGTCACTCTCGCAGAAGGCTCTAAGACTATCGAGTTCTTCGACGGAATGATTTGAGTAAGGAGTGAAACGAAATGGCTATAAAAGTTTACAAGCCTGTCAATAACAGCCGCAGAGGTATGACTGTTACCGATTACAGCGGGCTGTCCAAGGTCGCTCCCGAAAAAAGTCTTCTGGAGCCTGTTAAGAAGACCGCAGGCAGAAACAGCTACGGCAGAATTACCGTTCGTCACATCGGCGGCGGCAACAGAAAAAAATACCGCGTAATCGACTTCAAGAGAGATAAGCGCGGAATGAACGCAACGGTTATGACGCTCGAATACGACCCGAACCGTTCCGCTTTCATCGCTCTCGTTCAGTACGAGGACGGCGAGAAGAGATATATCATCGCTCCCGATGGACTTAAGGTTGGCGATACCGTTAGAGCGGGCGCAGACGCGGACATCAAGCCCGGAAACGCGCTTCCTCTCGAGGCAATCCCCGTAGGTACCGTTATCCA
The DNA here is from genome assembly GCA_945829235.1 of uncultured Clostridia bacterium. Lineage (GTDB taxonomy): Bacteria > Bacillota > Clostridia > Oscillospirales > Ruminococcaceae > CAG-115. The sequence goes on along the minus strand of CALZUA010000018.1, from coordinate 22,826 downwards.
CAACATCGAGCTTCACCCCGGCAAGGGCGGTCAGATGGTTCGCTCCGCCGGTAATATGGCTCAGCTGATGGCTAAGGAGAACGGCTACGCGCTCCTCAGACTTCCTTCCGGCGAGCTGAGAAACGTTGAAGCGAACTGCTACGCTTCCATCGGTACGGTTTCCAACCTCGACCACGAGAATGTAAACCGCGGTAAAGCCGGTAAAACCCGTCACCTCGGTATCAGACCGACAGTTCGTGGTTCCGTAATGAACCCGAACGACCACCCGCACGGCGGTGGTGAGGGTAAGTCCCCTGTTGGACGTCCCGGCCCTGTAACCCCGTGGGGCAAGCCCGCTTTGGGTTACAAGACGCGCTCGCTTAAGAAGGCGTCTAACAAGTTCATCGTAAGAAGAAGAAACGGTAAATAATTAACCCGACAGTTGCTGTTAATAAGAACGGCGCGGCGGAAACGCAAAAGTCGCCGTTCATTAACTTGCATGTCAACTTGAAAGGAATTTTTAACAATGGGAAGAAGCATTAAGAAGGGGCCTTACGTTCAAGAAGCTCTCATGAAGAGAGTTCTCGATATGAACGAAAAGGGCGAGAAGAAGGTTCTCAAGACTTGGAGCCGTTCTTCCACGATTTTCCCCGATTTCGTAGGTCACACTTTTGCTGTTCATGACGGCAGAAAGCACGTTCCGGTATATGTTACCGAGGATATGGTAGGTCACAAGCTCGGCGAGTTTGCTCCCACAAGAACCTTCAAAGGTCACGCAGGAAGCAAAACCACGGGTAAGAAGTAAGGAGGGGAGAATATGGAAGCCAGAGCAGAACTCAGACAAGTACGTATCTCTCCGCGCAAGGTTGGAATCGTGCTCGATTTAATCCGCAACAAGCCCGTAGAAACAGCAATGGCTATTCTGAAGAATACGCCGAAGTCCGCTTGCGAGCCGCTTGCAAAGTTGCTTAAATCCGCTATTGCAAACGCAGAAAACAATCACAATATGGACACCTCAAGACTCTATGTTTCTCAGGCTTATGTTGGCGCAGGCATCACGCTTAAGCGCATCAGAGCTAAGGACCACGGCAGAGCTCACAGAATTTTAAAGAGAACGTCCAACATCACGCTGGTTGTTAAAGAAGCTGAATAAGGAGGAGAATTACAATGGGACAGAAGGTTAATCCGCACGGTCTTCGCGTGGGTGTAATCAAGGATTGGGATTCTCGCTGGTTCGCGGGCAAAGCAACCTTCGGTGATACACTTGTCGAGGATTACAAAATCCGTGATTATCTGATGAACAAAAGACAGTTCACCAAGGTATCCGGCGAAAAGACCGGTCAGTTGCTCTCAAGAGCAGTTGGCATCGCAGACATTCAGATTGAGCGCACAGGCGCTGACAAAATCAAAATTTACATTCACGCCGACAAGGTGGGAATGCTTATAGGCCCGAAGGGCGCGGAGATTGAGAAAATCCGCGGCGAAGTCGAGAAGCTTATCGGTAAGCCCGTATCTATCGACATCGTAGAAATCAAGGCTCCCGACCTCAACGCACAGCTCGTTGCAGACAGCATCGCTCAGCAACTCGAGGGACGTGTTTCCTTCAGACGCGCTATGAAGCAGGCTATCGGCAGAACCATGAAGAGCGGCGCAAAGGGCATTAAGACTATGGTAAGCGGACGCTTGGGCGGCGCAGAAATCGCTCGTTCCGAGAGCTACCACGAGGGTACAATTCCGCTTCAGACTCTTCGCGCTGACATCGAGTACGGCGTTGCAAGAGCAAACACCACTTATGGTGTAATCGGCGTTAAGGTTTGGATTTACAACGGTGAGGTTCTCAAGGGCGAAATCCGCGAGAATAAGCCCGCTCGCACCGAAAGAAACGAGCGTAACGACAGACGCCGCAACGACAGAGCAAACGGCGCGGGCAGAAACGGCGACCGTCGTCCTCCCCGTAAGCCCAGAACAGAAGCAAAAAAAGTTGAAGGGGGTAACGAATAATGCTGCTTCCTAAGAGAGTAAAGTACAGAAGAGTGCAGAGAGGCCGCCGCAAGGGTGTTGCTACAAGAGGCAACAAGGTTACAAACGGCGAGTATGGTCTTCAGGCGCTCGAGGCCGCTTGGATTAAGTCCAATCAGATTGAGGCGGCTCGTATCGCGATGACGCGTTATATCAAGCGTGGCGGTCAGGTTTGGATTAAGATTTTCCCCGACAAGCCCGTTACTACAAAGCCGCTCGGAACTCGTATGGGTTCGGGAAAAGGTTCTCCCGAATACTGGGTTTCCGTTGTAAAGCCCGGCAGAGTTATGTTTGAAATCGCGGGCGTTCCCGAGGAAACCGCAAGAGAAGCTATGCGTCTCGCTATGCACAAGCTTCCCATCAAGTGCAAATTTGTTAAAAAGGAAGACGGAGGTGAGCTTTAATGAAGGCTTCGGAAATTAAATATCTTTCGGAAAAAGAGCTTGAAACAAAGCTCGCCGAGCTCAAACAGGAGCTTTTCAACCTGCGCTTCCAGCTCGCTGTAAACCAGCTTGACAATCCCACAAGAATTAAGGCTGTCAAGAAGGATATCGCTCGTATCAAGACCATTCAGCGCGAGCGTGAACTTACAGCGGAGAATTAAGGAAGGAGGATAAGAACTAAAAATGGAAAGAAATCTTAGAAAGACCAGAGTAGGAAAAGTCGTAAGCGATAAGATGGATAAGACAATCGTAGTCGCTATCGAGGACAACGTTCGTCATCCTCTTTACAAGAAAATCGTAAAGCGCACCATCAAGCTCAAGGCTCACGATGAGGAAAACACCTGCAAGATAGGCGACAGAGTTGAGATTATGGAAACAAGACCGCTCTCCAAGGATAAGAGATGGCGCCTTGTTAACATCATCGAGCGCGCTAAGTAATTTCTGAATTTTTCGTTGAATTGCCGGCGGCAATTCGACAGGGAAGGAGTTTAAGCCATGATACAAATGCAGACATTGCTCAAGGTTGCCGACAACACCGGCGCTAAAGAGCTTATGTGTATCAGAGTTCTTGGCGGAACAAGAAGAAGATACGCAAATATCGGCGACGTTATCGTAGCTTCTGTTAAAAAAGCTACACCCGGCGGCGTTGTTAAAAAGGGCGACGTTGTAAAGGCAGTTGTAGTGCGCTCGGCAAAGGGTTTGAGACGCGACGACGGCACTTATATCCGCTTTGACGAAAACGCGGCTGTTATCATCAAGGAGGACAAAAATCCGAAGGGTACTCGTATTTTTGGGCCGGTTGCAAGAGAGCTGAGAGATAAGGATTATATGAAAATCCTGTCCCTTGCTCCCGAAGTTCTGTAATGGAGGTGCCGCGGTATGAATATTAAAGTCGGCGACACGGTCGCTCTTATGACGGGCGACAGCAAGGATAAGTTCACAAACGGTCAGAATGGTAAGAGAAAAACCGGTAAGGTTTTGACCGTTTCCCCCAAAGAGGGCAAGGTAATCGTTGAGGGTATCAATATGGTTACCAAGCACGTTAAGCCCAAGCAGCAGGGACAGCTCGGCGGCAGAGTTCAGGCTGAGAGCCCGATTTACGCTTGCAAGGTTATGCCTGTTTGCCCTAAGTGCGACAAGCCCACAAGAGTGGGTCACAAGATTGAGGACGGCAAGAAAATCAGAGTCTGCAAGCACTGCGGCGCAGAGCTGAAGTATTGATTGCCCAGGAGGTCGGGTACAAGTAGTGCGGCGCGACACATTTTGTGCCGATGGCATAAGTGTTGCGAGCGCTGAAACCCGGCTTAAACGGAGGAAAAAACGATGGCAAGAATGAAAGAATTCTACAAGGAAACCGTAGCTCCCGCTCTTTTTAAGAAATTCGGTTATAAGTCTGTTATGCAGATTCCGAAGCTTGACAAGATTGTTGTAAACGTTGGCTGCGGCGAGGCAAAGGAGAACGCGAAGATTATCGACAACGTTATGGCAGAGCTTGCGGCTATCACCGGTCAGAAGCCCGTTGCCTGCAAGTCCAAGAAGTCTGTCGCGAACTTCAAACTCAGAGAAGGTCAGGTTATCGGCGTTAAGGTTACGCTGCGCGGTGAGATTATGTACGAGTTCCTCGACAGACTCTTCAACGTGGCTCTGCCCCGTGTACGCGATTTCAGAGGTATCAACCCCAACTCCTTCGACGGAAGAGGAAACTACTCTTTCGGTCTTAAGGAACAGCTCATCTTCCCCGAAATCGAATACGATAAAATCGACGCAGTTCGCGGTATGGATATCAACTTCATCACTACCGCTAAAACCGACGAAGAAGCCAGAGAGTTGCTCACCCTTATGGGCGCTCCTTTCGAGAAGTAATTAGGACGGAGGAAAGCTATGGCTAAGATGTCACTCAAGCAGAAGCAGCTCAGAGAGCCGAAGTATTCTACTCGCGCTTACAACAGATGCAAGATTTGCGGCAGACCTCACGCATATATGCGCAAATTCGGCATTTGCAGAATCTGTTTCAGAGAGCTTGCTTACAAGGGACAGATTCCCGGCGTTAAGAAGTCAAGCTGGTAAGCAAATCGCTTCTGCAAAAATCCCTCGCCGGACGGGTTTTTTCAGTGTCCGGCTCTGTATCGACAAGGCGCTTCATAGCGCGAAATATGCGAGTACGACGAACGGGCTTTTCGCCGATGGAATTCGTAACGGCTCGTTGTTAGGAGGTAAATGAATGCAGATTACAGATACTATCGCGGATATGCTTACGAGAATTCGCAACGCCAATTCCGCAAAGCACGCTACTGTTGACGTTCCCGCTTCCAACCTTAAAAAGCAAATCGCTCAGATTCTGCTCGACGAAGGCTACATCAAGTCCTTCAAGGTTGTTGACGACAACAAGCAGGGCGTTATCAAAATCACACTTAAGTACACCGACAGCAAGGCGCAGGTTATCACAGGTCTTAGAAGAGTTTCCAAGCCCGGTTTGAGAATCTACTCCAACTGCAAGGATATGCCCAAGGTTATGAAGGGTCTCGGTATCGCTATCGTTTCCACTTCCAAGGGCATTATGACGGACAAAAAGGCTCGCGAAATGAATGTCGGCGGCGAAGTGCTGGCATTTGTATGGTAAGGAGGAATAGTAATGTCAAGAATCGGTAGAATGCCTATTACTGTTCCCGCGGGCGTTGACGTTAAAATCGACGGCTCCGTTGTAACCGTAAAAGGTCCTAAGGGTACAATCACCAAAGAGTTCAATCACACGATGAAGATTACACAGGACGGCGCTGTTATCACAGTTGAGCGTCCCAACGACGAGAACATTTCCCGCTCGCTTCACGGTCTTACGAGAACGCTTATCCACAATATGGTTGTAGGCGTAACCGAGGGCTACAAGAAGGAGCTCGAAATCAACGGCGTAGGCTTCAGATGCGAAAAGCAGGGCAAGGACGTTATCCTTAACCTCGGCTTCTCACACAAGGTTGTCGTTTCCGACACCGATGACTGCAAGCTCGAAGTTCCTTCCCCCAACAAGATTATCGTTGTTGGTATCGACAAGCAGAAGGTTGGCCAGCGCGCTTCCGAAATCAGAAGCAAGCGTCCTCCCGAGCCTTACAAGGGTAAAGGTATCAAGTACGTTGACGAGTATATCCGCCGCAAGGAAGGCAAGGCAGGAAAGGGCAAGAAGTAATATTGATTATATCGGAGAATTTCTCCGTGAGATATCAATTCTGTTTGAAGGACTTTCCCGCAATACGCGTCGAAGCGCGTACAGGGAAAGGCTATGAAAGGATAATAAGATGGTTAAAATAATCGATAAGAACAAGAGCAGAATGCGCCGTCATAAGCGCGTTCGCGGCAAGGTATCGGGAACTCCCGAGTGCCCCAGACTTAATGTTTTCCGTTCTTCTATGCACATCTACGCGCAGATTATCGACGACGTAAACGGCAAGACTCTTTGCGCGGCTTCTTCCACCGAGAAGGGCTTCGATATGTACGGCGGAAACTGCGATGCGGCCAAGAAGGTTGGTCAGATGATCGCTGAAAAGGCAAAGCAGGCAGGTATCACCGATGTTGTTTTCGACAGAGGCGGATATGTGTATCACGGTCGTGTAGCGGCTCTCGCTGAGGGCGCTCGCGAAGGCGGACTCAATTTCTGATAAGGAGGGAAATGACTTGGCTAGAATTGAACAGACAGAAAACGAGCTTTCTGAGAAGGTTGTTTACATCAACCGCGTTTCCAAGACCGTTAAGGGCGGACGTATTATGAAGTTCTCAGCTCTGGTTGTTGTAGGCGATGGAAACGGCACGGTTGGTTTCGGTATGGGCAAATCCAACGAAGTTCCCGATGCAATCCGCAAGGGAATTGACGATGCGAAGAAAAATCTTCACAAAATCGCTCTCAAGGGCACAACCATTCCTCACGAGATTACAGGCAAGTTCGGTGCAGGCGCAGTTCTTATGCGTCCGGCTCCCGAAGGTACCGGCGTTATCGCAGGCGGCCCTGTTCGTGCGGTTATCGAAATGGCAGGCATCAAGAACATTCGTACAAAGTCCCTGCGTTCCAACAACCCCTGCAACGTTGTAAGAGCTACTATGCAGGGCTTGATGGCTCTCAGAACCGCTGAAGAAGTTGCGGCTCTCAGAGGCAAGAGCGTTAAGGAGCTTTGATAAGAGCTTATAGGAGGAAAACACAATGGCAAGTTTAAAAATCACTCTTGTACGCTCTTTGAACAGCTGCAAGAAAAATCAGATTGCCACAGCTCAGGCGCTGGGTCTTCGCAAGATTAACTCCGTTACCACTCAGCCCGATAACGATGCTACAAGAGGCAAAATCAAGACTATCGCTCACCTTGTTAAGGTTGAAGAAGTCTGAGAGCAGAAATTCTGCAAGCTATCAACTAAAAGAAATGGGGTGCAATAGTTAATGAAACTTCACGAATTACAGCCGGCATGCGGCGCTACTAAAGAAGTTAAGCGTATCGGCAGAGGTCACGGTTCCGGCAACGGCAAGACTGCCGGCAAGGGACATAAAGGTCAGAAGGCTCGCTCGGGCGGTTCTATCAGACCGGGCTTCGAGGGCGGTCAGATGCCGCTTCAGAGAAGAATGCCCAAGAGAGGCTTCAACAATATCTTCGCTGATGAATTCGCAACTGTAAACGTTTCGGAGCTTGAAAAGCGCTTCGAGGACGGCGCAGTGGTTGACGCTGAGGCTCTTATCGCTTGCGGCGCAATCAAGGACGCGAAGGACGGCGTTAAAATTCTCGGCAACGGCGAGCTCACCAAGAAGCTCACTGTAAAGGCGGTTAAGTTCACAGCTTCCGCTCAGGAAAAAATTGAAAAGGCAGGCGGAAAGGCTGAGGTGATGTAATTGAACGGAATGTTAACAGTCTTTCGCAACGCGTGGGTTGATACCCAGCTTCGCAAAAAGATTCTGTACACGCTGTTTATCATCATACTGTTCCGCTTAGGTTCAAGCATTTTTGTTCCGTTCCTCAACAATGAGTCGATCGGACAACTCATCGGCGACGCTTCGTTGCTGAACTACCTCGACACAATGACGGGCGGCTCGCTCTCAAAGGGTACACTCCTCGCGATGTCCATCACGCCTTACATCAACGCGTCGATTATCATTCAGCTGTTGACGGTTGCCATTCCTCCTCTCGAGAGGCTTTCCAAGGAAGGCGAAGAGGGAAGGAAGAAGATAAACAAAATCACAAAGTACACCTCGCTCGGTATTGCGCTTATTCAGGCGGTTGCGTTCTACTTCACGCTCCGCGGCGGCGTAAGAACCGATTACGGTGTAACCGAGCTTCTGAAATACGGCGAGGGATCGGACACGTTCGCACAGGTGCTTTCGGCGATTACCATTGTGGCTTGCTTTGTTGCGGGCGCATCGGTTATCATTTGGCTCGGCGACAGAATTAACGAAAAGGGTATCGGAAACGGTATCTCGATGATACTCTTCGCAGGTATCGTGGCGCGCTTCCCCGACGACGTAAACACTTATATCAAGCTGTGCCAGACGGACGCGAGCAAAATCCCCTTCATCATCGTAATTCTCGTGATTTACGTTGTAATGATCTGGTTTGTTATCTTTATGACAAACGCAGAGCGCAGAATCCCCGTTCAGTACGCGAAACGCGTTGTCGGACGCAAAATGTACGGCGGACAATCAACACATATTCCGATTAAGGTTGCAATGAGCGGTGTTATGCCGATAATCTTCGCGATGTCGCTTATGTCGCTCCCGCAGACAATCTGCTTCTTCTTCGGAATAACCGGTAACGGAGATACCTTCTGGGACGGCTTCGTCCGTTTCTTCAGCCAGAATTCTCCCCTTTACGCGGTAATCTATTTCGTTCTCATCATCGCGTTCAACTACTTCTATGTGGCGATTTCCTATAATCCTGTTGAAATTGCGAACAATTTGAAGAAGAACAACGGTGCAATTCCGGGTTATCGTCCCGGCAAGCCCACCTCGGACTTCATTCACAACTCGCTCAACAAGATTACGCTCATCGGAGCAATTTTCCTCGGAATCGTCGCGATTTTCCCGATAATCTTCTCAATGATTTCGGGCATCAGCGGTCTGGCACTCGGCGGTACAACAATGCTGATTATTGTCGGTGTTGCGCTCGAAACGGTTCGTTCACTCGAAAGCCAGATTATGATGCGCCACCACCCCGGATTTTTGGACTAATTTACAGACGTAGGATAGCAAGCGGTACAACTGCTTGTTATCCGAAATCGGTAAACCGCTAACACAGGAGATTGACTTATGAATATGATATTCTTAGGCGCTCCCGGCGCCGGAAAAGGCACGCAGGCAGAGGTTGTCTGCAAGGAGCTGAACATTCCCGCGATTTCCACGGGTAATATGCTCAGAGAGGCAGTTAAAAACGGAACAGAAGCAGGTCTTAAGGCAAAGAGCTTTATGGACGCAGGCGAGCTTGTTCCCGATGATGTTGTAATCGGCATCTTGAAGGACAGAATTGCACAGCCCGACGCGCAGAACGGCTTTATTCTTGACGGCTTCCCGAGAACGGTTGAGCAGGCAGAGGCTCTCGACAAGATGGGTGTTAACATCGATAAGGTGGTTGAAATCGCGGTTTCCGACGAGGCAATCACCGCAAGAATGAGCGGCAGACGCGTTTGCGAGGGCTGCGGAAATTCTTACCACATCGAGTATAAGCCCACAAAGGTTGAGGGAATTTGCGACGCGTGCGGCGCTAAGGTCGTTCAGAGAATTGACGACAAGCCCGAGACGGTTCAGGCGCGTTTGAAGACCTATCACGAAAAGACCGCTCCTCTCAAGGATTACTATGAAAAGAGAGGCAAGCTGGTTACTGTTGAAGGTCAGAACGAAATCGCCGAAACCTCAAGGCTTACGCTGGCGGCAATCAGAGGTTAAGCAATGATTCAGATTAAAAATCCCGCAGAGCTTAAAGGTATGATAAAGGCGGGCGAGCTTGCGGCGCAGGCTCTCGCGCTTGCGGGTAAAAACATCAGAGCGGGGATTTCCACTTGGGAGCTGGACAAAATTGTTGATGATTTTGTTCGGTCAAAGGGCGGACACAGCCCCTGCTACGGATTTCAGGGTTTTCCGGGGCACAACTGCTTTTCGATAAACGATCAGCTTATCCACGGAATTCCGAGCAAGAAAGCTATCCTGAAGGACGGCGATATAATTTCCTGCGATATCGTAGCCGAGCTCAACGGCTTTATGGGCGACAACACCAAGACTTTTATGGTCGGAGAGGTTTCCGAGGAAGCCAAACGGCTGATGAAGTTCACGGAGGAAGCGCTTTATAAAGGTATCGAGCAGGCGGTCGCGGGCAACCGAATCGGCGATATATCCCACGCGATTGAAACTCACGTCAAGAGCGGCGGATATGCCGTTGCGGAAAAGTTCATCGGTCACGGCGTCGGTCGCGAAATGCACGAAGACCCGGAAGTTCCGAACGAGGGCAAAGCCGGTCACGGACCGAGGCTCGTTCCGGGAATGACGATTGCGATTGAGCCGATGGTGAATTCCCACAGCCGCAGGGTTAATATTCTCGGCGATAAGTGGACGGTCGTGACAACCGACGGAAGCTTGTCCTGTCACTTCGAGCACAGCGTCGCCATCACAAACGGCGAGCCGCTTATTCTGACATTGGAGAGCCACTGATGAATATTACGGCAGGAACGGTTGTTATCAGCCGCGCAGGTCACGACTGCGGAAGGGCGATGCTGGTCGTCCGAACTGACGGCGAGTTTTTATTCGTCGCCGACGGCAAAGAGCGAAAGCTCGATAAGCCGAAGAAAAAAAACAAAAAACACGTCCGTGTGACAAGTCGGGTTATCGAGCCCGCGGGGCTTACGGACAGGAGTCTGCGGCGAACGCTCAGAGAGCTGTTCGAGCAGGACAGCGCGTTACAGGAGAGTGAATAAGCTTGTCTAAAGAAGACGTATTGGAAGTGGAAGGCACAATATTGGAGGCGCTGCCCAACGCACAGTTCAAGGTAGAGCTTTCAAACGGTCATCAGATTTTGGCGCACATCAGCGGAAAACTTCGTATGAATTATATACGAATTCTCCCCGGCGACAAAGTTACCGTTGAAATGTCGCCCTACGACCTTACAAAGGGCAGAATTACCTGGCGCGCCAAGTGATTTTGCTGATGGTTTAGTTGAGCGTTAAAGCGCTCAGAATGGAGGTATTACAATGAAAGTCAGACCTTCGGTAAAGCCTATGTGCGATAAATGCAAGGTTATCAAGCGCAAGGGCAAGGTTATGGTTATTTGTGTTGAACCTAAACACAAGCAAAGACAGGGTTAATTCCCGGACAGGAGGAAAGAAAGTATGGCAAGAATTGCCGGCGTAGATCTGCCCAAGGAAAAGCGTGTAGAGATAGGTCTTACCTATGTTTACGGCATCGGCAGAAAGTCCGCAAATGATATTCTGGCAAAAGCGGGTGTAAATCCCGACACACGCGTTCGCGACCTCACAGATGAGGACGAGGCGAAAATCCGTGACGTTATCGACAAGGACGGCTATGTTGTAGAAGGCGACCTCAGAAGAATGGTTGCTCTTAACATCAAGCGTCTGGTTGAAATCAACTGCTATCGCGGCACTCGTCATCGCAAGGGTCTTCCCGTTCGCGGTCAGCGCACCAAGACCAACGCCAGAACACGCAAGGGTCCCAAGAAGACTATTGCAAACAAGAAGAAATAATAGGAAAGGCGGTAAATAAATGGCACAGGCTAAAGGAAAACAGGTTGTTCGCAGACGCCGTGAGCGCAAGAACGTTGAGAATGGCGCGGCTCACATTCAGTCGTCCTTCAACAACACCATCGTTACCATCACCGACCTTCAGGGCAACGCGCTTTCGTGGGCATCCGCAGGCGGACTCGGCTTCAGAGGCTCGAGAAAATCCACCCCGTATGCTGCGCAGACAGCTGCTGATGTTGCGGCAAAGGCTGCTATGGAGCACGGACTGAAGACTGTTGAGGTTTATGTAAAGGGCCCCGGTCAGGGACGTGAGGCAGCTATCAGAGCACTTCAGGCAGCAGGCCTTGAGGTTAAGCTCATCAAGGACGTAACTCCCATTCCTCACAATGGTTGCCGTCCCCCCAAGAGAAGAAGAGTCTGACCGATTTTGGTTGGTACAACAAATTTGGTTGTCGAGCGCAACGTTTGCTCGGCGTCGGCATAAGCCGATATTTGATTAGATTAACGGAGGAAATTTTTATGGCAGTAAATCGCGATCCGATTTTGAAAAAGTGCAGAAGTCTTGACATCAGCCCGATGGTTTTGGGCTATTCCGAGAACAAGAAGTCTATGAGATTCCAGAAGGACGGCAATCGCCGCAAGAAGGTTTCCGAGTATGGACAACAGCTCAAGGAAAAGCAGAAGCTGAAGTTTGTTTACGGCGTTCTTGAGAAGCAGTTCTATCACTACTATGAGCTGGCAACCAAGGAAGAGGGTATTGCCGGTGAGAACCTCATCAGAATTCTCGAGAGCAGACTCGACAACATCGTTTTCAGAATGGGACTTGCAACAACCCGCCGCGAGGCTCGTCAGCTTGTAACTCACGGTCATTTCTGTGTGAACGGCAAGAGAGTTGACATTCCCTCTTACAGAGTTAAGGTAGGCGACGTGGTTTCTCTTCGCGAAAAGAGCAAGAAGAGCAAGAAATTTGAGCAGATTGCAGAAGTTGCCGGCGGCAGACTTACACCCGCGTGGCTTGACGTTGACAAGGAAAAGCAGTCCGCAAAGGTTACCCGCAATTTTGCACGCGAGGATCTCGACTTCGAGATTGCCGAGCACCTGATTATCGAGCTGTATTCTAAATAATTGCCGTGGAAATTCGCGCGCTGTTCATTCAAGCGGCGTAATAACGGATTTACTGAGAGCATACAGATATTTAGTGCAGTTATTTTTAATTCATACTCGGGGTTTTCGATTAAGATTGAGAAAAACCGTCAATACTGTATTAGACTTTATGTGAGCGTGATTTAAAATTAACAGGAATACGGCGAGCTGAATGCCGAAAACGGCTTTTAGCGTTGCACAAAACGGATAATTAAGGTTATGCGGCAAGGAGGATTTTCCTTTTTACCGTGACAGACAAGCTTGCGGGGAGGGTTACCAATGCTTGAAAAAATCGAAAAGCTCAATATCGAGACCTTTAAGCTAAGGTCGGACGGAACTTATGGAATGTTCGTTCTGGAGCCTCTTCAGAGCGGCTATGGAAACACTTTGGGTAATAGTTTACGCAGGGTGTTGCTCTCCTCATTGCCGGGAGTTGCGGCGACGTCGGTTAAGATTGACGGCGTTCAGCACGAGTTTTCAACCGTTCCCGGTGTAAAAGAAGATGTTACTGAAATCATTCTTAATATCAAAGGATTAAGAGCAAAAATGTACGGCGAAGCCCCCAAGACGATTTATATCGAGGCTGAGGGCGAGTGCGAGGTAACTGCCGGCGATATCAAAACCGACAGCGAGGTTGAAATCCTCGACCCCGGTATGCACATCGCAACTCTCGGTGCAGGCGCGAAGCTGTATATGGACATCACTCTCGACAGAGGAAGAGGCTATGTTTCGGCGGAGCAGAACAAAAATCAGCTCCAACCCGTTATCGGCGTAATCCCGATTGACAGCATCTACACACCCGTGTTGAAGTGCAATTATACGGTTGAAAATACCCGCGTTGGTCAGAGAACCGACTATGAGAAGCTCATAATCGAAATCTGGACCGACGGCACAATCTCCGCGAAGGAAGCAGTTTCCTACGCGGCGAAAATCCTTATCGAAAGGCTCACGCTCTTCGCTGAGCTTTCCGATGAAACCAATCCTCAGGAGCTTATGGAAACGCGCGAGGAAAGCCGCAAGGATAAGGTTCTCGAGATGACTATCGAGGAGCTGGAGCTTTCTGTTCGTTCGTTCAACTGCCTGAAGAGAGCCGGAATCAACACCGTCGAGGACCTTGTAAACAAGTCCCCCGAGGATATGATGAAGGTGAGAAACCTCGGAAAGAAGTCGTTTGACGAGGTTAAGGCGAAGCTCCAGTCGCTCGGTTGCGAGCTGATGAACTCCGAGGAGAACAAGTAAAAATTTAACATTTCCCGAAAGGAGAAGATATTATGCCCGGTTCCAGAAAACTCGGCAGAGCAAGTGACCACAGAAAGGCAATGCTCAGAGGTATGGTTACTTTCCTGCTTGAAAACGGAAAAATCGAAACCACAGTTACCCGCGCAAAGGAAGTTCGCGCGGAGGCTGAAAAGATGATTTCGCTCGGCAAGGCAAACACGCTTCACACCAAGCGTCAGGTTTTCTCGTACATCACCAAGGAAGACGTTGCGAAGAAGCTCATCGACGAAATCGCGCCCAAGTATAACGGCAGAAACGGCGGTTATACAAGAATTTACAAGCTCGGTCCGCGTCGCGGCGATGCGGCTGAGATGGCGATTATCGAGTTGGTTTGATAAGTGCCGCGTCTAACATCGGTTAGATGATGACAAAGTGAAAAGGCTCTCCTTCGGGGGAGCTTTTTTGTTGTAAAATTTTACTTTCGTGAAGAAAAAGTTCTCGGATAAAATAACGCCGCGGCAATTTTTCATAAAAAGAACACAATATTTAGGTTGAAAAATCACGCAAAAAGTGTTATAATATAATAGAGTAAGTATATTCGTGAAAGGAATTGCTATGAACAGATTTGAAAATAAACTTTGCCCGATATGCAGGGCGCGTTTTAACGATAAAGCGGACGTTGTTGTCTGCCCGATTTGCGGCACGCCGCACCATCGCGTGTGCTATGAGATAAGGGGCAAGTGCGGGCTTGAGAACTTGCACGAAAGCGGTTTTGTGTGGAACGGCAGGCTCCCCGATGAACCCGAGCCTGCTTCCGCACAGCAGACAAGCGTTTACGATAACATCGACGCTCAGAATAACGCAAATTCGCAAAATGCCGAAGATGTTGACCCGATGACCGCGATGTTCGGTGACGCGGACGACGGCTTTAACAGCTTTCTCAAAAAGCTCACCGACCCCGCGCTCGGAGAGGACGGCGTGAGTATGAAGGAGCTTACCTCCTACGCGGCGACTTCGGCTTTTCACTACGGCAGAGCGTTTGACATTTTCCGCACAAATATCGGCGGGAAAAAGCGCAAGGTTTTCTTCAACCTCGCATCGGGATTTCTCGCGCCCGTGTTTCAATTCTATCGCAAAATGGACGTTTTCGGGATAATAGCAACGCTGGTGCTCTTAGTTCCGCTGGCGATATCGTCGTTTTTCCCGACCTTGTTCCAAAATCAAAACGTGTATTTTTTGCTGAATTTGTACAACCTCGCGGGACTTGTTATTCTGAGCGCGTTCGGGGACTATTTCTACTATAAACACGCGGTCAAGACCATAATCAAATTCCGCGGGAGCTTTGAGGGTGACACGCAGTCGGACGAGTATTTCGAGGCGCTTGCCGAAAAGGGCAGACCGTCGATTTTGAGGGCGGTTATCGGCGGTTTGGTACTGGCGCTTTGCGTGAGCACGATTTTGTGGTTGTCGGGATATTTCAAGACGCCTGTTGGTGTAATATAATAAAGGAAAAGGGTTTATGAAGCGTCGGCTGGAACAATTTTACGCGGCGTTCGGCGACAGGGGCGTAATGTTCATACTTTACGCCTTTTCGGTTGTCGTGAACGCGCTTATGACAATGTGTATGGAGTTACCCGCGGTTTTCCCCGAGGAAATAAGCGCCGCGGGCATTGCCGCGTTTTATTCGGGGAAAAACTGGGCGGATACTCTCGGGCAAATCGGCGTGCGGGGCGGTTATATTCAGTCGTTGTTGTACACACCGCTGTTTTTGGTTTTCGACAACCCCTACGTCTTGTACAAGGCAATGCTTGTGGTAAACGCGCTTATCGTGAGCTTTATCCCGCTTATTTCTTATCATCTGGCAACAAAGCTGGGAGTTGAACGAGTTCGGCAAAAGCTCTTGGCGGCGCTCTCGTGCGGAATGTATGTTTCGGTACTCACCGGCTCGAAGTTCATCACGGGTGACGCAATATCAAGCCTGATGGTGTGGATTTTGATAATGTGCGTATTTGCGGCGTGGGACAAGAAAAACCGCTACACACGCTTCACGATGTCGATACTCACGGGATTTTTGTGCGCGGTTGCATTTGCGGCGAACGCGGGGCTTATCGCGGTGGTTTTGGCGATAATTCTGACGGTAATCATCGCGCGTGTTTTCTTTAAGGAAAGGCTGATGAACATACCCGCGTTTGCGTTTTCGCTTGCGCTGTCGTTTGTCGCGGAGCATTTCGCGAGGATTTTGGTGATGAGTTCAGCGGCAAATTCGGTTGAAGAATCGATATACGTTCAGGCGAATTTCTCGGGTGCTCTGGAACGGATTTTCGGAGAAATCTACACGTTTATGACAAACAGCTTTGGAATGGGCGCGCTTGCGGCGGCACTTTTCGCGGCAATAATTTTCGCGTGGATAAGAGAGGGCATCAAGAACAAGGAAACCGTGCTCGAGAACGGAACAAAGGTCTACGAGCCGGCAATGCACAAGTACAACATACGTTTGACGATATTCGCGCTGTACCAGTTTTTGATGGTTTTTTCGCTTACAACGGTTCTCCCGATTATCTCGTTCACCGGTCTTAACACCTCCGTGGGAATAGGAGAGCGCACGCAGGTTGTCGCGCCGATAGCGTTGTTTTTCGTGTTGATTTTTGTGTTCAGATACGCGATTGATATCAGAAAACTGCTTCTCGGCACGGGAATTTACGCTTATGCTTGCCTATGCTTCTGGCTCACGAACAGCACGACATTTTCGGCAGTTCAGGGCAAGCTCCCCGAGCTTACGCCGTTTCGTTTCGGCGAGGACGTTTTGTCCGAACCCGCGGGAATGAGCTTTGTGATAATGTCCTCGTGCGTTTTCTCGGTGTTTGTTTTGCTGATTGTGTTCACCTCTTGCGCGAGAAAATACATCACACGTTTTGTTTCGATAACAATGCTCGGTGTCCTCATCTACAACACAGCTTACGCCGCTTTTTCCTATCTTCCGAGAACCGCCGAGCATTTTGCCGAGGAACGAGAACCGTATAAAAAGGTCGGCGAGCTGTTGTACAACGACTCGCAGTCACCGCCGATTATTGTCTACGAAACCGACAAGGAGCTTGGAGCGGCGCTTCAGTTCCTCAAGCTTGACGCTTCGGTTAAGATAATCAAAAAGGGCGACAAGGTTCCCGAGTCCTGCTTGTTGGTTGTCAAGAGCGGCGTAAAAGCGCCGTTTGAGGGCGGCTCTTATGATATTGTCGGAAAAACAGACCTGTACACGGTTTACGCTTACGGCGAGAGTGCGCGTGACTTTATTCGTTACAGCGCGGCATCGGCGGGCGGCTCACCGCAATCAAGCGCGGCAAATAGTAATTCGTAACAGAAAAGAGTGATAAAATGCCTGTATTCAAGAAGGCAAAACGCGAATCTCCCGCGAGAACACTCGTGCTGGGATTTTTGATAATAATAGCGGTCGGGACGCTGTTGCTCTGCTTACCGGCGGCATCGAAAGCGGGAAAATTCACCTCGATTTTCGACTGCCTTTTCACGGCAACCTCAGCGGCGTGCGTAACCGGACTTGTTGTTGTGGACACATGGGCTTACTGGTCGATTTTCGGGCAGATTGTGATTGCGCTGTTAATTCAGGTTGGCGGTTTGGGATTTGTGACGTTAATCACGTTCTTCAACGTTGCTATGGGTAAAAAGCTCGGCTTTCGCACGCTGAAAAGCGCGTCCGAGGACTTGACCGAGAGCAGTTTCCAGAACGGCAGAAAAATCTTCATACGAATTGTAAAATATTCGCTGATATTCGAGGCAACGGGCGCGCTGATAATGTCGTTTGCGTTATTCCCGAAATACGGCGGGTACGGCATTTGGATGGCGGTTTTTATGAGCATAACCGCTTTCTGCAACGCGGGTTTTGACCTTGCGGGAATGGAAGGCGAGTTTTCGAGCCTGATTTCGTTTCAGGATAATCCGGCGGTGCTGATAACGATAGCGATGCTGATAATTCTCGGCGGACTTGGATTTATCGTGTGGGAGAACTTCCTTACGTTTCGCGAGAGCAAAAAGCTGTCGCTTCACACGAGAACGGTTCTTGTGATGACGGGCGCGCTGATTCTCGCGGGAACGCTGTTTTTCCTGTTCGCCGAGTGGAACAACCCGAAAACTCTCGGGAATATGAGCTTTGGCGAAAAGGTGCTGAACGCGTTTTTCTCCTCGGTAACAACAAGAACGGCGGGCTTTGACAGCATATCAATGGGCGATATGTCGGAGTTCTCGCAGTTGGGAACGATACTTTTGATGTTCGTGGGAGCGGCTCCCGGTTCAACGGGCGGCGGTGTTAAGGTCACGACGCTGATGGTTGTGATAGTGACGGTTGTGTCCTACATACGCAACAAAAATGACGTTGAGCTTTTCCGTCACAAGCTGAACAAGCTGGTTATTTATCGAACAGTGGTAACGCTGGCGCTGTCGATGACGGCGGTTGGAATCTGCTTCTCGGCACTGTATTTCTCGATGCCGAGCGACGCGGGCGCGGGTTCGGGCGCGGTGCAGTGCCTGTTTGACGCGGTTTCGGCGTTCTCGACAACGGGACTTTCTGCGGGTGCAACCGCGCAGGCAGGCTTCCTCGGAAAATGCGTGCTGATAGTGACGATGTTCCTAGGACGCGTGGGACCGGTTTCCGTGATAATGTCGCTTGTGATGAACACGCAAAATCGCAAGAACATCGTGGTTCCCGAGGGCGATATCTTGATAGGTTAACGAGCGGGCGAAGCGTGACGGCGAGTTGCAATGCGCTTGTTTACGCGGTAACAGCGTTCTCGACAACGGGAATTTCTGCGGGTGCAACCGCGCAAGCCGTTATCGGGAAAAGCGTACGGAACTAACGATAGACCAACGAACTAACAAAACTTAACGGGTGAAAAGATGTACGAAACCTTTGATTTGGGAAAAATTAAGATGTATGTGTCGGACGACCACCGCTTTGGCACGGACGCGTTTTTGCTCGCGAAGTACGCGAATGTGCGCCGCGACAACGTTGTTGTTGACCTTTGCACGGGTTGCGGGATAATACCGCTGATTTTCTGCAAGAACACGCCTCCCGCGAAAATCTACGCGATTGATATTCAGAGCGAAGCGATTGAGTTGCTCAAAATGACCATTTCCGAGAACAATCTCACGGACAAGATTTCACCGATTTTATGCGATTTACGGGAGCTTTCGCAGGACCGGATAACGTTTGAGTGCGCGGACATCGTGACCGTGAACCCGCCTTATATGACGGACGGTTCGGGCGCGGAGCGGCTGTCGAAAGCTCAGGCGATTGCGCGGCACGAGCTTATGTGCAACATCAACGATGTGTGCAGGGCGGCGGCAAGGCTGTTGAAATACGGCGGCTTGCTTAAAATGTGTCACCGTCCCGAGCGGCTTGCGGACGTGATTTGTGCAATGCGGGAAAGCGGTATCGAGCCGAAGCAGTTGACCTTTGTACAAAACACCGTGCGCGAAAAGCCGTGGCTTATTCTCGTGAGTGGGAAAAAGGGCGCGGCATCGGGAATGGTTATCGAAAAGCCGTTTGTTCTGCGCAACGATGATTTGACCTACACGGAGGACTACGCGAGGATTTATGAGTGATTTTGGGAAACTGTCGGTTGTTGGAACGCCGATAGGGAATTTTTCGGATTTCAGCCCGCGCGGCGAGGAAACGCTCAGAAATGCCGATTACATCGCTTGCGAGGACACGCGTGTTACGGCGAAACTGCTCGGGAAATTCGATATCAAAAAGCCGCTTTTGTCGTACTACAAGCCGAAGGAGCTTGAAAAGAGCGAGAAAATCATCGCGCTTTTGCTTGACGGGAAAAACATCGCGCTGGTGTCGGACGCGGGAATGCCGTGCGTTTCCGACCCGGGGTATATTCTGGTGAAGAAGTGCTACGAGCTGGATATACCCGTTGAGGTTATCCCCGGCGCGAACGCGGCTGTTTGCGCGGTTGCCTTGAGCGGACTTGAAGCGGCGCGGTTTACCTTTGAGGGATTTTTGCCCGTTGAGAAAAAGGAGCGTTTCGAGCGGCTTGACGAAGTGAAAAATCTCCCGCACGCGCTTGTTTTTTACGAAGCGCCGCACAAGCTGAAGTCAACGCTCGGCGACTTGGCGGAGGTTCTCGGAGCGGAGCGAAACGCCGCGCTTTGCCGCGAACTCACGAAAATGCACGAAGAAACGCTCCGCGGCACTCTCGCTGAACTTTTGGCGCATTATGAGGAAAACGAGCCGCGCGGCGAGTACGTTATCGTAATCGAGGGGAAGCCGCCCGAGAAGCAGAGTTTTTCGGTTGAAGAAGCGGCGGCGGTTGCAAAAAAGCTGATTGAGGAGGGCGCGAAAACCTCGGACGCTTGCAAAGAAGCGGCAAAAATCACCGGCGTATCAAAGCGCGAAATTTACGCGGCGGTGCTCGGGGATTGAGCGTTGTCGAAAAGCCGTGCTTGACATATTACTCAAACAGTGGTATAATAAGAATAGAATGAGTTATCCGAAAGGAGATTTTTATGAAAGTTCTGAAAGAAGCAAAAGAGAATTTTGGTCCTACAGCAAAGGTTGTTGTGCCGATTATCAGCGCGGTAATTGTTGTTGCGTCGGCTGTTGCGTACATTTGCCTGAAGCTCGCCGATGAAGTTCGCTACAACGAAAAGTGGAAGGATTATGACGAGTGCGGCTGGCACTGATAGTTTGTGATGAAAACTGTCAGGTTGCCCGACGGTCGTGAGATTTCCTACGAATTGACGCGAAAACGCGTGAAAAACATAAATTTTCGTGCGCGCGAGGACGGTATTGTTGCGGTTTCGGCAAATTCCGGCGTTTCCGTCAAGCAAATCGAGGATTTTCTCGTTCAACGCGCGGATTTTTTCCTCAAAGCATTCGAGCAAATCCAAAAACGTGCTCGTGAGAACAACAAAAATGCTCGTATTGTGCGATATCTGGGGCGGGATTATCCCGTGAGGGTTATCGAAAATTCGCGGGAAATTGCCGTGATTGATGACAACGAGTGCCGTGTGTTCACCAAAAGCGCCGATGAGGATTACATAGCGCAACTGCGCGAACAAGCCGTGTTAACGCGGTTTGCGGTGCTTTGTCGGGAGCTAGACAGCGAGGTTCGCGAGCATTTGCGCGAAAAGGGCTTGACACCGCCGCCTACGCGCATCTCAATTAAGGATATGAAATCGCGCTGGGGGAGTTGTTCGTACACGCGCGGTCACATCTCGATAAACAGCCGCCTTGCCGCTTTTCCGCGAGAAACAATTTTGTCGGTGTTTTACCACGAATACGCGCACTATTGGCACCACGACCACTCGAATAATTTTTACAGATTTCTGCTTGAAATCTACCCCGATTATTACGCCCACAACTCCGTTTTGAAGCAAAACTAACCCGCCCTTTAGCAGAGCGGGTTTGCTTGTCGGACAAACGTGTGCAAAATCCCGCTCCCTATTAAGAGCGGGTTTGCTTGCCGGACAAACTTATGCAAAAAATCCCGCCCTTTATCAGAGCGGGATTTGTTTGTTAAGAAAGAAGGCGAGCCGCGGAGTTTGCGAAGCTCTTTGCGTTGTTGATTGTTTTGGTGATATTGGTGTTGAAGGTCGAGAACGAAGTCTTTGGCAGATTTGTGCAGGTTTTCAGGAAGGTGTTAATGGTATCATACGCGGTTTCAACGTACCTTGTGGCACCGGAGTAACTGCTTGACACATCTTTGAGCATCATTGTATACGCTTTTGCTCTCATTGAGTAGCTAACCGCCGATGCATACGCGGAAACATCTGCCGACAAGGTGTTGAACGCCTTGCGCTCAAACGAGTCAAGACCTGTAAGCTGGTTCTGGAGGAGAGAAAGCTGGGTTGTGCAGTTCTTGACTGCGGAAACAGCGTTGCTTACCATATCTGTATAAGCGCTGTTCTTGTACGCCGTTGTATAGCTTGTGGTAAACTTGCTGAGGTTAAGACTGTTTATACCGGAGTTAATCATCGCCATGTACGATTGGCAATTCTTGGTGAACGAAGAATAACCGCCGTTTGGTGAGGATATGTAATTATAATACAAATCGTAATTTGATTTAAGCGATTTAAGCGCGGTATAAAGTGAGCTGAACTCGCTGTTTTTGGGTGATGCGGAGGATATCGCGCGTTCAACGGCTGATTTTCCGGTGCTGAGGTTCTTTATCATATTTGTGGCAAACTTTGTGGTATAGAACGTCTTGATTGCTTGCTCATTGCTCTCTGTGGACGTGTTCATAGCGGAAACAACGTGCTGAGAAAGCGCCTCCATTTTGCCGACCTCGCCCATTATCAACTCAGCCGCGTCCATAATTTTTACGCGGTCCTGTTCAAGCGATTTCAACTTTGCATCGGTTGTTACAGCCGGATTTGTCGAAGAGCTTGATGAGGACTTAGAGCTACTGCTGGATTTGCTTGAGGAAGATTTTGATGAGGACGAAGACTTTGACGAGGACGAAGATTTTGATGAAGACGAAGAAGTAGCCGAAGATGAAGAACTGCTTGATGAAGAGGGTTCTTCGGAGCTTGACGAAACGGAAGACGTTTCGGTGGAGCTTGCAGATGACGACGAAACTGTCGAGGAGTTTTCAGAGCTTGTGGATGAGCTACTCTCGGAAGGCGTGATGATGCTTGACGAGGTGCTCTGGGATTCGCCGCCGATGGGAGGATTGGAGGTGGGTTTTCTCCACGGCTGAACGAGGAATAAAACCGCCAATGTTGCGGCGACAACACCGCCCAAAATTACGTTAAACTTTGCGAGCGGGATTTTTCCGAATACCAAAACGGCAGACTTGCTCTCACCCTTTGAGGGAGCGGATTTCGGGGGAACATACGCGCCCTTGTATGTAGCACCGCAGTTTTTGCAGAATTTTTCGGTATCGTACATATCCTGACCGCAGGTTCTGCAGTAGACGAGATTGCCCTTGGGGGTTTCCTCGTCGGTTTTTTGCTGGGTGTCTTCGGGTCTGCGGGGGCGTCTGAAATCCATATCCTCGACAGGCTGTCTTGTTGCCGTGGCAACCGCCGCAGGAGCATTTTCAGGTTCCTTTGTTTGCTCGGAAACGGGAGTAGATTCTGCGATAAAGCCCATTTCCTCGGGGATAAAGTCATCGATTTCCGTTGCGTCGGGTGTTTCCTCGGCAACGGGTTCTTTAGTGGGCTCTTCGGACACTGGTTCAACCTCTTTTACATTTTCTTCAACCTCGGTTTCATCGAGAGAAACTGCCGCAGGTTCAACCGCAACAGGCTCTTCATCAACCGCAGTATCATCGACAGCAACCGCTACCGGCTCAACAGCAACAG
>CALZUA010000017.1 GCA_945829235.1 uncultured Clostridia bacterium | reverse complement strand
GAGAAGCTGATTGCCGCGCAAACAGCCGCAGTTCAGCCTGCCCCCGAGCCGAAAGCCGATGGCGGCAAAATGTCGCAGGACGATATTGAGAAGCTGATTGCCGCGCAAATGGGTGCGGCGGAGCCTGCTCCCGAGCCTAAAGCAGATGGCGGGAAGATGTCGCAGGACGATATTGAGAAGCTGATTGCCGCGCAAATGGGTGCGGCTGAGCCTGCTCCCCAGCCCGCTCCCGAGCCTAAAGCCGATGGCGGGAAGATGTCGCAGGACGAAATCGAAGCGTTACTCAGCGGAATGAAACAGGACGCCGCCAAGTAACTTTCACACATTCTTCACGCGATTTTAACACATTTTATTTTTTCGCGGTGTATAATTGTTTTGAAAACTTTTGAAAGGAAATTGGAAAAATGAAACTCAAAAGGAAAAAGCAAGCATCTCCCTCGGCGCTTGCTCCTGTTAAACAGCTCCTTGCCGAGAACAGTCAGCAGGCGGTTATGGACCAAATGTACAAATTTATCGAGCTTGAACATCTCTACGATTCCGCAATCCGCGAGGTTAAGACTAAACTGGAAATTCTTGACAGCGAGTTCCGCACAAAGTACTCCTACAACCCCATTCACCACATCGAGGACCGTCTGAAATCCCCCGAGAGTATGTTCAAGAAGCTCCAGCGGCAGAATTTGCCGTTCACAGTCGAGTCCGTGCGCGAAAATCTGTTTGATATCGCGGGAGTAAGGGTTATCTGCAACTATATCGAGGATATCTATCAGGTTGCCGACCTGCTCACGGCGCAGGACGACGTTACCCTCATCAAGCGCAAGGACTATATCGCAAACCCCAAGGCAAACGGCTACCGCAGTCTGCACCTTGTTATCGAAACGCCGGTTTATCTTTCCGAACAGAAAGAGCTTGTGAACGTTGAGGTGCAGATAAGAACAATCGCTATGGACTTTTGGGCAAGCCTTGAGCACGAGCTGAAGTACAAGACCGATACCGAGGTTTCCGCGGAGCTTGCCGAACAACTCCGGCTCTGCGCCGAAACCATCGCGCAGACCGATTTGAAGATGCAACAGATTTACAGAACATTGAAGCAAATCGATTAACAAAACAGGCTGTTGATAACGGCGAAATTCGTCTTTATCAACAGCCTTAAAGTTGTCGAAAATGTTCTGTTACTTAAAATATTCCTCGGAGAATTTTTCGAGAAGGTCAACCGTGCCGTCAATTCCGAGCGCGGAGCTGTCAAGGCAAATCTGATAGTTCTGCGGCTGTCCCCAGCGTTTGTCGGTGTAATAATTATAATAGGAAATGCGCTGTTTGTCGATGCGCTTTACATAATCCTCGGCGTGCTTTTCGGCAATGCCGTACACCTCAACCGCGCGCTTTACACGAACATCAATCGGCGCGGTGATGAACACATTCAGCACGCGCTGAAAATCGCGCAGTGCGTAATCCGCGCAGCGCCCGATTATCACGCAAGCCTCCTCCGAGGCAATCTTGCGGACAGCGTTCAGCGTGGCGAAAAACAGCGAATCATCAAACGGCACGCCGCCCTGACTGTAGGTTGTGGACAGGAGATACAGGAAGCTGTTGGTGCGTTTTTCGTCGTTTTCAACAAAATGACTTTGGTGTATGCCACTGCCCTTTGCCGCCTCCTCGAGCAACTCGTGGTCGTAATATCCCGTGCCAAGCCGCTTCGCGAGCTTTTGTCCGATTTCGCGCCCGCCGCTTGCATACTGCCTTGAAATTGTGATGATTTTCCTCATAAAAGCACCCTCTTTCGGAAATGTGTGTTAATCTTCGTTAATTTATTATATCACATTTTCACGGATTTGTCGATGATTTTTCACAAAAATTTTGTTGATAAACGGGAATTTTGGTTATTATTCAACAAAATTGTGCAAAACTTTTGTAAAAAATAATTTAGCAGGTGAAATGTTTTATACAAAATGATGAAATTTCCCCAAACCCTTTACTTTTCGGAAAAAATTATGTATAATAAGAGTGTATGGGAATTTTTAATACAGATGAAAAAACTCGGGAGTAAAATTTATGAGCTTTCAGGATTTGCTTGGAATGTTCGGCGGACTCGCGGTGTTTATGTTCGGAATGCACACCCTGAGCGGCGCGCTGGAAAAGCTGGCGGGCGGACGAATTGAAACACTGCTCGAAAAAATGACCTCAAACCCCATCAAAGGTGTGGGCTTGGGCGCGATTGTCACCGCTCTTATTCAATCCTCCGCGGCGACAACCGTTATGATGGTCGGCTTCGTTAACTCGGGGCTGATGAAGCTGTCGCAGGTTATCGGCGTCATTATGGGCGCAAATATCGGTACAACCGCAACCGCTTGGCTGGTGAGCCTTTCCTCCGTCGGCGGCGGCAGTGAAGCAATTCTTTCGCAGATTTTCAGCGTGAAAACCTTCACCACGGTTCTCGCGATTTTGGGTATCATTCTCGCAATGTTCACGAAATCCGACAAAAAGCGAACCATCGGTACAATTATGGTGGGCTTTGCGCTTTTGATGTTCGGTATGAACTCGATGTCCTCCGCGGCAGAAAGCCTCAAGGACAACGAGCAGTTCACGAGCATTATGACAATGTTCTCGAACCCGATTTTGGGCGTACTTGCGGGCGCGCTTCTGACGGCGGTGCTTCAATCATCGTCCGTGTCAATCGGTATCCTGCAATCCATGTCCAACACAACCGGCACGGTAACCTACTCCATCGCGCTCCCGATTATTCTCGGACAAAACATCGGCTCGTGCGTGACCGCGCTTATCTCGTCAATCGGCGCGAATAAGTCCGCAAAGCGCGTTGCTATCGTTCACCTTTATTTTAATGTAATCGGTACGGTTGTCTTTTTGGGACTGTTCTATCTGGTAAACGCGCTCATAGATTTGCCGTTTATGAACGAACAGCTGAACTCCGTGGGAATTGCAATTATCCACACCTGCTTCAACGTGCTGGTAACCGCGCTTTTCCTCCCGTTCACAAAACAACTCGAAAAACTCGCTTGTCTCACAATCCGCGACAAAGACGGCGAAACCACTTCGGAAATGCCGATGCTCGACAAGCGTTTCCTCAACACACCGTCCGTTGCTATCGAGCAGTGCAAGAATGTTGCCTACAAAATGGCTACGCTCACGCAGAAAACGCTGTTGATGTCGCTTGATTTGGTTAAAGAATATGACCCGAAAATTGCACAAGAGGTTGTCGATAACGAGAACACAATCGATATCTACGAGGACAAAATCGGCTCGTATATATTGCAAGTCGCCTCAAAGGATTTGTCCGTGAGCGACAGTCAGGTTGTGTCAAATCTGCTGCACACAATCGGCGATTTGGAGCGAATTTCCGACCACGCGGTCAACATCAAGGAAACCGCCGAGGAAATGCACACGAAAAAAATCCGCTTCTCCGAAGCCGCCGAAAAGGAAGTCGGCGTGATGACAAGCGCGCTGAAGGAAATTCTCGATATGTCGATACAGTCGTTTATGACCTCGGATATCAAGCTCGCGAAAGAGGTTGAGCCGCTCGAGGACGTAATCGACACGCTTCGCGCGGAGCTGAAAAACCGTCACATCGAGCGTCTGCGCTCGGGCATCTGCACAATCGAGCTTGGCTTTATTTTACAGGATTTGCTCACGAACTTTGAGCGAGTTTCCGACCACTGCTCGAATATCGCGGTCTGCCTTATCCAAATTCAGGACAACAGCCTCGATACCCACGAATACATCAACGAGCTCAAAAAGCTCGACAAGTCCGAGTTTATGGACGAGTTTAATGATTATAAGGCGAAGTACGTTTTGCCCGATTAAAAAAATAGCCCGCTCCTTGTGAACGGGCTATACTATTATAATATGGAGAATCCGAAATGAAAGATACAGCACCGTCAATGCAGGAAATCAAAGAAATTCAGAATTTGTTCGCGAACTCAACTCACGCGCAGCTTTGCGAGATGAAATTTTTCGATGACAAGCGGAAAATGACAATTGTGAAGATTATGACGGGGATTTTGATGTCCAACGCCGACGAAAAGTGCCGCGAGAAAATTTGGACGCTCTGCAAAAAACTGCACTCGTTCAGCCACGCACCCGTTACTCCCAAAGAATATCAGCGTATGGCGGATTTTGCCAAAGACGCGGAAATCGTTGACGTTGTTTTCAACAGTCTGAGCGCGAACCTTTATCCGTTCAAGGGCAATCCGAACGAAATCGGCTCGTTGTCGGGGTATTTTTACTGCGTGGCGTTGCTCTCGCAAGCGGATTATCGGAGAGACGAAATCATTTCGCTTTTGCAGAAAATCGTGAATTTAATCAAAGCAAACGACGCGGAAAGCCTGTTTGTTATGGAACGAAATATGGAGAAACTTAAGCCGAGTTTTCCCGATTTGTCGAGAATTAGTTTTGTATAAAAAGAGCGCCCGAGAGCAAAATCTCGGGCGTTTTTGGTTTACGAAATCACCTTATAGTCTTTGTCCTCGACAGCTTTTTTGAGCACCGCGAAATCGGTTTCGGCAGAGAGCTTTACAACAGCCGTGCCGCTTTCGTGCGAAACCTCCGCACTCTCGACAGTCGGAATTGCTTCGAGAGCCTTTTTCACGGTCGCCTCGCAGTGCCCGCACATCATTCCCTCAATCTTCATCGTGACTTCCATCGTTTCTTCCTCCTTGTGGGTTTTTCCGCGTTTGGCGCGGATTTTTTTGTCGTGCTTTTCGTTGTAGATTTTCGCCAAATTCAAGCGCAGCGCGTTTGTTACCACGAACACGCTAGACAGGCTCATCGCCGCCGCGCCGAACATCGGGTTCAGCCGCCAGCCAAACAGCGGTATCCAAACACCTGCGGCAAGCGGTATGCCGATAACGTTGTAAAAAAACGCCCAGAACAGGTTTTGGTGAATGTTTCGGAGTGCCGCGCGCGACAGCCGTATCGCCGCGGGAACGTCCAGCAGACTGCTTTTCATCAGCACAACGTCCGCCGCGTCTATCGCGATGTCCGTGCCCGCGCCCACGGCAATTCCCGTATCGGCGCGAGTCAGGGCGGGCGCGTCGTTTATTCCATCGCCGACCATCGCGACTTTTCCGCTCTTTTGAAGCTCCCGAACAACGTCCTCCTTGTCCCCCGGCAAAACCTCCGCGATTACCTCGTCAACTCCCGCGATTTTTCCCACGGCTTCGGCGGTTCGGCGATTGTCGCCCGTGAGCATAACCGTTTTTATGCCCATATTTTTGAGCTGCGAAATCGCGCGCGGGCTGTCCTCTTTCACCGCGTCCGCAACTGCGATTATTCCCATCAGCCGGCTCTCACGGCAGAAAAACAGCGGCGTTTTGCCCTCCTCGGCAAGCTGTTCGGCTTTTTCGCGCATTTTGCCCGCGATATCGCAGTACGTTTCGCAAAGCCGCAGATTTCCCGCGATATGCTCTCTCCCGTTCAGCGTTGCCGCAAGTCCGCTTCCGCGCAAAACCTTGAACTCGGTCGGCTCGTCTGCGGTAAAGCCGCGCTCGTTTCCGTATTTCACGATAGCTGCGGCAAGCGGGTGTTCGCTTCGTTTTTCGAGAGAAAACGCCGTTTTAAGCAACTCGTTTTCGTCAATATTATCGGCGGGAACAACGTCCGTGACCTCGGGCTGACCTTTGGTTATCGTACCCGTTTTGTCGAGGAGAACAATATCGGTTTTGCCCGTTTGTTCAAGCGAAACTGCGGTTTTAAACAGAATTCCGTTTTTCGCGCCAACGCCGTTCCCGACCATAATCGCAACGGGTGTTGCCAAGCCTAGCGCACACGGACAGGATATCACGAGCACCGAAATTCCGCGCTCCAGCGCAAATCCCGCGCCAAATCCGCACAACAGCCACACCAAAATTGTAACCAGCGAAATGCCGATAACCACCGGCACGAAAATCCCCGAAACCTTGTCCGCGGCTTTGGCGATGGGAGCTTTTGTCGCCGAGGCATCACTCACCATTTTGATAATCTTCGACAGCAACGTGTCCTCGCCAACCCTTGTCGCACGGCAGCGGATATACCCAGACTGATTGATAGTCGCCGCGGAAACCTCGTCTCCGACAATTTTGTCCGCGGGAACGCTCTCTCCCGTGAGCGCGCTCTCGTCAACCGCCGTTTCTCCCTCAACCACAATTCCGTCAACCGGCACGCTTTCGCCGGGCTTCACGCTGAAAATATCGCCGATTTTCACCTGTTCAACCGGTACGATAGTTTCGATACCGTTTTCAATAAGCACGGCGGTTTTCGGCGCGAGTTTCATAAGCCCCCGAAGCGCGTTTGTGGTTTTGCCCTTGGAATAGCTCTCGAGCAGTTTTCCAAGCGTAATTAGCGTGAGTATCATTCCAGCGCTCTCAAAGTACAGCTCGTGCATATATTTCATCACGGTTTCCCCATCGCCGACAGCCTGCGCGTTTGACATAACAAAAAGCGCGTAGACGCTGTAACCGAACGCCGCCGCGGCTCCCAGCGCCACAAGCGTGTCCATATTCGGCGCTTTGTAGATTATCCCGCGAAAGCCGCTCACAAAGAATTTTTGGTTGATGACCATAATTATTGCCGTTAACAAAAACTGCGCGAGCGCCATCGAAACGTGGTCGTTCGCCAAAAACGGCGGTAGCGGGAAACCCCACATCATCGCGCCCATCGAGATATACATTAAAATAAGCAGAAAGCCCAAGCTCCAAAAAAGCCGCCGCTTCATTTTCGGGAACTCCTTGTTTTCAAGCGAGTTCTCCTCGGTATCGGCGGATTTTTGCCCTTTAACGGACGCGCCGTAGCCCGCGTTTTCCACTGCCCTTATAATATCGGAAGCCGCGCCGCCCTCAACCGTCATCGAGTTTGTGAGCAGGTTCACCGAGCACTCCGAAACGCCCGTTACCCCGCGCACCGCCTTTTCCACGCGCGCCGAGCAAGCCGCGCAGGTCATTCCCGTTACATTAAATTGCACCATAAAATCGCCTCATCTCATCTTGCGAAGAATATCGACAAGCTCCTCGATAACCTCATCGTTCCCTTTTCTGATATTATCCGCAACGCAGGTTCTTATATGCTCATCAAGCAACACTCTTTCAAAAGAATTTAGCGCCGCCGAAGCCGCCGCGCTCTGCGTTAAAATATCAACGCAATATTCATCGTTTTCCAGCATTTTCTTCAGCCCGTTTATCTGCCCCGAAATCCTGTTCAGGCGGTTAATCAGCCGCTTTTTCTCCTCGGGTGAGCGGACTTTTTTCTTTGAACAACAGCATTTTTCTTCCATTTCAACACTCCTTTTGCTTATATTATATACCCTATGGGGGTATTTGTCAACTGCTTTTTCAAAATTACCAAAAATTTTATTAAGATTTTGTGCAAATTTTTAATAAAAATGCTTGACAATTTAATAAATGTGTGGTAAACTTAATAATATAAGAAGCAAGTTCTCAAAGAGGTGATGAAAAATGGGGAACAGTATTTACAGTTTGGTGCTTTCGGACGAGGTTGTTGACGCGGTTGACGCGCTCGCGCACGGAAACGGGCTGTCGCGCTCGGCGATGATAAACAGAATTTTAGCGGAACGCGTTGCCCTCACAACTCCCGAAATGCGATTGCAAGAGGTTCTCGAGGCGGTTCGCGGGGCAATGGGCGACTGCTTCGTGCTCACGGAAATGCCCGGCTCGG
This sequence comes from uncultured Clostridia bacterium, assembly GCA_945829235.1. GTDB lineage: Bacteria > Bacillota > Clostridia > Oscillospirales > Ruminococcaceae > CAG-115. The sequence goes on along the minus strand of CALZUA010000017.1, from coordinate 58,392 downwards.
CGACAATCAACGCGCGCTCGTCGCTCAAATACCGCTACAAGCCGACCGCGCGTTATTCCGTTGAAATTTACTCGCGAAACGGCAAAAAAGCCGGAGAAATCCGCGTGTCGTTCCGAACGCAGAACGCTGAGCTTATTGACGCGCTGGACGGATTTTTCGGGTGCTGGATTGAGCTGGAGAAAAAGTATATCTCGCAGGCGCTGTCCGACGATATTGTTTTCACGATAAACGCGGGAAAGTTTACGAGAACGCTCAATATGCCGCGTGAGGATATCTCCGATGACGCTCTCGGCGAGGCTGTCGCGGATTATATGGCGATGCTTGACGGGACGATGAAGGAGTATTTCGGCGCTCTGCCCGATATTTCAAGCGCGAAAATTGCCGCCGAGAATTATTACCGGCAGGAAATCGCTAAGCAAAAGGCAATTGTATAGCGAGGTGAAGCGATTGAGGGAGTTTTCGTTTGACGAGGAAAATTGGGGTATGTGCGAGTATATTTACTGCGAAAATCCCGTGAAAATGCAGGTTGACGAGGCTTTTGACGAAGATTGGTGTCCGCTTGCGCGCCGCCCGTATTATCAGCTTCGCGGCCGCCCCGTAACGCCCGAACAAGCTATGGAAATTCTTATCCGCACGGAAAGCCTTTGGAGCTGGGAGTTCGATGGGAACAAAACTCTTCCGTGTTATGTGGGAAGCGCCTTGTTCCGAAACAGCTACTACAACATTCCGCTGGATTGGCGAACAGGCTGGGTTCACCCCGATGGAACAATCGGGCAAAACGATATGACCGGCTTCAAGTACCCCGAGGTAAGGGATATAATGACTGACCTTGTTCCCATTGTGACCGCTTTTCCTTATCTGGATTTCTTCGCGGGCATCTCTTACAGGGACGAGCAAATCGGTGACCAAAAAGACTATCATCCGGACGATTGGGAAAAATATCAGAAGGAAGGCTTTACCGCTCTTATCGAGTGCGGGGTTTGGGTTCACGACAACACTGTTGAAATCGTGAACGAGAACAAGGCTGTTGAGTTATACAAGACCTACGAAAAGCTTTATGAGTTGCCGAACAAAGCGATTTACGAGAGCGATTATCATACCACACAAAAGTCGTTGGAGTTGGATTGGGATTATTTCAGGCGGGCGCTGGAGCTTGTCGGAATGCCCGATTTGGACGGCTTTTTAGCCGAGTACGAAAAGCGGCTCAAAAAGAGAGCCGAATGGAATAACGGCTGGTACCAAAATGTTATTAAATCAATGTCGTTGAAAAACGGCGACGCTTGATTGAAATTATCAAAAAGAAAGGGGAATTTTTATGAATGCGAACAAATTAACCCAAAAATCAATGGAAGCTGTTCAGGCGGCGCAGGATATTTCCGTGTCGTATCAGAACAACTGCGTTGAACAAATGCACCTTTTATACGCGCTGTTGAACGACGAGGGCGGGCTTGTACCGCAACTCTTCTCGAAAACAGGCATTGACGCGAACGGCTTGAAACAGGCGGCGCTAAAATTCATCGAGGGTATGCCGCGCGTTTCGGGAAGCGGGCGCGAGGTCGGGAAAATCTACGTTTCCTCCGATTTGGACAAGGTTTTCACCGAAGCGGAAGCCCAAGCCGAGCGTATGAAGGACGATTATGTTTCGGTTGAACATCTGCTTATGGCGTTGCTCGAAAAGGCTGACAGCGGTGTTTCGGGGCTTATCAAGAGCTTCGGTATCGACAAGAAAAAAATCCTCGCGGCTCTCCAAGAGGTTCGCGGAAATCAGCGCGTTACCTCGCAAAATCCCGAGGAAACCTATGATGTTCTCAAAAAATACGGCACGGATTTGGTTGAACTTGCGCGGCAAAACAAGCTCGACCCCGTTATCGGACGCGACAGCGAAATCCGCTCCGTTATACGTATCCTTTCGCGTAAAACCAAGAACAATCCCTGCTTAATCGGCGAGCCGGGCGTTGGTAAAACCGCGATTGCCGAGGGACTTGCTCTGCGTATTGTACGTGGCGATGTTCCCGCAAATCTGAAAAACCGCAAGCTGTTCTCGCTCGATATGGGCGCGCTGATTGCCGGTGCGAAGTATCAGGGTGAATTTGAGGAACGTCTGAAAGCCGTGCTGAACGAGGTCAAGAAGAGCGAGGGGCAGATTATTATGTTCATCGACGAGCTTCACCTCATTGTCGGTGCGGGCAAAAACGGCGGCGCTATGGACGCAGGAAACCTGCTGAAACCGATGCTGGCGCGCGGCGAACTCCACTGTATCGGCGCGACAACCCTTGATGAGTACTCAAAATATATCGAGAAAGACCCCGCTCTCGAGCGCCGCTTCCAGACGGTTCTCGTGGACGAGCCGAATGTTGAGGACACGATTTCCATTCTGCGCGGTCTGAAAGAGCGCTATGAGGTGTTCCACGGAGTAAAAATTCAGGACAACGCGATAATCGCCGCCGCTACCCTATCCAACCGCTATATCACCGACAGATTTTTGCCGGATAAGGCGATAGATTTGGTTGATGAAGCGTGCGCGATGATACGCACCGAAATGGACTCTATGCCCGCAGAGTTGGACGAAATTTCTCGTGAAATTATGCAGCTCGAAATCGAAGAAGCCGCTCTGAAAAAGGAAACCGACAAGCTCTCCGAGGAACACCTTGCCGAAATCCGCAAGGAGCTTGCCGAAAAGCGCGACAAGTTCTCGGCGATGAAGGCAAAGTGGGAGAACGAGAAAAACGCGATTTCCAAGGTTCAGGATTTGCGCAAGGAAATCGAGCAGACAAACTCCGAAATCGAGAAAGCAAAGCGCGAATATAATATGAACAAGGCGGCAGAGCTGATGTACGGTAAACTGCCGAAATTGCAGGAGGAGCTGAAAAACGAGGAGGAAATCGCCGAGCAGGCAAAGGCAAGCTCGTTGCTCCGCGACAAGGTTACCGAGGAGGAAATTGCACGAATTGTCGGGCGCTGGACGGGTATTCCCGTGAGCAAGCTGGTTGAAGGTGAACGCGAAAAGATTCTTCACCTCGCCGATACCCTCCACAAGAGAGTTAAAGGTCAGGACGAGGCTGTACAGCGCGTCACCGAAAGCATTATGCGCTCCAGAGCCGGCATAAACGACCCGAGAAAGCCGCTCGGTTCGTTCCTGTTCCTCGGTCCTACGGGTGTTGGTAAAACCGAGCTTGCAAAGGCTCTCGCAGAAGCGCTTTTCGATGACGAGCACAACATCGTGCGTCTTGATATGAGCGAATATATGGAGAAACACACCGTGTCGCGCTTGATTGGCGCGCCTCCAGGATATGTCGGCTACGAGGAGGGCGGTCAGCTCACGGACGCGGTTCGCAGAAAGCCTTACTCGGTTGTACTGTTCGATGAGGTTGAAAAAGCGCACCCCGATGTGTTCAACGTGCTGCTGCAAATTCTCGATGACGGTCGCGTTACCGACAGCCAAGGCAGGACGGTTGACTTCAAGAACACGATTATTATTCTCACGTCAAATCTCGGTTCGCAGTATATTCTTGATGGTATTGACGAGAACGGCGAGATTACCGAGGAAGCGAGAAGCAATGTTGACAAACTGCTGAAAGGCTCGTTCAGACCGGAGTTTTTGAACAGACTTGACGAGATTGTGTTCTACAAGCCGCTGACGAAGGACAATATTTTCGGCATTATCGAGTTGCAGGCGGCGGACCTTGCGAAGCGCTTGAAAGAAAAACAGCTGTCGCTTGAGATAACCGATGAGGCGAAACAGCTGATTGTCGATGAGAGCTATGACCCGATGTTTGGTGCAAGACCGCTCAAGAGGTATATTCAGCGCAATCTGGAAACGTTGATTGCGAGGGAGATACTTGCGGATAAGTTGCATCAGGGCGATACGATTAGGGTTGGCGTAAAGGACGGCGCGCTTGCGATTGTGTGAGCATTTCGCAAAGTTAGTTCCGAGCACCGCGAAGCGTACAAAAGTTTTCGGTCAAGCCTTTTTCAAAAGGCTTGTGGGGCGTGGGGCAAAGCCCCACACTGGAGCGAAGCGACCACTGAAGGCGAAGCCGCCAAATCCCGAAAAGGACAATTGAAGCAATTTATCTTAACAGAAAAATTGGGCATACGTTCAGCAACCATTGCTAATTTTTCGGGTTTAATACCCGAAAAATCGCAAATCCCACCGAACAAGTTCCGATAGGATTACAAAACAAAACCCGCGAGTTTTCACCCGCGGGTATTTTGTTGCAATAAATCACGAAAAAGCCGGCTCGTTGTCAACACAAAAACCCTTTTCCCGAACAACCTTTTCGATATCCTCGATGTGCATTTTGCAGATTTCTTTGGTTGCCGCTTCTGCCATAATGCGAAGCAACGGCTCTGTCCCCGATGGACGAACAAGCACTCGTCCGTCAGCGCCGAGAGCGTCCTCCGCCGCTTTAACAGCCGCACGAACGTCCAAGTCATCAAGCACCGCTTTCTTGTCCTTAACCCGAACGTTTTTCAAAATCTGCGGGTACACAATCATTCCCGCCGAAAGCTCCGAGAGCGCGCACTTTTTCGCGCAGATTACCTCCATAAGCTTCAGCGCCGTGATAATTCCGTCACCCGTGCTTGCGTACTTGCTGAAAATAACGTGGCCGCTGTTCTCGCCGCCGAGAATATGCCCCTTTTCGTTCATACACTCGTAAACGTACTTGTCGCCAACGGGAGTTTTCTCGTACTTTATCCCAAGCTCGTCAAAAGCCTTGTAAAGCCCGAGATTTGACATAACCGTGGTTACCACCGTGTCGTTGTCGAGCTGTCCGCGCTCCTTGAGGTAGTTTCCGCAGATATACAGGATTTTGTCCCCGTCAACAACCCCCGCTTTATCGTCAACCGCGATACATCTGTCCGCGTCACCGTCAAAGGCAAATCCGCAGTCAAGCTGTTCCTCACGGACAAGGCCGACAAGATTTTCAATATGCGTTGAACCACAACCAAGATTGATATTGAACCCGTCCGGCTTGTTACCCACAACATACGTTTTCGCCCCGAGCGCGTCAAAAACGCTCTTTGCAATGGTAAACGCAGAGCCGTTCGCGCAGTCAAGTCCGATTCTCTTGCCCTTGAACGAGTGCGTTGCCAGCGAAATAAGATAGCCTATGTAACGGTTTCTGCCCGCGGAATAGTCCGAGGCTCTGCCGATTTCGTTTCCCGTGGAAAGCGGTATTTCGGGAAGCTCGCCGTCAAGATATTTCTCAATCTCGTCAATAACAGCATCTTCCATTTTCTCGCCCTTTGAGTTGAACAGCTTTATACCGTTATCGGAAAAAGGATTGTGCGAAGCCGAAATCATAATTCCGCAGTCAAAATCGTCCGTTCTCACAACATAAGATACCGAGGGAGTTGTGGTGACGTGAAGCAAGTAAACGTCCGCACCAGATGCCGTAAGTCCCGCAGTAAGCGCGTACTCGAACATATACGAGCTTCGGCGGGTGTCCTTTCCGATAACAACCGAGCAATGGTGCTCCCTGCCGTAATAATTCCCGATAAATCTGCCTATCTTAAAAGCGTGCTCAACGGTAAGACCGATGTTCGCCTCGCCGCGAAAGCCGTCTGTTCCGAAATATTTTGACATTTCCATTCTCCTTTGTCAATAAATCACTATATTCTATTATACTTTATGTAATAACCGTTTGTCAATATGATAAATTACAAAAAGTACTTGATTTTTTGGAGAAAATGTTGTATAATAGATAAGTGAAGTGTTTTCGATTATGGGGGCAGACCCCGACAACACGGCGCCGTGAACCATGTCAGGCGGGGAACCGAGCAGCATTAAGCGATTTGCCGCGTGTGTACGGCAAGCCTGTTCCCATAATCGAGAACACTTTTCATAATTGCTGAAAATTTCGGTAAAATTGCCGGCGATTTTGGTGAATTTGATGAAAATTGCTAAAGTAGTTATGATATCGGCGCTTGCTCTGATTTTCGCGGGAGCAGCGGTTTTTGCGCTTTTCTTCGGCAAAAAGCAAACCACGCAATCCACGGGAAAAGGCAATTCCGAGGTGCTTTTCGATTATTGGCACGGGGATTTGCCGTGGGAAGAAACACGCTCGTTTTGCGTTCCCGAATACGGCGGCGTTGAGTTTAAATGGTCAAGCGGCGAGGTTTCGGCAAACGGCGAAACGCTCTTTTGGGGAATGCCCGTTTGGAGCGTTTATCTTGCCGATTTGAACGGTGACGGACTGCGCGAAATCGTGTCGTGCGCGTCGTTTGGCTCGGGGATTGTTGACGAGAGAATTTACGCTTACGATTACTCGGAAAAACAGCTCTATATCCTCCAAAGCCGCTTTAACAGCAATTTCACGTTGTTTATGAACAACGGCGAGGTCTGGGTGCGCGAATGTGAATATATGAGCGGCGATGTGATAAGCGAAAGAAGGCTTGCGCTGTCGGAAATGAAGAGCGGCGGCGATTATTGATAGAAACGGCGGTGGGTGAATGTATCTTGCTCTTTACAGAAAATATCGTCCGAGAACTTTTGACGACGTTGTGTCACAAGAGCCTATCACCACAACTCTCAAAAATCAGATAAAAAACGGCTCGACAGGTCACGCGTACCTGTTCACCGGCTCGCGCGGCACGGGCAAGACAACCTGCGCGAAGATACTTTCGATGGCGGTGAACTGCCTTAACCCGAAGGACGGAAATCCTTGCCTTGAGTGCGAGCGTTGCCGCGAAATCCTTGACGGCTCGGCGACAGATATCGTGGAAATGGACGCGGCTTCAAACAACGGCGTTGACGATGTTCGACAGCTCCGCGATGAGGTGAACTACACGCCCGTTTCCTGCAAATATCGCGTTTATATAATCGATGAGGTGCATATGCTTTCGGTTGCCGCGTTCAACGCGCTTCTGAAAACGCTCGAAGAACCGCCTCCTCACGTTAAATTCATTCTCGCGACAACCGAACTCCAAAAAGTTCCCGCAACCATAGTTTCGCGCTGTCAGCGATTTGAGTTTCGGAGAATTGACGTTGCCGAAAGCGCAAAACGGCTTTTCTTCGCCGCACAAAGCGAGGGAATTACTCTCGACAACGATGCGGCTGAGCTTATCTCGCGGCTTTCCGACGGCGGAATGCGTGACGCGCTCTCAATTTTGGACCGTTGCGCTTCTGCGGACAAGCACGTCACAAGCGAGATTGTGAGAAGGTGTGCGGGTGTTGCCGAAACCTCTCACCTCACTGCTTTTGCGAAAATGATTGCCGAGCACGATGCGGCGGGTTGCATACGGTTGCTGTCGGAGCTGTACAAGCGCTCGAAAGACCCCGCGCTGATTATCGATGACCTGTCGGAGCGTTTCCGCGACCTGATGATTTGCAAAGCCGCGCCCGATGACCTTGATTTACTCGCGGCGTTGCCCACGGAGCACGAGGATATAAAAGCCACCGCGCAAGCGTTTTCGATGAACGAAATCCTGCGTTGTCTGAATTTAATGCGGCAGTGCGCGGACAATATCGGAAAAACACGCGGGCGGAAAATTCTCGCGGAGATGTGCTTTGTGAAGATGTGTACCGGAGTGAGCGATACCGAGAGCACCACGCGCGCGGTTAGCGTAAAGCCGGAAATGCGCGTCAAGGAGTTGCCGAAGGAGGATTTTGTCCCCACGCCGCCCGAAAAAATGTCGCGCGAGAGCCTGATAAACCTCAACCGAATGCGAGCGCTCGGCGAGGAAACCGCAAAAATTGTTGAGGGAGAAACCGCTCCCGTTCAAGCTCCGCCGTTGTTCGATGAACCGAAAGTTCCCGAAAAGGAACAAGCTGTTCGTGAAGAAACAGCCGAAAAGGTTGTCGAAAAGCCTGTTGAAGAACAGCCGTTGTTCGATAAACCAAGCGTTCCCGAAAAGGAACTAGCTGTTCGTGAAGAAACAGCCGAAAAGGTTGTCGAAAAGCCCGTTGAACAAGCAACCGAGGTTATCGAGAACGTTGAGGAAAATGTTGCCGAGGAAACGGCTGATGTTCCCGTTAATGCCGAGGAACAAGTTGTTGAGGAAACAGCTGAAAATAAAGCCGCAGAAGTTGCCGTGCCGGAGAAAATCTCCCCCGAGGAATGGCAGAGCGCAATCGAAAAGTGCGACTTTATGACGCAGTCAATGCTTGACGGCTCAACCGCCGAAATTAAGGACAAGACGCTCGTAATCCGCTCGTCCAACAATATGCTGGTGAACAACGTCAAAAACGAGGAGCTTGACGCGTTCAGAACCGAGATTTCACGGGCGCTCGGCTACCAAATCGGCGTGAAAATCGAGAAGGAAACCGCTCCCGCCGCCGATGACGAAAAAAATCAAAGCGAAATAGACAAGTTGCTCGGCAAAGCAAAGCAGCTTGGAATTGAAATTAAACAAGAATGAGAGGTAAATTTTATGAAATCAAGACTTCCCGCAGAGTATCAGAATTCAGGCGCAAATATGAACCAGATGGTGAGAAAAGCGCAGAAAATGCAGGAGGATATCACCCGTATCCAAGAGGAGCTCGAGGCTAAAGAGTTCACAAAGCAGGTTGGCGGCGGCGCGCTCGAGCTGGTTATGACCGGCGACAAGAAGCTCAAGTCCGTTACGCTCAAGCCCGAGGTTGTTGACCCCGAGGATATTGAGATGCTTCAGGACCTCATCATCAGCGGCGTGAACGAAATCATTGCCGAAATCGAGGAGTACAGCACCGAGGAAATGTCTAAGGTAACAGGCGGCGTTACAATGCCGGGATTGTTCTGATAACGCGATGTCCGAATTTGTGTCTTTACCGCTTGCTCTTGCGGCGGAACAATTTGCCAAACTGCCGGGAATTGGCATAAAAACCGCCCAGCGGCTGGCTTACTATGTGCTGAATTTGCCCGAAAACGAAGTCTGCGAGTTCGCCGAAAATCTTGTTAAGGCAAGAAAAAGCGTGCGGCTTTGTTCGTGCTGTCAGAATTTCACCGAGCGCGATGTCTGCGAAATCTGCTCTGATGATAACCGCGACAAAAGCGTGGTTTGCGTTGTCGAGTCGCCGAAGGACGTGTCCGCGTTCGAGAGAGCGGGCGGCTATGAGGGGCTTTATCACGTTCTTCACGGGCTGTTGTCGCCGATGGACGGTATAACCGCCGAGGACTTGAAAATCAAGGAGTTGCTCGGGCGGCTGTCAGACGTGAAAGAGGTCATTATGGCAACAAACCCGACCGTTGAGGGCGAGGCAACCGCAATGTACATCAGCAGGCTGATAAAGCCGCTCGGCATCAAAGTCACGCGGCTTGCTTACGGCTTGCCCGCAGGCTCGGCGCTTGAATTTGCCGATGATGTTACGCTCGTCAAGGCTCTCGAAAACAGAAACGAGCTTTAATCAAAAACAAAATTTGCCCGAAGGTTACGCTTTCGGGCTTTTTTGCATATAAAATTAAACACAAAAGCCGACCTTGATTTTCACCAAAGTCGGCTGAATTTGCATAAAACCACGGTTCTTACTTTGCCTGTCCGTGAGAAGGATTTTTCGATACGCACGCAATCGCGTTTGATACGGCAACGTTTATGTCAACAACCATCTGACGAAGCGTTGAATCCAGCTTTGAAAAAAGCTCGCCGTTGTGGGTGCTGACGTATTTCGCAGGGAGCTTGTTCAGAGCAATCGCTTTCATATCCTCGATGCACCGCTCGCATTTACAACAATTCTCCGATTTCAGCATCTCCTCGAGCTTGTCTTCAACAACCTTTTCCATTACGTTAACAAGAGCCATACCCATTCCCTCATTTCCGTGCCGCGTATTTCGCGCACTTATACACCTTTATTATATACCTTATTGTTCTTTTTGTCAAGGGCTTTGAAAAAGTTTCTCCAAATTTTTCTGCTTGTCATATCTGTCCGCGCTTTTTCATAACAATATAACAAAAAATCTTGCTAATCTTACGGAGGAATTTTTATGAGAGCTGTTTCAATAACCAAAAAACAAATAAAACGTATCGCCGCAATCGCCGCTGCCGCCGCGGCAACCGCCGCCGTTATCATCACCGCCGCAGTCACGTCCGTCGGCACAAAGGCTGAACAGCGAAAGCTCCCCATCTACCGCGTGGAGCGCGCCGACAACAAAATTGCCGTTACCTTTGACGTTGCCTGGGAAAACTCGAACACCGATGAGCTTCTCGATATCCTCAACGATTACGACGCAAAAGCAACCTTTTTCATCACCGGTGACTGGTGTGACCGTTATCCCGATGATGTCAAGAAATTCGCCGATGCCGGTCACGAAATCGAAAACCACTCCGACCAACACCCCCACGTTGAGGGGATAAACGTCAACGACCTGATTAACGACACGCGCGAATGTTCCCGCAAAATCAAGATGATTACCGGAAAAGAACCCGTCCTTTACCGCGCGCCTTACGGCGAGTACGATGACTCGCTCCTCACAACCCTCGAGGGTATGGGGTTGAAAACAATTCAATGGGACGTTGACAGCGTTGACTGGAACAAGCCGACCGCCGAGCAGATTACCAAAAAGGTGCTTGAGAACACGAAATCAGGCTCAATTCTGCTGTTCCACAACGATTTGCAGAACACAACCGAAGCACTCCCGAATGTCCTCAAAGGGTTGAAGGAAAAGGGCTTCGAGTTTGTCACGGTTGACGAGCTTATCCTTCACGACAACTACACAATTGACGCAAACGGCGAGCAACAGCCCACCGCTCAGAGCCTTAACATCTCCGATGAAAAGGTTGAAGCGGTTATGGCGAAATATCACGATGAAATCGCAGCGGCGGGCGTTTCCGATGAGCAACTTTCTGCCGCTGTCGAAGCAATCAAAAACGGTGATTTGAGCGTGCTTCCCGATGAGTTGCGTCCGTTTGCGCTTGAGGTTATGGCAAAGCTCAAGGCTGATGATACCACTTCAACCAATTCCGATAACACGTCAAACAACACGGCTTTGCAAAAGTGAAGCCGCGTCAAAAAGCCCGAAATTCTCGGGCTTTTTCTTATTGCAGGAACGGGTTATTCTTAACGGTAAAAACCTCTTCGGGTGTGTACAAATCAGCGCGTGAGGAAAGCTCGGCGTCAGGGTATTTTTCAAGCTCCGTGCGGCAATACGTTATCGTTTCATTCGGCTTGATTTCAACCGTTTTCCTCCAAGCTGTTTTCAGGAAAAGCGGCTCGCTCCCGCTGTTGTGAATGTAGCCGAAAACGTGCTCGGAAATTTCCTCGGTGTTCATATCAAGCATTTCGGCAATTGAATGATAAAACTCAATTCCGTTGTGCTTGTGCGGGTAAAACCACACTCCGCACCCGAAAAGCAACACGGCGTTTCGAAACATTCCGACGTGAACCTGCATTTTTTCCTTTTTTATCTCGCCGTTCTCGTCTTTATAAAACGCATCGTCATAATAGAAGACCTCGCCGCCCGAAAGCAAGAGATAAAACATTCCGTTCTCCAAAGGCGGCGCTTGTTCAATCAGCTTTTGCTGTTTTTCGGCAACAATTTTCTTCAGCTCCGACAAAATCTCCTCGCCTTTTTTGCCCAAAATCATTGACAGACAGCTTTGCAAATCCTCAAAAGCATTTTCATCTGCCGCGTCATATTTTCTCGAAATGCTTTGCTTTTGCAAGGTGTAAACAGTGTTGCGGGTGTTTACCTCCAAAAACTCGCCCTTGTCCTCAATGCTCATAATTCTCGTTGTGTGAATAAACGTTCCGTCGGGACATCTCGGCGATTTGTGTCCGTAAACGGTGCCGTGCATATTGAAAACTTCTTGACCGAAATATTCTCTCGTAATCGTCCAGTTCTTTAGCTCAACCATTTCTCTTCCTCCTCACACTTTTTCGCCAAAGTCATATTCCTCAAACTTAATTCCGTTATAAACAGCGTAGACGTGCGCACAGCTTCTGCTCTTGCCTTTGATGGTGAGGTTCGGGAGAGCCGCGGGAATAATGTCTTTCGCCCACGAAAACCATCTTTCTGTTCCTCTGTAATAGCCGACGCTTTGATTGAAAACAACCCCGCCCAGCACTCTGTCCAAATCATCATAATATTCTTCGCCGCCCTCGCCGATTTGCCGCACGGACTCGGGTATGATAATTTCAACAAGACTTGTACAACCGTTGAACGCTTCGTTTTCTATTATCTGTAATCCCGCGGGAAGCACAACCTTTTCCAGCGACTTGCACCCGCAAAACGCGCCCCTCTTAATTTTCACAACGCTTTCGGGAATATCAATCGATTTCAGGCTCTCGCACATCGCAAACGCGCGAGTTCCTATGGAGGTTATATTCGGCGGGAGCGTCACCCGTTCAAGCGACTTGCAGCTGAAAAAAGCGTAGGGCTTAATGCACATATGGAAAATACCGAACATTTCATAGTTTTCATCGGTTTCCTCAAAAATTACGGGCAAATCGATTTCCTTCAGCGATGTACAGCGGCTGAACGCGCGCGCTCCGACAACCGTTCGGTGAGAAAGCTTCACGCTCTCAAGATTTTCGCAGTCCTCAAACGCGCCCTCGCTTATCACAAATTTTTCCGGCAATTCTATCGAGCGGAGCTTTTTACAGCCCTTGAACGAATTTTTCTCAATACACCGAACTTCCTCCGGAAAAACAAGCTTTCCGTTTTCATCGATAAAATCGTCCTGCGAGTACAGCTTAAGTCCGCGCATTTTTACATATTCCAAAATCTCCTCGGGAGCGCCCATACCAAAATATCTCGCGTTTGCCGCCTGCCCGATTGTATACAAAGAGCCGCCTGCCGTGATAAAATATCCCTCGGGAATTTTCGGTTTCTCGAGAATTACAAACGGCTGATTTTCAAAATATTTCTCGTATTCCGAAAAATCATCAAACGGCTTCTCCAGAAACTTTTCAACCTGCGCGCTTCGATTTCCCCGCAAGTCCCGAAGAATCATCGGTTCATCGTCCACTTCATCATCCATCGCATAATAAAGCGGTTTGTCGTCCTCGCAAATCCTTTCCAAAACGTACTGAATAAGCTCCAGCGCTTTATAATAATAAACATTATTGTGCGTGTTGAAATCGGTATAAAAGCGAAATCTGCCGGTTTCCTCGTCCCAATCGGCTTCGCGAAAAGGAAAATACGGGCAGTAGTCGTGGTCAACCTCGTCCGCCGGTTCCCACACATCTATATCCACAAAGCTGTACCAGCTTTTCGTTCGCTGAACCTCGGTTATCGTTTTCCGATACTCCTCTTTGATGTAACAATCAAACAAATCGGTATGATATGAACTCATATTCTGCTCTCCTTTCGCGCTCGGTTTATATAAGCCTTGTTGTCATTATAACACGATTTTGCCGCCTTGTCAACGGTTTTTTCAAACCGTGTTTAGATTAAGAAAAAACCAAGCCCCGAAGAGCTTGGCAAGATCCTTCCAAAATGCCGTTTCAGTCTTCATTCTCGGATAAAAACGATGTCGGTTTCGCAAAATCCGCTTCCAAATCCTCGATGGGAGTGGGCATACCGAGCGAATGAAAAATCGCGAAAATCTCATTTGAATTTCTAAAAAAGTCATTGCTGAGTCGTTTGAGCCAGTCCATATATTCGTAAATTTTGGCAACAAGCTCGTTTGCTTGCTGATTAAAATCGATGTGCGGTATCATCAAGCCCTCAATCTGCTTGATGGATATCCATTTCATCTTTCCGTTATGCGTAAAAGAGGACGCACCGCGCAGTTTCGCCATACCCTCAGCGCTCTGAAGCCAATAGCACAACCAGCGCGGGATAACCTTGCTTTCGTCAACCTTTATCATATAAATATTGCCGCCGACAATTATCTTCTTGTCGTCAATTTTGCCCGCGATGTCCACCTTAAACGGCGTGTCGTTCTTGGTGAGCAGTATCATATCGGGCTTTACGCAAAACTGTTCAACCGACTTCCCCAGCTGTTTCGGGTCAAAAAAGCGAAGATTTTCCGTGTCCAGCTCAAACGAAAATCCGTTCTTTATGTCCGCAAGCGCAAGATACCGATAGCCCGTGTCCTCGTCCGTAAGGCACCGCTCAAGCTGTCCGGCGGTAAGCTGTATTCCTCGCGAAATGTCCGTGATAACACTTCCAAAGTTTATTTCATCGTTTCTCTGTTCTGACATAATTTGCTCCTTGACTGTACGGTTTATATCCTGATTTTATATTATCACAAATTGCACGAAATGTCAAGAGCGTTTTGCCTTATCCTCGGAAACAACCTCCCGAATATGCCGGAACATTTCCCGTATATCGTCCGTGAGCGCCCAGCGCCTGTTGTCCGTTGAGCTTATCCCGTACTCCTTTTTCACAAGGTCAATGTACATCGAGTGCGTTCCCTCGTCACCCATATAAAAATGCTTCCATTCCTCATCGGATATAAACCTGTGCATATCAAGCTGTTCAAGAGCAAGATTGTCAAACGCAACCACTCTGAAATGCTTCGCAAGACTGTCGATGTTGTCGTAAAGCCACTTTTGGTTCTCGGCAACGCGCCCGTTTTCCGCAAACTCAACTCCCCTGCCCTTCGTCTTGTACCCGAGAATCAGCAAATCAAGTTCCTTGTCAAACAGCTCGTCAAGCATTCCCTCGCCGATTACACCGTTTACCGCGTGAACAACAACACGAGTATTCAGCTCCATTTGCCCGTCGCCATCGGCAATGACAACATACGGAAAATATTCATCACGATAACTGTTTATTTCGTACCCGCCCGCATGGTACAACACCGTAGACAAGTTTTCATATCCCTCGGAGAACTTTTTTGCGCTCTCCGCCGAGCTTACCGATACGCCGAGCGCGTTGTATTTCAACAGCTCAAGCTCGCTCTTTATCGGTCTGCTCCAAATATCGAAGCGCTCATATCTTGTATATCTCTCGGGGTCGAAAAATTTCTCGAAATCTTCCGCACGAACAGTGACGTTCATAAAAACATTGTACTTGTCGCGGAGTGTGGCAAACTCGGGGTGCAAAAGCGGGTTTCCGCCGCCTATCGCAAGCTCGGTGAACGGCGGGAGCGACGCGAACAGCTTTTCGGGTATCTCGCCGTGCTGTCCCTCAGCCGTGCAACCCTCGTAGCAAAACGGGCAGTTGTGCTCGCAACGGTCGGTTATCTTCACGTCAATGCTCTCGGGGTACTCCGGCTCGGATTTTTCATCGCGGCACATTCTCACCTTCGTGCCGTCAAGCCCAAGAATTAGCGTTTCGTTTCCGTTGTGATAAATCCCGCCAAACATCGAATAATGCGCGCGGCGAAATGTATTGTCAGCGCTTTTGTCCATATAATAGCCGTTTATCACGCCAAAGCCGCGGTCATCATCAAACGCGTCGCCGCCGATATTAAAAGCAATTGCGGGGTTGAAAACAATCTCCTCCAGCAACTTCTCGTCAACCTCGTTCTCGCCGAACATTTTCTTTAGGTCATTGAGCTTTATGTTCGATTCAAATGACGTATAAGCCGGTTCGAGATAGTATTTTTTGAGAAATTCATCGGGAGTGTCGGCGGGAAGCGCAACCAAATTATCAAGATAAGTCAATTCCACTCCGCAGACATAGCCCAAATCGGGGACAATCTGTAAAAAATCGTCCAATCTGTTTTCGGGGACAATCGCGCCGGGTATCGTGTGAGCGTCAACGTCATCGATGTACTCCCATTCGGTGTAGAACAGCTTGTACAGCACAAAATCCTGCCCCGTCACCTTTTTGAACATCTCGTGCCAAACGGGTGAATCGTCCGCGAGAAACGCCATTTTGTCCGCCCAACTGTTCAGATAAACGTGACTAATCCCATCGCCGGACGTGTTATAGCAACCTTGTACGCAAATCCAAGGCTTGTCGAGCTTCACGTCAAAATGCCTGCCGCTGTCCGATATCATCGTCATCGCGCTTGCACTGCTCGAACTTGTTTCGTGAATACTGCGTCTTATCTGATAATTCATAGTTTTTCCTCCGTTCTTTATTAAAAGTTTATTTAAACCTAAGAACAGTATAGCACAAAAACTTCGCCCTGTCAAGAGCTTTTTTCGATTTCTGCGAAAATTGATAGCTTTGCAAAAGAAAAAGGCACACCAAGCGGTATGCCCTATGAATTATTTCACAAGCGGGTACTTTTGCAAGAGCTCGTCCGAGCGTTCCTGAACCGAAATTACCGTCCTGAAATCGTCCTCGCTCCTGTCAAATTTCTCGGGAACAAATTCCCCCAAAAGCGAAGAAAGCCCGACAATTTCACCGACAAGCTCCTCGGTTATCGGCGCTTCAACATAACGCTCAAGCCGACCGCCCGTGTATTTCCCGTCAACAATTCCCAGAAATTTCATCGCAAGAGCCGCGTTATAGTTTCCCGTTGCACACAAAAGTCCGTAAAAATCCGCGAGAATTTCGTCCCAAATCGCGTTGATTTTGTTCGGGAAAAAGCTCCTGCAAACGAAGTGAGTAAGCTCGTGATATTTGCGGATATCAAGCGAAATTTGCCGCCATTGTTCCTCGGGAAACGGAGTGTTTTCATAGCTCAGGTTGCTGTAAAAGCCGTCCGAGAGCAGGATTATCGAGGTTTTGTAGTTGCTCTTATCAGCGGTGAAGCGCGCAAATTCACCCGTGCTGTCCGTGCCGCCGTTTTGCTCGTATTCGGCAAGGTGCGCGTGGATTTTGCTCCAGTCGTTTATCCCGCCGATGTACGCCGCACCGACCGTCCGCAAAATCGGCACCGGCTCGCATTTCGCCGCCATTATCCGATAAAAGCACTCGAAATCCTCACGGTTTTTCAGAAAGACAACCTCAACCCTTCCCGCGGGCGTTTCCGCGACTGTCAGGCTGTCCTCGTCCGAACAAATAAAATGCGCCAAATCCCCTAAAAAGCTCTCGCCCTTGCGGACAATCGCACGGTAAATCTCGCTTTGTGACGCGCCCTTTTCGGGCTTGATGTAAAGCTGTGGAAAACGCTCTGCAAGCTCGCCTATAACCGACATTTTCTCTACCTCCAAATCGTTTCTTCTCGCCAAAATCCTGTCTTGATTATAGCAAATTTTGTGCGCCGTGTCAACTCTTTATGCTAAATCCATTCGCTTAATCTTTATACAAAATTTATGCAATTTGTGATAATCTATATTTAGTGTTAAAACGAGTTTTGAAAGGACTTTTTTAAATGGGCATAATGGAATGTTTCCTGATAATTCTTGTACTTATCGTGATTATCCGCGCGGTCAACGAGCGCTTTATTCATATGCAGGGCGATATCGCGCTGGTGCTGTTTTCTTCGCTGATAAGCGTTGCTCTGCTTGTGGCGAAAAACCTCGCGGGTGAATGTGCGTTCACCGATTTTGTGAACGAAATCGGAAATTTTGGCTTCTCCGAATACCTGCTGGACGGCGTTTTGTGCTTTATGCTGTTTGCGGGCGCGGGCAAGGTAAACTTCCGCAAATTCAAGTCCAACATCAAGACAATAAGCCTTCTCGCGCTCATAACCACGGTTATTTCCTCGGCGCTTTACGGGCTGATTTTCTGGGCGGCGGGCTTTGTTTTCGGCATAAAGCTCGACATTTGGCTGTGCATTCTGCTCGGGTGCATTGTTTCGCCGACCGACCCCATCGCCGCGACCGGTATCCTCAACAAGCTTGGTTTGTCCAAAAACGTCACCTCGGTTATCGAGAGCGAGTCGCTTTTCAACGACGGCACGGGTGTTGCGCTGTTCCTATTTGTCAAGAGCATCGTCAGCCGAAGCGGTGAGGAGAATTTCCTGCTGGTTATGCTAAAAGAGGTGCTCGGTGCGCTTGGCGTGGCGCTTGTCGTGTCGTTTCTGCTGTTCAAGCTCATCACCCTCACAAAAAGCCCCGTCACGCGCATTATCATCAGCCTGCTTGATGTGTCGCTGAGCTATTTTGTGTGCGAGAAATTCGGCTTCTCGGGAATTATCGCATCGGTTGTCTGCGGAATGTACTTCTCCTATATGACCGCCAAAAAGTCCGACAGCATTATCATCACCGATACCGAGGGCGTTTACCGCAGTTTTTGGGACGCCGCCGAGGAAATCCTGAACTCGGTTCTGTTCGTGATGATTGGGCTGTCGCTCCTCAGCGCAAAGTCGAGCGAGTACATTTGGTTCATCATTCCCGCTTCGATTATAATCGGCTTGGTTTCGAGATTTGCGGGTGTTATGACCGCCGGCGCAATCACCGGAAAACGCAAAATCCCCGGCAACTACTGCCTTGCCGAGTACTCCGCGCTTATGACTTGGACGGGGCTAAAAGGTGGGCTTTCGCTCGCGCTGGCAATGAGCACCGCGGCGTTTCTCGGTGAAACGGAATATCTGCTTGCGGTTAACCTCGCCTATGCGACAATTTTCTTCACCACGATTGTTCAAGGTCTTGCCACAAAGCCGATTTATCGGCGAATTGAACGCAAAAAAGCGCTCCGAATAAGAAAAGAAAGCGAGTTGACAAAGTAATGAAAATCATTGTTGTGGGAATGAGCAATATCGGCTCATTTCTCGTGAAAATCCTCTCGGCAAACCCCGAATATGACGTGTCCGTTATCGACAGCAACCAAGAAGAAGTTGACAAGGCAACCGACCTCTACAACGTTTCGGGAGTGTGCGGAAGCGGCTCCTCGCGAAGCATTTTGATGAAGGCGGGCGCGGATACCGCGGACGTTGTTGTCGCGCTCACGCCCGTGGACGAGATAAACATACTCTGCTGTATGATTGCCAAAGACTGCGGAACGCGCTATTCCTCGGCGCTTGTTCACCGCCCCGATTTGGTTGAGGATACCGACTATTTCAAGAAGCTCGCTTCTATCGATTTTGTCATTAACCCGCGCCTTGCCGCCGCCGAAGAAATCGGCTTGCAGATAGGCAAAACAGGCAAGGTCAAGACAGACGCTGTGTTCGGCGAAAACGCGATTATGCTCCGAACCTCCGTTGAAAAAGGCGGCGCGCTGGACGGGAAATCAATGATTGACGTAAAACGCTTTTTCAGCGAGAATATGCTTGTCGGCACCGTTCGCCGCGGCAAAAAAATCTATATCCCCGACGGTAGCTTTGTCCTCAAAGCCGATGATGAAATCGAGATTATCTCCGCGAAAAGCTCTGTTCACTCGATTCTCGGGAGCCTCGGTTTGCCCGATATTTCTGCGGATAAGGTGCTGATAATCGGTTGCGGGACAACAGGCTATTATCTCGCAAATCACCTTTTGCGGCTGAAAAAAACAGTCAAGATTATCGACCGCGATATGGCACGTTGCCGCAGACTAACCGAGCTTTTCCCCAAAACCGAAATCTCTTACATCAACGATGCCGATACCCTTATGCAACAGGATTTGCGAAGCTTTGACGCTTGCGTTTCCCTCACCGGTGAGGACGACCGAAACCTTGTAAACTCGCTTTTCGCGTGGTCAAGCGGCGTGCGCTCGGTCATCACCCGAATTACCTCGCCGCAATATGAAAAGCTCCTTCGCAAAACCGATATCCAAATCACCGTTTCGCCCGTTGTCACTGCGGCAGAAAAGCTCCTCGGGTTTATCCGCAACATCGCGTTCTACAACGAAAAAGGCGATGATATCGGGCAAATCAGCCTTATCGCAGACGGCGGCGCGGAGGCAATTGAGTTCCTCGCCTACGACAACTGCAAGGCGCTCGATATCCCGTTCTCCTCGAAAGATTTTCGGCTCAACAAGGACGTTATCATCGCGCTCATTATCCGCGGCGGCGAAACCATTATTCCGGACGGAAAAAGTTGCATAAAAAGCGGCGACAAGGTTATCGCGGTCACGAAATCGGGCGGGCGTTACAACACGCTCAACGAGATTTTCAGATAAAAATTCCCCCGTAAATCGCGAAATTTACGGGGGCTGTTTTGTACAAAAGGAGTTACATTTTTCGGGATTTGCGGTTTACAGCTTGTTCATTCGGTAGCCTATTCCAACGTGCGTTTGAATGTACTGCTGTCCCGATTTTGAGCTTTTATCCAGCTTTTTGCGGAGCGTTGTCATAAACACGCGAAGCGACATCAAATCGCTGTCAAATGAGCTTCCCCAAATGTTGTTCGTGATGAAATTGTGCGTGAGCACCTTGCCGTTGTTCTTCGCCAACAGGCAAAGCAACTTGTACTCAATCGGGGTGAGGTGAATTTCCTCATCGTTCATAAAAACGCTCCCCGCCGCGTAATCTATCCTAAGCTCGCCGTTCGTGAACGTGGAGTCCTCCGGGTCGGTGTTTTTCATGCTCGCAAGCCGCCGCTGAGTTACGCGAAGCCGCGCCAGAAGCTCATCGACGGAAAACGGCTTTGTGAGGTAATCGTCCGCGCCCGAATCCAGCGCGTCAATTTTGTCGGTGTCCTCACTGCGTGCGCTTATCACGATAATCGGCACCTCAGACCAGGTGCGAATTCGCTTTATAATATCAATCCCGTCAATGTCGGGCAGTCCCAAGTCCAACAAAATTATATCGGGCTTATGGGTTGAGGTTTCCATCAAAGCGCTCTGCCCATTCGCCGCTTTTATGTACTTGTAATCGTGGGTTTCGAGCGTGGTTGTGATGAGATTTCGTACAGCACTGTCGTCCTCAACCACAAGGACTGTTGTTTTATTCATGGATTATTACCTCCTCCACAGGCAAGGAAATGCTGAAAACCGTGCCTGTCGGTTTGTTGTCGCGAACGGAAATCTCCCCGCCGTGCGCGTTAATTATCGATTTGCAAACCGCCAGTCCCAAGCCCATACTGCGGCGGCTGTCGGCAATTTTGGCTTCGCCCGTGGTGTAAAACATATCGAAAATCCGCGGCTTGTCCTTGTCGGGAATTCCGTTTCCGAAATCGGCAATCTCTGTCACCACTTTTTCGCCGCTTTTGAACACGTTTACTGTTATCTCGGTATCCGCGGGAGAATATTTCACGGCGTTATCCAAAATGTTGACAATCACCTGAACGATAAGCCGCGCGTCAATTTTTAAAATCAACAGCTCATCACTCTCGTGTACGGAAATCGTTCTGCCGCTTGTCTTGCGGATACGCGAAACCGCCTCGCTTATGACCTCCTCCATCAGCTCGGAGCGGCGGCGAAGCTCGGTCGGTCCATTTTCAACACGAGTTACTGCCAACAGATTCTCGAAAATATTTATCAGCCAGAGCGAGTCATCGTAAATGCTCTTGCAGATTACCGCGCGCATTTCCGGATCAATTTCCTCCGGTTCCTCCATCAAAAATCCCGCATTCCCCGAAATTGACATAAGAGGAGTACGCAGGTCGTGTGAAATCGAACGGAGCAAATTCGCGCGGAGTTGCTCGTTTTGCGCGAGAACCGCCGCGTCCTCTTTTTCCTTTCGGTTACGCAGATTGTCCAGCGCAAGCGCAAGCTCGCCGATTATCGACAACACAACGCTATTCTCAAAGGAATCAAGCGGGGTTTTATTTATGACAATTCCAAAAACGCCGTAAACGCTCTCGTTCACCCGTACCGCAAGATACAGGCACTTTGACTCGGGAAACATATTTGTGGTTGCACCCGAACGCTTGTTGTTGTGCAAAGCCCACTCCGCCGCGGCTTTTTCAGCATCGGAAACGCACTCCCCGGAAACAGCCTTTCCCGCTTCCCCGAAAATCTGCGGCTCAACGAGTTCTCCGCCTTTTTCACCGTAAAACAACACGCTTCGGTCAAGCAACTTTACAAGCTGATTTGCCGCCGCCGCAATTGCTTCGCGCTTTGTTTCCGCCTTCTGCAAAAGCTTGTCCGTGTCAAAAAGCACCCTCGTTCGATACGCCGTCAACGCCGATTGCTTCGCGTTCTGCTTTATCTTCGCGGCAAGATTGCTCGTGATGAAAGCCGAGATGAACATCACAAAAAATGTTATCGGAAGCGAGGTGTCATATACGGTGAGCGAGAAGAGCGGCTCGGTGAATAAGAAATTGAACACAAGCACGCTCAAAAGCGATGAAACAAGGCTGAACCAGCGGTTATAGGTCAACAGCGAATTCACCAGCACACCCAAAATGTACACGGTGATGATGTTCAGCATACTAACCCCGAACAGCTCGAAAATGTACCCGACAGCCGTTGCCGCGGCAATAACCGCAACTGTTTTTATGCAGTCCGACAAAATGTGCTTTTGCGAATTTGTTTTTGCTTTTTTCGTACTGTAAGTTCCCGAAGGGGTTGTGTCGGGGATTATGTAGATGTCAAAATTCGGCGCGTACTCGATAATTTTTTCGGTAAGCGGGGTTTTGCCAAAAAAGTGTCTGCGCTTTGAAATACTGCGCCCTATAACAATTTTGGAAATGCCCGACAGCCGCGCATACTCCGAGATTTGATAAGCAATATCCGAACCGTAGGTTATTTCAATTTTCGCGCCAATCTGTTCCGCAAGATTTATGTTCTCGCGCAGACGCTTTTTGTCCTCGGCACTCATCGCCGAAAACTCAGGTGTTTCCACAAACAGCGCCGTAAGCGAGCCGTTAATCGCCTTCACCATTCGCGCCGCCGTTCTGATTATCTTCGGATTTGACGGTGACGAGGACAGGCACACCAGAATCTGCCCATCGGCACTGTTTTCTGTTGGCGTGTTCTCGCTGTTGTCTTTGGTTGTTTTTATATCATCGGGAGATGATTTCATTTTTTCCATTTTTATCACCCGATTATAATTATAACCGATTTTGCTCAGCTTTTCAAGTCCTTACCCCAAATATGAAAACACTTTTTCAAAAAAGTCGCTTTTTGCGGATACTAAAAAAGAAAAGCCCGAAATTACTCGGACTTTTCCGCGTATTTTTTTACATATTCTGTGTATCACAGAATAATTATAGCACATTTTGCACAAAGATGCTGTTAAAAAACAGTAAAATTCGTTAAGATTGCATTAAAATTGCACTAAATAACATAGAACCAGCTGTCGTCAACCTCAAACTCCGCGCGCTGAACAGGGTGAGCCGCGTCATAGTTGTAGCGCAATTCCTGATTTTTGATGCTCACTCTCGCGCCATCGGGAACGGATTTCGTGATAAACGCGTTGCCGCCGACAACAACATTCTTCCCGACAACCGTTTCTCCGCCGAGAATTGACGCGCCCGAATAAATCGTGACGTTGTCGTCAATGGTCGGGTGACGCTTTTTGCTCTTGAGCTTCTGCCCGCCGCGCGTTGAAAGCGCACCGAGCGTCACGCCCTGATAAATCTTCACGTTGTCGCCGATAACCGTCGTTTCGCCGATAACAATCCCCGTTCCGTGGTCGATGAAGAAGAATTTGCCGATTGTTGCGCCGGGGTGAATGTCAATTCCCGTCACGCTGTGCGCGTACTCCGTCATTATCCTCGGTATCAGCGGAATGTTGAGCAAATACAGCTCATGAGCAATCCTGTTCACCATTACTGCAAACAGCCCCGGATAGGAGAAGATTATCTCGTCCTTGTTGAACGCGGCGGGGTCGCCGTCAAAAGCCGCCTGCACGTCCGTATCGACATACTCGCGAATTTTCGGTATCGTTCCCAGAAACTTCAGCGCGAGCCGCTCCGCTTCCGCGGAAATCTCGCTTTCGTGCGCTTTTTCATACTCGGGAACGTACCGCAATACAATCGAAATCTGCTTGATGAGGTTGTACAAAACGTCCTCCAAGAGCATTGTCATATTGTTCCGCACGGTGTAAATACGGTAAGTTCCGTTTTTGAAATAGCCGGGGAAAATGATGTTCCGAAGCTTGTCCACAATCTCGATTATAACCTCTTTGTTCGGGTGGTCGAAGGTGTGGATATTGTCGATATCCCGCCCCTGCTCGTAGTCCGCGAGAATATCCTCCGTGAGTTTGTTGACCTCGGTTTCAAGTCTGTGCATAATGTGCCTCCGTTTGATAACTCGCGGACGGTTTTGCCGTCCGTGAATTATCGGAAATTAGTGTCGTCCCGCATTGCAATTCGATTTTGCCCCTTATGTGAGCGAACGAATTGCCCGTACAAGTCTGTCGATATCCTTGGGCGAGTTGTACAGCGCAAGCGTCGGACGGACAACTCCCTCCAGCCCGAATGACCGCAAAATGGGTTGAGCGCAGTGATGTCCCGTCCTCACGGCGATGCCGAATTTGTCGAGGTGCTGTCCGGCGGTTTCGTTGTCGTAGCCATCAAGCACGAAGGACAATGCGCTCGATTTTTGAGAAGCCGTGCCGATGAGGTGAAGCCCCGGGATTTTCGCAAGCTCCTTCATTCCGTAGGAAACAAGCTCGTGCTCATAGCGGCTTATCTCGGGCATTCCGATTGAGTTGAGATACTCAAGCGCCGCGCCAAGTCCAACTGCGTCCGCAATGCTTGCCGTTCCCGCTTCAAATTTGTTCGGCGCGGGATTGTAAACGGTGCGCTCAAACGTCACATCCGCAATCATATTTCCGCCGCCCTGATAAGGTCTTGCCGCTTCGAGAAGCTCCTTTTTGCCGTAAACAACGCCAATTCCCGTCGGTGCAAAAATCTTGTGTCCCGAGAACACGAAAAAGTCCGCGTCAAGAGCAGAAACGTTCACGGGAATATGCGCAACGGACTGCGCGCCGTCTATGAGTATTCTCACGCCGTGAGCGTGGGCGATTGAAATAAGCTCCGCTACCGGTGTAATTGTTCCGAGAACGTTTGAAACGTGCGTTGCCGAAACGAATTTCGTGCGCTTTGTAAACAGCTTTTCATACTCCGAAAGGATAATCTGCCCTGTTTTATCCACGGGCGCAACCTTTATCACAGCACCGGTTTCCTGCGCGATAAGTTGCCACGGAACAATATTTGCGTGGTGCTCGAGAAGTGTGAGAATAATCTCGTCGCCCTCGTGAAGATACTGCTTCACATAAGCGTTTGCCACGAGATTTATCGCCTCGGTCGTGCCTCTAACGAACACGATGTTGTTCTTGTCGGGCGCGCCGATAAAATCCGCAACCGTCTGCCGCGCACCCTCGTAAGCGTCGGTTGAACGCGCGGCGAGCGTGTGCGCGCCTCTATGTACATTCGAGTTTTCGTGCGCGTAATACTGCGAAAGGCGGTCGATAACCTGTTGCGGGCGCTGAGTTGTCGCGCCGTTGTCCAGCCAAACCAAATCGTGACCGTTTATCTTCTCGGCGAGTATCGGAAAATCACTGCGGATTTGCTCGAGCGTTTTTGTGCCGATGATAATCGAATTGTTGTGGCTCTGTCGGAAATTGTTGCTCTTAACAGCGTTTCCCTGCGCTCGGGGAGCGGGATTGCTCTGCGCCTGCGCTTGTGAAACAACAACCGGTGAATAACCCTCGGATTTCTGCGGCTCGGGAGCTTTTTCCGCGCGGTAAACGCTGAAGCCGTCAAGCTCGGAAACCACGGTATTCAAATCGTCCTCGTCAAGAGTGTATTTCGGGTGGTTGATGTCGTGTTCCGATATTTGAGCCGCGGAGGTTATCTCGGTAAACGGGAGCGTCGCCGTGTTCAGATTTCCCACGGGTGCAAAACCGTCAAGCGGAGATGTTTCGGGGTAAAATTCGTCCGCGGTTATCGGAGCCGCTTCTCCCAAAACCTCCTCTGCCGCTCTCGCGTAGCCGTCAAGACGGTTGATTTCGCTTTGGAAAGGCACGGCTTCGCGATTTAACAGGTTTTCAGACTTTTGCACGGCTCTTTCAACAACCGCCGTATCGCCCTGCGTGACAAGCTTTTCAATACCGTCCGCACACTCGGCGGTGTTGTACTCGGGAAACAAGCCGTTTGCAAGCGCTTCAAGCTCGCTTTCCGAGGGCAGTCTGTCAATCGTAGTCATAGTATTCACCTACTTCAACGTCCTCCAAAACTGCAATAGCGTCGTCCGAAAGGATAGCCGCCGAGCAGTAAAGGCTGAGCAGGTAGGAAGCCACGCCCTTGTCGTCAATTCCTCTGTATCTTACGGAAAGACCTCTCGACTGTTCGTTCTTCAGATTTGCCTGATACAAGCCGATAACGCCGCGCTTTGCTTCGCCTGTACGGATAAGCAGAATGTTGGTTTTTCCGCATATTCTCTGCCGAAAGCACAAAGCTCCTTGTACCAACCGCGCTCCCTTTGACAACGGAAACGATTATGTACGAATAAACAGGCAGAGCGTGCGCGCGGTCAAACTCGGACGGAAACGCCTTGCAGTCGGGGTGAGAGTGGTAAAATCCTACGATATCGAGCCGTTTTTTACGAGCGGCGCGTTCCGCTTTCAGCATAATTTCGGGGGTTATCTCAAAACGGTGATATTTCTCGCGCTGTTCAAATCCGTTTTCAACAGGCTCGGTGAAATGTGCGGTTTTATCGCCGTTTTCGTTAATTGTCCCGAAAATGATACCGCAACATTCCTCGGGGTAACAAGCCGCGCCGTCTGCCGAAATGTTCGCGAAAACTTCTTTGGATAGTGTAATCAACGCTACACCTCCCAAAGCGGATTTGACAGATATCGTCCGCCGCCGTCACACAGAATCGTGACAATCACCGAGCCGGCGGGTGCATTTTCCGCGGTTTTCAGCGCCGCGAGAACGTTCGCGCCCGAGCTTATTCCGACGAAAATTCCGTGCTTTCGGGCGAGCGTTTTGGTCATCTCATACGCCTGCTCCGTGGTGATTTCAACCGTTTCATCGGCAAGCGTTTCATCGTAAAAGCTCGATTTAACGTGCGCGGACGGGTGCTTGATACCCTCGATTCCGTGGAACGGAGAATCGGGGCGCATTATCACGGCTTTTATCGCGCTGTTGTACTCCTTGAGCCGCTTCACACAGCCCGTGAATGTTCCCGCAGTGCCCGTTCCCGCAACAAAATGCGTAACGTGACCGCCCGTCTGCGAGAGGATTTCTCTGCCCGTACCGTTGTAGTGCGCGAGCCAGTTCTCATCGTTGCTGTACTGGTCGGGGTAAAAGTACTCGTCGGGCGCGCTTTCGATTATCCGCCAAACCTCGTTGTAAGCGCCGTCAATTCCCTCGAGTGCGGACGTTTCCACAATATCCGCTCCGTAAGCTCTCATAAAATGCCGCCGCTCGGGAGAAACGTTTGCGGGTATGCACAGCTTCACCTTATACCCAAGCGCCGCGCCTATCATCGCGTAGGAAATGCCGGTGTTGCCGCTGGTAGCGTCAATTATTGTTTTGTCCTTGGTAAGCCGCCCGCTCTCGATGCCGTTCAACAGCATCGCCCGCGCCGCCCTGTCCTTAACCGAGCCGCCTACGTTCATAAACTCGGCTTTGCCGAGGAGCTTCACTCCCTTTTTCAGCCCGTCAGGCTCCAGCTCAAGCAGGGGCGTGTTTCCTATCAAATCAAGAATTGTCATAACGCTCCTCCTTCGCTGATTATGAAAAAGCTGTTTCAATGCAAGATGAAACAGCTCACAAAATCAAATTTCAAGCTGTTGTATGCGTTTCGGTAAAGCAAGCTTTGGCGGGAAAATTTCCCGCTTTCACATCTTTACTTTGCACATACAACAAAACTTGATTTTCATTATTATTTTACCTCTCAAAAATATACGCTTTTCCGATTTCCCTCAAAGGATTTTGTACAACGGCAAGAATGTGCGCCTGCCGTTGTACAGTGTGATGAAAATGATGGAGGCTATCGGCAAGTTGATGTTCACCTAGTGAACTTGTCGGTTTATAATCACATAATACACCTATTATTCTACTTTGTCAATAGGTTTAGTAGAATTTTGTTATAACGCAACAGAATTTTCTGTAATTTTGGGAAATATTTAACAAAAATCACAAAGCGAGAAATAAGTTATCACGGTAAACAATCGAAAAAATCAGTCTTGAAAATAGGGAAAAATTATGGTATAATGAATTGTACGAATTTGGACGTAAGTGTATTTGAGAAAGGATAATCGTATGAGAAAATCACATAAAAGGTTGCTCTCGGCGGCAATGTCCGCGGCTTTGACGGTAAGCTCGGCTTATGTCGCGGAAATTTCGGCGGGCGTAACCGCTTTTGCGGGTGCAGGCGATGACTATATTGCAAAACAGCCCGAGTTTATGCAGACGCTCTACAAAGGGCTTTGCGAGGGAATTGAAGAAATCGCCGCGGGCAAGCGCACAAGCTCAATATTCACGGTTGAACTCCCGACACTTGTTCCTTATGACTATGGCGAGCAAATTTTCGCAGAATCATTGTTAATTGACGCACTTTTTGCCGAATATCCGTATGAGCTGTTCTGGTTTGATTTTACAAAAGAAGACAGTCTTAAAGCCGAGTATTCCATAGAAATAATTGACGAGGAAAAGTACGTCACGGGAATGATATTCTCGTTGCCTTTTGCGAATGCGTATATGGGCGAGAATGAATATACCGCAAATCCCGAGAAAATCGCGGCGGCGGCAAAGGCTATTGAAAACGCAAAGTCTATCGTTGAGGAAAACAAGGACAAAAGCGACTACGACAAGCTCAAGGCTTACAAGGACAAAATCTGCGAGCTGGTTTCCTACAACCACGAGGCGATGGAAAATCCCGACACTCCCTACGGCGACCCGTGGCAACTCATTTATGTGTTCGACAACGACCCTGCGACAAATGTTGTCTGCGATGGCTATGCCAAGGCGTTTCAGTACCTCTGCGATATCACCGATTTTGACGACAAAACCGTCAGATGCGCGCAGGTAACGGGCAAGACGCAAGTGAGCAATCATATGTGGAACATCGTCACTCTCGGTGGGAAGAACTATCTCGTTGACGTGACAAACTGCGATGAAGGCACAATCGGTGAGGGCGGCTATCTGTTTATGAAAGGCGCAGAAACCGCAGACGAAAAGGGCTGCTCGTTCACTATCGAAGCGCCCGGATTTGAGAAGACCAAAATCGACTACTCTTACTTTGATTATACCACGAAGTTATACGACAGCGCACTGCTCACGGTTTCAACCGAGGATTACCACACCGAAGAACCCAAGCTGACGGGAATGTGCGGCGATGACATAACGTGGCTTCTTTATCAGAACGAGGACGGCGAAACCTACACGCTCGATATCGACGGCACGGGCAATATGAACAGCTACAAAACAAGCGAAATTCCGTGGAAGAACTACAACGAGAAAATCACCGATATCGTTATCGGCGCAGATGTTGAGGGTATAGGCTCGTACATTTTTATCAACCCGTTTGATACGCCCGTTCCCGCAAACAGAAAAATTAAACTGGTAATAAACAACGTGTACAGCTGGATAATCAACGGCTCAAATCTCACCTCTTTACAGGATGCAAATATACCGATTCTCACCGATGCCGACCTTGACACAAGCGGTCTGCGCGGCATTGCGGGAGCAAAATTCACGTCCGAGGACACAAATCTGCCGACAAGCCTTGAGTTTAATTTCAACAAAAAACACGCGGGAAAATTTGCAAATCTCTATGTGCAGATTGACGAAGAGCTGTTTTTTATGGAAACCGCAAAGGTTGACGAGAACGGAACGGTTATTCTGCCGAACGTAACGGCGCTCGGGAACTACGCGGTTATGCTCTGCGATTACAGCGACCTCCCCGGTGACGCGAACAATGACGGTATCCTCAATGCAAAGGACTCTCTGGCTATTATCAAGGAATTTCTGGAAATTGAAAAAGCTCCAAACCACGATGTTGCCGATTTCAATCGCGACGGTCGCGTTAACTCAATAGACGCGCTCGAGGTTATGAAAGCATTCCTTGAGATTGAGTGATTTGTTGATAACACAAGCGGCTCTCGATGGATATTATAGTTTTGCAAGGCATACCGCAACAAGTTTGCCTTGCATATTAAATGGTGGAACTCAAAATGACAAGTAAAATCAGAGATTTGAAAACATTGTTGGTTTTATTACGAAGCAATCTTTTTAATAAGGACAAAGAAAGCGCATTATACAACATTGAAAAAATACTTTATCTTCTTGATGAAATAAAGGAAGAACAAGTATATAGCTTCTTGTTTGTTTGCGTTTCAGAAATTGAAAAATTAGTACAAGATGAAAAGCTCAATCAGGCGTATGATTTAGTTGACTGCATTCACGTTATCCCCGATATTGTAGAAAGCTCAAATAGGGATTGGAAAAGCTATTGGGAAATATATGTAGAGAAATATGTGCTTGATTGGGGGGCATCATCTCTCCGGCAATTTAAAGAAGAAATTATAAATTTGCATTAAAAATCGGCTCTCGATTGAGAGCCGCTTTACTTTTACCACGAGCAATTTTGCCCTATAAATTCCCCAATTCCACAAACCTAACCTCGTCCTCAAACTCCCCGCACAAGCCGCACACGGCGTATCTGAAACCATCGCCGAGAGCGTATTCCTTGAAGAAATATTTGTTCGGGCTGACGTTCTGCCGAACCGAGATTTCTCCGCCGGTGAACTCAACGCAAAAGCTGTCGAGCGGCATAAGAATGCCCTTTCCGAGCGCTTTCACAAAGCTCTCCTTCAATGTCCACAACCGAAAAAACATCTCGCGCTTTTCCGCATTTGTCGGCAATTTTTCGAGTAGCGCAAATTCATCGCGGTGAAAAAAGCGCCTTGCAATCTCCATATCAACCTCGCCGACTTTTTCCGCGTCAACGCCGATTTCCCGCTCGGAAACCGCGCAGATTACCGTATTTTCGGAGTGCGAGAGGTTGAAAAAGAGAGCGTTGTCGGAGAGATAAGGCTTGCCGTTTTCACCGTATCGAAGCGAAAAATCCTCAATCCCGCAGTCAACAAGCGCCCGCTTCAGCAGGATTTCCGCACCGATTGACAGCATTTTGTCCCTTTTCTGAACAAAGCGGTCAGCCTTTCGCCGACGTTCCTCGGGAACCGCGCTGTAAAGCCGCGCAAAGACTTTTTCATCATTCAGCGCGTCCGTTCGCGCAAGATATACTTTATTTTCCATTTTCACCATATATTACCTCGTTATTCCGTATTTCTCCCCTTAATTATAGCATTTATTTTTAAATTAAACAAGATAAATTTGTAAAAAACGTAAAATTTCGTACCGTTGAGTTGCTCAAGGGCAAATAATCGTTGACAAATCAGCAAATTTAGGATATAATATGCTTAAGCCAAGCGTTTCACAAAGGAGGAATTTTTATGGCAAGCCAAAAAATGGTTGACCTCTTTGCCAACCCGATGGTAAAAAGAGTTTCAAAAATTGAGGAAACAAACGAAAATTGTGCGACATATAAAGGAATTGTGGCAAAGTGCGGATTTTTTATGCTGATGATTGCGGCGGGCGTGGCGATTGAGCTTGCAATCCACTTTATGTTCCCCGCAGACCCGCAGGCGATTCTCGAGGGTATCGATGTCAATATGCCCGAGCTATACGGCGCAATTGCGGCTTTTATTCTCTCGTTCGTATTTTCAATCGCAGGCTCAATCTCGATGAAAAGAGCCGCGGTTTTCGGCGCGATAAGCTGTGCGGGCTACGGCTACACCTTCGCATTTATGGGCAACGTTATCAAAGAGTATCAGGGTATTATCGGGCTTGCGCTCGTGCTTACCGTATCGATGGTTGCCGCAATGCAACTCCTCTTCTCAACCGGTAAAATCAAGGTTACAAACAAGTTCGTAACCATTCTGATGACGCTTCTTTTCGCTTCGGTTATCGGAAGCCTGCTTGTGTTCATCTGCTCGTTTATCCCCGGTCTTAATCAGATTATCGCTTTCATTCGCGGGAATATGGCTATTTCAATCGCAATGTCCGTTGGCGGAATAATTCTCGCGTCACTGTTCCTGCTGGTTGACTTCAGCCAAATTCAGCAGACTGTCGAGAACAAGCTCCCCAAGGAGTATGAATGGGTTGCGGCGTTCTCGCTTACGTTCACCATTATCTGGCTGTACCTCGAAATCCTTAACCTGCTCCTCAAGCTCAAAAACAGCGACAGCAAGTAAGCGTTCCGCAATAAGTCAAGCAACAATTCAACAACCCCCGCTACTGTTTAGCGGGGGATTTTTTGTGCAATTTCGTGAATATTCGACCGGCTTTTTTGCAAAATAACTGCAAAGAGGTGAAATTTTTTGGATATATTAAAGGTTGTTTTAACATCGGCGGCAAGCGTTGTGGCGCTGTTTTTGCTCACAAAGCTGATGGGCAACAAGCAACTCTCTCAGCTGAGTATGTTCGACTATATCATCGGCATCTCAATCGGTTCGATTGCCGCGGAATTTGCCACGGAGCTTGAAAATCCCGAGCACTCGCTCATCGCTATGATAATTTACGCGGGTATCGCTTTTTGCGTGTCCATTGTCACGGGGAAATCACCGCGCGCGCGAAAAATCGTCAACGGCAAGCCGCTCATTCTCTTCGACAAAGGCAAGCTCTACCGCGAGAATTTCCGAAAAGCGCGGATTGATTTGTCGGATTTTCTCACGCACTGCCGAAATCTCGGCTATTTTGATTTGTCGCAGGTACAGACCGCCGTGTTCGAGTACAACGGCTCGATAAGCGTTCTGCCCGTTGAGGAAAATCGTCCCATTCAGCCGACAGACGTGAATATAAAGCCGGTTCAGCAGGAACTTTTGGTGAACGTCATTCTTGACGGTCACATAAACGAACCCAACCTCAAGCACACCGGCAACGACAAAATGTGGCTCGACAAGGAGCTTCGCAATCAGGGCTACCACAACGCACGCGAGATTTTCCTCGGCGCGGTCAACACGGTTGACAATACTTTGCAACTCTATCCGCGCGATGTCCCGAACAAAAACTGCGACGTTTTCGAGTGATTATCTGCCCTTTTTGAGGACCTCAGCAAGCGTTTCAAACAGCTTGTCAACATCAATCGGCTTGGCAATATGCCCGTTCATTCCTGCATTTGCCGCCTCTCTCTTGTCCTCCTCGAACGCGTTCGCGGTCATCGCGATAATCGGAAGGTTCGCCTTTTCGGTGTCATCAAGCGCACGGATTTGGCGGGTTGCCTCGTAGCCGTTCATTCGCGGCATCAGAATGTCCATCAAAATCAAGTCGTACTGCCCGCGCGCCGCGTTTTTGACCTTCTCGACAGCTATCTCGCCGTCCTCGGCAACATCAACCTCAATCCCAACCTCGCGCAAAATCTCGGTTGCAATCTCTTGGTTAAGCCGATTGTCCTCGACAAGCAGAACCTTCTTCCCCGAAAAATCAGGCTTTTCTGCGAGAACTTCGGCGGGTTGCTCGGGAGCGCGGTAATTCTTCGTGAGTATCCCGCGAAGCTCCGACAGGAAAATCGGCTTTGAACAAAACGCCGTTACGCCCGCTTTCTTTGCTTCTTCCTCAATGTCCGACCAATCATAAGCCGTTATAATTATTATCGGTGTGCTGTCGCCGATTATGCTTCTTATTCTCCGCACAACCTCAACGCCGTTCATATCGGGCATCAGCCAATCGATAATATACGCGTAAAACTCGTCGTTTTCGTTTAGCGCGAACTTTGCTCGGAGAACAGCTTCCTTGCCTGTTGTCGTCCACTCGGAGCGCATTCCGATGGAGTGAAGCATTTTGGAAATGCTCAAGCAAGTGTTCGCGTCATCATCGGCAACAAGCGCCCGCAAGCCCTTGATTTCGGGGATTTCCTCGCATTTCGGGGTTTCTCCGCTTATGCGGAATTTGAGGTTGACAACAAACTCCGTGCCTTTGCCCTGCTCACTGGTGACGCTGATTGTGCCACCCATAAGGTCAACAATGCTCTTGGTTATCGACATTCCAAGCCCCGTGCCCTGAATACCGCTCACCGTGGAATTTTGCTCACGCGTGAACGCCTCGAAAATGTGCTCTTGGAACTCCTTGCTCATTCCGATGCCCGTGTCCTTTATGCGGAACTCATAGCCAGCGTAGCCGCTCGGCGCGTTCGCTGTCTGGATTATCCGCAGACTTACAATTCCGCCGGGGCGCGTGAATTTCATCGAGTTGCTCAGGATATTGAGCAAAATCTGGTTCAAGCGCAGTTTGTCGCAGATGATATCTTCGTTGACAACATCAACCGTATCGATGAAAAACTCAAGCTGTTTTGAGTTGATATCAGCCTGCACAATATTCCGCAAAGCGTGAATTATATCGGGCAAATGCACCTCTTTTTCATCAATCTTGAACTTGCCCGACTCAATCCTGCTCATATCAAGCACATCGTTGATAAGGCTCAACAGGTGGCTTCCCGAGGTCTGTATCTTCGAGAGATAATCGCGAACCTGCTCCTTGTTGTCGAGGTGCGTTGCCGCAAGCGAGGTGTAGCCGATAATCGCGTTCATAGGCGTGCGGATATCGTGGCTCATATTGTTCAGGAACACGGTTTTTGCGCGGTTTGCGTGCTGAGCCGCGTCAAGAGCGTCCTGCAAAACACGGCGGCGGTTTTCCTCCGCTTCAACCTGTTCATCGATATTCCTGAAGCCCAAAATCAGCCTGTCCTGTTCACCGGGGAGCTTCACGATTTTTGCCTGAAGATAGTGACTTCCCTCGTCAACATTCACCTTGAAATCAAAGGAAAACTCATCGTTCTCGTTAATTACCGCAGTGATATTCTCCTCGTCAACCAACTCTAAAACGCGCTCGCGGTCGTCCTCCGCTACATAACTCTCGGTGAATTTTTCCCAAGTTTCCGTGTAGGAAC
Source organism: uncultured Clostridia bacterium (assembly GCA_945829235.1). Taxonomy (GTDB): domain Bacteria; phylum Bacillota; class Clostridia; order Oscillospirales; family Ruminococcaceae; genus CAG-115. The sequence goes on along the minus strand of CALZUA010000017.1, from coordinate 23,977 downwards.
GCTCGGCGCTTTCGCCAAGCTTGTGAATTCTGCCGTGCTCTTTCAGCGTCACGGACTTGTCGTTCACCAAGTCAATGAGAAAAACATCGGAATAATCGTTGCTCAGTGCGCCGATAATTTTCAGTTGCTCACGGTCGCTCTGCGATTGACGGATTTTGCCCGCCGCGCGCAAGATGAAGAAAAACAGCACAACAAGCGAAACCGTAACGATTACAACCAGCAGAACACTGCTCAAAACCATTCGCTGAGAGCCGGCTTCAACGGTCGTGTTAATGTTGCTCTCGCGCATAAGCGAGGTGAGAATCCAGTCGGTGCCGGGGACGTTTTTGTAGTAAACGTAGGTGTTTCCAACACCCTCTTTAGAATAGACGCAGTAGCCCTCCGTGCCGCTTGCCCAGTCGCTTTTCAGCTTCTCCAGACTGTATCCCGGCGCAAACTGAACAGTTTCGTAAATATCAAACAAATTTTTGTCCGTGGGATATTCGCCGCTGATGTTCACAAGATTGTTGCCCTCTTTGTCAAACATTCGGCAGAAAATCCGGTTCTCGGCGTTTTGGATTTGCTGAGAATTGATAATATGTTCGGAATTTACCGCGGTAAAGCACGAAACTATGTGGATACCGTCCGTTGGTTTGTGTGGGACGGGAATTGCAATCGCAAGCATCGTTTCCGAGCCGTAATTCTTTATCGTGTAAATCGATACATCGGTCAACTCCTCCGAGAGAAAACCAAACCTCGAAATTCCCGAAAAAGTGCTGTCGGCGGTGTACACCATTCCGTTCTCGTCAACAAGCGCGAAAATGTCCAAGCCGTTGAGCTTCTGTATCATCGAAATGTACTTTCGGACGGAGCTTTCGTTCCTGAGATGCTCCGAATCCAGCACCTCAACCGCGCTTTTTATCTGCTCAGCACGGGTGTCGATGCTTGCCGCGATATTGCTTACATTTCTCTCGGTGATTTCCTGAAGGTAAAATTCACCGAGCAGATTTATTGTCTTTTCGGACGCTTTTTGGGTGTTGTTCAACCAAAAAATTGTACACGCAATCAGCGCCGCAGAAACGAGAAGCACCGCAATATAAAAGCCTTTGCCAAGTCCCGCGGTTTTTACGCTGTCCTTAATCGAGCTTTTTTTCACTGCTTCTCACTCCCCGACGCGATTTTTTCATAATAGGTTTTGCCGCTCTCGATTATCTCCGAAATGCCCTTTGATTTCAGCTTGTTATACTCAGCGAAGAACTCCGAAACCGTGATTTCACCGCGGATTGCCTTGTCGCGGAGCTTGCACACGCCGTCCGTTATCAGGCTCGTGCGGTATTTCACATAGCACGGCGTTTCGATTGTGACGGGCTGTACATAGAAATAATCGTTGTTTACCTCGAAAAGTCCGTTGTAGGTTTGCTTTTGGATATCGTTCAGATTTTCGAGCTTTTCTCCCGCGAAAAGGCACTGCATATACGCGTCCTGAAGCCAATATCCGCCGAACGGCTCGTAGTTTATCCCGACCGCGCGGTAATCCGCAAAGCCGTTTGCCACAAGCTCTCGGTTGAGCACGGGCTGTCCGTCCGTCACCGTGTAGCTCACGCCCTCAATCCCGTAATTGTACAAAAACGCGCCTTCCTCCGAGAAGCACCAGTTGAAGAACCGCACAATGTCCTCAGCCTTCCCGCGCTCCTCTGCGCCCGCCGTTATACACCACATCGGCGAAACCAACTCGCGCTCCGGTATCATTTTGTCGCCGTGAGGACCGCAGATAGGCTCAACGCTCTCCCAGAGCGCGTCCTTGACTCCCGCTTCGCGAAGTGCCGCGGTTTGCGCGCCCGATGCGGCAAAGGTCATCGTGCTCCCGAGCACGTTTTTGCCCATCATCTCCTCGATTGAACCGTATGAGTAACTCTCGTAGCCCTCGACAAGTATCCCCTCGCGGTAAAGTCCCGCCATTGCTTCGAGAAACTCACCGTAGCGCGGGTGCTCGTAAACCATTGTATAAGTGCCGTCATCAAGCACGCAAAACTGCGTGTCGATAGAAGCGGCAATTCCAAACGCATTCAGCAGGTGCGTGAGGCTTCGCTCGCCGCCCATTCCCCCCGCAAGCGCAAGCGGGATTTCATCGGTATTGTCGCCGTTGCCGTTGAGGTCGTTGTCGCGTACACCGCGCCAATATTTGAGCCAATCCTCCCAAGTCTGCGGCTCGGTCATTCCGAGTTTTGCGAGCCAATCCTTGCGGATAAGCGTTGAAAAAGAGCCGCGTATCATCGATACGGACGGGATTGTGTAAATGTGCCCGTCGGACGATTTCCAAGCGTCCATTCGCTCCTCGCCAACCGCCGCGACAATGTTCGGCATAAGGTCAAGATAGTTGTCGAGCGGTATTATAAGGTCATCTGCGGCAAGCTCCATAACGCCGAAATCCATCGGGTTCAGGATATCGGGCAAGTCGGTTTTCCCCGACAACAAGGTCGCCGCAACGGTCGAGCTGTAACCGTCCGCCTCGTGCCAGTCAATCGCAACGTGCGCTCCCATGAGACTCTCGATTGCGGGGAAATAATAGCACCCGTCAAAGCTCTTAGGTCTGCCGTCAAACGTCACGCCAAGCCCCGTTATCTCCAGGCCGTTCTCGAAGAACAGGTTTTGGCTTTTGGGCAAAGCTTTCGCGCTCTCGAGCAATTTTTTGTTCATTACATCAACGCTGAAACCGCCCGATTCGGAGGAACTCGATGAACAGCCTGTCAAAAGCAAGACTGTGCAAATTCCCGTGGCAATTATTCTGTTAAGTTTCATCAAGTTTCTCCTTATCAACACGCTTTGTTAAACTCCGATTTTCTCGCGCCCGCTCAACTCCTCGCCGAGCGTGTGCTTGAGCACCTCAATATCAATCGGCTTGCTGACGTGCGCGTTCATTCCCGCTTCAAGGCACTTTTGCCTGTCGGTATCAAAAGCGTTCGCGGTCATCGCAACAATCGGTATTCCCGCAAGCGCCTTGTTCGGGAGCGCACGAATTTCGCTCGTTGCCTTGTATCCGTCCATAACCGGCATCTGCAAATCCATCAGAATTATATCGTAATAACCGTCCTTGCTGTTGGCAACCTTATCGACAGCAATCGCGCCGTTTTCCGCTTGTTCAACGGTAAAACCAAGCTCCGAGAGAATTGCCGTGGCAATCTCGCGGTTCATCTCGTTGTCCTCAACCAACAGCAACCGTTTCCCCGCAAAATCCACAACAGCATCTGTCTTGACTTTGCCCGTCTTGACGTTGGAAACATCGGTGATTTCGAGCTTCAGCGTCACGACAACCTCCGTGCCCTTGCCAAGCTCCGAGAAAATCTCAACCTCGCCGCCCATCATCTCCACAAGCCGCTTCACAATCGCAAGTCCAAGTCCCGTGCCGCTTATGCCGGTTTCGGTTGTGGTTTTCTCGCGCTCAAACATCTCAAAAGCGTGACTGCGGAAATTCTCGCTCATTCCTATTCCCGTGTCCTTAACCGAGAAAACATACTGCGCGAAGCCGTTTTCGCTCCTCCCGCGCTGGTTTATCGAGAACACAATCCTCCCGCCTTTTCGCGTGAATTTCACGGCGTTGCTGAGGATATTCACCATAATCTGCGACAGCTTTATATTATCGCACAAAACATACCGATTTTCAATATTCTTCAATACGACAAAGTTTACGCCCGCCTGCTCGGTGCTTTCGCTGAACATAACCGACAAATTCTCGATTTCCGTGTTCAAATCAACCGCGGTGAGGTCAAGCGTTGTCTTGCCGCTCTCGATTTTCGACAGGTCAAGAATATCGTTTATCAGCTTCAACAGCACATCGCCCGATTTCAGGATTTTCTGCACCGAGCGCTCGACAACCTCTTTGTCACCGGTGTTTTGCGCGATAATTTCCGCAAAGCCGATAATCGCGTTCATCGGCGTTCTGATATCGTGGCTCATCGAGGACAAAAACGCGCCCTTCGCGTGGCTTGCCTTTTCCGCAACCGCAAGCGCCTGCTCAAGCTCAGCCTTGCTCTTGCGCTCAGCCTCAACGGTTTCCGTGATATCCTTGCGCGCAAAGCAGATTTTTCCGAGCCGCAGGTCAGTTGCCAGAACAGTTAGATTTTTGAAACGGGTTTCGCCGTCGGCGGTTTTTATCGAATAATTCAGCGAGAACGAGCCGCATTTCTCCAGCTTTTCGACAAGCCGCTCCCTGTCAATCAATATCGCGGTTTTTTCGCGGTACTCCTCGCAGACGTAATTTTCGATAAACCATTTTATATACTCGAAATAATTTCTTTCCTCGCCGCTGAAATCGCCCGACTGCCAGTTTCGCATAATCCGCTGTTTATCGCGGTTCAGGTCGATTTCCGACACCATATCATAGCCCACATACGCAAGATTTAGCATAATTCTCTCGCGAATAATCTGCTCGGTCATATCGGTTACCGAGAGGTTTCCCGTGATATCGCCCGTATCGGGGTCCTCCAACAGCCGCGCGAAAAACCGCACATATCTGCCCGACTCGTCCTTCGGGAGCTTCACCATACATATCTTTTCCAGCTTTGTGAAGCCGTTTCGATAGGAACGGATTGCCGGCTCGTTGAGGAACGTTCCCAAAAAGCCGCGGCGCTCCTCATCATCGGTTATAAGCGCGCTCATTTCCGTGATGAAATCGTTGCGCGATGTACCGGATTTCTCGTTAAAGCCCGAATCCGTGTAGTCGATTACCTCGGTAATCACATCGCGTGTGATGTTGCACTGCCCCAGCAAAAGCACATTCCGCCCCGCTGAACGCAAGTGTCGGTCAAGGCGCTGTCGGTAGTTTTTGCGGAGCTTTTCCTGCTCCTCAATTTCCTCGGTCATATCAAAATGCGAGCAGTACAGCTTCCTCACGCCGCCCTCGTTCTCCATTTGCGTGATTGAGTTTTTCACCCAAAAATAAGTCCCGTCACCGCGCTTCATTCGATAGGAAAGCTCGGTGTGCTCTTTTCCACCCTTTAAGTATTCGTCAAGCTTCTTGTCAACGCGCTCCCTGTCATCGGGGTAAATCGCGCCCCTAACGTCCTCGCGGTACAGCTCCATAATCTTCTCAGGCGTCATCTTCATCATACTCGCAAAGCCCTCGGAGATGAACTCAACGCGCGTGTTGCCGTCAGGCGTTCTGCAAAGAACCGCAACTCCCTCGGAGAGGTTGTTGAGGATTTTCTTCTTCTCCTCGTTCGCCTTGTTCAGCCGCACAACCTCGTTTTCGCTCTGCTCCAGCTTGCTTTCAATCTTCTTGCGTGCGCCGACAAGCTCGCTGATATCCTGATGACTGCCCCAAAGCCGAGCGCCGTTTTCTTTTGGATAAGAAGCGTCGCGCTTTCCTCCGCAACGTATGTAAATCACGCCTTTTTCGGGGTGTTGCCACGCGTACTCAACCTCGGAATGACGGAAATTCATTATCTCGTCCACGCACTCCAAAACGCGCGGCTTCTCGCTTTCGCCGATTCTCTCAAACCAAAAGCGATAGTTCTCCTCGCCCGAAAGCGCGGGGTTCATTCCCATTATCTCATAAAACGATGAGTTGCCGTACATTTTTGGCTCTTTTCCCTCTTCGATTTCAATCTCCCAAAGGCTGATTTTCGAGTCGGAAAGAATGTCCTTTATAAGCGGCGCGCTGTCAAATCGTTTTATCATATCAATCATTCCTTTCCGCAATTATCTCAAATGTTCTCCACACTTTTCGGAAAATTCACGCCAAACAGCTCTCCCATTTTAACCATAATGCCGCACAATAAAATATTGCGCGGCATCTCTTGACGTAAAATTTAAGTTTATACAACAAGGCTCTTGTAATAATTTATTATCTCATATCTGCACTTTTTGGCAATCTCAACCACATCGGGTAAGAACGCACCCCTGTCGCGAAGCAACTCCCTCATAACAAAATCAAACTGCATATCGTTGTAGTCAGGACGCTTGTTGAAAATACGGTCAAAGGCAATAGCAAAGCTCGCCGCGTAGCTGTGGATTGAGTTATCGCCGCCCTGCAAGCCGTGCGGGAAGCCTCTTCCGTCATATCTTTCGTGGTGGTGCATACAAATATCCGAGCAAACTCTGATGAAATACTTGCAACTTGCCGACTCGTTCAGGCAAACAATTTTCGCGCCCGCAACCGTGTGCTCCTGATAAATCTGCCTGTCTGCGTCCGAAACATCGCGGCTCGAAAAACACCGCGACGGTGTTGCCATAAGACCGATATTGTAAAAATACGCCGCCTTGCTCATCGTCTTGAGGTCAAGAACATCAATGTCGAGCTTGTGTACAAGACCGTATTCAATAAGCAAAATCTCCGTGAGCTTTGAAACACGCGCGCAATGCGACGGGTCAAGCCCCGAGTTCTTGAGGAACGTGTCGTAAATCGCGGTGAGCTTGGAAATATAGCTGTCGATAGCGTAGGTTTCCGAGCCAACAGCTCTGTCATCCGCGTCCTTGTCCTTCTCAATATCCTTGGTTACACCGAAAATCCGGCAAATCTTGTCCAAAACAGTCTGCGCGTCAAACGGCTTGCTTATGAAATCCAAAACACCAAACTGCGAAGCATGCTTGACGTTTTCGGCGGTTGCCTCGGCGGTTACCAGCACAACAGGAAGCTTTATTTTGTTCTCGGTCATAACGCGCAAAACGTCAAATCCGTCCAGCACCGGCATCGATATATCAAGCAACATTCCGTCAATTCCCGCGCCCTTGTTCATCAAAAGCTCAAGCGCCGCATAGCCGTTTCCGACCTCTGTGATTTCAAAGCGCTTGCTCAGCATATTTCGCAGAATTCTTCTGTCAATCTCGGAATCGTCAACCAACAACAATCTCTTAAAACTCGGCATAAAAATCTCCTTGTAATTTTGTGAAAATGATTAACAAACAGCCCGCTGAAACGCTTTATTGCTGTTCAAGCCAAGCCTTGATTGCATCAACAATCTTGTTGTAATTCTCGGAAATCTCGGGCATCATCGCGCAGGCCTCGTCCCACTTGTCCGCTCTGAAAAGCGTAACCTGCTCGGAGAAAAGCCTGAAAAGCTCGTTCATCGAGAGGTTTCCGCACAAGCCCTTGAGGGTGTGCGAAGCCGTGAGCGCCTCGCTTTCGTTCTTCTCGGGGATTGCCTTGACAAGATTTTCGTAGTTCTTGTCGTCAAGAAATTTCCGGAGCATTCTCGCGTAAAGCGACTCGTTTCCCATAAATCTCTTGACCGCGTCCGCCGCGTCAATTCCCGCGTTTATAAGCAAATCAAAATTCATATTGTCCTCAATTTCCCCGATTTTATCGGAACTCAATTTTTCCCGCATTTCAAACACGTTTCCACCGCATTTTCCGCCGGAGAAAGCTTATTTCAGCCACCTTTGAAGCGTCACCGCAAGCGCGTTCAAATCAAGCGGCTTTGCGATGTGCTCGTTCATTCCAACGGTTTTCGCCGCCTGAACGTCCTCAGCAAAAGCGTTCGCGGTCATCGCGACAATCGGCACCTGCTTGCAGTAATTCCTGTCCATAGCGCGAATTGCGCGGGTTGCGTCGTAGCCGTTCATGTGGGGCATCTGAATATCCATAAAAATCAAGTCGTAATAGCCGTCCTCGCGCGCCGAAACCATATCGACAGCCTGTGCGCCGTCACACGCGCGCTCTACCTCAATTCCCGTCATCTCGAGAATTTCCTCGGCTATTTCCGCGTTGAGGTCGTTGTCCTCGGCAACCAGAACGCGCCGCCCCGCAAGCTTCATCTCGTTCAGCGCAACAAGCGGCGGCGCTTGCTCGCTCGTTTCCTCAACGCCGACAAGCGTGTTGAACGTTTTCGCAAGCCTTGAGCGGAAAAGCGGCTTGCTGATGAACGCGTTTGCGCCCGCGGCTCTCGCTTCCGGCTCGATGTCCGACCAATCGTAAGCCGAGATTATGATTATCGGCACGTCGTTTCCGACAGCTTTTCGGATAGCGCGCGTTGTGGCGATGCCGTCCATTTCGGGCATCTTCCAATCGATTATGCACGCGAAATAATCCCGCTTTTCCTCGTGGCGCTTTACAACCTGCTCGACAGCCTGTTCGCCGCTCGAAACACCGTCCGGCTTCATTCCGAAATCCTCGAGAATTGTACAGCAAGAATCAAGGCTGATTTCATCGTCATCGGCAACCAGCACGTTCAAATCCACAAATTTTTCCTCGTGAATTTCAACGGTGTCCTGTAACTTAAGATAAATGGTAACAGTAAAACGAGTTCCCTTGTTAAGCTCGCTCTCAACCTTGATATCGCCGCCCATCATTCGCACGATGTTTCTGCTGATAGGCATACCGAGTCCCGTGCCCTGAATTTTGTTGACGCGGGCGTCCGAGGCTCTTGCAAACGGCTCGAAAATCTGCCCCATAAAGTCCTCGCTCATACCGATACCGTTGTCCTCGAAGATAAACTCGTAACAGCCGACCTTCGCTTGTCCTGACGGTCTTTCGGTTATCGAGAAGCGGATTTCTCCGCCGTCGGGAGTGTACTTCACGGCGTTGCTCATAAGGTTTGTGAACACCTTTTGTATGCGCAGACTGTCGCCGATAACCTCCTCGTGCGTTACACCCGAGATGTTTACCGAGAGCTTGTGTCCGTGCGCGTTTATCTGCGAGCTGGTCATCGTGAGCAGATTGTCAACCAAATTCGACAGGTTGAACTCCTCCTCGATAAGGTCAACCTTGCCCGACTCGATTTTGCTCATATCGAGAACCTCGTTTATGAGGCTCAACATATGCTTGCTTGCCTGCGAGATTTTTTGCAAACAGTCCTGAACGCGCTCCTTGTCGTCGATATGCGTTGCGGCAATCGCCGTCATTCCGATAATTCCATTCATCGGCGTTCTGATATCGTGCGACATATTCGACAGGAAGTCCGTTTTCGCCTTGTTTGCCGCTTCTGCCGCGTCATAAGCCGCCTGAAGCGCCGCCTCCTGCATACGCTCCTTTTTCACGATATCGTCAACATTGCGCGTTCCCACAACCGCGACAAAACCGCCGTTTTTCTCGCGAACATAAGAAATTCTCGCCTGAAGATAAACCGCGCCGCTCGGGGTGTTTTTTTCGTAGGTGAGCGAGTAGTCCTCGCCGTGCGTGCGGATATAGTCAAGAGACAGCTTCTCCATAAACTCGGCTTGACTGTTCTCGGAGATGTGCTCCTCGGAACACCTTTGGATGCCCTTTGACCAGCAGTGGTCGTGTCTGCGGAAATACTCCGCGATAGCGCGCCCGTCCTCGTCTGCGGCACGGTAGGTGACAACCTTGTCCGTTTCGGGATAAACCAGCAGAATTGAGTAATAAACCGAGCCCAAGCCCTCGATAATCTCGCTCTGCGCCTCAAATTCACGCGCCTGCTTGAGCTGGCGCTGCATCTCATCGTTGACATCGCGCAGTCCCATAATGTAAGTAACCCGCCCGCTCCAATCGGCGATTTTCACCACGTTCATCTCATAATAGGAAACCACGCCGTTCATATCTCTGCGATAATCGAGCTTGTAAAGTCCCTTCTCGGGAACCTTTTCGGCGAGAACCTCAAGAGTTGTCGCTTGGCTTATGCGCTCGCGGTCCTCGGGAACGATAAACGTTTCGATATACCTTGCGAGAACGCTCGAATAGTTGTCGCTCTCCATCAGCTTGCCCATAAGCTCCGGCGGCATACCAACGCCGTCCGTTCTGTAAAGCGAGATTTTCGCCGTGTCCGCTTCGATTTTGAACAGACTGTGATACTCCTGACTGAGCGCGCCGATAATATTGAGCTGTTCCTCTTGGATTTTGATGTTCTTGCGTTCTTCCTCGACAATTGCGTCAACGTTGCGGAAGCCCAGAATTATCTGACTTTCATCGAAAAACGCCGAGAAAATCCGGATAAACAGCGCCTGAAAATAATGCAAGCCCGTGTCATCGTAAAGCACGCGATAACTGCACACATACTCATCGCTGTTTCTGAGAGCGCCCTGCACACACGGAATGGAAACCGCCGCTCTCAGCGCTTCCCTGTCCTCATCCATAACGTATTTTTCGATATAATTATCCCAAGTTTGGTTATAAGAGCGCCGCTGAACGCGCTGGTCCTCCTCGATGATAACACCGTGGCGTTTGATTGTGGTCGCGGTGTCGTTTGCAAGGTCAAGGAGCACAACATCGGGATAATCCTTGCTGAGCGTTCCCGCAATCGCCATCTCGTAACGGAGCTTTTTGTTTGCCTTTTCAGCGGCTGAGAACGCTTCCTCAATCCGCTTTTGCTGTGCAATCTCCAGCTTTTTCTCCTCGTCAACATTTTTGAAACCGATAGCAAATTCATTGCGCTTATCGTTCGGTTTAACAGCCTGACACTCGAAATAGCTTATCTTCCCGTCACGGAAAACGCGGTAGCCGAACGAGTGGGTTGTCTTGTTCTCGAGGAGCTTTCTTATACCGGCAATCGTGCTGATTTTATCGAAGAGCTTGCGGTCGTCCTCGTAGACATCGTTTTCAACGTACATTTTTATGTTAAGCTCGTAATCGCCGACCGCAAATTCCTGCCCGTAGCGGGATTTTATCGTCCTGTCCATACGATAGCACACGGCTTCTTTTGTGTCCATATTAACCGCGTAAACGTTCTGATACGATAGAGCAAGCGCTTGGATAAGGTTGGACTGCGTTTCACGGCGTTCCTTGTCGGCGGTGATATCACGGAAACCGCAGATTAAGCCGACATTTTTCCCGAACTCGTTTTTCTCCGCAGAGATAATACTGCACCTCACCCACTTGCCCGCGATATCCTCGTACTCCATCGAGATTATCCGCTTGTCGCCAAGGCGCTCGTCAATGGTGTCGATATCGGTGAAAATACGCATCGCGTCCTTGAATTCATCGTTAACCCATGTATCGATTGCCGACTTCATAAACAAGCTCGCGTTGTCCTTTTCACCCAAGGTTTTAGTCAAACCATCACGCGAGAAGATACCCTGAAACGTGTTCTCCTCAACATTGATATAATACAGCGAAAAGAAAACACTGCTGAGCGAATTTATGATAGTCGTGTGCTGTTTTTCCGCTTCGAGAAGCTCGGAAAGCTCGGTGTTTGTTTCCTGTAATTTTTTGGTTGAGTTCAACTCCTTTGTCTTGGAGTCGTGGATTGTCTGCGTTGCAAAAACAACGTGCGCGAGCTGTCCGTTCTCACGGTCAACCTCGATAAACGAGCACTGCGCCCAGTAAGGCGTTTCAAGCGCTCTGTCGGGGTGCGTGAGGGTGCAGAGAAACTCGCTTGAGATAATCTTCTCGCCGTGCAAGCGTTCACCGAGCGTTTTCAGATTGACAAAATCCAGCAGTTCATCGGTATATTCCTCGGTAACCATATTTTTGCAGAAATAGTCCAGCCGCTCCTGCGCGATACCCGACTCGCCGATGTGTTCGTGAACATTGTCCCGGGAGGCAATCTCAGAAAAAGTGTTCTCCGCAATGTCTATGTAGTACACGGACGTGTAAATCTCGCTCATCGACTGTATGATTTTCATACGCTCGATAAGGGCTTTGTTGGTGTCGTTCAGCCGCTTGTTTGCAATTTCGTTACAGCAAGCCGATGCGATTATCGACAGCAAAAGCAAGTAATCGCAGTGACAACGCGGGTTATCCAGCCTCAAACAGCCGACAACCGTGCCGTTTGCCACAAGCGGAGCTACGGCGATGCTCGAAACATCTCTCGGGAACAGCTTTTGCAACATATCCGCGTCACCGGCAAAATGCTCGTTCAGCGAAGCAATGTAAAACTCGCCCTTTTCCTCCAGCATTCTCAGACAGCTTTCCGCGTCCTTGACAGAAAAATTGCGGAAATCATCGGAAAGCGAAGCAACACCGGCGCGGTTGAATTCGTAGGTAATGCTAATCTCGGTTTTCTGCGGATTTACCTCGGCAAGGCAATTTTCGCGATAAACAACAATTTGTGCCAAAACCAAAACAGAAAAGGACAGTCAAAAGAACCGTCCTCAAGGTGAAATTGTGACTAAATGGATTTTCGCTTTCGGGCAAAAAATCGCCCCTAGATGAAACTAGAGGCGAAATTCGTTGCCGGTCGCACCGGCTGGTGGAGATAAGGGGATTCGAACCCCTGACCTCTTACATGCGAAGCAAGCGCTCTCCCAGCTGAGCTATACCCCCAAATTGCGTGAAATCTCACTGCACGAATAATTATACCACTTTTTTCACGCTTTGTCAAGGACTTTTTGGAATTTTTTCGCTCTTGAAACGCAATTCTTTCTCGGCTCTCTTGAACCTCGGAAAACACTCTGATTTTGCTCTTGAACTTGATTTGCGGAGAGTTTTCATTTTTGTCGCGATATTCGATTTCTCCATAAGAAAAGCAAAAACTCGGAGTTTTGCTCCGAGCTTTGCTGTTAAATCTTGCTTTGTGGAATTCGATTTGCGAATTTTTTTGCGTTCGCAAAAAAATTTGGCAATGATAGCGAAACCGGAAGATAAGTCGGTTTGTAAAAGCCGGATTTCTTCAATCGTCCTTTTTATGGATTTTGCGGCTTCGCCGCGAGTGGCGGCGCTTCGCGCCGAGTGCCTTCGGCGACCAGAAACCTTTTTCTGAAGAAAAAGGTTTCTGGACTTCCAAAAAGACTTTTGTACGCTTCGCGGTGCTCAATTGCGGCTCTGCGATAACTCCGCTCGCTTACTTAAAGTACTCTATTCCGTTCTTGAATATCGGCTGGTCCTTGTTTCCGTCAACATTCTTCGCAACATAATCAGTCAGTCGCTCCGTGTGTCCCATCTTACCGAGCACACGTCCGTCCGGTGAAATTATACCCTCAATCGCACACATCGACAAATTCGGGTTAAATCTCACATCGCCCGAGGGATTTCCATGCAGGTCAACATACTGCGTCGCAACCTGTCCGTTGTCAATCATCTTCCTGATAACATCGCCGTTTGCCACAAATCTTCCCTCGCCGTGTGAAATCGGAATTGCGTGAATATCGCCGACCTTGCACCCCGCAAGCCACGGGCTCTTGTTCGTGGCAATTCTCGTGTAAACCATCTGGCTCTGGTGTCTGCCGATTTTGTTGTAGGTGAGCGTCGGGCTGTCCTCGGTGAGCGGAACAATGTGTCCGAACGGCACAAGTCCGAGCTTAATCAGCGCTTGGAAGCCGTTGCAGATACCCAGCATCAGTCCGTCGCGCTTGTACAGCATATTCTCGACTTCCTCGGTTATCTTCGGGTTGCGGAAGAACGCGTTGATGAACTTCGCCGAACCCTCGGGTTCATCACCGCCCGAGAAACCGCCGGGAATTGCGATAATCTGAGCGCTTGCGGCAAGCTTCGCGAACTCGTTCACGCTCTCCTCGATATCGTTCGCCGAGAGATTTCTGATAACGAAAATCTCGGATTTTCCGCCGTATTTCTCGAAAGCCATAGCCGTGTCGTACTCGCAGTTTGTGCCGGGGAACACGGGAATAAGCACCTTCGGAGCGGCAAGCTTCGGGGAAATGTGCGTTGTGAGCAACTCACAGCCTTCCTTATACTCAACCTTTTCCGCGTCGGGGAGATACGGGAGCTTCGCCTTAAACACAGGCTCGAGAACATCGTCCCACTTCTCCTCGAGAGCCGCGATATCGAGCTTCACATCACCACAGATAATCTCATAATCCGCTGTCGTTTCACCGATAACTCTCACGCTGTCCTCGCCGAAATCCTCCTCAAGCTCGAGGATAAACGCGCCGTAAGTGGGCGTGAACAGCTCCTCATCGGTGAGATTAACGAGCTTCGCGCCGATGTGGTTTCCGAGCGACATCTTGAAAATACCCTCGGCAACGCCGCCATTTGCAACACTCCACACGGAGAGCGCCTTTTTGCTCTTGATGAGCTTTTCAACCGTCTTGAAAACACTCTTGACGCTCGCGAAATCGGGCAAGCCGTTTGCGTTGTATTTGGGAGCGATATAGCCGATTTTGCTGAACGGGCACTTGAACTCCGCAGAAATGATGTTGTCCGCCTTCTCGGGTGCAATCGCGAACGAAACCAGCGTTGGAGGAACATCGATATGCTCGAAAGTACCGCTCATACTGTCCTTACCGCCGATTGCGGGAAGTCCGAGAGCAAGCTGTGCCTCATAAGCGCCGAGAAGTGCCGAGAAAGGCTTGCCCCAACGCTCGGGCTGTCCCTGCGTTCTCTCGAAGTACTCTTGGAAGGTCAAACGGCACTTGTCATAAGAACCGCCCGCCGCGACAACCTTTGCCACGCTCTCGACAACCGCGCAGATTGCCCCGTGATAAGGCGACTGCTGAGAAACCGCCGGGTTAAAGCCCCAAGCCATAATCGAAGCCGTGGTTGTTTTGCCGTTGAGGACAGGGAGCTTCGCCGCCATTGCCTGAACAGGTGTCTGCTGATAACGTCCCGCGAACGGCATAAGAACCGTACCCGAGCCGATTGTGCTGTCGAAGCGCTGAACCAGACCTCTCTGCGAGCAGACGTTGAGGTCGGTAACAAGCTTTTCCCAGCCCTCTGCGGTGTTTTTGAAGCCCGTGGAATAGCTTACGTTGACGTCGGGAACGCTTACGGTCGTGTGCTTTTCGGCACCGTTTGAGTTAAGGAACTCGCGAGAGATATCAACAATAGTCTTGCCGTTCCACGTCATTTTAAGGCGCGGCTCAGCCTTAACGGTCGCGACAATCGTGCTTTCAAGGTTCTCCTTTGAAGCAAGCGCACGGAACTTGTCCGCGTCCTCGGGTGCGACAACAACCGCCATTCTCTCCTGAGATTCGGAAATAGCAAGCTCCGTTCCGTCAAGACCGTCATATTTCTTGGGAACTTTATCGAGGTTGATTTCAAGACCGTCGGCAAGCTCTCCGATTGCCACGGAAACACCGCCTGCACCGAAGTCGTTGCAGCGCTTGATGAGCTTGGTTGCCTCGGGATTTCTGAAAAGTCTTTGCAATTTGCGTTCCTCGGGAGCGTTACCTTTCTGCACCTCAGCGCCGCAAGAATCCAGCGATTCAACGGAGTGTGCCTTTGAAGAACCCGTTGCACCGCCGCAGCCGTCACGTCCGGTTCTTCCGCCGAGGAGAATTATCACATCATCGGGAGCGGGGCGTTCTCTGCGGACATTTTCCGCGGGAGCCGCGCCGACAACCGCGCCGATTTCCATTCTCTTCGCCATATAACCCGAGTGATAAATCTCGGCAACGTGTCCCGTGGCAAGACCGATTTGGTTGCCGTAGGAGGAGTAGCCCGCGGCGGCCGTTGTGGTGATTTTGCGGGGCGGGAGCTTGCCCTTGAGCGTCTGTTCAACAGGGAGAAGCGGGTCGGAAGCGCCCGTAACTCTCATCGCCTGATAAACATAAGAACGTCCCGAAAGCGGGTCGCGGATTGCGCCGCCGAGGCAGGTTGCCGCGCCGCCGAAAGGCTCGATTTCTGTGGGGTGGTTGTGGGTTTCGTTTTTGAACATCAACAGCCAGTCCTCATCCTTGCCGTCAACGTCAACCTTGACCTTAACCGAGCAAGCGTTGATTTCCTCGCTCTCGTCCAAATCATCGAGCAAACCGTCCTTCTTGAGCTTTTTCGCGGCAAGCGTTGCGATATCCATAAGGCAAATCGGCTTGTTCTGTCTGCCCAAATCAATGCGGTGAAGCTGGTATTTATTAAAGGTATCCTGAATATAAGACGGTCTGATATCCGCCTTGTCGATAATTGTACCAAAAGTCGTGTGGCGGCAGTGGTCGCTCCAGTAGGTGTCAATCATACGAATTTCGGTGATTGTCGGGTCGCGGTGTTCGCCCTTGAAATAATCTTGGCAGAACTTCAGATCGTCGTTGTCCATCGCAAGACCGTACTTAACAACAAAATCCGCAAGCTCCGCGTCCGTTTTCTCGATGAAACCGGTGAGCGTTTCAACCTCGGTCGGCACGGTGTAGGAAACTTTAAGCGTCTGCTTCTCCTCGAAACCGCACTCGCGCGACTCAACGGCGTTGATGAGGTAGTGCTTAATTCTCGCAAATTCCTCGTCCGAGATTTCGCCCGAAAGAATGTAGATTTTCGCGTATTTCACATCGGGGCGGTCGCCCTTGCAGAGCATCTGAATACACTGCGCCGCGGAATCGGCACGCTGGTCGAATTGTCCCGGCAAAAACTCAACGGCGAAGACGCGCTCGTTTTCCTTTGCCTCGGGAAGCGCGAAATAAACCTCGTCAACAGGCGGCTCGGAAAAGACTGTCGGGAGCGCTTTTTTAAAGTTCTCCTCGGAAATTCCCTCGACATCGTAGCGGTTGACAATCCGCACGTTCTTGACGGATTTCACGCCAAGCGCGGTGTTGAGGTCGGCAAGAACATCGCCGCCCTCGACAGCGAAGAGCTTTTTCTTCTCCACATAAACTCGATAAACCATTTTTGTATCTCCTTTTTTCAACGGCATTTGCCGTATTTTTACAATTCTTCAATTACCGTCCCAAGACAGTACCCCTTTTTCGCACCGGTGATTTTCACTCGGACAAGCGAGTGGCGGGGGATTTGCGCGCCGATAATCCGAACGGGCGTGTAGTTTTCGGTGAAGCCCTGCGAGTATAGTTCACTCTGCGGCTTTTCAATCAGCACAACGCCCGATTTCCCACGCCGTGACCGCAAGAACTCGTCTTCAAGCGATTCCGCAACGCTCATCAACAGGCGCGTGCGCTCGGTGCGGACGGAAGGCTGAATTTGCGGCATTTCCGCGGCGATTGTCCCTTTTCGGAGAGAATACGGGAAAACGTGGATTTTTGCGAAACCGATTTTTTTCGCAAATTCAACGCTTTGCTCAAAATCCTCGTTGCTCTCGAACGGAAACCCGACGATAATATCCGTCGTTATCGCGCACTCCGGGAAAACCTCGCGGAGCTTTTCGACAACGTGAAGATATTGCTCGGTTGTGTATTTTCGGTTCATTTTGCGGAGGATTTCATCGCTTCCCGATTGAAGCGACAGGTGAAAATGCGAGCAAAGCGAGGGGATTTCACCGAGCCGCTCTATGAGTTCATCGGTAATCATCTCGGGTTCAAGAGAACTCAAACGAATCCTCGGGACGCCGCTCTCGGAAACCGCTTTTACCGCGTCATAAAGCGAAAGTCCCAAATCCTGACCGTAGCAACCGAGGTTTATTCCCGTGAGAACAATTTCACGGTGACCGTCCGCGACACAGTTTGCGGCTTGTTCGCGGATATCTTGATAAGACAGCGAGCGAACGCGCCCGCGCGCTGTCGGGATTATGCAATAGGAGCAAAAGCGGTCGCAACCGTCCTCGATTTTGATGAAAGCGCGGGTTCTGTCCTCGTCGGGAACGGAACAGCCCTTTCTGAATTCACGGGTGAGCGGGTTTATCTTGACGGTTTTGACGCGGTTTTCGAGGAAATTTTGTACATAATCAACAATTTTGTCCTTGTCGGAGTTGCCGACAACAATGTCCGCATCAAACTTCAAGCCTGCTTCCTCCGGGTAACTTTGCGGAAAACACCCACAAAGCACGATTACACCGCTTGGATTTTCCCTACGAAACCGCGAAGCCGCGTGACGCGCCTTAGCAACGGCAGTTCCCGTGACCGAACAGCTATTTATAATGTATAAGTCGGCGTTTTCGCCCTCGGCTTTCGTGAAACCGTTTTCAAGAAAGCGTTTTTCGATAGCCGCGCTCTCGCAGGAGTTGACCTTGCAACCGAGCGTGAGCATTTTAAATGTGGTTTTTTCGTTCATATCCAAAAAATTCCTGTCGGAAATACACAAAAAATTTTTTCACTACACTTCTATTATACTTTAAAACTACAAATTTTGCAATAAGGTATTGACTATTTTTTAAAAAGTTGTTATATTATTTACAAGAGCAGACGAGAATAAAGAAAAACGCTCTTAATATTTGAGAAAGAAGGCAAAGATATGGAAGAATATGTAATCAAGCTGAACTCGATTGACGAGGTTAAGGAATTTGTTGCGCTCACGAACAAATGCGCGTTTGATGTTGACCTGATGTCGGGAAGATACGCGATTGACGCGAAGAGCATTATGGGCATCTTCAGCCTTGACCTGTCAAAGCCGCTCAAGATGATTGTTCACGCGGACAGCGAGGCGGCGGCTGATTTCGTTGAGGAAGCGGCAAAGTTTATTGCAGATTGACCAAAAAGGCAAGTGCAAATTTAGTAAAATTGGTCAAAAGCCCTATTGACAAAGGCACGGAATTGTGCTAACATTTAAGTAGCAAAGAAAATAATAAGGGAAAAGTCCGCGGGCGCGGATTATGAAAGGAGTTTTATTATGACTACCGCAAAAATTCACATTAACACAATTGAGGACGTAAAGAAGTTTGTTTCCATCGTAACGGGTTGCGCTTACGACGTTGATATTGTAAGCGGCAGATACGCTATCGATGCGAAGAGCATTATGGGCATTTTCAGCCTCGACCTCTCCAAGGACCTTGAGCTGAAAATCCACAGCGATGACTGCGCTGATTTCCTCGATGATATCAAGGATTTCATCGTTGCGTAAGCTGTTTCAAGCAAAATAACGAAGCGAAAAGGGAGCGTTTCGGCGCTCCTTTTTTTGTTGCAAATTTGCAAAATCAAGGCAATCGCATTGAAGATTTTTGTGCAATTATCCCAAAACACCCGTATGTGCGGATTTTTAGCAATTCTTACAATAAGATTTGCGTAATTTGACAAGAATTTCCATTAAATCTAGGTTTTTTTAAAAGGTTACAAAAAGGTTACAAAATAATTTTGTTAAATCTGCACAATTTCAACACCTTTGATATGTTTGACATTTACAGAACTGTGAGTTATAATAGGCATACGGAAGGAGAACTGCTCGAAAATATTGCTTGAAATAAGGCTCGGCAGTTCATTGGTTACAGAGAGAAAAATGGAGGCAAAACCCCTATGAAACCCCAGATAGTAAATGAGAAAATGAAAAAGTTGCTTTTGCAGAGCAGGATAATCAAAGCGGCAATTTTCGTTGTGATAACAGCCGCGGCGCTTCTGCTCACGGGCGCGCTTTATTTCCGCGATACCGTTTACATAACGGACGAGGGCGTTACCAGAGAAATCAAAACCAACCAGTTCGATACCTACGCAATACTTAAAAGCGACAACTATGTGCTCGAGCCTGACGATACGGTTTCCGTTCAAACGAGTTCAGACAAGAAAAAGCACATCATCATAAACCGCGCGTTTGGCATCACGATTAACGTTGACGGCGAGGAGCACCTGCTCAAGTTCACCGAGGGCACGGTTGCCGATGCGCTGGAAAAGGCTGGGATTGTTGTCGATGACGATGATGTTGTCAACTATTTGCTCGAAGAACCGCTTTTCGAGGGTATGAATATCAATGTCAACCGCGTGGAATACGTTGAGAGAAACATCGAAAGCGCGTTGCAGTTTGAAACGATTTACAAGGACAACTCAAACTGGGCAATCGGCACGGAAACGGTTCTCGAAGAAGGCGCAAACGGCGCTCACGTCACAACCTACAAGGACAAATACGTTGACGGGAAGCTTGTTTCTTCGGAAATTATCGGCGAGGAAATCACGAAAGAGCCTGTTGCCGAGGTCATTGAAAGAGGAACAGCTTTTGCCGTGCCTTATGCGAAAATGGATAATCCCGAACAGCTCAAGCTGGTGAACGGCATCCCCGAGAATTACACGAGAGTGATTTCGGGCAAGGCTACGGCTTACTCGGCGAAACCGGGCGCGCTCACGGCAAGCGGGCGTTATGCGGTTGTGGGAACGGTTGCGGTGAACCCGAATGTTATCCCGTACGGGAGCGAGGTTTATGTTGTCGCTCAGGACGGAAGCCGTGTTTACGGTTACGCGATTGCCGCGGATACGGGCTACGGAATGATGGACGGCTCGATTGCGGTTGACGTGTTTATGGGAAGCTATGAGGATTCGTGCAAATGGGGCGCGATTTATGTTGATATTTATGTGCTTTCCGAGGGCGATAATAGATACATCAGCAAGTCGGAGAGAGAAACTCTCGCAAAGCCGTAATCGAGCACCGCGAAGGCAGCGTGACGCTGCACCCTTTTTTGTAACAAGTATCTACTATGAGCAAATTCTCACTCGGAACTCGCAAAGCCGTATTCGAGCACCGCGAAGCGTACAAAAGTTTTCGGTCAAGCCTTTTTCAAAAGGCTTGTGGGGCGTGGGGCGAAGCCCCACACTTGAGCGAAGCGACCACTCCGCGCGAAGCGCCAAAATAAAAATTCAATAAGAACAACCTCCCCTATCATTTTTCGGTTCAATACCGAAAAATGGAGGGGATATTTTTTCGCAAAGCCAACCCAACGGTAAAACTCGGCAAAAGAGCGGGTGCAGTCACGCCTATCAAACCCGCATTTTTCGCAATCAACGGGGCGTGACTGCACCCGCGCATTTTCGGCGGTTCGATGCCGCCGAAAATGCCAAGGTTTCGCAGAAACCCCGAATCAACTCGCAATGCCCCGCCCGCTCCTTTCGCAAATCAATCTTATGCAAAAAATCCAAAAACCCGTAACAGCTCGCAAACTTCGGGCTGTTTTTCGTTCACCGAGGCATTTTATGGTCAACTTGCACAAAACTTTTCATCTATTTAACACAAATTTGTAATCAAGGCTATTGACGAAAGGCAGGAAAAATTATATAATAAAAGTAGCTAACTTTAAGCAGTTCGCAGGTTGCCGAACAGGCTTATTCACGGCAAGCGGTCTTTTACGAAAGGAAATTTATATGATTTGTTCTAAATGCAATAGTCAAGTACCCGATGGAGCAAAGTTTTGCCCGAACTGCGGTGCTCTTACCGCACCGGTTTCGCAAAACAAGAGCTTCTGCGAAAACTGCGGTCTGGAGCTTCCCAAGGGAGCAAAATTCTGCACGGTTTGCGGCGCTTCCGTTACCAAAAAAGCAAGCGCCGAGGTCAAGCCCTCGGACGTTCTCGCACCCGTTACTCCAAGCGAGCCTGTTTCGATTACACCCGCGGTTGACCTCACAAAATCAATCGGCGAGAGCGAAAATACGGTTACTGCCGTAACCGTAAACACCGAGAGTGCTTACTCAATCCCCATTCCCACAAGCGATATTTCTATGCCGTCTGTTGGAGGCGCACCTGTTGAGGAACCGGCTTCTGTCATGCCGGAGGTCGCTCCCGCACCAAGCTCCCTCGAGGACAACGGCCTTGGGTTTATCCCCGAAGCGCCTGTTATATCCGAAACGCCTGTCATAACCGAAACTCCGGTTACTCCCGAACCCACCGGCTATTCCGTTGCCGCGGCAAGCTATTCTGCACCGACAGCTATGCCTGCTCCCGCACCGACAGACGCTCCCGCTTACACGCCTTCCCCCAACAACCAACCGGAGAACCCGTTCGGTGATTACGGAATGGGCGCGGCGGCTGTTGCCGCAAAGCCGATAAAGAAAAAGAGCGTTCTGAAGCCTATTCTTATCGCAGTCGGCTCACTTATCGTTGCCGTTCTGATTGCGGCGGGCGTGATGTTCTTCGTCAACAAGTCGATGTTGTTCAACATTGTCCTCGGCAACTCAGGCTACGCGGCAATGGTTGAGGGTAACTCAATCAAAGATGTTACCAACAAAATCGATGTCGGCGCAATGTCGCAAGGCATAAAGTCCGCGACAAGCTCCTACGCAAGCGTCTTGACTCAGCTCTCAAACTACTCCTCGGGAATTACCACCACAAGTGTTAAGCCCATGATGTCGTCGTCAAGCATTTACGGTACTGTTGACTTCAAAACGCTTGTCAACCAGCTCGGCGATATTATGCGCGAAGCTTACGGCGCTAATTCCGCGAAGATTTCGATGGATTTTGACGCACAGCTCACCGATACGGCCATAGCTCAGCTCACAAGCTCGATGAACTGCACCAAAAAGGAAATCGAGGAAATTTTATCGCTCATCAACAATTCAGGCTTCTCCGTTGACCTCACCGCCGACGGAAAGGCGCTCGAATCAACGATTGAAATATCCGGCGGCTCGCTTAAGCTGAACGCGAAAACCGTCATCTCCGAGGACGGAAATGCTTATCTCGTTCTGCCGTTCGTTTCCGATAAGGCGCTTATGATGAAAATCGGCACGGGTTACACCGCGTCCGCAGGACAGGTTTCCGATATCTATCTTGAAATCGAGGAAAAAGAACTCAAGAGAATTATCGAAAAGCTTGTAAACGTTTATGTTGACGTTTACAAGTCAAGCGAGATTACCGTTCAGGACGGAGAAATTTCCATCGCGGGCGCAACCGCCAAGGGCAAGTACATAACCGCCAACCTCAAGGGAAGCAAAATCACCGAAATGATTCAGAGAATGGGTGAGGCTCTCGCAAACGACAGCTACCTTTGCGAAAAGTTCTCCAAGTTCCTGAGCGACTGCGGAATGCCCGTTTCTGCTGAGCAAATCAAGAGTACGCTCCAGAGCTTGTTCAGTATGATTGAAATTCCCGACGACAGATTTGAGTTGGTTATCGAAACGGTAACCGACAACAGTTGCCGCGTGCTCGCAAAGAGCTATTCCGTTTCCGTTAACGGAACATCTGCTAAAATTTCCGTTGTCGGCGACCTCAATGTAAGCACCAAAAACGGCAACACTGCGGCGGCGGCTGTTGAAATAAACAATCAGACAATCGCTTCCGCACTCTTTGAAAAGTCAAGCGATACCGACGGCGTTTGCACGGTTAGCATATACAACAATAAAACCACGGTATCCGCTAAGGTCAAGTACAGCGGTGTCAAAAAAACCACCTTTAACGGAAAACCCGCCGCTGAGGGAACGTACGAAATCAGTATGGTTCTGCCCGCTGATTTCACGGAGGCAGGCAACTCCAACGAAGCCGCCGCTATGATAAGCTCCGCGAAAATCGTGTTCTCCGTAAAGGTTGAAAACGGAAATACCCTCAAGGAAACCATGTCCTTTGAAATCCCGCAGTACGGAAAGCTCTCCGTAAACTCTACCCTCACCACCGAGGATAAACCGAACGGTATCTCAATCCCGAGCAATGTTCTCGACATTACAAATGCCGCGGGTGCAACTGCCGATGAAATTCCCGAAGACCTCAAGAAGGACGTTATCTCCTACCTCAAGGATATCAAAAACGCAATCAAGAGCCAGAACGCCGGTGAGCTTGGAAACAAACTCGCAAACTCCCTCGCGGAGCTCATTGACGTTGCTGAAAACGGTCCGTCTGCCGATAGCAATGAAATCAGCAATTTGATTTTTGATATTTCAAACGAGAAGAGCGAAATTATGATGCTCGACGAGCAGTATCAAAACGAGGACGAAACGCTCTCCGACAAAGCCAACGCACTTGTTTCCAAATACGATGACCTTCTTATTGATATAGCCGCGAAGAGCAACAAGATGACCGAGAAGGAATTTGACGCATTCAAGAACCGCTTTGCAACCCTCACGGCTGAAAAGGACGCGCTTAAGAAGGAATATCAGGACGTTGCAAATCCGCAGACGCCGGGTGTTGAATTCACGTCAAAGGCGGAAAGCATTGATTTCTCGACGCTCGATTTTAAGTCGCTCACCCTTATCTTTGCAGAATATGAAACGAGATATCTTACTGTTCTCATGGAAAACGGTGTTCAAATCGAAAACGACAGCTCACTGAAATCGCTCGATTCCGATGCTGTCACAAAATACGAAACAGCTATGGACGATTATGACAACCTCTATGATGTTTATCAAGCAGGTTCGCTGAACCTCTCGCTTCTCAGAAAGTCCAGAAAATCCGTGCAGGCGTTCGCGCTCTCGGTAGAAGCGCTTGAAAAAGCGGTTGCACAGGTTATCTGATAACAATCGCGAAAATCACTCACAATTGAATAACAAAAAAGCAACGGTTTTTTAATCGTTGCTTTTTTTATGCTTTTTTTAATTGCCAAAAGTTCGCCGCTTTAGTGTGTTGAAATAGTTTGACGGCAAAACTGACGGCTTGTTTTTTTGTTGCTTTTCAAAAAAATGGTTTTACAGCGCGGTTTGAGCGGGGTTTTATGGGAATATTGTA
>CALZUA010000016.1 GCA_945829235.1 uncultured Clostridia bacterium | reverse complement strand
TTTTTTTGCGCTGAAAAAACTCAATTTTATGGAGGGCGGCTGAGATGATTGAAGTGAAAAACGTAAGTCTGATCTTGCAGAAAAACAAGATTTTGAAGGACATTTCAGTTCACTTTGAGCGCGGAAAAATCCACGGCTTAATCGGCAGAAACGGCAGCGGAAAAACAATGCTGATGAAGTGCATTTGCGGCTTTGTTAAGCCAACTTCGGGTGAAATCACCGTTTCGGGAAAGCGTATCGGCAAGGATTGCGACTTTCCCGATAACACGGGAATAATCATCGAAACTCCGGGGTTTATTCCGTACTATTCGGGCTACAAAAACCTGAAATTGTTAGCCGATTTGCGCAGGAAAATCTCGCGTGATGATATCCGAAAAACAATGGAACAGGTCGGCTTGAATCCCGATTTAAAGCGGCACGTCCACAAGTATTCCCTCGGTATGCGGCAGCGCCTCGGCTTGGCTCAAGCGATTATGGAAAACCCCGATTTGCTTATCCTCGACGAGCCTATGAACGGTCTTGACAAGGACGGAGTTGCAGATATGCGCGAGTATTTGCTTGCATTAAAAGAGCAAGGGAAAACAATTCTGATTGCCTCGCATTCTGCCGAGGATATTGATGTTTTGTGCGATACAGTCTGCGAGA
This sequence comes from uncultured Clostridia bacterium, assembly GCA_945829235.1. Lineage (GTDB taxonomy): Bacteria > Bacillota > Clostridia > Oscillospirales > Ruminococcaceae > CAG-115. The sequence goes on along the minus strand of CALZUA010000016.1, from coordinate 66,683 downwards.
TGGACAAAGGGAAAATATTTCGGATAAGATGATTTAATTTGCAAGTAATCAAATGTCGTAAGACAGGTTAAAAAGAAAAGGAGTATTTTATGACAAATGCAGAAATCAAACAGGTCTTACTTGATAATGATGTAAGACATTTATATCATGCCAATACTGTTAGAACATCAATTTCGTTTTTGGAAAGTGGCGGTTTGCTTTCCAGAGGTTATTGTGAAGATATGGGACTTGCACAACAAGTCAATATACTGATGATTTAGACCGACAATATGGTATCTATTATGATATATTTTTTGATTCTATTGAAATACAGATAAGAACTGGACTTAATTATTATGGGCCTGTTCTCTTTGAGTATAATATTGATGTACTCGATAGTATAGAGGAAGGTCGTATTCTAATTACAAAACAAAATCCTGATAAATGGTACACTACAGAGAGCGATAATGAGAGGTATTTCCGGAATATAAACGAATTATCTCTCCTTTTTGAAAAGGGGAATTTTGGTCAGCATATAACGATTACGGATCAAAGATCCCCTCTTTCATTTCAGTATCTTGAAAAGATTGTTCTTTCAGACCCACAGCAAGATGATAATTCGGTTTTTGATACAGCGAAATCTACACTAAGTTCACTTATTAAGCAAACCGGATTTGATATTCCGCTAACAATAAGAGAATATGCATATAACAAAAGATTTTATGATTTCTATTCTGATCAGAGAAATTTGCATAAACACTTTTGCGTATAGAGAGCCATAAATGGACTTTCGAATAGGGATGAGCAATCCATTTCTTACAATAATCCAAACGGATTTCAATAGGAATTTCGTAAAGGCTATAAAAGAGAAATATGATTCTATTCCCGATTTTATTTTTGTTGAGCAATACAATAGATTTATTCTTTTGCGGCAGACCCTCAAGCTGCCGCATTTTCTCTAACCCAAATTTCCGAAAAACGAAAATCAATTCCTGAAATTTCGGAAAAATGCCTGTGAAACCCTGTTATAATAAATGCAGAGCATTTATTATGGATTTAAAATCCTCGCACATACGCAAATCAAAGATTTGCTCCGTGCGTATCGGATAGCAGGGGGTGATATTTTGAAAGAGAGGGAGTGAGATGCACTAGTTGTTTTTGGCGTATCTCCCTCAGGCTTTATGAATTGCGAAAGAGCCGCAACCTCACACAATCGGCGGTGTCGTTACGGCTGAACCTTTCATTGTCAAGATTATCCGTCTATGAGAATGGAGAGAATATTCCTTGCGATGTGTTGAGGGAGTTTTCCGATTTTTACGGTGTATCCATTGATTACATACTTTGCTTTTCGGACAGCAAGGCGAGTGAATTAGGCAAAAGCCTTCGTCTTTCAGCGCAAAAGCTGCTGGATATGTACCGAAATCTTACACCTGATGCAAAAGCACTGATTGACGGTTTATATTCACACTTGCATTTTATAGCAATCTGTGCTATAATGAAACAGTGGTAATAAACAGACTCAAACCATTTGAACTGTGATAGCAAACCCCCGATAGAAATTTGATAGCATAAGTCCGTATATCTTATAGACTTTGGATAATATCTATCATTTTAAATCAAATCGTATCAAATTATCTAAACAAAATTGTTTAGTTAAGCCTTTCGTTTGGCGAGTGGGAATAATCGCCGCCCTCAAAAATTCCGCATAACAATGCGGATTAACGGGTTGCAAACGGCTCTCTGATACCGTTTTGATACCGAAATCCGAAAATATGAATTAGTTGCAAGCGGCTTATTTGTTGTAGCCAATTTGTAGCCAATACCAAAAATAACCCCCGAAAATCTGTACAGACAGGTTTTCGGGGTATTTTGAATTATACCATTTGTTTAGCGATACCATCTTCTTTGTTAAACAACTATCCAACTAAATTTTCGGCACTATAGTAGCCGCTTCAGGCGCATTAGTAGTTAAATTCCAAACAGCAACTTTCATCTTCTTGATACGCTTGCCATCTCCGAAATCCAACAAATCCTCGCGCATAAACGTGTTGAGTAATTTGTTCAACGAACCCAAATCGGCTGATATCATTATGAAGGCCTCGTCAGAGTCAATCAGCTTGCAATATGCCCAAGGTTGCCCTAAATCTCTTAAGGTCAAACTTGTTTTCTTCGCCTCAATAAAGAACAACTTAACTGCTTTGCTATTGCGAGCAATGCCAAGTACATCAATCTGAATATCCACACCTGTCGCAGTATCATTTACTACTCTGTAAGAATTTTTAGGAAATCCCCCTTGACAAATTCATTTAACAGTTGTATAATAAATACAGATTTAACAAATGTTAAACGAACACGAAAGGAACTTGTAAAATGGAAAAGGAATATAAGCGCCTGCCCGAGGCGGAAATGGACATTATGAATTTTATCTGGGAAAGCGGAAAAGCGGTAAGCTCGATAGAAATTCAGGAGGGCTTAAAGGATAAGCACGAATGGAGCCTTGCGGTTATACTCAACCTGCTTGCAAGGCTTACGGAGCGCGGCTTTGTTACTGCCGAAAAACAGGGAAAATATAAGTATTATTCCGCCCTCGTGAAGCAGGAGGACTATCTCCAACAAGAGAGCAAAAGCATTATCGACCGCATTTTCGGCGGCTCGGTTTCAAAGCTGGTGAGTTGCCTTTACAACGGCAAAAACCTCTCCGACGAGGATATAAAATCCCTCAAAGCCTTTATTGACGAGAAAACCGACAGCAATAAGGAGTAACTATGAGCGTACTTTTTCGGTAACGGTAAGCGTATCCCTTGCGGCGGCGCTTTTCCTGCTGTTAAAAGGCAGAATAGCAAAGCGCTACGGCTTCGGAATTATCTACATATTATCGCTGATACTTGCAATACGCCTTATAATACCTTACAGCATTCAGCTTCCCGAAGTGCCTGCGTTAAACCTCGTTATACCCTCTTTTGTTCCCGTTTTATGGGCAGTAGGCGCAGTTTTCTGCCTTTTGTTTCAGACGGGAAAATACCTGTATTTCAGAAAAACTCTGCTCTTTGACAGCACGCCTGCGCCTGCTGAAGAACTGATTGCAGACAAAATCAAACAAGAGCTTTTCATCGACAAGGAAATTCCCGTTTTGCGCTCGGGAAGGATAGGCTCGCCGATGCTTCTTGGCTTTAGAAAGCCTGTTATTTTTCTGCCCGTGCAGGATTACACCGTAACTGAGCTTTTGATGATTTTGCGCCACGAGCTTTTGCACTTCAAGCGCGGCGATGCGTATAAAAAGCTGTTTTTCGGAGCGGTTGCGGCGGTGCAGTGGTTCAACCCGTTTGCGTGGTTGCTTTTGCGTGAATGTTCGGGCAGTCTTGAAGCCCTCTGCGACCGCGAGGTTACAAAAAACAAGGACAATTCCTATAAGCGGGAGTATTGCTATCTTCTGCTTAAAACAGGCAAAACCGCAGGCAAAGCCACTGCGGCGGGTTCTTATTTCAGAACAAAGGAGATGTTAAAATTGCGTATTAACAGCGTTCTCGACAACGGCGGGAAAAGCGCGGCGGCGGTCTTGTGCTTGCGAGTATTATTGGTCTTTCTGTGGTTTCGAGCCTTTTGTGTTCCTGTACCGTTGAAACTCCGAAGGACGTTGACGATGAGATGAACCGCATAGAAAGCGGCGTTTCCAACGAAAAGGAACAGGGTGTTATTGACGGGGAAAACGTTTCAGTTACACTCCTTCCCGTTTCAGAAGTTACTTCAACCGCAAAAGAGGAAATCGCAAAAATCGCCGCGGCTGACGGTATCTTCCAGTTTGACGATTGCCGGATTATCATACCGCAGACGGACAATATTCCCGTCTATTTGCAGAATTTTCTTTACGGAATAGAAACCCCGCAGAAGATATACGAACAAGTCCGCGAGCTGGAAAAGGAGTGGCTCGGCGGTAACTACTACCCCGACGAGGTGTTCGTAGCTGTGCCTTACGGCTACGGCAATGAGCGTGAGGATTTAACCATTGAGCAGTTCCTTGATGACAACAGAATTGCGGCGGTTTATATAAGCTTTGATGAATATGAGGGTGAGTATTACGACGAACACAAAGCTTACACCAACCGACAAAACCCTGACCGAGATAATCCCCATTGACGAGGTATTCGCTATTATCAAGAACAAGGTTACAAACTCTGTAGTTTACGATGTTACCGAGATATCACTCGGTTATATTGACGCTTGCTATGAGCCGTATGATATTTGGGCAAATGCCAAGTATTACACTCACCCCGTATGGAATGTCACTCTCGATATGGGAACGCAGGACCTTTCGCAACAATCGACGCTGTAACGGGAGAGCTGTATCTCGAGGAGATTTACTGATGAAAACCCTGAACTGTATCTTAACCGAGCTGAAAAAGGTGATTTTAAGCCCGTATTTTCTTATCGGTATAATCACCTTTGCGCTGATGTGCTTCACCTCCTCGGCATATACGGATTATTCAAACAACAGGGAAATGTCCATATTTGAGATGATAACAAAGTTAGGCACGAAGCACGCACAAAGCTATAAATTTTCAGCGCAGTATGTCTGCTCACACGGCTTCGGAAACTGGATTGTTCAGTTTCTCTCGATTATCGTTGCGTTTCCCTTTGTAAAGGTTCTTTGCGATGAGCGCAGGTTTAGCGAGAAACGGTATATAATCTGCCGCACGGGAAAACTGCGTTATTGCCTGTCGAAATTCCTCTCTGCGATAATAAGCGGAGCAGTCCTCTGCGCTCTGGGATTTTTGCTGTTTTCTGCGGCGGTGCATATCATCTTCCCGCCAATAACGCAGTTCCCGCCCGAACAGGCTGAAACTCTCCTCGCAGACGCTTTGTCATTCCCGAAAAAGTTGCTTGAAACGGTAATAATGGGCGCAGGAGCGGCGGTCTTGCCCTTTCTCGTCAGCGTATTTACCACAAATCAGTATTTCTGTATCTGTATCCCTTTTTTGCTTCAGTATATGCAGATGACGGCGGCGAACAAGCTGTTTCTTGACAACTTTTGGGAATATCCCGAATGGCAGAGGACGCTGATTCAGGCGTTATTCCCGTCAAATCTGCGGGGGCTTGCTTACGGCTGGAGTATGGTTGTGAAGCGCTTCGACCTGCTTTTCCCCGAAGAAGCGGGCGGCTTTGCCTCGGAGCTTGTGCCGCCTAATCTCTACAATCAGATGACGCCATTTTCAGCCCTTGCGCAGACCTTTGTTCTGTTATTCTGCTATCTTGTGACGTTACTGTTTGTTATGCTTCTCTTTGGGCAGAAAAACCACAGGGCTGTGTGCTTTCTTGCGGCAAGCGGAATAATCGGCTTCGGCGTGCTTTTCACCTCGATTAAAACAGCGGCGATGTGGGTTTTTCCTATGGCGAATGCGATAGTGTGGCTTCATTTCACCGAGATTTACCGTGACGCAGTAATGCCAACAGAATATTCTTACATCTATTTCGGAGTGATAATCGTCCTGCTTATTGCCGCTAATCTTTTCTGTGCAGGCGGTATAAACGCGGCAAGTATGGAGGAAACGGAGGGTTAATATGAGCGAGGCAATAAAGGTTCAAAATCTCTCCCTGACGATAAAGGGAAGTGAAATTCTGAAAGATATTACCCACAGCTTTGAAAAGGGAAAAATCCACGGTCTTATCGGCAGAAACGGAAGCGGAAAGACAATGCTGATGAAGTGTATCTGCGGCTTTGTAAAACCAACAAGCGGCGAGATAATCGTTGATGGAAAGCGTGTTGGAAAGGACTGCGACTTTCCCGAAAATATCGGTATAATTATCGAAGCACCGGGATTTATCCCGTACTACTCGGGTTATCATAATCTGAAGTTGCTTGCAGGGCTTAACCGCCGCATTGACAGCGACAGGATAAAGGAAGCTATGAAAAAGGTAGGCTTAAATCCAAATCTGAAATTACAGGTAAGGAAATACTCCCTCGGTATGCGGCAACGCTTGGGGCTTGCACAGGCTATTATGGAAAACCCCGACCTGCTTATCTTGGACGAGCCGATGAACGGGCTTGATAAAGACGGTGTTTCCGATATGCGACAATATTTGCTTGCATTGAAAGAGAAAGGAAAGGCGATTTTGATTGCCTCGTACTCGGCGGAGGATATTGATGTTTTGTGTGATACCGTTTGCGAGATGGATAAGGGGAAACTCGAAAAAGTGAGATGATTTCTGCGGCAGTTCCTAATCTGCCGCATTTTCTCTAACCCAAATTCCCGAAAAACGAAAACCCATTCCCGAAATTCGGGAAAATGCCTGTGAAACCTTGTTATAATAAATGCAGAGCAAAATCCTCGCACATACGCAAATCGTATAGCAGGGGGTGATATTTTGAAAGAGAGGGAGCGAAAGTTGCCGGATATTTCATCGAGAGGTTGAAGCTCACGAAGGTACTGCAAGAGTTTTTATAAAAATTTTTGAATTTCATACTTGACAAAGTGACTTTTTCGTGTTATAATATATCAAAACGATATATCAAAACGATATATCAAATTGATACAAGGAGCAATTTGTATGAAACGACAAAAAATTCGCAGAACGGTTATTTTTATTTCATTTTTGCTGTTCCCCGTTACAATATGGTACTTGTCGCCATATCTGATTATTCAGGCGGCATTTGAGCATATACTGAACGGAAGCTTTTGGGTGTTTATGGGAATGCTTGTGCTGTCAATGTTTGCGGGAAGAGTGTGGTGCGGTTATTTTTGTCCGGCAGGCGGGCTTCAGGAATGTCTTGGCAGATGCAACGACAAACCCGCGAAAGGCGGTTGGCGCAACAAAATAAAGTATGTCATCTGGAGCCTTTGGATAATAGGCGTAATTGTTACATATATTCTGGGCAAAAACGATGTTACCGTAGATTTCTTTTATATGACCGACCACGGCATTTCTGTCACGGAAATCTACAACTATGTGATTTATTACGGAGTGCTTTTGATACTCGTTTTGCCCACGCTTATCGGCGGCAAAAGAGGTGCGTGCCACTATATCTGCTGGATGGCGCCGTTTATGGTTGTCGGGAGCAGTATCGGGAGATTTTTGCATCTGCCTCAGCTTCATATCGAGGCTGATAAGGATAAATGTATATCCTGCAATCGCTGTAACAAGGCTTGCCCGATGGGGCTTGATGTAAAGTCAATGGTTGAAGAAGGCACCAACTCAAAATGCACCGAATGTATTCAGTGCGGAGAATGTGTGGACGAATGTCCTAAGGGTGTGCTGAAATACAAGTTTTTGTGGAGGAAAAACAAATGAAGAGAATTATCATCTATTATTCGCTTACCGATAACACGAAGAATGCCGCAGAAAGATTAGCGGGGCTTTTGAGCGCCGATTTGTGCAGAATTGATACGGTAAAGCCTATGCCATCGGATAAGGGAAAGCAAATGATTATCGGCGGTATGAAGGCAGTCTTTGGTATGCGTCCCGAAATCAAGGGTGTGCCGCTTAATATTGCGTCTTATGATGAAATTATTGTCGGAACTCCCGTTTGGGCGGGAAAAAACGCTCCCGCTGTCAACACGTTGTTGAAAAATAAGCAAATCAGGGAAAAGGTTACCGCTGTATTTACGCTCAGCGGCGGCGGAGATAACGACAAATGCGTGGCAAGGCTTCGGAAAATGCTCCCGAACCTGAAACACACGGCGGCGCTTGCCGACAGAAACCACGAATCGGCTTGTCATAACGAAGATATACTGTGTGCTTTGGCAAAGGAGATTGAGAATGGCTAAGGACAGAAAAATTGATATGGTCATACTGGGCTTGCTGGCGCACGAAAATTTGTCGGGATATGATATAAAAAAGCGCATTGATAACAGCATAAGTTTTTTCTGGAAAGGCAGTTTTGGGAGCATCTATCCGTCACTCAGTGCAATGGAAAAAGATGGTCTGGTACAAAAAGCGGATACAGGCGAAAACAGCGGCGGTCGTGAGAAAATCTGTTATTCAATCACACCGGACGGCAAAAACGCGCTAATATCTTGGCTGGAGGACACGAAGGCAGTTAACGACCTCAAATACGAAACCCTGCTGAAGCTGTTTTTTGGCGGAGTTACGGACGTACAGACCTCGATAAACACAATAAACGCGTTTGAAAATGAAATCAGCGCGTCGCTTGAAATGCTGAAAATGTATCAGGCAAACCTGTCAAAAGTTCTTGACAACAAAGACCATATCTACTATTATCTCACGGTTTCATTTGGCGTTGAAACATACGAGGGATATCTTAAATGGTGCGAGGAAGCAAAGGAAATGCTCGGGAAATTGAGCTGAAAAAATGCCTTGACAGTAGTTTCGGTTACGGTCAAGGCGTTTTTATTCTTCAAATCTGTCTGCGGTTTCATTATCACTCGCCCACAAGCATATCGTATGTAACGCCGTATTTCTCAGCGATATCCATAGCGTATGACAATCCTTCGGGTGCCGCCGCCTCAATTTTGAACGAGCGTTTTCCGTCCTCGCTCTTTACAATAAGCGATGCAACTCCGGCGTTGTCGCTTGCCTTGCTGAGTTCTTCGGCATCTGCCGCGAGCTTGTGCATATGCGTATTGTAGATGGTTCTCACCTGTTTTTTCACAAGCGCACGCACGGCATCTCTCGCGATGTAGTAGCCTTCCTCAAAGGACGTTGTGGAGAATGTTTCGTTCATCAACAGCAGGCTTTCTGCGGTGCAACTGTTGTAGATTTCCTTGAATCTTATGCACTCCTCACCAAGTCTTCCGAGGTCCATTGTTTTATCCTCGTCAGCGGGAAAATGGGTGTATATGCAATCAACGGGACGGTAAAAAAATTCCGCGGCAGGAACATATATTCCCCCTTGTGCAAGAACGAACAACAGCCCGATTGCCTGCGTAGCCGTGGTTTTTCCGCCGCGGTTAGCGCCAGTAAGGATATAGATTGTATGCTTCTCGTCAAACACAAGGTCGTTGTAAACAATGTCGTTTTTGTCGGAAATATTCATCGCGAGTTTTAGGTTGTAGAAGCCGTTTACACTCATGGAACAACTGCTGTTGTCGGAAACCTGCGCTTCGCAGAACGGGAAACCCTTCTCCATACAACCCTCAATAAACTCCGCCATTCTGATGTAATACACAAATTCTGGGATAAGGCGGGAAATGTCCATCACCGCAACGGACGCATATTTTGTGAGCGTGTCGCGAAGTTTCCTCACGAGGATATCCAGCATTTTATTAACCATATTTTCGATGTGGAAGGTGAGATTGAAAACTCCGTTTCCCTCGGGAACGGCAACAAGTGTTGATTTTGTATTAAAGTCCATCGGGCTTTTTGAGTCAGCCCATACCGAAGCCGCCTTTTCGAGAAAAGCAAAGTAGCTTGCGTCCTTTCTCTGTTCAACAACGTGATAGTGCATATCGCCGTTCCAATCCGTGCCGTTATGAATTTTATCCTTTGGGGAAACAGCGTCGGCAAAATTGCTGAATATATTTGACTTTTTAAACGGCTTGTCGTTTATGGAGATTAGCCCCATACTTACCGCTTCAAAGCGCTCGTTAACGTTAATTCCGATTGTTACGCTTCGGACGTCCGATGTTTCCACTTTCAGGGCGGCAATATCCTTTTTCATTTCCGCAAAGCACGCGTCGTTATACAGCTCGTCAATATGCTCCCTGAACGCAATAAGTCCCGCAGATGTGATATCCGCTCCCTCAAGGCACTCCTTCATCTCCTCAACGCACTTGATGTAATCGTTCAGCTCTTCAAGGCGGTGCATAAGGTGCCAAAGCCCGAGCTTATCATCGGATTCAATGTGCATTATCCCGTATTCGCGGATAAATTCCACTTTATCGAATAATTCGGTCAGGCGCTTTCTGAGTTGCGGAAGACGAAGCAGGTCAGCAAAAACGTCCCGACGGTAAACCATCGTATCGGTATCAGAGGTCATTTCGGATAAGACGTTCATTATCAAATGCTGTTCCTTAACGTCTTCGGTAATCTTGTTGCATACGCTGTCAAGACCGATGTCGTGACACGCCGTTTGTGTAAGTCTTGTACAGCGGATATTGTTGCAGTCGGGGTACAGTATGCTGAATGAGCCAATGTTATTCATAGTATTGCCCTCCATAATCCTCCGGACTTTGCGTGCTTTACCATATTATAACATATTGTATGAGCATTTTCAAGGTGTTATTTCACGAAAAAATCTGTTGCGGGGACTTGCATAGACCTTGCTGAAAGCCGGACGATATCGAAAAAATTGCCGCGAAATCGGGAAATGCCGCGCATTGTTAGCGGGGGGGCATTTACCGCGGCTTTGTGACGGGAATTATCTCAGGTATGGTTACAATTTGATTTCAGTTATTCCGCAAACAAATCTTGACAGTGACGTATTTATATGATATAATACAATAAACCATAGAAATTATAAATACTTATTACAAAAATAATTTATCAAAAAATTTTATTATACAAATTACGAAACGAGGTTGTAGTTATGGCTGTATTATTGTGTAGGTGTTGCGGAGCGCGGCTTGAGATTAAGCCGGGCTTTTCGGTATGCAAATGTGAATACTGCGGTGTTCAGCAGACCGTTCCTATTCTTGATTTTGACGAAAAAGCACTTCTGTGGGAACGTGCCGACAGTATGCGCCGCGCGGGTGAATACGACCGCGCAATGTCGGTCTATAAGCAGATTTCTGTGCTTTGCCCCGATGAGCCCGATGTTTATTGGGCTATGGTGCTTTGCCGTTTCGGGGTGGAGTATGTCGAAGAACCGCGCTCTCACAAGCGAGTTCCCACAATAAACAGAATACAATATACCTCGGTTATCGATGACGAGGATTACCGCAAGGCAGTGAGTCTTGCTCCAAACGGTGACCAGCGGAGATTATACATATTAGAAGCGCAAAAGCTCAATGAGTTAAGGGACAGTATTCTCTCGGTTTCGCTCAACGAGAAGCCTTATGATATCTTTATTTGCTACAAGGAAACCGACAAGGACGGCAGACGCACCGAGGATTCCGTTCTTGCCGCAAAGCTTTACAGAGCGCTCTCGGCTGAGGGCTGGCGGGTGTTCTTTTCACGCGTTACCCTTGAGAACAAGGCGGGTACGGAGTATGAACCGTACATTTTCGCCGCGTTAAATTCCGCAAAGCTGATGCTTGTTGTCGGGACAACTCCCGATAATATAAACGCTGTGTGGGTGAAAAATGAATGGAGCAGATATCTTGCGCGCGTGACCGAAAACGGCGAGGGTATGCTCATTCCGCTTTACAAGGGAATGTTGAAGGAGCACCTTCCCGATGAATTTAACCACCTCCAAGCCTTTGATATGGCAACGCCCGATTTTGAGGAGGAGCTTATCCGCGGTATCCGAAAAATTCTTGCAAAAGCTCCCGCAAAAACTGCCGAAACGAAAAGTCCCGACCTGCCTGCCGATACCTCGGGCTTGCTTCGCAGAGCCGAGCTGTTTCTGGAGGACGGTGACTTCGCGAGAGCGGACGAGCTTTGCGAAACTGTTCTCAACTCATCTCCCGAAAACGCGCGTGCCTATCTCATAAAGCTCTTCGCGGAATTTCATATTCCCTCGGAGGATAAACTCCACGAGTGCCGAGAGGATTTTTCGGTTTCGGGGAACTATTCAAAGGCAGTGCGCTTCGGTGATGAGAATTTGCGAATGTGGCTTGAAGACGAGCTTGCGTTATGCCGATACCAAACGTTTTCCCGTGAACTGGAAAACGCTTACAACGAGTCGCAGTTTCTTGCGATTGCAAAGCGCTTCGACAGCATCGCAAACTATGCGGACAGTATGGACAAGGCGGCGTTTGCCCGTAAAAGAGCCGCCGAGATTTCCGAGAAAAAGGTTTCGGAGCAAAACGAGAGCTTGTATAATCAAGCGGTTAAGTTGCTTGAAAACAAGGGCGGAAAGTCGGTTTATCTTGAAGCAATGTCGCTGTTGGAGCGGCTTGGCGGCTATAAGAACAGCGGCGAGCTGGTTAAACGGTGTAATTCGATAATCGCCGAAATTGATGAAAAAGAGGCTCAAGAGGTTGCTCAAAGAGAAGCGGCTGAAGCGGCAAAGAAGGCTCGCCGCAAAAAAGCTAAGAAAATCACTCTGATTTCGGGTGCGGGAGCGGCTTGCCTTGCCGGAGGAATAATCGCGGCGGTGAATATCTCGTGCAGTGTTTCGCTCTCAAATCGTTACAAGTCAGCGGAGGATTATCTCGCAAACGGAAACTTTGACCGAGCAATTGTTGAATACACCGAGCTTGGCGATTACTCGGACGCATCGGAAAAGCTCATTCTCGCGCAGTACAAAAAGGCTGTGCAATTGTACGAAAACGGCAGTTTCGCTAAGGCGGAAGCCGCGTTTGAGGTGCTCGGTGATTACAGCCAAAGCAAAGAATATCTGCTCCGTTCAAAATACGGTGTTGCCGAGCAGACCGAGAAAAGCGGCGGCTTCGAGCAAGCCGCGCAGATGTTTTCAGCACTGGGCGAGTTTTCGGACAGCCCCGAGCGTGCAAATGAATGTCTGTATAAACGCGCCTGCCAACTGAGCGAGAACAAGGATTATTCGTCTGCGCTGAATATTTTCAAAAGCCTTGGCGGTTATCGGGACAGCGAGGCTAAGGTTACGGAAACAACATATCTTCGCGCAAATTCTTATTTGACAAACGGGCAATATCAGGAAGCTTTGAATGATTTTTCGCAAATTTCCGGCTATTCAAATTCCGCTCAGAAAATCAAGGAAACCTGTTATCTGCAAGGCAAAAAGTTGCTTTCCGAGAAACAGTTTGAGGACGCGCTGAAGTCTTTCGGGCGTGCAGGCAGTTATTCAAATGCGGCTGAGCTTATTGTTGAAACAAAATATCAGTATGCACAAGACCTTGCCGCAAAAGAAAAGTTTAGTCAAGCGCTGGATATTTACGAAAAGCTGGACGGTTACAAGGATACCGCAGAGCTTGAAAAGCAAGCAAAATACAACTTTGCGGCTCAGCTCCGCGAAACGGGTTATTACGATGACGCGATTGCTCGGTTTACGGAGCTCGGCGATTATTCGGACGCCTCGGAGCAGATTACAAAAACGCTTGACGCAAAGCGGCGTGATGTCAAACAAGGCGATGTGATAACGTTCGGCGGCTGGGTTCAGGGAAAGAACGGCGAGTATCAGCCGCTTGAGTGGGTTGTCCTCAAAAGAGAGGGCGGGAAAGCGCTTGTTACCACGAAATATCTGGTTGACTTTATGCCGTACGGTGCGTTGACTTGGAAGGACAGCAACGTTCGGAGCTGGCTTAACAGCACGTTCTATAACGGCGCGTTCACCGCAAATGATAAGAAAGCAATCTCCGAAACGCTTCTCGCCGATACCGAAACCACCGACAAAGTGTTTATCCTGAACAGCGAGGAGGCGTTTGGTTATCTCACGAAAAGCACTTTGCGGACGGATTACTCGGAGTGGGGTGAGAAAAAGCTCGAGCAAGCCGTAAAGCCAACGCTTCCCGCTGGAGCGAGCTATGCAAGTATGTTCGGCGACCCGTATTGGCTGAGGGATTTGGGCAACGAAATGCGCGTTTGTATTCTCAACAGCGTGGGGAATATCTCGAAAAACGAGTTGTACACGGAGCAAAACGGCGTTCGTCCGGCAATGTGGATAGAATTGGGTGAATTGTGATGGCGGCTTTTATTTGCAGATTTTGCGGGGCGGCGCTTGAACTTTCGGACAGCCGCGTGTGTGAATGTACAAGCTGTGGCAGACTTCAGAGTGTGCCGCTTCTTGACAGCGTAGAAAAAGCCGAGCTTTTCAAACGAGCCGAACAGCTTCGCGCCGAGTTTCGCTATGACAAGGCAATCGAGCTTTTCGAGAAAATGATACAGCGTTCGCCAACGGACGCGGATTTGTACTGGGCGCTGGCGCTTTGCCGATTTGGTGTCGGATTTTTCGAGGACGGCGGTATCGCGCTCAACAGAACGCAGGCTCATTCGTTTCTCACGGATAATGATTATCAACAAGCGTTGCGCTTCGCGAACAAAAAACAACGCGAGTTTATGGAACAGACCGCCGAGCGTGTTGATGAAAAACGGCGCGAAATAGCCGAGCTTGCCGCAACGGAAAAATACGAGGTTTTTCTTTGTTGTCGTGAGAATAACCAAAACGGTTTTGTTGCCGAGGAGGTTAAACACGCCGCCGAGCTTTTCCGCAGGCTTTCCGATGAGAAAATAAGTGTGTTTTATCCGCGCGTTACGCTTGAGGAAAAGGCGGGAAGCGAGTGGGAACCGTACATTTTCGGCGCGCTTAATTCCGCTAAGGTTATGCTGATTGTGGGCGTGAACGAGGACAGCTTTGAGGATATCTGGGTCAGAAACGCGTGGAGCAGATTTGTTTCGGGCGATATGAGCGGGAAGGCAGTTATTCCGCTGTTGTACGGTGCTGTCGCGAAGGAATTGCCCGAGGAACTCTCGCGTTTTCAGGCGATTGATACATCGGTTCTCGGCTTTGAGCAAGACCTGATTTTCAGCATAAAATCGTTGCTCTCCGGCAAAGTTTCGGAGGAAATTCCGTCCGAGAACAGCCCGCTTGTCCGCAGAGCGTATATTTATCTTGAAGACGGCGAGTGGGAGAATGCTGAAAATATCTGCAAGCGGCTTGAGCAAACGCAACCCGCAGATGCCGCGTTGGTTCGGCTTCTCATCGAGTATCGGCTGAAAAGCGAGAGCGAGCTTGACGGGCTTTTTGCGGATATAATGAAGTCGGAAAATTATCGCGCGGCAATGCAAACGGGCGGCGAGGCGCTTCGCTTGCGGCTGAAAAAGCACGCGGTTTCTGCGCAGTATAATTATTACACGGCGGTTTATAACAACGCGTCCGATGCGGAAGCCTGCTTGTCTGCGGCGAACGGTTTTGCTCAGCTCGGTGATTACAAGGACAGCGCGGAAATGGTTTCCGCCGCCAACAAAAAAGCCGCGTCATTCAAGGCTCAGAAAAAATCCGCAGATGATCTAATCATATCGGACGAGGTTTTGTCGGTGAACGTGAAGCCGATAAAGAAGCGCTTTTTCACGCCGCTCCGGACAGGTCTGATTGTCGGAGGAGTTTGTGCGGCGGTGCTTGGCGCGGTGCTTATTTGCAACTTTAACGGGAAAAACGCTTCGGGCGGTATCGGCACATCAAACGCTTATTCCGATGAACGCGCGGCAAACTTTGAGCGCGGGAAAGCGCTGTTTGACGAGGGAAAATACGCTGAGGCAGAGGCAGTTTTTGTTGCGCTTGACAATTACGACAAGAGCGGTTTTTGGGTGAAAGAGTGCAGATATATGCAGGCGGAACAGCTCTTTACGGACGGTGATTTTGAAAAAGCAAGGGGTATTTTTGAGCGGCTCGGCAGTCACAATAACTCTCAAAATCGCGTAAGCGACTGCGACTATGCGCTTGCGGACGCTTTGGAAAAACAAGGTGAGCTGAAAGCCGCCGCGGACGCATTTGAAGCGCTTGGTACATATTCGGACGCTAAGGAAAGGAATAACAATTGCCGATATCGGCTGGCGGTTTCGTTGTTGGAAAGCGGCGATGATAAAGCCGCAGAAAAGATTTTCGCCGAGCTTGGGAATTATTCGGACAGCAAGGAACAGATTTGCAAAATAAAATACTTGCGCGCCGAAAGGCTGTTTGAGCAGAAGAATTACAGCGCCGCCGTGGAGATTTTCAGCGCGCTCGGTGATTATTCGGACAGCGCGGACAGAGCAAAAGAAGCTAAATATCAGCAGGTACTTTTGTTTATTGAACACGACAATTCGAGCGAAGCAATCAGTTTGCTTTCAGAGCTGGGTGATTACAAGGACAGCGCGGAGTTGCTTGACGCGGCGTGGCTTAGCTATGCGATAGAGAAAATCAACGCGCGGGATAAGCTCAAAGCCTACGAAATTCTCACATACAGGATAGGCGATTATCCGCCCGCTCAGCCTTATATCGCGTCCTTGCGAAACGAGATTTTGAGCGGCGCGAGTTGGTCAAACAGTATCTTATTGGGAGAATATTTTCATACAAGTGCTAAGGACAAGGTTTCTTGGAAAGTGCTGAAAACAAGCGGAAATATGGCACTTGTTGTATCGGAAAATGCGCTGGATTATCTGCCGTTTGACGTGAACGGAGGAAGCTCGTGGGCGGGAAGCTCACTGCGCGCGTGGCTGAACGGAGAGTTCTACAACAGCGTTTTCAGCAACGCGGAAAAGTCGCTTATCGTTAGCACAAACAGCGGCGGCGTGACCGACAAGATTTTCCTGTTAAGCTATAACGAGGCGGTGGAATTGCGCGGAGAAATGCTTTCTCCCAACAGAACCTACGGTACATTTTACGCGCAAGGCAAAATTCCCAAAGGCGTTTCCGAGGTTTACTCATGGGGACGCGACGGGCTTCTCGGACGGAAAAAGACTGCCACGGGTTATGAGCGAAAAACCGCTTCTCCGACAGAATCGCAATTTGTTTTTCCGGCAATGTGGGTGAAGATAAAGTGATGAATTGAAAACAGCTCCCGACTCTAGGGGGCTTTTTCGTTCAGCTATCGGTTGAATTAAACGCAATTATAGTTGAAATATAAAAACTTGTATGCTATAATAAATTAGTCACGAATAATTTTGCGGGGGACAATAAAATGAAAACAATTCTTGTAGTAGACGATGATTTGCACATCGGAAATTTTCTTGAAGAAGCGCTTTCGGGAGAGGGCTATGCGGTTGCCGGAGCGGATTCGGGAACGGAAGCGCTCACGTTTGACGATATCACGCTCTTTGCAAACACGCTTACCGTAAAGATTGCCGATAACGAAATTCGGCTCACGAGAACAGAATGTGCTATTCTCAAGCTGTTGATGATGAAACCGAAAATTCCCCTCAGCAGAAGCTCAATTCTCGATAAAATCAGCCTTGACACACCCGCCTGCACCGAGCGTTCCCTTAAACAACACATCAGCAATATCCGCCGCAAATTGCAAGCTGTGAACGGCAGGGACTATATCGAAACGGTTTACGGCATCGGTTTCAAGATGAAATCTTGATTTTTTCAGGACGTTAAGCAAGACGCTTGAAATAATCTGGCATATTTTCCCGAAAATCGCTTTGTTATGCGGATTTTCGGGATTTTTTATCCAAGATAAAATGTACGCAAGAAAGTACATCTCCCGTGGTATAATATGACTACAAAAGGAAAACAAACCCTTGAAAAATCTTTATGGAGGTAGATATTATGACAATTTTTCCTTTACGCAAAAGCGCGGTTATGCCGTGGGCTCCGGTCAATATTTCCGTTGACGAGTATGAGCAGGTTGCCGGTCATAAGGCTCGTAAAGACGAGGAGGTTCTTTTAACTTTCCCTGTAAATCCCGATGTCATTGATGTTGGTTTCTATAAGCCTTACGCAGTGGTTGGTACGGTGAAGGAGGATAATCTTCACGGTCTTGTGTGCATCGAAACCGCCGAGCGAGTGCTTATCGATTACGATGATGCTGAAGATATTCCCGGCGGAATTCAGTTTTCATACAGCTCCTGCTTTGAAGAAGATGATATCTCCGTAGCCGAGCTCAACGCCAGCAAGGCTCGTATCATCAAAGCTCTTTCCGCTGTCAAGGGAATCAATGCCAAGTGGACAAATGCAATTATCCCGCTTCTCAATTCTGCCGAGCGTCCCGAGATTATCCTGTCGCTTCCGCCGTTTAATTTTATCGATGTCGATAAGTGCTACGAAATCCTCGCCGAAGACAGCCTGAAAAATCGCACCGTAATGACAGAAGCGTATATAATGGACGTTATCGGTTCGGGAGAGCTTAAGAAGGCGTTTGATAATATTGAATTGGGACAGAACACGAGCAACCTTTCCGATTATGAATTTCTCGAACAAAAGGTAAATAATTCGGGAATGTCGCCCGAGGCTCTCACCGAGGTCAACCGCTCGCTCAACCGTTTGAAAAAGGAACCGCCAAGTTCATCGGAATATGCGCTGCATTATGATTATGTAAAGCGTTGCGCGGAGTTGCCGTGGAATAAGGAAAAGTTCCGCAAGCCCAATCTTGAAAAGGCGAAAAAAATTCTCGATGAAAAGCACTTTGGAATGACGAATGTAAAGGAACGAATTATTCAGGCACTTTCGGTTATGGCGCTCAACAAGAAGCATTCCGGCACAATCATTTGTTTTGTCGGCGCACCGGGAGTTGGTAAAACGAGTATTTGCAAGAGTATTGCCGAAGCGCTGGGGCGCAAGTACGCGAGAGTTAGTCTTGGCGGCGTTCACGATGAAGCGGATATCCGCGGTCACAGAAAAACCTACATCGGTGCAATGCCCGGGCGCATTATCGACGCAATCTCAAAGTGCGGTACAACAAATCCCGTTATCGTTCTCGATGAAATCGACAAGCTCGGTGTTTCGGCACACGGCGACCCGTCGGCGGCACTGCTTGAGGTTCTCGACCCCGAGCAAAACTCCACGTTCACGGACCACTACCTCAACTTCCCCTACGACCTCTCCGATGTTATGTTTATCTGCACGGCGAACTCGCTTGATACAATCCCAGCGCCGCTTCTCAGCAGAATGGACGTGCTTGAATTCGACTCCTACACACCCTCGGAAAAGCTCCATATTGCCGTACAGCACCTCCTCCCGCAGGCAATCAAGAAGTCGGGCTTGCCGAAGGATTTCCTCACAATTCCCGATGACACGATGAGGGAAATTATCACGAGCTACACGAAGGAAGGCGGTGTGAGAATGCTCAAGCGGCGTCTTGACACGATTTGTGCAAAGTGCGCGGAAAAGCTGATGCTCCACCAAGCCGATAAGATTGAACTCGACTGCGCTCAGCTTCGAGAGTTCCTTGATATGAAGCCCGTTCACTCAACAAAGGCGATGGAAAAGGCTGACCCGGGAGTAGTGACGGGGCTTGCGTGGACGCAACTCGGCGGCAAAATCCTGTACATTGAAACGCTCTTCACGAAGGGTAGCGGCAAGACGATTATCACAGGACAACTCGGTGATGTGATGAAGGAGTCTGCGCAGATTGCCGTGAGTCTTGTCAAGTCGATGTACCCCGACAAGACTGAGCTGTTCGACAAGAACGACCTGCACATTCACGTTCCCGAGGGTGCTGTTCCGAAGGACGGACCTTCGGCGGGAATTGCCCTCACAACGGCTCTTGCTTCTCTTGTGACGGGAAAGGCGGTTGACGGGAAGATTGCGATGACGGGCGAGATTTCGCTCCACGGAAATGTCACGGCAATCGGTGGACTTCGCGAGAAGCTCTCGGGTGCAAAGGCGGCGGGAATTACCACAATCTTTATTCCCGATGAAAACAAGGAAGACCTCGAGGATTTCCCCGATGAAATCACGGACGGACTGAATATTATCCCTGTTTCGGATGCTTCGACGGTGCTTAAGCTTGCCGGTATCAGCGGCACATAATCATTAGACATTATCCGCGCGGAACATTCTGCGCGGATATCAGTCTGTCTATAACCACTCATCTCCTTTGTCAACGGCACGTTCGGCAGGCACAAAGCCCAGCCGAAGTGCCGTTTTCTCGTGTCTGAGGGCTTCTCGCCAGACTCTTCTTTTGGTTTGGAAAAACTGTTGACAACAGCGCGATAATGTGGTAAAATATAATTGATACTAACCGAAAGGATTTTTGATTATGGCGGAGAAAAATGTTGAAAAAGCAAGAAAGCACGAGGTTGAGCCGGAGAACGAAAAATCCAAAAAGCAACCGCTTGCTATGCTGTACCTGTTCAAAATTCTGTACGAGAATACCGACGAAAACCACGGCTTGACCGCACAAAACATTATCGACTTGCTCAAAGCCGACGGTATTATTCTGCAAAGACAAGCAGTGGTGCGCTACATGAATTTGTTGGGGGACGAGGAGTTCAGCAATCAATTCGGAGTGGGAATTGAGTTGCCCGGTCGCGGGAGCAGGGACGGTTATCGTATGTCTGAACGTCCTTTCGATATTGCTGAGTTGAAAATGCTTGCCGACGCAGTTGCTTCCGCGAGGTTTATCAATGAGAATACCGCAGGCAAGCTTATGGAAAAGCTCGGAAATCTTGCCAGCAAAGAGCAGAATAAGGAGCTTAAGCGAAATGTTTTTGTTGAGGGGCGGGTAAAAACGCAAAGTGATAATGTCACAAACTCGGTTGACTGGATTCACAAAGCAATCGCCTCAAAGAAAAAAATCACTTTTGATTACTGCGAGTATGATATCACGAAGAAACTGCAAAAACGCGGTGAAACGCGCGAGTGTACGCCTTACGCTCTCGTGTGGTCGGACGACAGGTACTATCTCGTGGCAAATCACCCGAAATACGGTATTGCGAATTACCGTGTTGACCGAATGAAAAAAGTGAGGCTTTTGGAGGACAAGAACGCCGACCCGATACCCAAGGAATACCAAAAGTTCAACGGCAAGGTTTCTGCCTTCAACACCTCGAAATATCTTAAAACAACGTTTTCTATGTTCAGCGGCACGGACGGCGAGGTTAAGCTGAGATTTGACAAAAAGCTCGTTGGTGTTGTTCTGGACAAGTTTGGCTATGAAACCCGAATTATCCCCGATGGTAAAGACCATTTCAAAGTCAATGTTGAAGTTCGTTCCGAGCACCCGGAGGCTTTCTTTGGTTGGTTGTTTAAGTTCGGCACGGACGCGGAAATTCTTGCTCCCGCGGATTTAAAGCAGAAATATAGCGAAATGCTCCAAAGCGTTCTTGACAGCAATAACTCATCTAAATAAGCAAAAAATTCATCTAGGCACCCGAGAATTATATCTCGGGTGAGTTTTTGTATATAAGAGAGTACATCTTGCGTGATATAATCTATCTGGAGATGAAAAAATTCATCTGAGAGGAGAGAAAATCTATGAAAGATGTTTTCGAGGTGAAAAACGGAATTTTGACGTTCTATGGCGAGAGCTTTGACGATATTGTCATACCCGATGGGGTATGCGTAATCGGCGGCTCGGTTTTCTGCGGGTGCTTTGAGATACAAAGCGTAAATATCCCCGACAGCGTTGTTATAATCGATGACTTTGCTTTTCGGAAATGCTCGGGATTAACGCATATCCGGCTCCCGAAAAATCTCAAATATATCGGGCGCGAGGCGTTTGCAAGATGCAGAAATCTTATTGAAATCACCATTCCCGACAGTGTTCTCGCAATCGGTGACAAGGCGTTTTGCAATTGCAAAAATCTCCAAACGGTTAGATGTTTGGGAAATCCGGTTATCGGAAAAAAGGCTTTTTTCAACACACCTTTCGGTCTTGATAAACAACGCGAGGAAATGCTATGGACAAATTATTTGAAATGAACGGATTTGATTTTGTTGAAGACACCGACAATTCGGTTGTCAAAAAGTACACGGGAAACGAACGAGAGGTTGTTGTTCCGGCGAATGTTTGTGAAATAGGCGAGAAGGCGTTTGAGGGCAACGAATTGCTTGAATGTATCACCTTTGAAAGCGTGAAAATCACAATAGGAAATTTTGCCTTTATAGGTTGCAAAAATCTCGCTCGGGTAATATTCAAAGGTGAAATTTCTTCCCTCGGACGATGTGCGTTTGCGTATTGCGAAAGCCTTGGAAGCATTTCTATTCCGGACAGCGTTGAGGTTATCGATGATGGCGTGTTTCTTAACTGCAAGAATTTGACAAGCGTGAAGCTTCCCGAAAAGCTCTCGGCTATTCCTCAGGCAATGTTTCTCAACTGCTGTTCACTCGCCGAAATCAAAATCCCCGAAACAGTGAAAGTTATCGGAAACCACGCGTTCGGCGAGTGTCGTTCACTTAGGGAAATCGACCTTCCCGAATCGGTTGTTGCTATTGAAACGGGTGCGTTTAAGAACTGCATAAGCCTTTCCGATATCACAATCCGCGGCAACTTGAAAAACTGCGGCGCAAACATTTTCGAGAATATCCGCGAGCTTAACTTTCACCTCACACCGAAAAGCCGTTGCAAGCGTCTTGTAAGGGACAACACCTCGCTGAAGCGGGTATCGGTAACGGGAAAAGGCGCGCAGATAAGCGAGTGTATGTTTCATCATTGCGAGGGCTTGCAAAAGGTGACAATTGCCGATGGTATAACAAAAATCGATGATGGAGCATTTGACTGCTGTTATCAGCTCGCCGAAATCTCCATTCCCGACAGCGTGAAAGGTATCGGAAGAATGTCGTTTGCGTTTTGTATAGAGCTTGGTGAAATTGACCTTCCGAGCGGCTTGAAAAGCATTGCTGAATATTCGTTTATGCGGTGCAGTGATTTGGACAATGTGGTTTTGCCAAGCTCGGTTGAGGTAATCGGCGAAAGCGCGTTTTTGGGTTGCGAAAGCCTTTGCACAATCTCAATTCCCGACAGTATAAGAATTGTCGAAAAAGACGCTTTCTCGCAATGTCCGCAGCTTGATTCTCTTCCCGAGAGATTTGCTGTTTCGGACAGCGATTTGGATAATGAAAAAGACGCGGATTTCGATTTTGAACAGGTTTGGTTTTACAATGAAATTCGTTGGTAATCGACAAAAATGTCGTTAAAATAAGGAGGAAAAGATTATGGAAAATTACAAAATCAGAGTTTTCGGTTGGGGGCTAGTGGGTTCGGAAGCTGTTGGTTTAATGGCGAAGTCGTTTCAGTCGAACGAGTATGTTTCGGTTGAATTTATGGTTGCCGACTACAATTCGGATATCCGAAAGTATTCCGCGGACAATGTGAAAGCTCGTGTTCTCGGAGCGTCTTATAGTCCCGCCGACTACGAGCTAAAGGAAATCAGCGAGTTCTTTGACGGCGCGAATTTCGCTTATATCTGTACGGGTATGGGAGAAGCGAATAGCTCGAGAATTGTTTCGGCGGTTAGCGAAATCGCAAAGGAAAGCGGCGCTTTTACAATCTGCGCGTACACGATGCCATTTGTATTTGAGTCGAGTGAAAAGGTCAAAGCCGCGGAGGAACAGCGAGAGAAGCTTATGGATAAGGTTGACGCGATGGTTGAAGTGCCGAAGCCTTCAAATATGCGCGGAATGGGCATAACGCAGGTTTTCGAGATAATTGATGAAAGGTTCCGCGAGATTGTGCAAATGACGCCGGATTTATGCGACGGCGAATACTATATGTGTGCGGATATCGACAACTTTCGGGCGGTTCTTCGTGGTGTGCAAAACGCTCGTTTCATCACGGAAACAGTTTGTGATGAAAACAAATTTCAGGCGCTTGCGGAAAAACTCTCCGAGATTATTCCCGAGAACACCAAGCGCGCTGTCGTTCATTTCAGCTGTGCGAATGATATCACGGTTTCCGAATTCAACGATTTGTACGATAGTTTGAACAAGGTGTTGGACGAAAACGCAAAGGTTGTGACATCGGTGAGCTTAATTCCCGAGGACAGGATTTCGGTGAGCATTATCGCGGCGGATTGACTTGACAAAATTCCCGTTAATTCAACTTTTTTGGCAAAGAAAAATTTCGGCGATTTTACCAAAAATTATGGAAAATCGCCGAATTTTGTATGTCATTATTGACATTATTTTGTTCACGGTGTATAATAAAGTGCAAGGGATTTGCTTCTTATTAACTTGAAATTGGAGAGGCTTATGGAGAAATTTTTGGCTCACATCAGGGACGATGACGCGGAGCAAACAATCGAGGAGCATTTGCAGGAAACCGCGGATTTGGCGCGCGGTTTTGCTGTCGAGCCGTTCAAGCCGCTTGCGGAATTTGCCGCACAAATCCACGATATCGGCAAGTTTCGCGACGGCTTTCAGCGGCGTATCCGCGGGAAAACAAAGTTGCCTTGCGAACACGCCTGTGTTGCCGCTCAGGAGATACAAAAACGCTCGAACAGCGGCAAATATTTTGGTTTGTTTGCGTTGTTGCTGGAGTATTGCACCGCCGGTCATCACTCGGGCTTGCAGAACGGTATCCCAACCGAAAGCTCTCCCGACGGTTCTCTGCAAGACGCTCTCGCAAGAGCTCCCGATGACCTTGAACCGCACCGTGAGCTTTTCGAGAAATTTTGTGCAACTCCCGAGGAAAGCACGCTTTTATCGGCTGTCGGGTTGTTGCAAAAAAATCTCCCCGTCAACGACAAGAGCGCTCTTGAACGCGAACTTGTCGAGCGCTATGCGTTTTTCACGCGCTATGTTTATTCTTGTTTAACCGACGCGGATTTCCTCAATACCGAGAATTTTTGTTCGGGAGGAATGGAGCGCGGGCTGAAAGGGGACTTTGTTGCCGCGCTGAAACGGGTTGACGAAAAGCTCAGCAAAATGCCGAACGACACGGAGGTTTGCCGTGCACGAAAGCAACTCCAGCAACAAGCGTTTTGTTCAAGCGACGTTGCTCCCGTCAAAATTCTCAATATGCCCACGGGTAGCGGCAAGACGCTTTGCAGTATCAAGCTTGCTCTCCAAAGCGCGGTTAAAAGCGGGAAAAAGCGCGTCATTTATGTTATCCCGTACACCTCGATTATCGAGCAGACCGCGGATAATTTCGAGCACCTTTTCGGTGCTGTTCTTCCTGTTTTACAGCACCACTCCAACTTTGATTTTGACAACGCGTGCGATGATGAAATGAGCGCGGAGTATCTCTCGCGTTGCACGGAAAATTGGGACGCGCCGCTGATTATCACAACCAACGTTCAGTTCTTCCAGTCGCTCTATCACAACCGCTCGTCAAAGCTCCGAAAGCTCCACAATATCGCCGACAGCGTTATTGTATTCGATGAGGTACATATGATGCCCGCTGAGTTTTTGCAGCCGTGCCTGCGCGGGGTGGGGTATCTTGTGAATTATCTGAACTGCGAGGCGTTGTTCCTGTCCGCGACAATGCCTGATTTTTCCGCGATGTTCAAAAAATACGCGATAGGTTGCGATTTCGCGGAGCTGATTTCGGACAAGAGCAGTTTTTTGTGCTTCAGGAACTGCAAGTGCGAGGACATCGGCACGGTGAGCGAGGAGAGCCTGCTGATAAACGCCGAGGCTCTCGACAGCACGCTTATTATCGTCAACAGCCGAAAACGTGCCCGTGAGCTTTACCAAAAATGTACCCGTGAAAACCGCTTTTGTCTTTCAACTTATATGACTCCCGAGGACCGTTCTGCGGCAATCGAGAAAATCCGCTTATTGATAGGGAAAAAGCCTGTTACGGTGATTTCAACCTCGCTGATAGAAGCGGGCGTTGACCTTGATTTTGAGGCGGTTTATCGCGAGCTTTCGGGGCTGGACAGTATTATTCAGTCTTCGGGAAGGTGCAACCGTGAGGGCAGACGCAAGGACGGTTTTATGCACGTTTTCACGTTTGACGGCGCGGCAATCCCGAGGGGCTTGAAGATGCGCGCGAATATTACGCAGAGCCTTATGCGCGAATATGATGATATTTTTTCACCCGAGTGCATTGTCGATTACTACAACCGACTTTATGGTGCGCTCGAAAGCTCGGTTGACAGCGGAACGATATACAAAAGCGGTGTGAAGCCCGACAGTATCCCGTTTCGCGATTACGCCGACAGCTTTAATATGATTGACAGCGACACCATAAATGTCATTATCCCGAACAGCGAAAACCAAGCGCTTATCGACAGCCTGAAATACGGTTCTTCGGCATTGAGAAGGCTCGCGAGATGTTCCGCATCGCTTCATTACGGGGAGTTTAAGCAGTTGCTTGAAACGGGGATTTTGCGTCAGATTGGCTTTGCTTATGTTCTCGATGTACCCGAGTATTATTCGTCCGAAACGGGATTAAATCCCGATTACAATATGAATACAGTTTTATGAGAGGTGATGAAAATGGGTTATGGATTTAAGGTTATCGTGGACGGCGATTTCGCGTGTTTTACTCGCCCCGAGATGAAGGTTGAACGAGTTTCGTATGATGTTCCAACGCCGGGCGCTCTTGAGGGGTTGCTGAAATGCGTTTACTGGAAACCCGCAATCCGCTATGTTATCGACAAAATTGTGGTGTTCAACCCGATACGGTTTATCAACATTCGCCGCAACGAAACCAAAAAAAAGGTAAATTTTGGCGAGGTGAAAAAGGCGATGAACGGCAAGGGCGGTTCACCTGAAATCTTCATCAGTGCCGCCGAAGACACCATAAATCAACGCGCGGGAATGTTGCTCCGTGACGTGAGGTATGGGATTGAGTTTCACTTTGAGATGACGGGGCTTAAAAGCGAAAACGACGACGATACCGAGAAAAAGCACTACAACATTATCCTGCGCAGATTAAGGAACGGACAGGCTTTTCGGCAACCGGTTCTTGGTTGTCGGGAGTTTTCGGTCAAGAGCCTGCGGTTGGTTGAGGAGTTCCCGATGAACGAGATTTCACCCGAGCTTATGGGCGACACGGACCTCGGTTTTATGCTCTACGGGCTGAAATTCGCGGACGGCGGTGTTCCCGTGAACAACGACTGGGACGCGCCTGTTTTCTCCGACAGCGCCGAGCCGTTGTTTTACCGCCCGCATATTGTTGACGGCGTTATCGATGTTCAGAAATACAGGAGGGAAATGCGATGCTGATTAGCGCGCTTTGCAAATATTACGACACGCTTGCGGCAAACGGGCTTATTGATACCGAAGGATTTGCCGAACAAATCGTAACATTTATGATAATGCTTAATCCCGATGGTTCTGTTGCCGATATTGTCGATTATGTTGAGGAAATCAAAACAGAAACCAAAAAGGGCGTTTCTGTCAAGAAAGTCGGCAGAATAATAAAAGTACCTGTTCACCCTGATTCTAGCTCTGTTTTGGCATATTTGCTTGATTTTAGAAGTGATTATATATTTGGATTTGATGTAGATAACAAGGTTAAATCAATTTTTTTCTACAAACAGAAGCACGATGCTTTTGTCGAGAAGAATCTACAATTTATCGAGGGAATTGACTCGCCCATTGTAAATGCTTACAGGAATTTCTTGGAGAATTGGACTCCGCCGGAAAATGTTGAAGGGACAATTTATAAGCGTGTAATCGGCTCAAAATGTTGTTTTGCTTTGAACGGGCACCCCGAGATACAGCTTCAAAATGATAGTCAGATTGTAAAAAAATGTTCCGAGCAATACAGTAATCGCACCTATGATGACTGTACAATAGGAACTTGCGCAATAACAGGCGCTCCCAATCAATCAATTATGAGTAAGCATGGTGTTATCAAGGGTATTCGCAATACTAAAATGAATCCCAAGCTCGTCTGCTTCAACAATCCCTCCGACGAATCCTACGGCAAGCGGCAGTCCGCAAACAGCAGTATTTCCGCGGTTGCCGCCGAAAAGTACGCCGCCGCGCTAAACTGGATTCTCCGCACGGACGGTCACCACACCTATCTCGATGACCTGACGCTTGCTTATTGGGCGGACACCGACAACGTGCAGACGGACAGCGCCGTGTGCGATATCTTCAGCTTTTTCTGCACCGATAATAAGGCGGACCGAGAGGAAACCGAAAATCGCCTTTCAAGCGTTATGGCAAAGGCGCGTGTGGGGGAGATTTCTTCGGTTGATTTGTCGGCGGAGGGGATTGACCCGTCGGTGAATTTCTACATCGCCGGTTTCACGCCAAATTCATCGCGCGTGAGCCTGAAATTTATCTACCGAAATACCATTGCGGGCTTTATCAAAAATATCGCTCAACATCAGCGCGACCTTATGCACGATGGTCTTGACAAGAACAAACAAATTCCCGTGTTGCAACTTATGAACGTGCTTTTCCCGCCGAAAACCGAAGATAGAAAGCCGCCCTATCCGCTTTACTCGGCTTTTATGCAGAGTATTCTCAACGGCACTCGTTACCCGCAGTCGTTGCTCGGTACGGTAATTCAGCGTTGTAAAACGGACGGTTTGATAAGCGGAAAAATAGGCGGCACAAGAATCGCGTTAATTAAAGCGTGCCTGAACAGGAAGGCTCGTATTTTGAATAAACAGGAGGTTATCTCAATGTCACTTGACACGGAAAACAACAGCACGGCGTATGTCTGCGGACGAATTTTTGCGCTTCTTGAATACGCGCAGAGAAATGCTTCCAAGACAAAATTAGACCGCACAATCAAGGACGCGTATTTCTCATCGGCTTGCTCAAGACCGGCGTCCGTTTTCCCGAGGCTGATGATGCTTGCTCAGCACCACCTTGAAAAAGCCGAAAACGGCGGTTATATCAACAAGCTCATCTCCGAGGCAGTGGACAAGCTTGACGGAAAATTCCCGCCAACGCTTTCGCTCGATGAACAGGGCGAGTTTATCATCGGTTACTATCAGCAGAACAAGAGCCTTTACACAAAGGCTGAAAAGTGATAAGAAAGGATTTTTACTATGGACGCAATCAAAAACAGATACGAATTTGTTATGTTCTTCGATGTGGAAAACGGCAACCCGAACGGCGACCCCGATGCCGGAAATATGCCGCGCGTTGACCCCGAGTCCTCGCTTGGACTTGTCACAGATGTGTGCCTTAAGCGCAAAATCAGAAACTTTGTTGATATCGTCAAAGCGAGCGAGGAGGGGTATAAAATCTTGATAAATCCCGACTGTTCGCTCAACACAAAATTCACCGATGCTTACAAGGCACTCAATATCGAAACGGGGAAAAAGTCCAAGAAATCAAACGAGGATACCGTCAAGGCGATGAATTTTATGTGCGCGAATTATTTTGATGTCCGCACGTTCGGCGCTGTAATGAGCACGGGCGATGACCCTATCGGAATTGTGAGAGGTCCGGTTCAGCTCAATTTTGCACGAAGCATTGACCCTGTTTCCGCGCAGGAGGTTACGATAACCCGCCAAGCGCGAACCACTGAGGAGCGCACAGAAACAGGAGATACCGAATTTGGCAAAAAGAACATAATCCCCTACGGTCTGTACAGGGCAGATGGTTATGTTTCGGCGATGCTTGCACAAAAGACAGGCTTTTCGGACGATGACCTCGCGTTGCTTTGGAAAGCGATTATCAATATGTTCGAGCACGACAGAAGCGCCGCCCGCGGCAAAATGTGTCTGAGAAAGCTGTTTGTGTTCAAGCACAGCGACGCTCTCGGGAATTGCCCCGCGCACATTTTGTTGGAGAGCGTTAAGGCGGTTAAGAACGAAGATATAGATTGCCCGAGAAAATTCAGCGATTACACGATAACAGCCGAAGGCGATTTGCCCGAGGGTGTTGAGCTTATCGAAATGCTGTAATGCAACCGATTAACATTCGTGCAATTCAGCACTATTTGTACTGTCCGCGGCGTTTTGGGTTGCTTGAAATCAACGATGATTGGCAGGAAAACGCGCTTGTGGTCAAGGGAAATCTTGTCCACGAGCGTGTTCACAGCGGCGAGCACTCGTTCTCGTCAAAATCAATAAAAGCGGAAAGCTCGGTTCAGCTGTATAACGATGAGCTGGATATTTTCGGCGTTGCCGACTGCATTGAGTTTCGCACGAGCAACAGCGCGGATTTTTCCGAAAAGCTTGGCGGAAGATACGCAGTAACCGTTGTCGAGTACAAGCCCACGCGTCCCAAGAACAACGAAATCAGCGTTCCCGATGCAATTCAGGTGTTCGCGCAAAAGCTCTGCGCCGACAGCATTTACGGCGTGAACTGCAACGGAGTTTTGTATTATTCGGACGTTAAGCGCAGAGTTCCGCTCCCGTTTGACGAGGAGTATGACAAGTATTTTGCATTGCTCACAAAACTGCTCTCGGAAATGCGCGAGGTGCTTGACAGCGGCGTTATCCCGAAGCGACCGCCGAAGCAGAATTGTAGCGGCTGTTCGCTGGAAAGCGTTTGTATGCCGAAATGTCCGGCTTATTCCGTGCAAAAGGAAATTCTAAAACAGATAAGGGGCGACAAGGATTGAAAAAGCTGTTAAACACACTTTATATTACCGATGAAACCGCTTACCTGTCGCTTGACGGCGAGAACATTGTCGTCAAAATGAGCGATAACAGAACCGCGCGTTTCCCGCTTGTTAATCTCGAAAACATTGTTTGTTTTTCGTATCTCGGCTGTTCACCGGCACTGATGGGCAAGTGTTGCGAGGACGGCGTTGGAATCAGCTTTCTCTCACCCGAGGGCAAATTTTTGGCAAAGGTTTCGGGTAAGGCACGCGGTAATGTTTTGTTGCGCGTGGAGCAGATAAAGCTGTTCTCGGAGTATCAGCCGATGTTGGTCAAAAACACCGTTGCGGCAAAGCTCGCAAACACGCGTTTCACCGTTCAGCGTTCTCTTCGCGACAGACCTGAAATTGACGAGGACGGCGCGGCGAGTGCTCTTATCGGCAAGCTGGAGCGGGCGATTGACGAGGTGTATTCGCTGAACGACAAAAGCGAAATTATGGGTGTGGAGGGGAATTGCGCAAAGGCGTATTTCGATATTTTTGACCGAATGATTATTCAGCAAAAGGACGATTTTCACCTTGCAATGCGCACAAAACGCCCGCCGCTTGACCGCACAAACGCGCTGTTGTCGTTTATGTACACAATCCTCACAAACGAGTTTGCTTCGGCACTTGAAAGCGTTGGTCTGGACAGCTATGTCGGTTTTTATCACGAATTGCGCTCGGGAAGAAGCTCGCTTGCGTGTGACCTTGTGGAAGAGGTGAGGTGTATTGCGGAGCGGTTTGTCCTCACGGCAATCAATCTCAAACAGATAAATGCGGGTGATTTTGAACAACAGTCGGGCGGGGCGGTTCTCCTGACAAAGGACGGGCGGAAAAAGCTGTTGACGCTCTGGCAGGAAAAGAAGCGCACGGATATTCTGCACCCGTATCTTAAACAGAAGATTAAGCTGGGGCTTCTTCCGTTTGTTCAGAGCAATTTGCTGGCGAAATTTATCCGCGGTGAAATTGCCGAATATCCGTCTTATATTCAGAGGTGACAGCGATGATGGTGCTTGTGAGCTACGATGTTTCCACAACCGATAAGGCGGGAAAAACGCGTCTGCGAAAGGTTGCAAAGGCTTGCCAAAACTACGGTCAGCGCGTTCAGAATTCGGTTTTTGAGGTTGACGTTGATTATGGAACTTTTCTGAAATTGAAGGATAAGTTGGTCAAACTGATTGATGCAAATTGTGACAGTTTGCGGATTTATTATCTTGGGAACAACTGGAAAAACCGAATCGAACACATCGGCGCAAAGGCGACCTACGACCCCGAGGGCGCGCTGATAATCTAGCGCGAACCTTCGGTGATATTATTTCCCGAGCACCTTCGCGGGAATTTTGCACAATTTTTGTAACTTTTCCGAGCAATCGGTCAAGTATATGTCCACCCCGTGTGGAGCGCGCACCTCTGCTACACAAAATGTAGAGTCGCGCCCCTCGCGGGGCGTGTGAGTTGAAATTTTTGATACCCTTGAAGTTTTCAAGGCACATTCGTCGCGCCCCTCGCGGGGCGTGTGAGTTGAAATGATAATAGCGTCCTGCAGCTCCGAAATCTCGTCGTCGCGCCCCTCGCGGGGCGTGTGAGTTGAAATGTTCGTCATCTTGCTGTCAGCGCCGAAAAACATTTGTCGCGCCCCTCGCGGGGCGTGTGAGTTGAAATTTGACACCGAAGCAACAAGCTATTTTTTGATAAATGTCGCGCCCCTCGCGGGGCGTGTGAGTTGAAATACCTTGTCGGCGGTGTCCTGCTTGCCGCCGAATATGTCGCGCCCCTCGCGGGGCGTGTGAGTTGAAATCATACGCGTACTTTTTCGCGCCGAACGATTTAAAGTCGCGCCCCTCGCGGGGCGTGTGAGTTGAAATGCGGATGAGGATTACATCAAGGAAATGCGCACGGACGTCGCGCCCCTCGCGGGGCGTGTGAGTTGAAATCAAAAAGCGTCGTTTCGTCAACACATTTTTTCGTGTCGCGCCCCTCGCGGGGCGTGTGAGTTGAAATATTTTTTGCATTGTTTTTTCCTCACTTTCTCAACGGTCGCGCCCCTCGCGGGGCGTGTGAGTTGAAATCGCTCGCCATATATCAAGTTATACTGCGCCTTGTGGTCGCGCCCCTCGCGGGGCGTGTGAGTTGAAATTGCAAACCCTCAATCTCAATCAGCGCGTAATAGCGTCGCGCCCCTCGCGGGGCGTGTGAGTTGAAATTCGGAGGCGCTACAAGTTTTAATCTCGGCAAAAATCGTCGCGCCCCTCGCGGGGCGTGTGAGTTGAAATACAGTTTGTGACGACGAGAAAAAGCCTATCGGCTGTCGCGCCCCTCGCGGGGCGTGTGAGTTGAAATGATTTTGTCCGATACATACTCCAACTTTACAGCGGTCGCGCCCCTCGCGGGGCGTGTGAGTTGAAATTTCGCTAACCCTGTTGACGTGATAACAGGTATCAGTCGCGCCCCTCGCGGGGCGTGTGAGTTGAAATAAAAAAGCGATATGCGCAGTTGAGCGAGATTTGGGTCGCGCCCCTCGCGGGGCGTGTGAGTTGAAATTGAAAACGTCAACTACGGCGATGATTATCCGTTTGTCGCGCCCCTCGCGGGGCGTGTGAGTTGAAATGATTTTTACCTTATATGCCGCAAATTCCTCTACCGTCGCGCCCCTCGCGGGGCGTGTGAGTTGAAATCTTTTCCAGCTTTCTTGTTGGCGTCTGCAAGTTCGTCGCGCCCCTCGCGGGGCGTGTGAGTTGAAATTAACAGCGGCACAGAAAGAGTTGCGCCTGCTGATGTCGCGCCCCTCGCGGGGCGTGTGAGTTGAAATATAATCGACCCCACGAAAGATAGGCCGCAAAAGGTCGCGCCCCTCGCGGGGCGTGTGAGTTGAAATGCTAAAATGTTGGGTGTAGTAAATGCCGCAGGCGGTCGCGCCCCTCGCGGGGCGTGTGAGTTGAAATGTTGTTTGTTATTTACCAGTTGAATATGATTTCGGTCGCGCCCCTCGCGGGGCGTGTGAGTTGAAATGGAAAGACAGAGAATACAAGAACGTACATCTGAAGGTCGCGCCCCTCGCGGGGCGTGTGAGTTGAAATCCCTGGGAAATCACGGAGGAAACTCTTCGTGAAGTCGTCGCGCCCCTCGCGGGGCGTGTGAGTTGAAATGATAAGAGCGCGAGCAACCTTTCCTCCGCGATTGGTCGCGCCCCTCGCGGGGCGTGTGAGTTGAAATCGGAGATATGCGAGCAGGAAAACCCTCAAACCGGTCGCGCCCCTCGCGGGGCGTGTGAGTTGAAATCTTTGAGCGCTTTTCGCTGCCTGCACAGCTTTTACAGTCGCGCCCCTCGCGGGGCGTGTGAGTTGAAATGTTGTACTTGCCAATAAGTTCGGTGCTCGCGTCCGTCGCGCCCCTCGCGGGGCGTGTGAGTTGAAATTCCGCAAAGCAGGAGGATATTGCAAGCAAGGACGTCGCGCCCCTCGCGGGGCGTGTGAGTTGAAATAATACATATGCCCAAAGAAGCCGCACGGATTTTCGTCGCGCCCCTCGCGGGGCGTGTGAGTTGAAATGCAAACAACTTTATCTCCCGTATAAGCCTCGATGTCGCGCCCCTCGCGGGGCGTGTGAGTTGAAATGGGTTGTTTCTCAAAGAGTTTGACGAACCCGAGCCGTCGCGCCCCTCGCGGGGCGTGTGAGTTGAAATTTGGCGGCGGGCATTAAATCGCCCGCCGCTGAACGTCGCGCCCCTCGCGGGGCGTGTGAGTTGAAATATTTTTTGACAACTAGATAAGAAATCAAGCGCCAGTCGCGCCCCTCGCGGGGCGTGTGAGTTGAAATAATGTTAAGACTTCAATTGTTCTACGCGGAACATGTCGCGCCCCTCGCGGGGCGTGTGAGTTGAAATATTTATAACATCACAAGGGCGCAACGATGTAAACGTCGCGCCCCTCGCGGGGCGTGTGAGTTGAAATTTCCAGTCAATTTTCATTGTTTTCAACCTCGCTGTCGCGCCCCTCGCGGGGCGTGTGAGTTGAAATGTAGACCGTATAGGTAAAACGATTATTTCAAACCGTCGCGCCCCTCGCGGGGCGTGTGAGTTGAAATTCAATCTCATATTGAGGCAACGACGGCGGCAGATGTCGCGCCCCTCGCGGGGCGTGTGAGTTGAAATGAAATGTTGGAGCAGTCGGACGAAGTTTTCCTATGTCGCGCCCCTCGCGGGGCGTGTGAGTTGAAATGTTACTTCCTTTCAGACATACCCCGTCAAATGGCGTCGCGCCCCTCGCGGGGCGTGTGAGTTGAAATGATACCGAAAGCACAAGTTATTTTCTTGTCAATGGTCGCGCCCCTCGCGGGGCGTGTGAGTTGAAATAGATTATTATCGGGTACAAGCACATTTATTTTGTCGTCGCGCCCCTCGCGGGGCGTGTGAGTTGAAATGTATAATACAATTCACAACGGCACACGAAAGCCGGTCGCGCCCCTCGCGGGGCGTGTGAGTTGAAATTCTTGCGAAATCATTCAAACCTTTAATGCTGTTCGTCGCGCCCCTCGCGGGGCGTGTGAGTTGAAATTTTATGAATTTAGCCATTGTCATTCTCCTCCAAAGGTCGCGCCCCTCGCGGGGCGTGTGAGTTGAAATGCAAGGATTACGGCGATTTGACGGAGCTTGCCGAAGTCGCGCCCCTCGCGGGGCGTGTGAGTTGAAATGAAAAGCGCAAAACAGGCATCGGCGGTTCTGAAGGTCGCGCCCCTCGCGGGGCGTGTGAGTTGAAATGATGAGTACATCGGGAACGCGGAAAGTTGCGTTTGTCGCGCCCCTCGCGGGGCGTGTGAGTTGAAATAAAGCGTTTAACATACAACTGCAATTCGCGCGTGTCGCGCCCCTCGCGGGGCGTGTGAGTTGAAATCGCAACAGGCGGCGTTACATAGATTTTCTGCATAAGTCGCGCCCCTCGCGGGGCGTGTGAGTTGAAATATCACAAAAAGTCTGTACAATATAATCACAACGGCGGTCGCGCCCCTCGCGGGGCGTGTGAGTTGAAATAAAGCGTTTAACATACAACTGCAATTCGCGCGTCGCGTCGCGCCCCTCGCGGGGCGTGTGAGTTGAAATTGACAATTATATTATACATCAATTATTGAGAAAAAGTCGCGCCCCTCGCGGGGCGTGTGAGTTGAAATAAACCCATTGTGTAGTTACTTTCGGCAATTGCAAGTCGCGCCCCTCGCGGGGCGTGTGAGTTGAAATCTTTTGGTTTTGGGGCTTCGGCTTTTCCGTTCCCCCGTCGCGCCCCTCGCGGGGCGTGTGAGTTGAAATGCTCGGAGACGGCGGAGCAAATACAAAATATTCGTCGCGCCCCTCGCGGGGCGTGTGAGTTGAAATATCGCAGATTTCCGTCATCAAAATAAATTTACGCGTCGCGCCCCTCGCGGGGCGTGTGAGTTGAAATGAAGAGGAGCTGGCAAGCGCATTAAAATCGCAGACGTCGCGCCCCTCGCGGGGCGTGTGAGTTGAAATACCGATAAATCCGATTGTGGCTTTACCGTTCTTGGTCGCGCCCCTCGCGGGGCGTGTGAGTTGAAATGGGTTGGCAACGACCCTTGTGTGGTGGATTTGAGTCGCGCCCCTCGCGGGGCGTGTGAGTTGAAATGCTAAATGCCCCAGCCAATCAAAAGCCGCCTCCGTCGCGCCCCTCGCGGGGCGTGTGAGTTGAAATGATAATTTTTTCAAAGTCTTGGCCGTTAGCCTTGTCGCGCCCCTCGCGGGGCGTGTGAGTTGAAATGAGGTTTGCGAGCGCTTTCCGGCAATCGGCACAGTCGCGCCCCTCGCGGGGCGTGTGAGTTGAAATCATTATTTCTTCTTCTGAAAGCCTTACGCCGTTGTCGCGCCCCTCGCGGGGCGTGTGAGTTGAAATACAATCAACGGCGGCAAAGATGACATTCCGATTGTCGCGCCCCTCGCGGGGCGTGTGAGTTGAAATCTGTTCGGAGCGGAAACGGTGCCTGTTGACTACGTCGCGCCCCTCGCGGGGCGTGTGAGTTGAAATGGTTTCAGCCGATACCTTGTCGCTGTTCTCAATCGTCGCGCCCCTCGCGGGGCGTGTGAGTTGAAATATTTATGTCACGCCGCGAGTATAAAACCATAAAGTCGCGCCCCTCGCGGGGCGTGTGAGTTGAAATACTACCGCCCAGGCGACCGCGTATGTTGCCGGCATGTCGCGCCCCTCGCGGGGCGTGTGAGTTGAAATTGGCCTTTGCGGGATCGTCGTTCCAACCGATAGGTCGCGCCCCTCGCGGGGCGTGTGAGTTGAAATGGGTGTTATGTAGTAGCGAGCAGCTGCGGTGCTCTGTCGCGCCCCTCGCGGGGCGTGTGAGTTGAAATTTTGCACGCCGCGCACGGCGGCGAGAGCTGCGTGGGTCGCGCCCCTCGCGGGGCGTGTGAGTTGAAATATGACTTCGACGCGGAGAGCGCCCTCGAGGTTTGTCGCGCCCCTCGCGGGGCGTGTGAGTTGAAATGACGATATCCGGGTAATTTGTTTGCGCGACTTTTGTCGCGCCCCTCGCGGGGCGTGTGAGTTGAAATAAGAATTATATTTGCAAGCAGAGAAAATGGATAAAGTCGCGCCCCTCGCGGGGCGTGTGAGTTGAAATTTCACGCAGCTCTCGCCGCCGTGCGCGGCGTGCAGTCGCGCCCCTCGCGGGGCGTGTGAGTTGAAATGGAGAGCAAAGAGCCCGTTTTTCTTGAAATCAAACGTCGCGCCCCTCGCGGGGCGTGTGAGTTGAAATGTCTCGATTTGTGTATATTCCGCCGACTACGACGGGTCGCGCCCCTCGCGGGGCGTGTGAGTTGAAATGACCGATGGCGGCGCTTGGACGCAGATTTACAGGTCGCGCCCCTCGCGGGGCGTGTGAGTTGAAATGTGGTGGACGGCGCAGAACTTGACGGACGGCACGTCGCGCCCCTCGCGGGGCGTGTGAGTTGAAATTATCTGACAAACCTCTGTTTGTCCTACTTCCAGGTCGCGCCCCTCGCGGGGCGTGTGAGTTGAAATCGCTCATCATTTCCCGGACAGTCCCGTACCGCGCCCGTCGCGCCCCTCGCGGGGCGTGTGAGTTGAAATCGATGATTTTGTCGTTTTGGCGAACGGGCAGCACGTCGCGCCCCTCGCGGGGCGTGTGAGTTGAAATGTTGACGATACTCAAAACCAACTCCACAAGGGGCAGTCGCGCCCCTCGCGGGGCGTGTGAGTTGAAATGTCGTAGCTGATTATGTTGATATTACGGCCGAGAGTCGCGCCCCTCGCGGGGCGTGTGAGTTGAAATACCGCCGCCGCCGACTGGTTGCCCGTGTTCGTTGGTCGCGCCCCTCGCGGGGCGTGTGAGTTGAAATGTCAATCAGCGTGAATAGCTGTTCCGTTGCGTAAGTCGCGCCCCTCGCGGGGCGTGTGAGTTGAAATATGAAAATGCAGGAAGCTGAGAACCCGCAAGAAGTCGCGCCCCTCGCGGGGCGTGTGAGTTGAAAGGATAATCTTGTTCGCGATAGAAGTCGGGATAACTGGTCGCGCCCCTCGCGGGGCGTGTGAGTTGAAAGCTCGTACTGCTTCAACTGCGCGGAAAGCTCGCGCGTCGCGCCCCTCGCGGGGCGTGTGAGTTGAAAGGAGGTTATCAAGGCGTGGGGATTTGAATACAAAACGTCGCGCCCCTCGCGGGGCGTGTGAGTTGAAATTTTTGGTCAGCCAAACAGCCAAGGTGGACTTACCGTCGCGCCCCTCGCGGGGCGTGTGAGTTGAAATATTCCAAAACACGCTTAATAATGCCCACAACAATGTCGCGCCCCTCGCGGGGCGTGTGAGTTGAAATATAGTGAATGTTGGGCAATCTTGCCCCATGTTTCGTCGCGCCCCTCGCGGGGCGTGTGAGTTGAAATATTTAATACTGATAGACTGTTTTCCATCAATATGTCGCGCCCCTCGCGGGGCGTGTGAGTTGAAATTGATTACAGTACCGCGCGGTTGCCTTGTACGCCGTCGCGCCCCTCGCGGGGCGTGTGAGTTGAAATTTGCAGTCCGAGCCGTTGTGCGTCATTAAATATTCGCGTCGCGCCCCTCGCGGGGCGTGTGAGTTGAAATCTTTTCATCGCATACGGTCAAAACGACAAATTCAGTCGCGCCCCTCGCGGGGCGTGTGAGTTGAAATTTCAGATAATCGGCTT
The DNA here is from genome assembly GCA_945829235.1 of uncultured Clostridia bacterium. Lineage (GTDB taxonomy): Bacteria > Bacillota > Clostridia > Oscillospirales > Ruminococcaceae > CAG-115. Next base: position 28,667 of record CALZUA010000016.1, on the reverse strand, counting down.
CGCGTCCCGATACGTTTTTCGTCGCGCCCCTCGCGGGGCGTGTGAGTTGAAATGTAACCTACACGGAAAAGGACGCGAAAATGGGAGCGTCGCGCCCCTCGCGGGGCGTGTGAGTTGAAATTTTGTGAAAATTGTGTGAAAGTTTCGTGAAAATTGTCGCGCCCCTCGCGGGGCGTGTGAGTTGAAATGATGAACGTCGATTTTATTTACAGGCACAGCCGCAGTCGCACCCCTCGCGGGGCGTGTGAGTTGAAATGAGAAAAATCAAGAGCTATATCACTGATACCAGCGTCGCGCCCCTCGCGGGGCGTGTGAGTTGAAATGATACTGCAAAAATCATATAGTTGAATGGACTAAGTCGCGCCCCTCGCGGGGCGTGTGAGTTGAAATTTATTGAGGAAAGAAACAGAGCAACGGTGGAAAAGTCGCGCCCCTCGCGGGGCGTGTGAGTTGAAATGAAAAAGGTGTTTCTCGTTTTCAATCTTTGAAACGTTGCGCCCCTCGCGGGGCGTGTGAGTTGAAATTCCGAAAACGGCGAATAATCTTTGCTAAAAACGGGTCGCGCCCCTCGCGGGGCGTGTGAGTTGAAATTATATTTTTCAGTGGCGCGCTTCTGCGCCTCGGTGTCGCGCCCCTCGCGGGGCGTGTGAGTTGAAATGTGTGCGCGGACTGTGGGGCGAAAATCACCAGTGCGTCGCGCCCCTCGCGGGGCGTGTGAGTTGAAATAATTCCGAACCTATGTGCGTTGTTCGCAAGACTGTCACACCCCTCGCGCATCGTGTGAGCTATTTCTTTAAGTAATCCGGTAACTTTCATTACCGCAAACCGAAAGGAGAGCAAATGTCAAAAATTGATGTCAGCCAAAGCAGGTTTAAGGACTATCTTCCGCCTTGTGCAAAATGCGTTCATTTTCGGCCAAACGCAACGCTTGACCCGTTTGATACGGACAGCAAGTGCGCATTATTTGGTGATATTCCTCAAAGTTATCTTCTAATGACCGAAATTTGCGAGAAACAGGATGTTGATCCCGACAAAGCGTTTCTTGATGTCGGAAATCGTCCGCCGACAATGCTCGAGCGCTGGGCTTGGGACGATGCGCAATTTAGTGAAATCGCAGATGCAAAGAAAAAATTCGGTAAAAAAGAGTGATATAACGAAATCCCGCCTGCTTTTTACAGGCGGGAATGTTTATAAATCGCAAAAATTTCTTATATCTTGAGCATATATTTCAGGTAACCGAGCTTAATTTTCGGCCACTTAAAACCGAGCTCCTTGAGCTTGTTTACGGTGATATCGCAACTGGTTTCGATGTTTGCGGAAACGGACGCGATGGCGTTGTAGAACGACAGAACGGCAACGTCCTTGTCCGTCCTTTTCTCCATCATACGCTTCTCAAAAATCTGCTTTGGAACAAGCGCGCAGCGAAGCTTTTTGCTGATGTTTCTGATGTAAATCATATTCGGGTTGACCATGTGGTAGATTTGGTTTTCGTCACCGCTCAAAACGAGTTTAACATAAGCCTCAGCGCACAAATCAACCGCGGTGAAATCAATCGGGAAAACGTCAAGCTCGCTGTAATACGCGCCGACCTTCATTATTCCGCGGCAACGGCTGAGGAATCCGTTGTCATCGGAGTTGCGCTGGAAAACGCCGTCCTTGTCGCGCCAAGTGAGATTGCCGATACGGTAAATATTCGCGCGAAGCCCGTTTTTACGCGCGAGGATAACCTTTTCCTCGGCTCTGTACTTCGAGCGGATATACACATTTTCGGTGTAATGCTGTCCGATATCGAGCACTTTTTCGGTGAACACGCAGTTGGGATTTTCCTGTTTAACGGTACCCGCGCCGCTCACGCTTGCGGTTGACGTGTGATGGAGGAACGCGCCGCTCTTCTCGCAGAACGCGATAACATTCTGCGTTCCGACAACATTTGACCGTTCAAATTCCTCGTAACGTCCGGTGTGGTGAACATTTGCGGCGGTGTGGATAACAGTATCGATTGTCGCGCAAAGTTTATCGTAGGTAGCCTTTTCAAGACCAAGATTTTCCGCCTCGATATTGCCCGTGACAACCTTGAATTTCATCACCGCACACTCTGCGGGGAAGTAGTATTTGAGCATCGCCGTGAGCTTTTGCGGGCTTCTCACAAGGCACACAACATCGATTTTATTCGCAAGCAGTTCCCTTAAAATATGCGCGCCGAGATAACCCGTAGCACCCGTCAAAAGCACCTGTTTCGGGCGCTCGGAAACATTCTCGGAGGTGGTTTCCTCAATCAGCTCGTTGATGTTCGGCACTCTGTCCGCGTCATATTTTGCGGTGCGTGAGAAGCTGTCGGCGAGCTTCGCGGGAGTTGGATAATCGTAGATATCCTGCGCCTGAATACCAAGCTCAGCCGCCGCTTCGAGAGTGCAAAGGCTGTCGCCGCCGCACTCGAAAAAGTCATCGGTAATTCCGATTCCCGTCTTGCCGAGCACCCGCTCGAACACATCGCAAATCTGCTTTTCTTCCTCATTGCGCGGCGGTTTGTACTCGTGCTTTTTCTGTTCGCCCGCGATGATTTCCTTCATAACCTCGTTGCGCTTGATTTTGAGCGTGGTTGTCTTGGGGAAATCCTTTGTCCTGAAGGTAATTCCGCTGATTTTCTTATAGGTAGGCATTTTCGCGTTCAAATCGCGGATTGCTTCCTTCGCGGTTTCCTTTTCGGTGGACGAAACAAGCTGTACCATCGCGCAGATTTTGCCCTTGTGCTGATAAACCATTGCTTCTTTTATGCACTCGATTTCGTTGAGGTGCTCCTCAAGTTCTTCGGGATAAATATTCTTGCCGTTATCGAGGATAATGAGGTTTTTCTTGCGTCCCGTGATGAAGATAAATCCATCATCGTCTATGTAGCCGAGGTCGCCGGTTTTCAGCCAGCCCTCGTCAAAAGCCTCTGCGGTTGCCTCTGGATTTTTGTAATAACCGAGCATAACCGACGGGCTTTTGACTTGAATTTCACCGTCCTTGATACGCGCTTCGGTGTTCGGAATGAGCTTTCCGACAGAGCCGATTTTGTTGCCGAAATCGGGCGAATTTGTGCTGATAACAGGCGCGACTTCCGTCATTCCGTAGCCCTGATAAACCTCCAGACCAACCTGCTGTAAAATCTCCGCTGTTTCATCACGAAGCGGCGCTCCGCCGACAAGCAGTCTTTTCATACGTCCGCCGAATTTCTTATGTATCTGAGCGAAAATCTGATGCTCGGCGTTAATTCCGACCTTTTTCAAACCCTTGCACAAACCGAGTCCTGCCTTAAACTTTTTGCTCTGCACTGGGTCACTCAGCGCGTCGCTGATTTTTTTCGCGAACAAATCCGCCATCATCGGTACAACGAGCATCAAAGTCGGTTTGAACAGTTGCATATTTTTGATGATATTTTCGAGGCTGTCGTTAATGCAGATTGTCGCGCCAGCGTACAGCACGCAGAGGTTGTTGACGGTAAGCTCGTAGGTGTGGTGAATGGGCAGAACCGACATAACAACCGCGGGAGTTTGCTTGTTAAACCCGCACGGAATAATGTTCTGCACGTTGCTCGTGAGATTTTTGTGCGAGAGCATAACGCCCTTGCCCGTGCCGGTTGTACCCGAGGTAAAAATCAGCTCAGCGAGCGCGTTTTCGTCAATTTCGGGCAACTCGGCAAACTCGGTTTTTCTGATTTCCTTAAACTTTTTGCTGTCGAACGGAATGATTTCGGTGAGCTTTTCGGAGCTTTTCGCGTACTCGTCGATTTTCTCGTCAAACTCGGGCGAAACGAACAGCTTATCGACATCGCCCATACGAATGAGGTTGCAGATTTCCTCGGTTGGGAGCATTTTGTCGAGCGGCACGGCGACGTTTCCGCTTATTGTAATGCCGAGATACGCGGTAATCCAGTCGTAGCTTGCCGAGCCGAGGATAGCGATATGCTGTCCGAAAACGCCGTTTTTCGCGAAATACGAAGCAATTCTCCTGCTGTCATCGGCGAGCTTGCGGTAGGTTTTTTCGGTGACATTTCCGTAGGTTAGAAACCTGTACGCGATTTTGTCCTCGTACTGCGCGATGTAATCAACATAGTCCTTCAAAGTCATTTTTTCCATTTCAACAATCCTTTCGTTAATCAGCTTTCAAGCTCTTGAGAATAGCTTCAATTTCCTTTGCATCAAGCCGTTTCGGGCAACCCTGCGTTGCCGCTTCGGACAAAATCCGCCGTATCATAACGGGAAAATCGCGCTCGTTGATTTCGGAAAAATTTTCGGGAATACCGAGCGTTCTTTCAAGCGCGCGGATTTTCTCGATAAACGCTTCCGCGCTCTTTGCCGTGCCGCTTTTCACCGCGAGCCTTTTCAGCCGATTTTGCGCTTCGGGAAGCAATTTTTCGAGAACGTGCGGCAATACCGCGGCACACGCCAGCCCGTGCGGAATGTGATAGGTTTCGCCGAGCCGATGAGCAATCGCGTGAACGAAACCAACACCCGTTCGCCTGAAATTCAGTCCCGCCTTATAAGCCGCCTCAGCCATTTTCAGGCGTGCTTCTTCGTTTCGCGGTTCTTTGGCAACAACAGGCAGGTACGCGAAAATATCCCGACAAACCTCGTGCGCGGAAACAACATCTTCGGCAAAGGTTTTCGCGTTGGTGCTGATGAACGCTTCGATGCAGTGCGTGAGCGCGTCTAGCCCCGCGTAAACGGTCGGCTTTTGCGGCACGTTTTCGAGCAACGCGCTGTCGAAAACAATCTTCTCGGGCAAATATCTGTCCGAGAGCAACGGCAACTTTTTGTGCTTTTTCGCGTCCGTGATAACGGAGAAAAATGTGATTTCCGAGCCGGTTCCCGAGGTTGTGGGAACGGCGAAAATCGGCACGGATTTTTTGCACGGAACAACGTACAGGCTCATCATTTTCACGGAAACGTGCGGGTTTGCCGCACGGAGCGCGATAACCTTTGCACAGTCCAGCACCGAGCCGCCGCCCACGGCAATCACGCAGTCGCACTTGTTCTCGTTGTACACCGAAAGCCCACGCTCGACATTTTCGATAGTGGGGTCGGGCACGATATCCGAAAAGAACGCGCTCTTTATCCCGTTTGCCGTGAGATTTTCGGTGAGCTTGTCCAGCATACCCTTGTTTCTTACGGTTTTGCTTGTGATGATGAACGCGGCTTTGCAATTCTTCCGCAAAATATCCGTATACAATTTATCGGCGGTGTTTCTCCCGCTCACAACGGTCACGGGCGGCGTTTTCTTTGTTGTCAAGAACCACCGCACCACGCTCTGCCTAAATCCCGACATTGATATTTCTCCTTTTGTATCTTACTACACATAATGTCTACTTATATTATAGCATTTCTTATCGCTCTTGTCAAATGGTTTATGAAAAAAATTCGCGTTCATAATAAACAAGTGCGAGTAAGGCTGGCGAGAAAGGTGCAGTATACACGGATAACACTTCGTGTTACCCTAAACGGCGCTTCGGCTAGGCTTTGTGCCTGCCGAAGCGTAGCATTATCTGCGAAGCAGAGAATGCGGTGACAGAAGTAGATGTGCCTTTATCGTCAGCCTGTTGCGAATTATGCTCCTGTACCATTGTATTTCATTGCGCCGCGCATCCATAGCTTGTAGCTCAAAAAGAAGAACACCAGCGCCACAATCGGCGAAATCCACGACAAAATCGGCACTTCATCGGGGCGCAGTACCACAAGGCTCGGATAGTACGCGATAAAAGCGATGGGTATTACAAACGTGAAGATAAAGCGGAAAACGGGGCTGAAAATCGTGATGGGATAACGCGCGTAATCCTTGAATTTCGTCACCAAATCCAGCACGAAAAACGAGTTCTGTATCCAAAAGCAGGTTGCCGCCGCGGCATTTTGCAGGGCAATCATAATCAGCGACGCCGTTATCAGAAAGACAATCATTTTCAACAGCATAAGCGGTGAAAACTCAAGCCCCAGCTTGTTCCACGAGTAGATGAGCGTGCCCAGCCCGAACGCGAATTGTCCAAGACCTTTGATGTCGAAAACCTCCGACTGAAAGTAGAAAAACATATTTATCGGGCGGAAGCAGTACTTGATGAAATCACCCGAGTACACTTGATTTCGCAGAGCCCAGTTGTTGTCGAAAAAGCACTGCACGGGCGTGAGTGAAACCAGCGAAAAACCGTAGAGAAACAGCATTTCATAGTAGCCCCAGCCGTTTATTGACGGGAAATTCTGAAACAAAATCCAAAAGCTCACGAAGCCGGCAATGTTTGTGAAAATCATACCGATTGTTGAGATGATAAAATCCGCGCGATAGCTCATCTTGCTTTTGAGGTCCTGCGCTAAGATTTTGCGGTAAATTCTGAAATAAAAACCAAGACTTTTCCTTTTCATAAATCAGCCTCCGTTCACGGTTATCCGCTTCAGCGAGAGCTTCCAGAAAAGCCTGCTTGCGATGTTCATCACAACGCACCAAAAAAGCTGAATACCGAGCGTTGTGAGGAGCTTTGCCGGCTCGGGGTTTCCGTCAAGGAGAACGGACAGCGGCGCATTGTAAATCGACTGAAACGGCAGATAATTGACGATAGTTTTAAGCGGCTCTGGGAAGAACGCAAGCGGGATTGTCGCGCCCGACATAAGCAGAACGATAACCTGTTTCATTATGTTTATACCCCAGGTTGATTCGGTGTACAAACAGATTGTGCCGGTTAAAAAGTCGATACTGTAATTTATTGAAATTGCCAGCATCACGGAAATCACGAAAAACAGCAGATTTAAACCGAGTGGAATTGCGCCGTTTGTGACGATTGCCACGATGATAAACGTCGGCAAAAACGTGAAGAAAAACTGCGTGACGGCGGTTCCCGAGTACGACCAGAACATATAGCTTCTGTACTTCATCGGCTTGAGGAGCTGGATTGTGATTTCACCCGTCTGAATTGCGTGCCCCATTTCCCAGACAACGTACATTTCCATAAAGTTGAACAGCGCGGTTGCGAGAACGAGATAAATCAGCGTATCGGTAAACGTCATTCCGTTCACGGTTTCCGTGCCGACGGACGCGAAAATTGCCTGCCAAAGGTGATAGATAACGACAAGATACAGCAGATTTCCCGCGACAACAACCAGCGCACCCAAGCGGAATTGCAGGCTCTCGATGATACCCGCGCGGGTTAGCGTTAAACATCTTTTGATATTCACTTGACTCCCTCCTCGTAGATTTTTTTGATAACCTCCTCGGTGGAGATTTCTTCGAGTTGCATATCGCGGATTTTGTAGGATTTCTGCAACTGCGAAAGCACGTCCATAACCTTTGATTTTGCCTCGTCAACAAGAATAGATATCCACTCATCGTCCGCAGAAACACTGAACTCGGGCAACTGAGCGCGGATTTTCTCGGCGGTTTGTTTGAGGTCGCCGCCAACGCGGATTTTGAGCGTTCTGTAGTAGCCGAAGAAGCCCTTGAGGTGCTCGATATCATTGTCATAGAGCATCTTGCCCTTGTCGATGATAACAATTCTGCGGCAAAGCGCGTCCACATCGCCCATATCGTGTGTGGTGAGGATAACGGTTGTGTTTTTCTCCTTGTTGAGCGCGTGAATAAGGGTGCGGATTTTCGACTTCATCGACACGTCAAGACCGATTGTCGGTTCATCGAGAAAGACGATTTTCGGGTTATGTAGAAACGCCGCGAGAATATCGCTGAGGGTGCGCTGTCCGAGGGACATCTGACGGACAGGCTTGTGCAGGAGCGGCTCGATATCGACAAGCGATTGATACAACTCAATCATATCGTTGTAGTCCTTGTCAGAAACGCCGTAGATATCCTTGAGTATCTTGAACGACTCAACCAGCGGAAGCGCCCACCAAAGCTGAGTACGTTGCCCGAAAACAACGCCGATATTCTGCGCATTTCGGGTTCTGTTTTTGTACGGAACATAGTCGTTGACGAGAATTTCACCGGACGTTGGTTCAAGGATACCGGTCATCATTTTGATGGTAGTGGATTTTCCCGCGCCGTTCGGTCCGAGATAGCCGACAATCTCGCCCTGTTCGATATTCATACTGATGTTATCGACAGCGCGGACGATTTTGTAATCGCGCGAAAACAAATCCTTCAGACTTCCTTTCAAACCCTCGCGGCGGTTCAGAACCTTAAATTCTTTTGTAATGTTTTTGATTTCGATAATGTTTGACATAAATTACCTCGCTTTCATAAGCAAAAAACGGTAGCAGGCTGAGAGGTTTCCGCGACCGAATTAAATTATACAAAAGTACCTGATTTTTTTCAAGCTGTTTGCCGATAAGATGTACGATTTGCCGATAAGTTTCAAAAAACGCGCGATTTTCGCGTATTATCGGGCATTTTTCAACGATTTTGGAATTGGAGTCCTTATTATAGCACAAAAAGTTCGCTGTGTCAAGAAAATTTCTCCAAAAATAAATTATATAAATGTATTGACAAAAGCGGATTTATCGTATATAATAAAAGTGATGAAAGTTATCCGTTAGCTTTCGTTAGTGCGGCTGACACTTGTGGAGACGTTCGAAATGGTGAGCTTCCGAAACTCATTGTTGCGCCAGAGGAGATTAAATCTCGGCTATGGCTTTTTTCAGAGTTGGTCGGGTGAGCGACTATAAAAATCAGCCATTTCAGAAAGAAAAACGCAGGATTTTTGTCCTGCGTTTTTTGTTATAAGCGAGAAGCCGGATTTTTCCTTTGTACAATTTCACGATTTTTCTCAACTGTTACAATTTCTCATTGAAAAGAACGGAAAAAAGTGGTATAATAAAAACAAGTAACTAATAAACAGTAAACAAGCCAAAAGCCGCGGGAAATTTTGGCGAAAAGGAAGAAGGCGAGATATGGTTCAGTTTTCTCAGATTGTAACGGCGAACGCTTCGGCGTTTATGCTTATGTTGTTGCTGAAGCTCCACATGAACAGGCAGGCGAAAATAAGCACGCTTTTGGACAGCAAGCTTTTGTCCGCGATGATAAATCTTACGATGTTCATGTGCTTTTTGGATACGTTTTTGTTCTGGGTTGACGGAAAAACGTTTCCGGCGGCGCGGGAGCTTAATTACATAGGGAATATAATGTACTACATTCTGAACGTCACGATTTCATATTTGTGGCCGCTGTTTACCGAATATAAGCTGAATTGTGATGTTGCGAAGCTGAAAAAGCTTGCGATTTTGTCGGGGATACCGCTTGCGCTGTCTGCAGTTGCCATTGCGCTCACGCCGCTGAGCGGATTTTTGTTCACGATAACCGAGGACAATCGGTACACAAGAACCCAGCTGAATTTTTTGCTCCCGACAATTCTTATCGTAATCTATCTAATCATCGGAACAATAAAGGTTTATATCCACCGCAGGAACAAGGGAAAATATATGATATTCCCCGTGATTTATTTTGTGACACCGATTGTGATTTCGGTAATGGTTCAGGCGTTTTTCTACGGGATATCGCTTATCTATATCGGCATAGCGATAGGATTGACGGGAATTTATATCAGCACGCAAAGCGAATCGGCGTATATCGACCAGCTTTGCGGTGTGTACAACAGGCGCTACTACAACGACTATATCCGTGCCTTCTGCAGTTCCAAAAACAAAAGCTCCGCGATAACAGGCGCGCTGATTGATATGGACAAATTCAAGCCCATCAACGATAATTTCGGACACGGTGTCGGCGATGAAGCGCTGATGAAATTCAGCTCAATTCTGCGTAAGAATATGAGCGAAATCGGCTTTGTTGTGCGCTATGGGGGAGATGAATTTATCCTTATCTCAAATCAATCGGAGAGTGCAGTCGAAAAGGCTGTTTCGGATATACAAAAGGAGCTTGACGAGGTAAACGCTTCGGGCGAAAACCGATATAATCTGGAGTTTTCGTACGGCATTGCGTCAATAACCGCCGACAACAGCTCCGATGATTTTCTCAAAACGATGGACAGCCGAATGTACGAGATGAAAAACAAGAGAAAGAGCGCTAAATAAGGCGTATTTTAACGAAAAGGGAAACTGGCAGAATTTGCCCCCGTGAGAGGAAAATAGAGAAACATAGATGAAAGACACATCACACTTATTTTTTGCAAAACGCGAAAACAATCCAAAGCGGGATTTTATAATACTCAACACGCGTCAGGCGAAGCATTTCCCATCGGCACCCGACAGCTCGCTTGCGCTTATGGAAACGCTTGGGCAAAGGCTTGCGGGCGATGGCAGAGCCGATAAGCCAACCGTTGTGATAGGCTTCGCGGAAACAGCCGTGGCAATCGGCGCGGTTGTGGCGGGATTTTTCCGCGACTGCTTTTACGTCACCACAACCCGCGAAAATCTTCCCGATTGGGCAAATTCCGTTAACTTTGAGGAAGCCCACAGCCACGCAAGTCACCACACGCTTTGTGTTCGCGAGGACATTTTTCGGCGGGCGGAACAGGTAATTCTTGTCGATGACGAGTTCACCACCGGAAGCACGGCAATCAACCTGAAAAAAGCGCTTGGCGGCTGTCTTGCACGGGACTGTCGCGTGTATGCGGGAGCGTTTGCCGCGTCTGAGGAGAGCATCGATATTCTGCGCGGCGCGGGGATTGAGCCGATAATTTTGTCGCGGCTTGAGGATATCGCAAACCGCAAATTCCCCGAGAATTTCTCCTCGGACAGCGAGTTTCAGCCCCGCGATTGCGGCGAGATTTTGCACCGCAATTCTGTGTACAACCCGCGGCTTGGCGTTCGGGCAGACCGTTATCTTGATGAATGCCGCAGATTTTGCTCGGAAATCGCCGATGAATTTACCGCAGACCTTGCTAAAACGGTTGAGATTGTGGGAACGGAGGAGTTTTGTTATCCGCCGTTGTTGCTCGGGAAGTTGCTTTCCGATAAATTTGGGCGCGTTGTCGTTCACTGCGTCACGCGAAGCCCGATGTTGCCCGCGAACAGCGACCGTGAGCCGTTTGCACAACCTCAGCCGCTGGAATATCCGCTGGTGAACCGCGCGGTGCTGAAAAGCCTTTACAACCCTGAAAGAAAGGTGTTCCTCTACAACACCCAGCCCTGCGATATAAGCATAATTCTGACGGACGCGGATTCTCCCGATAAGGACGCGCTTCGTGAGCTTTGCGGAGCGGTTGGCGGGAAAGAGGTGCGGGTGGTGAGTTTTCGCGGAAAAAAGCTCCCGACATCTTACCGCTCGGAGGACGCAGAGCTTCTGCTCACGGACATCACGGGCGCACTCCCGCCGCTTGCCGCAAAGGAGCGCGAAAAGCTGATACAGAGCGGAGTGCATTACAGCGAGCTTCTTCCCGCCGAATATGTGCCTTCGCCGACCTATTTCCGCGAATATGAAAACGGGCTGAAGGTGTGGGCGAAAGCAAACGCGGAGGCTGTTCAGACCGTAGCCGAGGCTATCTGGGCGGAAAAGGGGAAAAACGCCGTGCTGGTTTCTCTGGCAAGAGCGGGAACTCCCGTCGGCGTGCTGATAAAGCGCTATATTCGCAGAAAATACGGCGTTTCTCTGCCACATTATTCGATTTCAATTATCGTAGGCAGAGGAATTGACCGCCGCGCGCTGGAGTATATTTTTGCGCGTCACTCGGCTGACGGGATACAGTTTATTGACGGTTGGACGGGCAAGGGTATGATAACGAAAACGCTTCGCGGCGCGCTGGAGCAGTTCCCGTTGAACGAGTACGGCGTTGACCGAGAGCAGTTCGAGCGAATGTGCGAAATCGCCGTTCTCGCTGACCCCGCGGGGCTTTGCAGACTTTGCGGAACGCACGATGATTTGTTTATTCCGTGTGCTTGTTTAAACAGCGTGGTTTCGGGCTTGTTCAGCAGAACGGTGCTGAAAAGCGGCTTAATTCAGCCCGATGAGTTTCACGGCGCAGTTTATTTCGGGGAACTTGCCGGCTCCGACAGAACGTATCAATTCATCGATGCAATCGAGCGTGAGATGGCCTACAACACCCGCACACTCCCCGAGATGAAGAACGGCGATGGTCTTGCGGAAACTGAGCGGATTGCGGCGGTGTTTGGTGTGATGGACATAAAGCTGGTAAAGCCCGGAATTGGCGAAACAACGCGGGTTTTGTTACGGCGAATTCCCGAGATTATCTTGCTCAGGGACATAAACAGCCCGCTCACTCGCCACATTGTTGAGCTTGCGCGGGAAAAGGGCGTAGAGGTGCGCGAGTACCCGCTGGAAAACTATTGCGCGTGCGGGATAATAAAGGTGATGGACAATGTGTAAGCTGATTTTCTCCGATATTGACGGCACGCTGATTTTCTCCGCAACAAAAAAGCGTCCCGAGGACATTGTCTGCGAGTACAAGGACGGCGTTGAGATAAGCTGTATCACGCCGCGCCAAGCAGAGCTTTTCCCGAAACTGAGCGGCGTAATTCCCGTGACAACGCGAAGCATTGAGCAATATCTCCGCATACATTTCCCGAGCGGATTTTCGCCAAAATATGCGCTTGTCGATAACGGCGGAACCTTGCTGATAAACGGACAACCCGAGCAAGAATGGACGAAAAATTCTCTCGGTATTGTCGAAAAATGCGCCGATGAGCTTGCGCGTTGCCGCCGTTCTATGGAAAACGATGTTCACCGTAGCTTTGAGATAAGGCTGGTTGACGGAATGTTTTTGTTTACAAAATCCGACAACCCCGAGCTTTCGCTGGAGCAACTGAAAAGCGTTGTCGGGGAACAGGTTGAGTGCTTTGCCGTGGGCGCAAAGCTGTACGCAATCCCCGCCGAGATTAACAAGGGGAGCGCCGCGAAACGGCTCAGAGAGCGGATTTCGCCGAGTTGCACGACAATATGCGCGGGCGACAGCGCGATGGATATTTCGTTGCTGAGGATAGCGGACACGGCTGTTTTTCCCGAGGATTTACGCGGGCTTGTTGATGTCGCGAACAGCGTTGTTTTTCCAAGAGAGCGGTTTTGCGAGCAGGTGACGGAGTTTTTCGACCGATTTCAATAATACAAAAGGAGCAACACATCTCGCGTTGCTCCTTTTTGTCAGCCAAAATTGTCAAGGAATTATGATAAATAAAATTGTGCATTAAATGAAAATCCAACCATAAATTGTCACTTAATTTCCAATTTCTTGCAAAAAAACATATTGCTTTTTGTCAAATTATGTGTTATAACAAAAGAGATACTATTGTTTTAATAAAAACCAAGTAGATGCGAGGGATAAATATGACAATTCAAGAGTGCTATCAGCAGTTTGGCGGCGATTTTGACGAGGTTAAAAAGCGTCTGCCGAGCGAAGCGCTGATAAAAAAGTTTGTTGCGAAATTTTTGGACGACCACAGCTTTTCCGATTTGCAAACGGCAATGGGAGAAGGCAACCGCGAGAATGCGTTTCGCGCGGCGCACACGCTCAAGGGCGTTTGCGGCAACCTCAGCCTGAGCAAGCTTATGCTTTCCGCGTCAAAGCTCACGGAGTTGCTTCGCCCCGAAACGGCGGTAATTCCCGAGGGAGCAGATGTGCTTTTTGAAGAAGTTCGCTGTGATTATGAGCTGACGGTGAGCGCAATCCGCGCTTATCTTGACTCGGAAAATAAATAACAAGGAGAATTTGATGAAACTGAAGAAAATTGTAAGTGTGCTTCTTGCGTGCGTGATGTTTGCGCTGATGATGACAGGCTGCGCGGGACAAAACGGCGCAAATGACGGAAGAATTTCCATCAGTATGTATATGTGGGACAGGTCTATGTTCAAGGAGCTGTCGCCGTGGCTGGAGGAGAAGTTCCCGAACATTGACTTCACGTTTGTGCAGAGCTACAACACGATGGAATATTACAAGGATTTGCTTGCGCGCGGCGAGGAAATGCCCGATATCATCACCTGCCGCCGTTTCTTGCTGAATGACGCTGCGCCTCTTTCGGAGCACCTTGCGGATTTGAGCAAAACCGAGGTTGCCGGCACATTTTACAGCAGTTATCTTGAGGTAAACCGCGAGGAAAGCGGCGCGATACGCTGGCTTCCGATGTGCGCCGAGGTTGACTGCATCGTGGCAAACAAGGATTTGTTCGATAAATACAATTATCCGCTTCCCACGAATTATTCGGAGTTTGTGGCAGCGATTGATTTCTTTGAGGAAAAGGGAATCAAGGGCTTCCAGACCGACTGGCACTATGACTACACCTGCCTTGAAACCTTGCAGGGCTGTGCAATTCCCGAGCTTATGAGCCTTGAGGGAACGAAGTGGCGTATGGCGTACGAGAGTGAAACTACCGACAATCAGGTTGGTCTTGACGACAAAGTCTGGCCCAAGGTGTTTGAAAAATACGAGCAGTTCCTGAAAGATGTCCGCTTCCAAAAGGGTGACGAGGAGCTTCAATTCAGCAAGACAATGGAGCCTTTCTTTGCCGGACAAACCGCGATGATTCGCAACACTGCGAACATTTGCGACAGCATCAAGGCTGAAAGAAATATGAACTGTGTAATTCTCCCGTATTTCGGCGAAACCTCCGAGGATAACTGGGTGCTTACATATCCGATGTGCCAGCTTGCCGTTTCCAAAAAGGCTGTGGAAAACGAGGCAAAGAAAAAGGCTGTAAACGAAGTTCTTTTGGCAATCTTCAGCGAGGAAGGTCAAAAGCACGTTGCCGCGCAAACTTCCGTTTTGTCCTACAACAAGGAAGTCAAGATTACTCCGACAAACGCGCTTGATTATGTACAGGACTGCATCGAGAGCAACCACCTCTATATGCGCCTTGCGTCAACCGAGGTTTTCGGTATTTCGCAGGACGTTGCACACAAGATGATGACGGGCGAGTATGACGCGAAGAGCGCTTATGAGGCGTTTAACGCGCAGATTACCGACTACAAAAATCCCGAAGCAGAGGAGGTTCTGTTCACGCAGAACACGGCTTATTCCAACGACTTCGGCGTTCACGGAAGTCAGGCGGCTTCTTCGCTGATGAACACGCTTCGCTATTATAACGACGACCAAATTGCAATTGGCTATGCAAGCGTGGCAAGCTCACCGATTTTTGTCGGCGATTACACGATGCAACAGGTCAAGTGGATTATGACGTTCAGAAACGCGCTCTATCGCGGCGAGTACACGGGCGCAGAAATCCGCAGAATTATGGACTGGCTGGTTAACGTGAAGGAGGACGGCTCCAATCCTATTCACCACCGCAATCAGATGCCCGTAACCAGCGGTTTGGAGTACACCGTCACCGAAACCGAGCGCGGAAAGTTCAAGCTTGGCGATATAACCGTAAACGGACAGCAGCTTAAAGACGATGAAGTTTACACAGTTTTGCTTGTCGGCGCGGACACATATCTCGAGCACCCGACCTTCTGCAACTGCCCGATGCCCGAGGATTTGAAGAACAAGCGCGCGGACTATATTGTAAATGACTTCACAAGTCAGGAGTACATTCGCGAGGCACTTACGCAAACGCAGCAGTTCCTCGCGCCGACAGATTATGTAACCATTGTCAAGGGTTATTAAGACGCAAAATTTTCGAGAAAGGAGGGCGGAGCTATGAAAAAGAGGCTGCTTGCAATACTGCTTGCGATTGTAATTGCCGCGGGAGTTGGATTTGCGGGATTTGCCTATTCGGGATTTGTTTCCGAAACGATTTATGAAGAAAGCACCGCCCACCTTGTCGAAATTTTTCATCAGGCAAATCAGGCGCTTTACAATATGGTTTCGGTCAACTGGAGCCGTATGCGAATGTGGACGCCTTATATTGAGGAAGCGGACAGCGAGCAGGAGATTGTCGAGTATCTAAATCAGGCGAGGGAAGAAAGCAACTTCACCGATTTCTTTTTCATCTCCCGCAACGGTAATTACATCACGCTTGAGGGGCAGAAGGGCTATCTGGATTTGCGTAGCAAGCTTGAGGACTTGATTTTAGAGCAAGAGCCGATTGTCGTAAACTCTGTTGTTCCGGATAAGCCCGAGATAATGGTGTTTGCAACTCCGGCTGTTCCGAACGTTTTCCGCGGCTTTGAATACGAAGCAATCGCTATCACCTACAACAACTCCGACCTTGTTGAAGCTCTGAAAATCTCCGCATTTGGCGGAAAAGCGGGAACTTTTGCGATACTGCCCGATGGACGAGTTGTTGTTGACAACGGAAGCGATGAGATTTCAAATATTCACAATTTCATCGCGTTGATGGAAAAATCCAAAAACGTCACCGCCGAAAAAGTTGCCGCTTTGCAAAATGATTTTCGTGACGGAAAATCGGGACAAATGGTTTTCGATGTAAACGGGATAAACTATTATCTTGTCTACGAGCCGGCAAATTTTCAGGACTGGATTGTACTTGGAATAGTACCCTCGGACGTGGTAAATTCCAGTATGAACAAGCTCCAGACCATGACTCTGGTTGTGGTATCTGCAATTATTATTTTGCTTGCATTAGTGTTGCTTTTCCTTGTAATCTGGAATAACCGCCGTAAGCTCAAGCTGAAGGACAACGAGCTGATTGCGCGAGATGAGCTGTTCTCAAAGCTCTCGGCAAACGTTGACGATGTTTTTCTGATGCTAGACGCGGAGAAACTGCGTGTGGATTACGTCAGCCCGAATATTGAGAAACTGCTTGGCATTTCCGAAGACAAGGTGAAAAAGAATGTTTACGAGCTGGAAAAGCTGATAAAGGAAAATCAGTCCTCGCATATTCTGGGACAGCTCTCGGACATCGAGCCGGGTTATCAGAAGGAATGGGACAGGGAGTATATTCACCGAGCGAACAACGAGGAGCGCTGGTTCCACGTTATCGCGTTTTGCAGTGATATTCAGGGCGCGAAAAAGTACATACTCGATATGTCCGACAGAACGGGCGACAAGAAGATAAATCAACAGCTCGAAAACGCTGTTCGTACCGCGCAGAATGCAAGCCTTGCGAAAACCACGTTCCTGAACAATATGTCCCACGATATCCGCACGCCGATGAATGCGATTATGGGCTTTACGGGAATTGCGCTGAAGCAGGACACAAATCCCGAGGTGCGAAACTGCCTCGAGAAAATCAGCAAGAGCTCCGAGCATTTGCTTACGCTTATCAACGATGTGCTTGATATAAGCCGCATCGAGAGCGGAAAAATCAAGTTCAGCCCTGCTCCCGTTGATATAACCGAGGTTACGGATGTGGTTCTGAGCATCGTTCACGGCTTCCTCACCAACCGTAATATTACGTTCAACTCAAAGCTTGGTGAAACCGATACGCCCTATGTTCTTGCGGACGCGGTGAGAATAAGAGAGGTGCTTGTGAATATACTCGGAAATGCCGTAAAATTCACCGATGACGGCGGCACGATTACATTTGAAACAAGCTATCGCAAGGGCGAGGATTCCAGGTATATTGTGGTGAATTATCGAATAGCGGACACCGGCGTTGGAATGACCGAGGAATTTGTCGAGCACATTTTCGATGAGTTCTCGCAGGAGGACAACGGCGCGAGAACGCAGTACAAAGGCTCGGGACTTGGAATGGCAATATCAAAGCGCTATGTTGACCTTATGGGCGGCAGTATTTCGGTTGAGAGCAAGAAGAACGTCGGCTCGGTGTTCACCGTGGAGTTTCCGCTGGAGCTTACCGATAAGAGCGAGGTTCAAACGAAAAATCTGCCCACTGAGAACGTGGATTTGAACGGCGTGAAAATCCTTCTTGCCGAGGACAACGAGCTTAATGCCGAAATCGCCACGGTACAGCTTGAGGAGCTTGGGATTAAGGTAACGAGAGCTTGTGACGGCGAAGAAACGGTAAAGATTTTCTCGGAAAATCCGCCCGATACCTTTGATATAATTTTTATGGATATAATGATGCCGAAGAAGAACGGCTACGAGGCGACAATAGCGATAAGAGGTTTGCCAAATCGCCCCGATGCGCGCACGATACCGATTATCGCAATGACCGCAAACGCGTTTGTCGAGGACGTTCAGGCATCTCTTGACGCGGGAATGAACGGACATCTCGCAAAGCCTATTGTTATGGAAGAGGTTACAAAGAGCATCGTGATGAATTTGAACCGATAAGCATTGCCGATTAAAGTATATTTTCGGGCATATTTCGGAGAAATCTATCTATCCGAAAAAATACAGAAAGGATATAGCCGGCAAGCGCGCCGGTTGAGGCGAACAGCGCAAATGTTGCGAAAACAGCGTTCCTGAGCAATATGTCCCACGACATTCGCACGCCGATGAACGCGATAATGGGTTTCATTTGAGGCAACAAAAGCAATTCGCTGTATGCAAAACCGTCCCGACGGACGCAGAATCCCCATAATCGCGGTGACCGCAAATGCGTTTGCGGAAGACGTACAGGCATCTTTGGACGCGGGAATGAACGGGCATTTGTCAAAGCCGCTTGTGATGGACGAGGTTCTGAAAACCATCTCAAGATTTGTGAAATAGATACAAAACAACGGGGCATCGCTTTGGATATGCCCCCGTTATTTTTGTATAATATTCAACAGTGCAAAACACGCGGGTAGACAAACAGCGATAAAAGCAACTCAGCGTTCCTTTTGCAGATATCTCGCGGTGATAGTATCGCCGTTTTCGAGCATTTCCGCCGGTGTTCCCATGAAAACAATCTGCCCGCCTTTTGTGCCGCCGTCCGGTCCAACGTCAATGATATAATCGGCGAGCTTGATGACATCGGTGTTGTGCTCGATAACAATCACGGTGTTTCCTCTGTCAACAATTCCCTCGAGAATACCGACAACCTTTTCGATATCCGCAGAATGTAAGCCCGTAGTCGGCTCATCGAGAATATAGATATTGCCCTTGCTCTTGATATTCAGCGCGAGCTTAACTCTCTGCCGTTCACCGCCAGAGAATGTTGACAGCGGTTGCCCGAGTGAAATGTAGGGAAGCCCGACTTCCATAAGCGCACTAAGCTTTTCGCTTATCTTCTTGTTGCCCTCAAAGAACGCGGAGGCTTCCTCAACGCTCATTGCCAGCACGTCAACAATATTCTTCTCCTTGTACAAATACCTGAGAGCTTCATCGCTGTATCTTTTCCCGCCGCAGTGCTCGCAGACGGTTGTAACCGGCTCCATAAACACAAGCTCGGTTGTAATCGCGCCGCGCCCCTTGCAGTACGGACAAGCGCCTTTTCCGTTGAAGGTAAACAGGCTGTCCGAAACGCCGTTTTCCTTTGCGAACACCTTTCGGATTTCATCAAAGAACCCCATAAACGTACAGACGGTAGAACGACCTGTTGCCGTGATACTGCTCTGGTCAATCAAAACGACTTGTTCCTCATATTGCTTTGCGAAAACATCTCTTATCAGCGAGGACTTTCCGCTTCCCGCAACGCCCGTTACAACCGTGAGAATACCGAGCGGAATATCAACGTCAACATTTTTCAGATTATGCGTGTTCGCGCCCCTTATCGGGAGAAATCCCTTTGGTGTACGAACCTTTTCTTTGACGTTAACTTTAGCGGACAACGCGTTTCCCGTTTTCGTGCCGCTAACCAAAAGCTGTTCGTAGTTCCCCTGAAACATAATCTGTCCGCCGTTTTTACCCGCGAGAGGACCGATATCGATAACCTCATCGGCGATGCTGATGATATCCTTGTCGTGCTCGACAACCAGCACGGTGTTTCCCTTGTCGCGCAGGCTCTTGAGCAACCTTGACATACGGTGAACATCTCTCGGGTGCATACCCGTGCTCGGCTCATCGAAGATGTAAATCAACCCGCAAAGTGAGCTTCCCATATAGCGCACGAGCTTGAGCCTTTGCGCCTCACCGCCCGATAAAGTGGAGCTTTCGCGGTTCATCGAGAGATACGGCAGACCGATATCAATCATACGGTCAAGCGAAGCGGTGAGCTGATTTACGATAGAAGCAGCTCTCGCATCGGTGATTTTCCCAAGTTCACCGCGAAGCTCGGAAAACTCCATTTGGCACATATCATCAATATTCAGCCCGTTGATTTTGCAAGAAAGCGCCTGCTCGTTCAATCTTTTCCCCTTGCAGTCGGGACACTCGCATTCATACAAAAATCTGCTGATTCTTTTCAAGGTATTGTCCGTCTGTTCTTCCGCGCCCTTCATCAAAACTAGCCGCTTAAACTGATTGTAAACGCCCTCGAGCCTTTTGTCAAGCCGTTCACCGTCCTTTGTTCTGCTCCCGTATAACAAGATATTCTGTTCTTCTTCGGAGAGGTCTTTCCACGGAACATCGGTTCTGAAAAACTCGGGGCGTCTGTAAATTTTCCAGTAATAGTTCCCCGGTCCAAACGCCGGAAGCTGAAAGCAACCCTCGTCAAATGATTTCTCCGCGTCAATCAGGTTATTCATATCAAAATCCAAAATTTTTCCGATACCCGCGCAGGTTTTGCACATACCGTTCGGGTTGTTGAAGGAAAAATATGAAGACGGTCCGATGCTCGGAGTACCGATTCTTGAGAACAGCAACCGCAAAAGAGAATACATATCGCTGATTGTGCCAACGGTTGACCTTGAATTGCCGCCAAGCCGTGACTGGTCGATAATCACCGAGGGATTGAGGTTGTCAATCAACTCAACATTCGGCTTTTCGTATTTCGGGAGCCGTCCCCTCACCCAAGCGCTGTACGTTTCATTCATCTGGCGTTGGCTTTCAGCGGCGATTGTATCGAAAACGATGCTGGATTTACCCGAGCCAGAAACGCCGGTGAACACCACAATTTTGTTTTTGGGAATATCAAGCGAGATATTCTTCAGATTGTTTTGCCTAAGCCCTCTGATTTTGATTGTATCCATCTAATCCTCTCTTTCAACAACAAACTTTTCCTCTGAAACTCGTGTGTATTTTTCATTATAACACAAATCAATCGATATGTCCAGACTTTTTTTGCGAACTTATGTCAGGGTGAATGGAACTGTTTGAGTGAATTAAGCAAACGTCTGCGAAAAGCACCGGAATATCACAAAAACCGCTCCGATTTTTCGCATAACGGAGCGGTTAAAAGCATTATAGCATTGTATTTAATACTTGTCAAGTTTTCTGTAATTTGTCGGTGTGGTTTCCGTTCGTTACAGTGCGTCAATAATTCTCCCGTCTGTTGAGATTACGACAACTCTCCACGGGATAAATTTGCCGCTTGCCTGAAGCGCGCGTTTAACTGCGTTTTCGATACCGCCGCAACAAGGCACTTCCATACGAACAATGGTGACGCTCTTAATCTCGTTGTTGGCAATAATCGCCGTGAGCTTATCCGCGTAATCCCCCTCATCGAGCTTCGGGCAACCAATCAGGGTGATATGATTGCGGATAAAATCGTTGTGGAAATTCCCGTAAGCGAACGCCGTGCAGTCTGCGGCAACAAGCAGATTTGCCCCGTCAAAATACGGCGCGTTCACCGGCACAAGCTTTATCTGTACCGGCCACTGCGAGAGCTGACTTACAGCGGGCGCACTCGGCGTGTTGCGAGAACCCTCAACGCGCTTGATAGCTTTTGACTGCGTTCCCGGGCAACCGCAGGGCAAATCGCCGTGCTTTTTAGCTTTTGCCGCGAGAACAGCCGCCTCGTCATAAGCGGGCGCTTCGCGTTCCTCAAAGGAAATCGCGTTTGTCGGACACGCGGGAAGGCAATCGCCCAGCCCGTCACAATAGTCCTCGCGGGTAAGCCGAGCCTTGCCGTCAACCATTTCAATTGCACCCTCGTGGCAAGCGCTCGCACAAGCCCCGCAACCGTTGCACTTTTCTTCGTCTATCCTGATGATTTTTCTTATCATAATTTTTCTCCTTTTTAATAAAAATATTGTCCCGCGACAGAATATTTTCATATCCCGCGCCCCTTGACTTGTTGATTTAATTATACTATAATAGTTACAAAAAGTCGGTTGTTTTTACAACAGAAAGGCTGTTTTTATGAAACAATTTATCCCAATTCTCAAACAAACAAAGCTGTTCTCGGGCATCGGCAACGATGAGATTTCTTCAATGCTTTCTTGCCTCGGAGCGAGTTTTCGTGCTTATAAAAAGGGCGAATTTGTGTTAAGACAAGGCGAGCGGCTGAGCGAGATTATGGTTTTGGTTAAAGGAAATTTGCATATACAAAGCGATGATTATTGGGGCAATCGTAGCATACTCGGTGAGATTTGCGCGGGAGAAATGTTCGGCGAAGCGTATGCAACTCCCGAGAGCGGCGCGTTGATGAATGACGTGGTTGCCGTAACGGACAGCGCCGTTGTTGCTTTTGACGTAAAGCGAATTATCACAACCTGCTCGTCTGCCTGTCGGTTTCACACGATTGTCGTGCAAAATCTATTTTTTGCAATTTCCGAGAAAAACCGAAAACTCGTGCAGAAGCTCGGGATTTTGTCCAAGCGTTCCACACGAGAAAAGCTGATTTCGTATTTATCGGAGCAGGCGAAAAAGCAAAACAGCCCGAGTTTTTCCATTCCGTTCAACCGTCAACAGCTCGCGGACTTTTTGTCCGTTGACCGAAGCGCGATGTCAAACGAGCTTTGCAAAATGCGTGACGAGGGAATGATAAGGTTTGAGAAAAATCGGTTTGTTTTGCTGTGACAGCAGAAAAGCGGAGAACTATTACATTCCCCGCTTTGCGCTTTTAATCTTCGCCGAAGAAGCAGATTTTGTTCTTGCCCGAATTTTTGGCAAGGGACAAAGCCTTGTCGCTCATTTTCAGCAGTTCCTCAAAATCCTGCGCGTTTCCGTCATAAGCCGTGCCGCAAGCACCGCCGATGCTTGCACCGAGAGCGCTGAATTCCGCCCTATCCGAGAACGAACGCTTCAGTGCGGAAAGCAACTCTTCGGTCTGTTCTTTCAGCTTATCAACGGAACATTCGCCGTTGATAAGGATAATAAATTCATCGCCGCCAAGTCTTGCAATAAAATCAATCGGGAAAGATTTCCGCAGGATATCTGCCGTTAAAATCAGCGCTTCGTCGCCCGCCTTATGACCGTATGTATCGTTGACGCTTTTGAAATTGTCGAGGTCAATCATAATTGTGGCGATATTCGGCGTGTATTTTATGCTGTCGAAATACTCAAACAGACGCATTCTGTTGGAAAGACCGGTGAGCAAATCGGTCTTTGCGTTGAAGGCGGTCTGCTCAAAGCGTTTTCTCTCGTTGGTGACATCGGTGAGGATTATCGCTTGCCCTATCATTTCCTCAAAAATGCTGTAAATCGGCTTAATGTTGCACGAAAGAGTGATTAACCCCTGCTTGGTTTCGAGCGTTATTTCGCCGTCCTCGAGCTTTCCGCGCAGAACGCTGTTCTTCCACGAGGAGAGGCTTGTTCCGACAATTTCGCGGTAATCGGGGAAATATTTGAAGAACAGGCGGTTTGCCGCAAGAACATCTTCTTTTTCATCGTCAATTATCACCGCAAAAGGCATACTGTCGAGAATAACCTCAAGCTCGGAGTTGATGTTGTGCTGAGCGGTAACGTCATTGGCGATACCGCAGGTACCGAAAATAGTACCGTCCTCGTCAATCAGCGGAGATTTGTAGGTCTTGAACTGCCGCATACCCTTCTTGGTCTTGACCTTCTCGTCAAAAAGGCAGGTTTCGCGCGCGTTTATGACAACCTCCTCCGACTCAATGCAAACATAGTCCCCCTGTTCATACTCCTCTTTGGGAATATCCCAGATATAATAGTGACCTTGTTTGTAAATCTGCTCCTTTGTTTTGGCAACAGCCTCGCAGAAGCCGTTGTTTACAATGAGGTGAGCGCCCTTGATATCCTTGAACCAAATAAGGTCGGGGATACTGTCAAAGGCGGTGTTGAAGCAAACGGTCTGCAAGCGAAAATCAAAGGTCTGCTTCATTTGCGCTATGAGCTTTTCCGCATAATAAACAAGCAAGCTGTCGTTGTCGCGGTTTTCGGCAACCGTCCAAAGCTCATCGGGTTTGTCCGTCATTTCGTTAACTGACGGGAGCTTGTCACTGCTTATCAGCAGAACGCGGAGCGTTTTTTTGCCGACAAGCCCGGCACCCTGTTTATATGCGTCAATTCCGTTGAAAATTACAGCCGAATCCGGCTTATCGTATTTTTCTGTCAGCGCAGGAACAGAGCTGACGGTGATTTCGCAGTCCTCCGGAAGAGTTGCGGATTTTATTGCCGCCTGAATTGTGATATTGCCGCTTGCAACGATAATGTTAAGCTTACACTGATACATTGAAAATTCACCCCATTGATAGTTATTTTGCATTAACGTACTAAATGCTGTAATGTTATTATACCACATCACGATATGTTTTGTCAATAACTGTAATAAACTTGTGCTGTTCAATGGTGATAAACGAATTTTTGCATATTTTGTGTAATATAATTCATAATTTCCTTGACAATATTTCGCAACTATGGTATAATAAACGCAGGCGTTTATTATATATCAAAATGCCTCGCACATACGCAAATCAAAGATTTGCTTCGTGCGTATCGGCAATATTTTACCATAATCTTTCTGTTATTGTAAAATTTGCAAAGAGTTTGTAAAAAGCTCTTTAGTTAATTGACGTTTTATTCAGATAAAAGGAGTATTAAAATGGGTGAAAAAGCAAATATCACTACCGCAGTTACCGAAAAAATGGTAACGATACACACTCTTATTGTATTGTTCTGTGTAATAGGCTTCGGTGCTATCAATATGTTCGCCGGAGCAATCCTTCTCGGTATAATTATGATTGTTCTGGGATGTTTGGTTTGTCTTGCAGTTCGTCTGTTGCGCGGAAAAAAAGACAGAGTGTTTCGCGGAATAATTCTTTCACAGGCGCAGTGCTTAATAATTATTGTTATGTCCATAGCAAAACACGAGCTTCATTCAATGTTCCCGTTGCTTCTTGCGTCAATGTCTATCGTTGCTATTTATTACAACACGAAAAACCTGATAGCACATTGGATTGTTATGGATACAGCGTGCATTGTCGGACTGTTTTTCAATGAATTTTTCTATGGCGGGCAGGAGCTTGAGTTCCTTATCAAAGGATTAGCCGGAATGAATATCGGCGCGTTTCTTATTCTTTATCTTGTCAGGTGTTCTCTGAGATTTATCGGCGACGCACAGAGCGCAAAATCCGATGCGGACAAGCTTCTTGAGCAGGTTCAAAGCCAGATGGACGAAACCGAGGAAATGAATAAGCAACAGTCGGAAATTGTAGCAAAAATCGCTGAAATATCCATGGCAGTCAACACCTCCGCAGACAAAATGCTGGACATTGCTCGCGACATCAACACGGCGGCGGATACCCAGCAGAATTCAATTTCGCTTGTTTCGGAAGACATCGCCGCGATTTCTACTGAAAGCGGCAACACTCTTGCAGAGGCTGAGCAGGCAGAAAATTCCGCAAAACGCTCCACGGAAATGCTCAACGAAAGCAATGCAGAAATGAAGAATATGTTGACTGCGTATGAAGAGATAGAACAAAGCTCCGAGCAGATAAGAAACATTGTTGCGGCGATAGAGGATATTGCTTTTCAGACAAATATTTTGGCACTCAACGCGTCCATTGAGGCCGCCCGTGCAGGCGAAATGGGAAAGGGATTTTCTGTTGTTGCCGAGGAGGTAAGAAACCTCGCAACCAAGTCGCAGGAGGCGGTAAGCAACACGGCAAAGCTCATCGATGCATCGCTTGACGCGGTACGGCGCGGCAAAGAAATCGCCGATAATGTCGCGCAATGTATGGACAAAGTTATTGAAACAGCCGAGGAAAGCGCAGAACATTCGCGCATTATAACCGAGATGACCGAGAAGCAAACTCAATCTGCCGCGGCAATCAAGGAACGTATTGAGCATATTTCCACGATTGTCGGTCAGACGACGCAGACTTCCGAGCAGTCCAACATTATTGCCGCGGAGGTTGCCGAAAACGCACGGAAGATGGACGATGTTGTGAAATCATTCCGCTGATACTGCCGGGGATAGTGATATAGTTTAAGATAAAGACAACAGAACGGCGGTTGATGATTTGCATTACATAGGGAAAATTGACCTCGATATCTTTAAATGCGTTACCGAAGATATCATAACAGACGAGGTTATTTTAACAGATGAACGAATGGAACATATTATTGACCGTAGAGGTCAAGAGTTCTTCGATAAATACCGCAGATTATTCGGGACTGTTTTAAGCGAACCCGATTATATTTTCAAGGACGACTCCCCGAACACGGCTATTGTGTGCAAGCGGTTTTTTGAACACGAAAAAAACGTTAATATTGTTTTGCGGTTAGTGGTTGAAGGCGATAATCCAAACTACAAGAATTCCATTCTAACCGTAATCGGCGAAAACAACAGGCGTTTTGAACAGCGATTGCGAAACAATACTCCGGTTTATGTAAAGAAAAATCTTGACAAAACGGAATAATTGTGCTATAATGTAGGTAAGATACAGTAGGCTGTTTGAGGTGGTAAATTTCGTAGCAACCACACGCCGATGGTACCGACAGGGGAAACCCGAGAGATGCAGGAGAGTGCTACGCCTGCCAAACAGCCGATTATCTGACCGCCTCGAGCATCGGGGCGGTTTTCTGTTTGCTTATATTTCCTTTGATTTTTCCCGAACAGCGTTCCCAAATAGTCCGGTACAACAGCAAGTGAAACGTTTTTGTCAACCGCAATCCTCAACAATTTAACAACAGAATTTTCTCCTCAATCGCCCTGATAACCTTGATAAATTCATCGTCGCTTTTGCCCGTAGGGTCGGGCAAGCCCCAGTTGTCGTCAAAATCCCTGCCGATAAAAGGGTAGCCGACGTCGCACCCCATTGAAATCGCGATATCCGGCGCAGGAATTTTGTCGAAAGTCTTGCTGAATTGCGTTTGTTCCATATCAATCCCGTAAAGCCGCTCCACGAGCCGCACCGCGTCTTGATTTATCTGCGGTTTGGTTTCCGTACCCGCTGAATAAAACTCGAACTCTGCGCCGCGAAAATGCTTCCCGAGAGCCTCGGCGATTTGGCTTCGGCAAGAGTTGTGAACGCAGATAAAAGCAACCTTTTTCATATCACACGCTTTCCTTTTCGAGCAACTTTTTGACCTCGGCGGCTTTGAGCACCTTGCCCATTGACGCAACCTTTTCATTAACCACAAGAGCCGGCATACTCATCACGCCGTATTCCATAATTTTCTGCATATCGGTGATATACTCAACCTCAACGGCAAGCCCCATTTCCGCGACAGCTTTTTTCGCGTTTTCGTACAGCTCGTGGCACGACTTGCAACCCGCCCCCAGCACCTTTATACAGCAAATCACGTTTACAACAGTTCCGCAACAGCTGTTGATATCCATTTCAGCGATATCCTCCGCTGTAAAATTACACTTGCAAGCATTCTTTTCCTCTTTTTTACCAAAGCTAAACATATTGTTCCTCCTGTTAAATTAAGATATTTTGCAACGCGTTGAACGCATAACCGACAATAATTATACCAATCGTACAAATCGCGATGAAAACGCCGAGCAACTTCGGTTTAACAGCTTTTCGGAGCATAATCATCGAGGGCAGCGAGAGCGTTGTAACCGCCATCATAAACGACAGCACAACGCCGAGCAGCGCGCCTTTTCCGAGCAGAGCCTCGGCAATCGGTATCGTGCCGAAGATGTCCGCGTACATCGGTACACCGGCAATTGTTGCGAGGATAACACCGAAAGGGTTGTCGCCGCCGAGCACCTTGACGATGAAATCCTCGGGAATCCAGTTGTGGATAACCGCGCCGATTCCCACGCCGATAATCACATACGGGAACACCTTTTTCGCCGTTCCGCAAACCTGTTCCCAAGCGTACTTGAGGCGGTCTTTGACGCGGAGTTTTTCTTGCGGAATATCGATAGATTTGCCGTTTCGGATAAACTCCTCGACTTGATTTTCGAGGTGAAGTTTTTCAATCAGCGTGCCGCCGACCACCGCGATAATCAGCCCGACAATGACATAAATGAACGCGACCTTCCAGCCGAAAATACTCATCAACAAAACGAGCGAGCCGAGGTCAACCATCGGCGATGAAATCAGAAACGAGAACGTAACTCCGAGCGGCAACCCCGCGCTTGTGAAACCGATGAAAAGCGGTATCGATGAGCACGAGCAAAACGGCGTGACCGTTCCCAAAAGCGCGGCAATAATATTCGCACCGATGCCGTGAAACCGCCCAAGAATTTTCTTCGTGCGTTCGGGCGGAAAGAAGCTCTGAATGTACGAAATGATGAAAATCAGAATGCCGAGAAGCACCATAATTTTTATCAAATCATAGATGAAAAACTGCACGCTCCCGCCGATTTTTTTCGTCACGTCAAGCCCGAGCGCGTTCAGCAGACTGCCGATAAGCCGGTTCAGCCAAGCCATTCCAAGGATGTCGTTTTGAAAGAAATCCCAGATTGATTTAAGTGTATCCATTGAGTTCCTCTCACTAATATTCAATAATTGAAATATGTCTATATAACGCGGTTTAAGCAAGCCGTGATTGACACGGCAAGCTGTTATTCAAAATCCGCGAGAACGCTTTCGAGCACCTCAACCGCGCTTTTTATCATCTTCGGACAAACATCGCCGAACAGCCCTTTTTCCTTTATACAAGCAATTTCCTCGGGCTTTGTCAAATCGTATCCGAGCAAGTCGCGGCAAACGATTGAGCCGTTGATTTCCTTGAAACGCTTCGTGTATTCGACAGCGATTTGGTAAGCGCGGGATTTTTGCTCGTTGTTGTCGGCTTGAAAATGCCCGTATTTCAACCC
>CALZUA010000015.1 GCA_945829235.1 uncultured Clostridia bacterium | reverse complement strand
TCGGGAGTGCTTGTGCTTGATTCCGGTGTGCTTTCGCTGGATTCGGGAGTGCTTGTGCTTGATTCCGGTGTGCTTTCGCTGGATTCGGGAGTGCTTGCACTGGATTCCGAAGTACTTGCGCTCGATTCGGGAGTGCTTGCACTGGATTCTGTTTTATTGCTGCAGCCGCAAAGCAACAAAGCTGATACAGCAAGTGCCGTGACTAGTGTTGAAATGTATTTTCTCATAATTGTCCTCAAAAATGTCGTGAAGCGTTTTATCAGAGCTTCTTAATCCAGCCCATATCATCGACAAGCTTGCCGTACTGGATACCGGTCATTGTATCGTAGAGGCGCTGGGTGAGCTTGCCTATCTTATTGTTGCCGATTTCCATAACCTTATCGCCCCAACGCAGGTGTCCGACAGGCGAAACAACCGCCGCCGTGCCCGTTCCGAATACCTCGTCGAGCTTGCCCGCGTCATAAGCGTCCGCAACCTCCTGAATGGAAATTCTGCGCTCGGTTGCCTTTATTCCCCACTTCTTGCAAAGCTCAAGAACGGATTTTCTTGTGATACCGCTCAAAACAGAACCCTGAAGCTGAGGTGTAACAACCTCGCCGTCTATAACGAACATTATGTTCATCGAACCAACTTCCTCGATGTACTTCTGCTCGATACCGTCAAGCCAAAGTACCTGAGAATAATTTATCTTGTGAGCGTCGTCCTGAGAGTGCAGGGAAGCCGCGTAGTTGCCGCCGGTCTTCGTGAAGCCCATTCCGCCGCGTACCGCTCTTACATAGTTCGTTTCAACGTAAATCGATACAGGCTCAAGTCCCGTGGAATAATAAGCACCCGACGGGCTCATAATTATCATAAAGTAATATTTATCCGCGGGACGAACGCCGAGGAACGGGTCTGCCGCAAATATAAACGGGCGAATGTACAGAGAAGCGCCGTCGGTGTGAGGAACCCAATCCTTGTCCACTTCAACAACGGTGTGGAGCGCCTGCAAAGCGTCCTCAACGGGAATCTGCGGAATAACAAGTCTTTCCGCCGAGATATTCATTCTCTTGAAATTCTCCTCGGGACGGAAGAACTGAATTAAGCCGTCTGCCGTTCTGTAAGCCTTCAAGCCCTCGAAAATCTCCTGCGCGTAGTGCAAAACCATTGCGGCGGGGGAAAGCTCGATGTTTCCGTAGGGGACAACCCTCGCGTCGTGCCAGCCCTTGCCCGTGTCATATTCCATCACGAACATATGGTCGGTAAAAATATGACCAAAGCCGAGCTTGGACTCGTCCTGCGGTTTTTCCTTGGGGGTTTTCGTTTTTTCAATCCTGATTTCCATAATATCTACCTTCCTTTTACAACTTCGGGAGCGGGAACACGAACCCTTTTGCAAGCCCGAATTTTTCTCGCTTCATTTTTCTCTATCATTTTACCACTTTTCCGCGCAATTGTCAAGGGCAACTCCATACAACTTTACCCGCTTTATGCAATCTTTTTTGGGGAAAATTGCGGGTTTTCCCGCAAACCTTGCTTTTGCGCTTCTCCCGCTCGCTTTTTCTCGCTCTCTGCTCCTATCCGAGCAAGTGCGCCGCCGGCTCGCGGTTCTCGTTTGTTTTGCCGAAGGCAAAACCGCGGCGCAAAGCGCCGCGAAATTTGCGAAGCAAATTTAAACGAGAACCGCGGCTTTTCCGAAGCCACCCCGTAGGGGTGGGTGAGGAAAAGCACACGCAGGAAGCGGGATTTATTTCCAGTTTCTGCTGAAGCTCTCGCGAGGCTGTTCGAGAGCGGGGTTTGAGGTGTGGAGCTTTTTGCGCTTTTGCACAGAAACATAGTCCGAGATGTTGAACGGCTTCTTTTCGGGAGTGTTCCTGAACTGCTCCCAGTAGAAATTCACGGATTTCTCGAGCTTTTTCGTGTTGCCGAAACGGTCTTTGATGACAAGCGTTGGAATTACCTCAAAAAGCCGCGTGTTAAGCTCAGCGCTGTCAAATTCAAGGTTCCCGTCCTCGGAAACGTGATAGCCAAGGCGGTCGGTTTCCTGAAAATACTCGCGAATTTCGCCTGAAAACGTAAGGTTGTGCGGGGCGGTTTTCGGGTTGCGCGAAACGGCGGTCAGCTTGTCAAACTGTATGTAATAAAGTCGCCGCAGAATTACCCTGTCGCCAAAATGAACATATTCCCCCGCGTACTCGCTGTAAATCATTCCTTTCGGCAAAAAGTCAAAGTAGGTGTATTTGCTGTGGCGGCGCTTGGTTTTTTCCGTGATGTACACCGCCGAAAACGCGAAAATCATTCCCAGAAGCACAAGTCCCCCGATAATTGCCAGCAACAAGTACACAATATCCGAGCCGAAATTCAGCACAATGTTCACCGTGCAAAACGTGCAGACCGCAAAAACCGACATCGCCACAAGTATCATCGCGTGACGAAGCCGCTCGCTGTATTTCTCGACTTCCGCGTGAAAAAAGTACTTCAAAAAATCACTTCTTTTCTCGTTGTTTTCTGTCAATCATCGTTTCCCGTGGATTTCGGTATGCTTGCAAAACCGCTGTCAAATGAGATTATACAACGGCACTCCGGAAATTTCACCGCCATAAACCGCGAAATTTCCTCCTTAAGCTCCTGCTCCGACAAGCCGCTGTCGGGCGGTGCTACGCAGTCGAAAATTACCTTTGTTTCCTCGGCGTTGGGTATCGTCCGTAGGTCGTGAATGGTTATCCGCTCGTCAATTTTCTTCACTATCTCGCAAAGCTCCGAGTTGAGCTGTCCCTCAAGACTGCCGCCCGAGGCTATCGGGTCGGGGTGAACCAGCATATTCAGCCCGTCCCGCAGGAAATCCCGCTCGATTTTGTCGATAATTTCGTGGCACTCCGTAAGCGTCATCTCCTCGGGTACCTCAACGTGAACCGATGCAAACTGCCGCCCCGGACCGTAGTCGTGTATCATCAAATCGTGCGTTCCCACAACTCCCTTGTATGAGAGTATCTTCGCGCGTATCTGCTCAACCTGTTCCTCGTCGGGCGCTTTGCCCAAAAGCGGGCTCATCGCTTCTTTGATTAGTCCCACGCCGCTGTACAAAATGAATATCGCAACAGCTGTTGCCATTATTCCGTCCAGTTTTACCCCGAAAAAGTGCGAAATCAGGAACGCCGCCAAAACCGTGCTTGTTGTGATAACATCGTTTCGGCTGTCCGCAGAGGTTGCGCGGAGGGTTTCGGAGTGGATTTTTTTGTCCAGCTTTCGGTTGAAGAGCATCATCCAGAATTTCACCAAAATCGATACCCCAAGCACCGCCGCCGGCAATATCCCGAACTCAACCTCGGTCGGATTTATGATTTTGTCAATGCCGTCACGCAACAGCTCAAATCCGATTGCAATAATCAGCGCCGCTACCATAAATCCCGCAAGATACTCGTATCTGCCGTGCCCGTAAGGGTGCTCGCGGTCGGCGGATTTTTCGCTCAGCTTGAACCCGATAAGGCTGATAACGCTCGATGAAGCGTCCGAGAGGTTGTTGGCGGCGTCCGCGGTTATCGAAACGCTCCCCGACAACATTCCCGCGATAAATTTCCCCACGCAGAGCAAAACGTTGCAACAAATCCCGACCTTGCCCGAGAGTTTGCCGTATGCAGTCCGCACCGAGGGATTTTCCACGTTTTCATAATCTTTGACAAAAGTTTTTACCAACAAATTTGTCATAATTTCACCCGCTCAATATGTAGAATTTGTTTTATTTTCATTATAACACTAGGTTATGCGGTTAGTCAAGAATAAATTGCTTGACAAAAGGGGAAAAATGTGATAGAATATAAGTGTGCCGGGGGTACTTTATTGCGGTAAAGTTGAGAGGACAAATGTTCAACCCTTTGAACCTGTTGGTTAATACCATCGAAGGAAGGCGGATTTTGCTGAATGAAATCCTCGCTTTTCGCGGGGACTTTTTTTTGTTGGAGGTAATTTATGCAGAGCGTGAAAAAATGCCTTACAATCGCAGGCTCCGACTGCTCGGGCGGCGCGGGTATCCAAGCTGACCTCAAAACCTTCGCGGCGCATAAGTGCTACGGCGCAAGCGTTATCACGTCCGTTGTTGCCGAGAACACCTCGCGCGTTATCTCCGTGTTCAATCTTCCCGCAGATGAGATTGCCAAACAGCTTGACGCGGTTTTCGAGGACGTTGAAATTGACGCGGTTAAGCTCGGTATGCTCCCGACTGCTGAAATTATCCAAACGGTTGCCAAAAAGCTCTCGGAGTACAATCCAAACCACATCGTCTGCGACCCCGTGCTTGTCGCAACAAGCGGTGACGCGCTCTCCGACAGCGGTATTATCCCCGCTTATATCGAGCACATCTTCCCGATTGTCGATTTGCTCACGCCGAATATCCCCGAAGCAGAGAGCTTCACGGGTGACAAAATTCAGGATATCAACGATATGAAAGCCGCCGCTCAGAAAATCGCCGCGCTCGGTGCAAAAGCGGTTCTCGTTAAGGGCGGTCACCTCGGCGCAGGTCACGCAACCGATATCCTCCTCGCCGACAACAATGTTTCTTCGATAAAAGCGGCAAAAATTGACTCGCCAAATACCCACGGAACAGGTTGCTCGCTCTCCTCGGCAATCGCCGCAAATCTTGCCCGCGGTTTTGCACTCGGCGGCGCGGTGTTCTCCGCAAAGGATTTCATCACCGAGGCTATCTCCCACTCCTACATCGTCGGAAAAGGGCATAGCCCCATTAACCATTTTTATGCGCTTTGGGATAAAAAAGATAAGTCAAGATAACGGTAATTGTTGACGAAAATTTTCGGCTGTCGGGAACTTTTGACGAGATTTTCGGCAGAACGATTTAATAGAAAGGTGCTTTAAAATGAGAGAATATGCTACGCAAATGGAAGCGGCAAAAAAGGGAATTATCACTCCCGAGATGAAAATTGTCGCTGAAAAAGAATACTGGGACGCGGAGAAAATCCGCGAAAAGGTCGCAACAGGCGAAATCTGTATCCCCGCGAACGTTAACCACAAGTCGCTCTCGCCCGAGGGAATCGGCGGCGGTTTGCGTACCAAAATTAACGTAAACCTCGGCATTTCCGGTGACGCGAAGGACTATGACCTCGAAATGCAGAAGGTTGATATGTCCATAAAATTCGGTGCGGAGGCAATTATGGATTTGTCGAACTACGGCAAAACCAATACCTTCCGCCGTGAGCTTGTCGCGAAATCGCCTGCGATGATTGGCACGGTGCCGATGTATGACGCTATCGGTTATCTTGAAAAAGATTTGCTCGATATCAAAGCTGAGGATTTCCTCAAGGTTGTCCGTGCGCACGCGGAAGAGGGCGTGGACTTTATGACAATTCACGCAGGTATCAACCGCCGCGCCGTTGAGGCTTTCCGCCGCGACCCGCGCAAGATGAATATAGTTTCACGCGGAGGCTCGCTTTTGTTCGCGTGGATGATGATGACGGGAAATGAGAACCCGTTCTATGAGTTTTATGACGATGTTCTCGATATTCTCCGCGAATTTGACGTGACGATTTCCCTCGGTGACGCGCTCCGCCCCGGCTGTATCGACGACAGCACCGACGCGGGACAGATTGCCGAGCTTATCGAGCTTGGTGCGCTCACCGAGCGTGCTTGGGCGCGTGACGTTCAGGTTATGGTTGAAGGTCCGGGGCATATGGCAATGAACGAGATTGCCGCAAATATGAAGCTCCAGAAGCGCCTTTGCCACAACGCGCCGTTCTATGTTCTCGGGCCGCTTGTCACCGATATTTTCCCCGGCTATGACCATATTACAAGTGCAATCGGCGGGGCAATTGCGGCGGCTTCGGGCGCGGATTTCCTCTGCTACGTCACGCCCGCCGAGCACCTTCGTCTACCCGATTTGAGCGACGTTAAGGAGGGCATTATCGCAAGCAAAATCGCCGCGCACGCTGCCGATATCGCAAAGGGCGTTCCTCACGCGCGCGATAAGGACAACGAAATGGCTGCCGCTCGTCACGAGGTTGACTGGGACAAGATGTTCGCTATCGCGGTTGACGAGGAAAAGGCGCGCGCGTATTTCGAGAGCACTCCGCCCGCTGACCGTCACACTTGCTCGATGTGCGGAAAAATGTGTGCGGTTCGCACCACAAATATGATTCTTGAGGGGAAAGAAGTTAAGTTTTGCTCGGAGAAGTGATATGAAAGAAATTCCCGAAATTCTCAAACCGTTTGAGGAATACCTCAAAAGCACCGAAAAGCCCGCCGTTTCCATAACCTTTGAAAAAGGAAAAACTCTCCCGTGGGAGAGCAAGTGCGGCGGTTGCCCCTATCTCGAAAGTGCGGACGATTACCCGCGCGATGCCGAGGGCAAACCCATGATGTTCCTCGCGCAGATTAACTTTGACGATATGCCGCACCTTGAGGGTTACCCCGAAAGCGGTCTGCTACAATTCTTTATCGGTGATGACGACTATCTGGGACTTGACTCCGACTGCAAGGTGATTTATATTCCCGAGTACACAAAGGACGCGTCCAAGCTCCTCGCGGAAAATCCCTTTGAAGCGGATTATTTGAAGAGAGCTCCTTATAAGCGCGAGGGGCGTATGAAATTCACCCCAAATACTATGCCTATCGGCACGGAATGTGAGGCGTTTGGCGACAAGTTTTTCAAAAAGGTTTCCGATGAGGAATGGGACGCGCTGTATGATGTGTGCTACCCGCAGGGATGTTTTGTGGGCGGGTATCCGCTGTTTGTGCAAAATTCGCCCGAATATTACGACAGCGGCGAATTTGATGTGGTACTGCTCCAGCTCGACTGCGAGGACGAGTGCGGAATTATGTTCGGTGACGCGGGGAGTTGCGTTTTCCTCATTTCAAAAGACGACCTCGAAAAGCGTTGCTTCGACAATGTTCAATACGAGTGGCAGTGCTGTTGATAATGAATTACACCGTGTAATTTTTGAGCAGTATCAAGGAGTAACTTATGGATAAAACCCAAATTGACTACACGCTCTATTTCGTCACCGACCGCGAGCTTATGTCCTGCGATACCGTTGAGCAATCGGTTGAGCGGGCGATTGACGGAGGAGCTTCGGTTGTTCAGCTTCGCGAAAAGGATTTGTCATCGCGCGAGTTTTACGAAACGGCTCTTCGGGTGCTCGAAATCACGAAACCGCGCGGTGTTCCGCTGATAATTAACGACAGGCTTGATATCTGCCTTGCGGCGGGCGCGGACGGAGTTCACCTCGGGCAGTCGGATATTCCGTGCAAAATCGCGCGGGAAATCCTCGGCGCGGACAAAATTATCGGCGTTTCCTCGCACAATGCTGTTGAAGCGGCTCAAGCGCAAGCAGACGGCGCGGATTATCTCGGAGTCGGCGCGGCTTTTTCGACTTCAACGAAATCAAACACAACTCCCGTTACCCGTGAAACTATCGGCGAAATCCGCAAATCTGTCACAATTCCGTTTGTGGTTATCGGCGGAGTGAACGAGAAAAATATCTCGCAATTATACGGTCTTGGAATTAACGGCGCGGCGGTTGTTTCGGCAATCTGCGCGAAGCCCGATATTGTCGCGGCGGCGCGCGAAATGCGACAAGCCGCGGAAAAGCTCAATTAAATTCCCGTGAAATCAAAGCTCGGCGTGTATTCCTCTTTCGCCGAGCTTTTTTCTTGCATAAAGCCCTGCAAGCCCGCTTCCAGAACCGCGTCAAGCGCTTTTTCATACTCGAACGTGGTTATTCGGCGGTTCATTTTAGCAAAATCGGGATTGGTTTTCACCTCGCCAAACGGCGTGTATTGGCTCATCAGGCTGAACAGAATTTCCCCGCCAAACCGCTCCCCGACACGCTTTATCACCTCCATGCTGTCCTTGTAGCAATTCGGCAACACCAAGTGTCGAACAATTGTTCCCCGTAGCAACGGCTTTGTCCCGCAACACTCCTCGCCGTTTTCATCAAAAACGGGTTTCCCCGTCTGCCTCACCATCTCGGAAACCGAGCTCATTGCGATTTCAAAATAACGCGGTGCGCTCGACAGCTTCACGGCAAGCTCGTCATCAAAATACTTCACATCGGGCAGATAAATATCGACAAGTCCGTCCAACATCTTCAGCGTTTCAACGCTCTCGTAACCGCCGCTGTTGTACACAATCGGCACTTGCAATCCACGCATTTTCGCAAGCTCCAGCGACCTTATTATTTGTGGAACAAAGTGCGTTGGATTTACGAGATTTATGTTCAGCGCGCCCTGTTCCTCTAACTCAAGAAAAATCTCAGCGAGCCGCTCCACACTTATCTCTTTGCCCTTTTTCTCGCGGCTTATCTCGTTGTTTTGGCAAAATTTACACCTCATCACACACCCCGAGAAAAACACCGCGCCGCTCCCTCTTTCTCCCGAAATGCACGGCTCCTCCCACATATGCAGACCGGCTCTTGCGGCGACAACCCTCTCACCCATTCCGCAAAAGCCCGCTCTTTCCGACCGCACAACCCCGCACCGCCTCGGGCACAACTCGCACTTTTCGCTCACGCTCCCACTCATTCTCGCTCTCTGCTCCTCTCCAAGTTTGTGCGCCGCCGGCTCGCGGTTCTCGTTTGTTTTGCCATAGGCAAAACCACGGCGCTTTAGCGCCGTGAAATTTGCGAAGCAAATTTAAACGAGAACCGCGGCTTTTCCGAAGCCACCCCTCAGGGGTGGGTGAGGAAAAGCACACGCACCGCGCCTGTTGTAATTCAATCGCCGAAAAACCAAAAGCCGCCTCGCGTCCTTGCTTGGCGGCAATTTAGTTGGATTAAAGGTTGCGGTTAAGGGATTGACCCGTGGCTCTGCCGACAACCGCGCTGTTGTAGTAGCCGATTTTCTGCTTGGTTTGCTTGAGCGCCTCAAGCTCGCGGCGGGAGTCAATGTGCTGGTTTTTGAATTGCCCCGAGATAATTTTGTCCTTGTCGAGAATTCTCTGCTTTGCAACGGCGATGTTCCTCTGCAAAAGCTGGAGATTTTTGTGCTCCTCATCAAGCGGTGTGCTGATGTAACTGCCGTTGATGAGCGCCTTTAAAAGCGCCGACTCGTCGGGATTTTCAAACTCAAGTACCGCGTCAAGGTCGTCCTTTAACTCATCGAGGGTTGCGATAAGCTCGTTTCTGGCGATAAGCCCCTGCTGGATAACCTCAAGCTCCGCGTTAATCATATTATCGGTCTGCTTTTCGTATTCCTGGAGCGTTACAAGGATTTTCTCCATAATTTCCCGCACCTTTTCACAGCCAAAAAGCTCTGCCATAAATCTCCCCTCTTTCGTTGACTGATATTTTCAACACCTCTCGGTAAACATAATTCACCGTAATGTGCCCTGTTAAACAACGCCCTTTTTCTTGTGATTTTGAGCGTCCTGCGCCTCGATTTCCGCTCTGGTCATCTGGCTAATCTGCGTGAAAGCATCGCGAAGTTCACCGACAAGCGGGATAATCTTCTTAACCTCCGTGCAGTCCTTGCTCACGTTTGCCTTGACAATCTCCTTGTAGAAGAAAATGTAATAGCTGTCAAGCTCCTTCGATATCGGAATGGACATATCCAGCGACTCGCGAAGCGCGTCAATGCAGTCCTCCGCCTTGATAAACGCCGTGTTCGCCTTTATGTTGTCCTTTGCCTCAACACAGTTTATTGCAATAGCAAGCTGTCGCTCAATTTCACTGTAAAGTCTTATCACAACCTCAACAGGTGTCATAGTCGTGACCGACTGCTTTTTGTATTCGGAATAAGGATTTATCATTTGCGTTCCCTCTCCTAATTATCGGATTTTTATCAGCCTGTTGTTCCGTAACCGCCAAGATAATTGGCAAGATAAGCCGACTGGTCGTTGAAATCGCCCATCACGGACTCAAGGTTTGTGAACACCTTCCACCAGTAGTCTTCCTTCGCGTCATATCTGTCCTGAAGCTGGCTTATGCGCTTCTTAACCGATTCCATCTGTCGATAGATGAAATTGTCCTTTGCGGAAGAACCGCTCTGCAAACCCGCCTTGTTGATAAGCGAACCCTTAACCTTACCCGTTGTCCTTACCGCATTGTCAAGCGCGGTGTTGACCTTGCTCATAATGCCGTTTTCAGAGTCGGTGAACAGCTTGGTAATTGCATCGGGATTCTGTTCAAACGCCTTGTTGAACTTATCTTCATCTATTTCAAGCTTGCCGTGGTCCGTGTATTCCGAGGAGGTTTTGATGCCCATATTATAAAGACCGAACTTTGAACCGTCATCAAGCGTTACGCTGTTGTAGAGCGCGGTTCTTATCTGGGACATAATGCTTGAAACAGTGGAGTCGTTGTAGATAACGCCCTTCTTAGCAACTGTTTCCCACTTTTCAATCTCCTTCTCGTCCATCTCTTCCTTCTCCGCGTCAGTAAGCGGTTCGTAGAGATTATCCTTATTATCACGAACAGGAGCTGTCCCGATGTGCTCATAAACCTCATCGATGAGCTTGTTGTAATCCTCAACAAAGTCCTTGACAATTTGCTTTACATCATCATAGTTCTTGGAAATGCCGATTTCATAAACCTCGCCGATGGTTATATCCTCATCAAAGCTGAAGGTCGTGCCGTCGGTTGTAAAGGAGTTTGAGTTGTGGTAAATCTCGGTGCCGTTGACATTTATAATAGCGTTCTTGCCGTCCGTCATATCGGCATTTGCAAGCCCAAGCCCCTTAATAACGTCATTGTTGGCATCAAAAGTAATCTTCTCAGCCGAACCCATATTATTCGAGGTAAGCTCAAAGGTGTTTGTGAGATTGGAGAACGTCATTGTAACGCCCGCGCCGCTTTTGTTTACGGCTTCCATCATACTCCCGATTGTTGCGTCACCGTCAAGCTCGATGGTCTTGCCGTTGATTTCAAAGGTATATTTACCATCGCTTCCGTTAGCGGCAATTCCCATATCCGCAAGCGTTGTCTTTGCAGACATCTTGTTGGAAACAGAACCCTTGGACAAGCCGAATGTACCGCCCTCAACCGCAGTCATTGTGAACGAAAGCGGATTCCAGCCCTCGGCAGTCGCCGCGGCAACCTTTCCATCGGAAATTCCGAAAATAATTCCATCGTCCTTGAAGGTTTCGTTAAGAGCGTCCTGCAATGCCGCCGTGTTCTTGTCCTTAGCCGCCTGAGCGCTCGTGTATGTGAATTTATCAAGCGCGTCCTTGTCAATTTGCGCGGAACTGCTCAAATTGTAGCTTTTCCTGTACGCCGCTTCCTTGAGAGCGTTGAACTCGCTGAGAATTGCGCCGTTTCCGCTGGCGTTTTTGCTGTCAAAATAAGTTGCGGAAACGCCTTCAAAGGTTACCTTCTTAACCTTTCCGTCAACATCAACAGCAATTGTATTTTCACCCGTTACAGCACTCTGAGCCGAAATTGAAATAATCTTTTCGGGTTTTACAATTCCAAAGCTTCCTTCTCTTTCGGTAATGTTTACCGCGGCGTTTCCGCCAACATTTATGCTGATTACCGAAGAACCGGTTGTTGAAGATACGGAAACAAAATCATCGATATTTCCGTCATTGTCCATATCGCCGCCGGTTTTGCCGAAAGCATTGCTCAGGGCATCGTTCAGGCTCGTTTTGAGGGAGTCCGTAAACGCGTCCATATCAACGTTTCCGTCACCATCAATTTTATCAGCGGCAACCTCAGCACTAAAGCTAACGGTTTTTGAAACCTCGCCAACCTTAACGTCAAGACTGAACTCATAGGTTCTGTTTCCGCTTTCATCGGTTGTGAACTTGCCTGTTTTAGCCGCCTTTGAAGCGTCAAGCTCAAAGTTCGAGGGCGAAACAGACTTGCCGACAGCCTTTGCCGCAGAAGCAAGCTGGCTTACGCTTACCTTGTAATTTCCAACCGAAGAGCTTGATGTCGTGGTAACCTTCAGCCCCTTTGTGTTGTCGCCGAGAGTCTTTCCGCTCACGGAGCTGTTGAAGCTGTTAAAGGTGTTAGGGCTCATCAGATAGCTCTTCTTGTTCAGAATATCGAAATACTTGCCCTTGAATTTGGTGAGCTTATCCGTGATATCACGATAAGCCTCCTGTTGCCATGTGAGCTTTGTGAGCTTTTTGTTCTGATTGTCGATTTTGGTCTGATAGCTCGACATCATCTGCTCAATCATAGCCTCGGTATCATAGCCTGTATTGATACCCGCCAAACGCATAAGATCGCTAGCCATAATTACTTCTCCTCCTGTTTATGATTGTTCAGAAGCTGTTCTAGAGCCGCGCCGGAGATATGAGCCGACTGCTCGTTTGTCTGCTTTGCGGTTTTAAGCTCACTTCGGAATATTTTTACTTCCCGTGGGGCATTGATTCCGATTTTTACCTTGTCCTTCGAGATTTCCAGAACGGTAACCTCGATGTTGTCGGCAATCACAATGCTCTCGTCGGTCTTTCGCGTTACTACAAGCATATTATGCCTCCTCGGAATAAACCGGACACTTGAACTCGTAATCCTCGAGAATAACCTGTGCCGCGATATTGTCACGGGTGTTGATTACGATAGGACAGCGCAGATTTATCGTTGTCTTTTTGTAATCATCGGGGACAATCGCCACAGTCAGGCATCTGTAAGGCGTGTTCTCGTCAATTTGAAGCAGAGCCTGCTCCTCGTCCGTGATTTCAAAGCGATAATCGGGGTAAATCAACATCGGGTCATAAACCACAAAGCAAGGCTCGGTTCTCTCAACCGACTGAAGCCACATCGGGAAAACTCCGTCACCCAGCGGGCTTAAAAGCGTGTATTTTGTCGTGTCCTCAAAGCCTATAATTCCATTCGGGATACTGATGATTGTGCTTTCGTCAATCTCGGTTTCCCCGAAATCTCTTGTGTTAATCTTCATATTTTTCAGCCCTTCTGGTCAAATACCGGCGGAATGTACGGAGGTTCGTAGTTCGGGTTGGAGCTTGGCGGAACGTAAATCGGGCCGCCGATGTACTCGATTTCAACTCTCGGTCTGTCGCGGACAATCAGCTCAA
The DNA here is from genome assembly GCA_945829235.1 of uncultured Clostridia bacterium. Lineage (GTDB taxonomy): Bacteria > Bacillota > Clostridia > Oscillospirales > Ruminococcaceae > CAG-115. Next base: position 66,421 of record CALZUA010000015.1, on the reverse strand, counting down.
CGTTGCCCGGGATAAACTCCATCGGGAGGTCGGATTTCAAATCCCAGTCGAAATCCTGCGTGCCCATCTGATACTCGATGTTCAGCTTGCCCTCGTCAAAGGTGATGTCAGCGCCTTCCTTGGGCAAAAACTCCATTATCGTTTCAACCGTTGCGCCCGCGCGCGCGTTGTTTATCGCAATCTCCGAAGGCGTCATTCCTTTTGCAAGAGCGTCGCCGTCCTGAACAACCTTCGCCGTGCCCTGATACGCAATCGAGAAGCCCTCCTGAGCCTTCTGCTTGAGGATATCGCCGTCCGTCATATGACCGGGACCTAAGCTCTTTCTCGCCTCGTAGGTGTCGATGTTGAGCTTCATCGGCTCCGCCTGCATAACATAACCGCCGTTTTTGGTGGTGATGTTTACCTTTGGCTGTCTGTCCTCGGGAAATTCAAGCTTTGCATTTGTAACCTTAATCTCAATCTGAATAGGAATTGTCGTGATTTGCAACAAGTTTGTATTCATCTGAAACACCCCCTCATTTAAACCAAATTACTTCATATAGTTAAAGATGCTGTTCGGAACAACCTCCGAAGCCATCTGCAAGCAAGCGTTGTAAAGCGCCGAGTACGTCTTCAAAAGCGTGGTTTCCTCTTCGAGATTTGCACTCTCAAGTTCATTCTGGCGTTCAAGGCTGTTGTATTCGCGAGTTGTAAGGCGGTCGATGTTGAAGCTGATGAAATCCTCGTTGCAACCGAGATTTGCTATCTCAACAAGCAACTTCTCGTTCGCTTCAACAATTCTGTCAATACAACCGTTCGCGTAGCCGATATCGCCGTTTCTGAGAGCTTTTGCCGCGTCCAACGTGAGCTGAATGTAGTTTCCGGAGTAAATCTGCTCAAGCTCAATCGGTTCGTCAGCACCCTTGCCCTCCTCAGTGGAAAGAGTTGTCGAGTAAATCGAGAGAGCTTTTGTGGAAAACTTTAACCCATCGGCTTTTGTGTATGTTACATCATAGGCTGTGTCAATAAACTCGCGCTTCAGGGCGGCGTTGAGATTATCAATCGTTGCATCGAAATCGTCCTTTACGCCGTTAAACTTGATATCCCTATAATACGAACCCAGCGAAATCCTTATATCGTATTTCTTGTTGTCGATATTTGCCTCAATGAGCTTTTTAGTGCTTTCATTGAGCGCATTTCCTCCTCCGGCGGCATTTACCGCGGCAAAAGGCGATGCATCATCGATATATGCTTTGTCGTAAGCATCAACCTTTACCAATGCTCCTCCGGGACTTGCCGTGGTAATCTGATTTTTGATTAGGTTATAATCATCATTTTCAACACCCGTTGCAATAAACGAGCACTGCGCCGTCTGTACACCGATGCTTATCGTGAACGTATACTCCTTGCCCGCTTCAAGACCTTTTGCATTTATCGTGTTGTCAATGCCGATGAAGGAGTTGTCAATCTTTTTCTTACTCTCGAAATCAATCTCAACGGTTTCACCCTCACAGGTGATAACGCCCTTGTTTGCCTCGGTGAAGGAAACGTGCGGCTCGTAGCCCGTGCCGTCAAACGCCTTGGTCAGCGCGTTCTGGAGGTTGTGGAGAGAAGCCTCGTCCTCCCTGTCGGGATCGGGGTCATTGCCCGCGGCAAAGACAACCTGCTTTGTTGTATCGCCGATTTTCACGCTAATCGAATACTCCTTGCCGGGCGTGAGATTTTCCACATCAAGCTTGTATTTTTTCGTATAACCCGAGTCGTTATCGATACCGAGTTTCTGCGTTCTCTCGGCGTACTTGTTGTTCACCGCGCAGACAATGCCGCCGTTCGTGAGCGAAATCACGCCCTGCTTGTCGATAATCGGGATTTCAGGCGATTTCTTGAACGCTTCGTCAAGCTGTTTCTGAATTTCCGCGATATTATCGGTTGCACTGCCTTTACCGATAAACGAGATTGTTTTCTTCACGTTGTCGGCGAAAACGTCAATGCAATACGCTCTGCCCTCTTTGATTGACGTGAGGTCGATATCGGCAACGCCTCTCTCCGCGCCGCAACCCGAAACCTCGGAACCGTTGAACGAAATGCGAAGCGCCGACTGCTCATCGATTTCCTGCGTTTTCTGGTCAACGTTAATGCCAAGTCCGATATCTCCGACAACAATGTCCGAATACGGAAAACTCTTCGGGTCGTTCATCGCGTTCAGCGGAACGCCGTGATAGAGCACCGTGGAAGCGTTTCCGTTTGAGTCCTTTTCGATGGTGAACGGCATCGCGTCATCGCTTTCACCGCCGAAAATCGCACGTCCGGCAGTGTCCGTGTTAAACACCGCGCAAATCTCCTCGGCATGACGCTCGAGCTGTTGCGCGTAGATGTTGTACTCGTCAATGCTCTTGGTTGTGTTGCAAGCCGCAATTATCGTTTCACGAATTGACGCAAGCTTCTCCGAAACCTGCAAAAGCGAGGTTTCAGCCTCGGTGTAGAAGCTGTCCGCAACCTTCAGGTTTTCCTTGTACTGCGCCGAGAAATAAAGACTTTTTCTGATGTTGAGAGCCTTCGCCGCAGAAAGAGGAGCTTCGCTTGCCCTATTGAATTTTCTCGTAGACGTGATGCGGTGCATCGTGTCGTTTTTGAGAGAACCGACTCTGTTGAGGTCGCGGTTGAAGCCTCTCATTATAACCGAATTTGTAACTCTCATTTCCCTTTACCTCCGCGGTTTATCACAAGCCAACTCTTCCCGTGCCGTTTATCAGCTTGTCAAGCAACTCGTCAAGCGTTGTCACAAGTCTTGACGATGCGCTGTACCATTTCTGGTAATTCATCATGTTTATGCCTTCCTCGTCCATCGAAGGCGCGGAAACATCATCTCTTGCGTCAAGCAGTCCGTCAACCGTAACCTCCGCCGTGTCATAGCGGCTGGTCTCGTACTGGATTGTCTGACCGAGACGGTTTGAAATGAACGAAATATATTCGTAGAAACTGCCCTGAAAATCGTGGGCGTTTCCGAACTGTATATTCGAGTTCTCGAGCTGAGAAATCAGGTAGATAACGTTCGTGTTCTGAAGCGTAACCTTGCCTGTTATCTCGTCCTTCTTCTCATCGTAGCCGTACTGATACTGTCCGGTAACAGGGTCGAGAATTCTCACCTGACCTATCATTGTCGGGTCTTGCACCCACTCGTCCGAAACGTGGATATTTCCCGCCGTAACAAGCGAGCCCTCGGGCACCGACTTGAACATTCTGCGTGACTCGTCCTCGAAGCCGCCGTTTGCCTTGTTGAACACATCGGAGAGCGTTCTCGCGAACTCGTCAATCGCCGTCTTGAAATAAGCAATTCCGTAGTTTCCGTTCTGGTGACCGGTCGCGTAAACGCCGTTTCCGTTAATCATATCGTAGTAGCCCTTGAGCTGACCGGACGCGAGATTAAGCTCCTCGCCGCTCTCGAAAAAGAGAATTGCCTGATGATAGATGTCGTAATCCTTCATCAGAATGCGGTTTGTCTTGAATTTCTCGCCGTCAACCAGCTCCACGCCGCCCATTTTCACGGAATAAGTGCCGTTTGAGTTTTCTTTAACCTCGATGTTTCCGTAAGTGGCAAGCTCATCGATGTACATATTCAGCTCGTCGTAAAGCTCGTTCGGACCGTACTCCTCGTTGAAATGCGTTTTCTCTTTTTCAATGCGCTGATTGAGCACGTTCATCTGCTCGGTGAGGTTGTTGATGTGAGAAACGGTGTCCTTAAGCTCGTTGACGTAAGTCATTTCAACCTCGCAGAGCTGTTTATCGTAATCGTTGAGCAAGCGGCAAAGGTTGGTCGCAGTGTTCACAACAATTGTCGCAACCTCGCTGCTGTCGGGCGTCTGCATCGAATAGTTCTGAAGCGAATTGAAGAACTCCTGCGTGAAGTACTGCAAGCCGTCTGTTTCAAAGTTATCGAGAACGTCCTCAATATCGGAGAGAATACCAACGTCCTTGTCTGCCTCTGCCTCGATTGCAACATTCTCGCGGTATCTTCTGTCGATGTAAATATCGCGAATCTGGCTCACGCCGTAAGCGTTGACACCCTGTCCCTGCATCGAGAGATTGCTGTTCGGGCTTGCCCAGCGGAAACTTGAGTTCACCGAAACATACTCGGAGTACAGGTCAACACGCTGTCTTGTGTAACCCGGTGTGTTTATATTCGAGATATTGTTTCCGACAATATCGATGTTTTTCTGCGCAAGCTGGAGCGTTCTTTTCTGAACCTCAAAGCCTAAATATGTAGGACGCATATTTCCTCCCCTTTATATCTGTCTGATAACCTGCGCGGACGACTGTCCCGCCTGAACCTTCGCCGCGTTTTTGTCGTAAACCTCGGGCTTTTCAAGAATGCCCGCGCGCTTGACGAATTCCTTCTGATTATCCAGCTTTCGCTTGACAATCTCGGTTGTCTGCGAGTTAAGCTCGGTTATGTTTGTAGCAAGCTCGGCGAGCTGTCCCGTGAGCATATTGATTTTTGGGCGATACTCCTCGGGAGCTTCGCCCGCAAGCTCGGAGAGCTTTTTATCCTCAATGCCAAGACCGCGGAACAGCGCCAGCCTTTTTTCCTCAAGGGAACGGCTTTTCATAATATACGCCTGCTCGTCGTTGAGCGAGTCTGTGAGCCAATTTATATCGTCAGCCAGGATTTTCGTGTGCTTTTTCATCAGGAAAATCGTAAGCTCACGGTAAAAATCGACCTCAATTTCCAAGCACTTAATAAGTGCGTCCGCGGTTCTGTTATCCATAAATTCACCCCATCGGGCAATCAGCCCATAAGAATGTAGCTTGCAAGCGTAGCAGCGTCAACGCCGTTGTTGGCGGTTTCACTTGCTTCAACAAGCTCCTTGGGAGTAGCGTCAGCCTTTACCTCAGCGGCAATAGCGGCTTTTGCGTTCGCGATAGCCGCCTCAAAGCCAAACTCCACTCTGTCGGTATTCGATTTAACAGTAGCCGAGGCACTCGGTTTTTTAGGCGCTTGAGCTTTGGTTGTTTTGTAAGCGGAAACCATTCCGTTAATGCCTTTTATCTCCATAGTGCCGACCTCCTTTTCAAAAAATTGCAAAATTGCGCATTTTCCCCACATATTATATATCGACAGCCCATCAAATTTCTTTAGCGCATTTTACACATTTTCCAAATTTTTTCAAAAAACGTTGCCAAAAATCTATAATGATTTTCACATAAGTTTGGTGAAATCGCCTAAAACCCGCCAAAGTGAACGAGCGTAAACAAAAGCCGCTCCCGACAATCAAGTCAAAAGCGGCTTTGTTGATACATTTTCGTGCCGAACGTCGCAGATTTTACGGCGAGAGCGGCTTAAAGTACAAGCTGAAATAGGTGTTCGGCTCGCCGATATAGGCGTCCAGAACCGTGTCCTTAACGCTCGAGCAAACGCCAAGATAATCTCCGTTAGCATTCATACCGTTTTCCGTGAGGAAAAGGTAATTGTTCCTGAAAGCGTCATAGTCTGTACCGCACGGCGGCAACTCAGTCGGACAATAGCCCGTTGCAAGCACCTTGACGGTGTTGGTGTTGGGAAGTTTGTTCAGCTTATCTTCGTTGTTCTCGAAGGTGACGTACGCGTAGTAAATTCCGTCACGCTGTAAGAAAAGCGGCTCGATATCCTTCGCGAACATCTTCTCGAAATTTGTTGTATCGGAAACGCCCGACTGCTGATAAAGCCGCATTTCGCAAAGCAATGCGTTGTTGTCGGTAACCGCGTTCACATATTCAATCTTCGACTTTCTCACGCACATAGCAATCCCGACATACTTTTTCACGGGGTAATTTCCGCCGAGTTGCTTGAAATAATCCATGATTTTGTCGCCCGCGGCCTCGTCCTTTTGACCGTAGTATATGTAGTCCTCGTACTTGGAGTATTTGCTGAAGAGGTTCTGTACCGCGGAGTAAAAGTCGCGTGCGACAGTTATCGACTCATTTTTGTTCGCGTCACGCGAGGAGAGCGTCGGCACAATCATTCCGAGCAGAACTCCGATAATCGCGATAACCACAATAAGTTCCAACAACGAAAAGCCCTTTTTCCCAAGAAATCTTCTCATAAAATCTCCTTTCCAAAGTCCTTGTTTGTGCGTACTCGGCGAATGCGCACAAACAAGAACTCTGAAATCTCAAAGTTCTGTCAACCGTTTATTATAATCGGTGCAGTTCCGATAACATCGCCGTCTGCGGTATAGCCGTTTTCACCCGGCCAGAAGTCCGTGCGATCAAAATCAGCTAATGTCGGCGCACCCTGCGGAGCAGTTCCGCCGTCAAAATAATAGAGCGCACCCACTCTTCCATCGACCATATAACCGATGGAATACATTCTTCTGTAACCGAGCGTGTCCTCGATGTACTTTTTCAGGTCCGCGGACAACTCGTTTTCATCAACATCGCCAAGCCAGAAATCACCAACAAACACGGGGTCTTCGTAAACTCCGTTATCACCGACAATCTTCACATAAACCGAACCGTCGCTGCCGCTTAATTTGGCATCAATATGCTTTGCAGACTGCTTCGTAAGCCAGTTGTTCACGGCAGTTCGCACATCGCTTGCGGTTGTGTTTGCAGAAGCAACGTTTGCGCTTCGGACAGCCCCGACAAGCGTGGGTATCAGAATTGCCGCCAGAACGCCGATAATCGCGATTACAACAACAAGCTCTACGAGAGTAAACGCTTTTTTCGCTTTCAAACGAGCGAATTTTCTCATAAATCCAACCTCATTAAAATACACGCAATCCCTCGGCAGCCGAAACCGCCGAGGAATTTTTGTGTGTTAATTAGTTGCTGTCAGCAAGTGCTTAAATTAAGACTTCTGGAGCTGCGGGCAAGTACCGATGATAGTACCATCGTCCATCAGACCAGCCTTAGCGCCGGTGAAGCCATAAGTACCAGCAGTAAGGTCAGTGTCGGTCAATGCAGTAAGCGTTGCGCCGTTATCGCCGTCAACTACGAGTACGCCTACAACCGCTGCGTCCTTAAGAGCAATGGATACAGTAGCGTTCTTGAGGTCGCGGAGTGCGTCGCTCATAAATGCTTCAAAGTTGAAGGTTTTGTCTGTACCAGTCCAAGCTGCATTTGTGCCGGAACCGGTCTGGAACGTCAAAGTAGATGCGCTGCCGCCTTCTACTGTCCAAGCGCCGCCTGTTACCTTGCACTGAAGTTCAGCAAGAGTATCGCCCTGCTTGAGGCCCTTCTTAGCGGAGTCCATCTTGGTCAGCCAAGTGGTAGCCTGAGTCTTGATCTGCGAAGCGGTGGAGTTAGCAGAAGTGATGTTAGCATCCTGAACAACGCCGATCATGGTAGGAATAAGGATTGCAGCAAGTACGCCGATGATAGCGATTACTACAACGAGCTCTACGAGCGTAAAGCCCTTTTTGGCTTTGAGAGCCTGAAGTTTCTTTATCATTGTAAAGACCTCCTGTAAAAAAATTTTTTATGTATAACCCCGGCGGGGCTATATCCATTTTAAGAACCGACTCGCTGAAAACGTTTACATTCTCGTTTGCAACTTCGCTTTCGGTTTGTATTTACATTATACTTGATTGACTTGGAAATTGCAAGTGTTTTTTTGCAAATTTTTGAATTTCCGCTCAATTTCGTATAAACTTTTCAAATCGAGAGCTTGTTTTTGGGCAATTTAACAAGAATTTTATGTAAAATTTATGTAAACTTAATTCACGCCCATCTCGAGATAACGCTTGTACTCGCTCAAATCCTGAACGCGCGTCCGAGCAACCGCATCGGTAACCTTGCCCATTCTGACAAGACGAGCGAGGTCTTGGTCGAGCGTGAACATTCCGTACTTTTTACCCGTGGCAACAGCTGTCGGAATTTGGAAGATTTTGCCCTCACGAATCATCGCGCGGATAGCGTCCGTAGCTCCCAGCACCTCAAGAGCCGCGCAGCGTCCCTTGCCGTCCGCCGTGGGAACGAGCGTCTGCGAGATGATGCCGACAATCGCGTTTGCGAGCTGTGAACGGATTTGTCCCTGCGAGTGAGGCGGGTAAACGTCGATGATACGATCGATAGTCGGCGCAGCACCCGTTGTATGCAGTGTCGAAAGAACCAAGTGACCTGTTTCAGCCGCAGTTACGGCAGCGTTAATCGTCTCAAAGTCACGCATTTCTCCGACGAGGATAACGTCCGGGTCCTCACGGAGTGCCGCACGCAACGAGCCCGCGAAGGAGTCAACGTCCTGTCCGATTTCGCGCTGGTTAATCATAGACTGCTTGTGAGTGTGAAGGTACTCGATAGGGTCCTCAACCGTGATGATGTGGCAGTTTTTCTGACGGTTGATGTGGTCAATCATCGCCGCCAAGGTCGTCGATTTACCGGAACCCGTAGGGCCTGTTACCAGAACAAGTCCACGCGGTGCAAGGGCAAATTCGCCCAAGGTTGCCGGAAGATTGAGGTCGGAAAGAGTCGGGATATCGTTTCGCAGAAGACGTATCGCAACCGCGTGATAGCCGCGCTGACGATACACGTTAACTCTGTGACGGTAGCCTGCCGATGAAACATAAGAAAAGTCCGTGTCAAGACCTTTGGAAATCTGTGACTTGTGCTTGATGGAGGTGATTTGATTGATGACATTAACAATCAGCGGCTCTGTGCAGTCGGGATAGCCCGAGAGCTTTCTGATTGCGCCGTGAAGTCTGACAACGGGCGGAAGTCCCGCCGTGAAATGAAGGTCGGAACAGCCGAGGTCGCGCGCCTCATCGAGGATGCGGTTAATGTCCATAATGTTGTTATTCATTTCCACTGCTTTATTCTCCTTTTGTTTTATACGGAATAGGTTGCCTTAACAAGTTCGTCTATCGACGTTCTTCCCGCGAGAACCATCTGAGTTACGTTGTCGCGCAGGAGGAGCGTGCCGTTTTTCCTTGCGAGCTCGCCGATTTCCTCGGCAGTCGCGTCCTTTGAGATAAGCTCCTTGAGGTCGGGCGTAACGACGATGATTTCGTGAATAGCGGTTCGTCCCGCGTAACCCGTGCCGCGGCAAGCCTTACAGCCGCCCTGATGCGGTTTGCAAATCTGAACCGGCTCTTTCTTGTTCATCAGCTTCAGGTCGTTCGGGTCGGTGAGCGTGTAGGTTTCCTTGCAGGATTTGCAGAGCAACTTTACAAGTCGCTGTGCAATAATTCCGACAAGCGAAGACGCAACCATATAAGGTGCGACTCCCATATCAACAAGACGCGTGATTGTTGTCGCAGCGTCGTTGGTATGCAGTGTTGAAAGAACAAAGTGTCCCGTGATTGCGGCACGGATTGCGATATCGGCGGTCTCGCCGTCACGGATTTCTCCGACCATTATGATATCGGGGTCCTGACGGAGGATTGAACGAAGCGCCGCCGCAAAAGTCATACCGGCTTTTGCGTTAATCTGGCACTGGTTTACGCCATCGATTTTCTTTTCGACAGGGTCCTCAACCGTTACGATGTTTACGTTCGGCTGAGAAAGCTCACCGAGCGTCGCGTAAAGCGTTGTCGATTTACCGGAACCCGTAGGTCCGGTAACCAGCATAACGCCGTTCGGGCAACGGATAATCTGCTTGAACATCTCGTAGTTGTAGTCCGTCATACCGAGGTCGGTGATTTTACGAGTTTTGTCGTCCGCTGTCGAAAGCAAACGGATAACGCACTTTTCGCCGTAAACGCAGGGGATTGTGCTGACACGCATATCGAGGTTTACGCCGTCGATTCGTGTACCGAAGCGTCCGTCGAGCGGAATTCTGCGCTCTGCGATGTTCATTCCGCCGAGAATTTTGATACGCGTGATAATCGAGTTGTGGAAGGAGGGCGGGATTTTCATATCCTGCTCAACAAGCTCGCCGTCCATTCTGAAACGAATTCTCGTTCTGTCCTTGAACGCCTCGATGTGAATATCGGTTACTTGGTTTCTGAACGCAGTCTCAACCATCATATTAACCAGCTTAACGATAGGCGCGTTATCAACACGTCCCTCTGACTCGGCTTTTTCGAGGTCCTCGGAAATATCGCCGCTTCCCGCCTCGTTTTCGAGCTCGTTCATCGTGCTGTCCATAGCCTGCGATGAATAGAACTTGCCGATTGCCGCTTCAATCTGCGTTTTTGTGGAAATCTGCGGGATGATTTCCATTCCCGTCTGAACCTTCAGGTCCTCGAATATGTAGAAGTTTACGGGGTCGTTTGTCGCGACGAAAAGTCGGTTGTTCTTGTACTGGAACGCAAAAACGCACTTTTCTCGTGCAACCTCCTCCGAGATTTTGGAAACCGCGTTTGTGTCAACCTTGATTGATGACAGGTCAACAAACGGTACTTTCAGTCTGATAGAAAGAGCCTGAGCGAGCTGGCTCTCCGAAACCAACCCCATCTCCAACATAACATCGCCGAGCATTTTGCCGGAGCTTTTTTTCTGGGCGGCAAGCGCGTCTTCGAGCTGTTGTTTGTTGATGAAACCCTGTTCAATCAGGATTTCTCCAATGGGTAGATTTTTTACAGGTCCGGGCATCTGATTTCTTCCTTTCGGATTTCTTTAGGAAACCTCTAAACCGTTTCTTGAGGTAACCTTTTATTATATGAAAAACGCTGAACCGATATTCGGCGTTTTTTCAATTTCCTCGGCAACCAAACCGTGTTCAAAATTCACGGTTTTTCCTTGGCGACCTATTGCAAAAAACACTTTTTTATGGTAAAATAAGTGTATCAATTAAAATAAGGAGGCGGTCATTTTTATGTCCGACATCGAAACCGTTATTTATGCGGTTCTTGCATTTGTTTTAGGCTCCGTCATCGGAAGCTTTCTCAACGTGGTAATCCTTCGCACTCCCCTAAAGCAGTCAATCATCACCGAGCCCTCGCACTGCTTTTCCTGCGGTCATCGGCTTGCGTGGTACGATATGTTCCCGATTTTCAGCTGGATTTTCCTTCGTGGAAAGTGCCGCTACTGCAAGAGCAAAATCTCTCCGCGCTATATGATTATCGAGGCGGCAACCGCCTGCCTTTACTGCCTGTCATTCCTTGCGTTCCGTTTTATCTGGGACGGAAACGTGTGGAAGCTCGTTTTTTCGGCAATCCTTTTCCCGCTCCTCATCGTGCTTTCGGCAATCGATATCGACCACTTTGAAATCCCCTACTGGTGCAGTATTTCAATAGCGGTGCTTGGCGGGTTGTCATTCCTGTTGTTCCCCGACGAAATTGTGTGGTATGAACGGCTTATCGCTTTCGGCATCGTGCTGGTGCTTTTCGCCATAATGGTGCTTGTCGGAGGAATGGGCGGCGGCGACCTCCAGCTTATGTGCGGTGCCGCGCTTTTGCTTGGGTACAAGGTGTTCATCGCGCTGTTTATCGGTATCCTCTTCGGCGCGGTTTACGGAACAATCAAAAAGTTCCACGACAAAAAGGACGAGCGCGTCATCAGCCATACTATTAAAGGTATAGCCGAGAAATGGTATCAAAATCAGGTTGACCGTGATATCGGTTTTGTGATGGACGGTCACGATGATATTATTGTCGGTAGTATAAGCGAGGGAAATCCCGATATCGAGTGGGAATTCCTCGAGGAGAAGGTCTGGAAAGGCTTGCCCGAAAAGGCTGAGCTTACGCAGGCGCTCCGTGAAAAGATAACAGATGAACGTGAAGGCGGCTTCAAAATCTACATAAAAGGCGACAAGGTTGAAAAGGTGAAATACTCCCGCAGAATGGTGTTCGGGCCGTTCCTTTCACTCGGTATCGCCGCCGCATGGCTGGTTGGTACGTTCATTATGAATTGGTACATGAGCTTGTTTTAAGCTCTCAAAAATTCACTGAATAATCTTATTCAGCAAAATTCAGCAAATCTTCGGGGCGAAAATCGCCCCGAATTTGTTTGCCGAAAAAATCATGTTGTCGAAGAAGAAGAAGTTACATCGAATCTGTTCGGTCTTCTCGCAACGTAGTAGATAAAGGTTGTCGGGTGGTCTTCACCGCTGTCCATAGGCGTAACGCCATAGAACTTGAACTTCATCGTTTTGTTGTCATCACTGTCAACTCTTACGTTGCAGAATTCCGTGTAACCTACGCCGATAAATTCCTCGTTCTTCATATCCTGCTTGGTGTAAACGGTATAGGTTGTCTTAAGCGCCGCGGCAACTTCGTTTTTCGAGCCGGAGCCTGAATCCGAGCCTTCATCGGAGGAATCGGCTGAACCCTTTTTAACCATAATCGGCTCAACCGTAATCTGCGGGAAAAGCCCGTCATAGAAGCAGTACTCAAACACCGGAGCCGGGTTATTTTCAAGCGCGGTGGACGCGTTCTTGAACTTCTCGGTCATCAGCATATACTTGTATTCGTGGGATTGGGTATCCTCCGCCCAGCTGTACGAGAAGCACTTAAGCTCGTAAATTTCCTTGTTTTTGTCAACGAAGTCTTTCATTGCCTTAATATTTTCATTTTTGGCAATATCTCCGCCGTCATACGCATCAGAACGCTTTGCGTCCGTGAAAACCGCAACATAATAGGAATCTCTTGTGCTGCGGCTCACGAATTCGTCAATGGTTTGAGTAAGAAGCGTTGCGCGAACGTTTTTCTCGTTTTCAGCCGCAGACCGCAGAACCGGCCCGATAAACGCGGTAACACCAACAATGAGAATTCCGAGCAGTCCGCAGGAAACAACCAGTTCCACCAACGTAAAACCGCTGTTTTTCCTCTTGCGGCGCAAAAGCCGTTTAAGCCTTTTCATCACTGTTCACCTCCGCGCTGTCAGGATTTGGTTTTCGTCTGATACTCAAACGCACCGTAAATATTGACGTAGCTCTTGTCTGACACAGTTCCGTCATCGTTGAGAATCGGAACAGGAGAATACGAAACCTTGCTGTCTGTTACCGTAACGTTGCCCTGATCTTTGATATTTGCTCCGAAAGACTCTCTTGTGAGCTTAGGGTCTTCCTCAAACACAACGTAAAATCTGGTGAAAGCGCTCGACTTGAATCTTACTCCGCGCAAACCGCCGCCGACAACAGCGCCATCGGAGTTGTCTTTTACATAAGGCGAACCGATTCTTATGCAGTTATCGTTCATAATCTTGATTGCGTAAGGGTTGTAACCGCCGCTGTTCAGATAATTGTCGAAAGGAATGCAGGTTGAGTCATTCCATTCCAGCTTTGTGTCATTCACATAGCCGCCGTCAATGATTTTTGCTTCTTTGGGAACCATTCTCTGGAAAGAGTTTCCGAGAGAGTCGGTATAAGTGACGTTGCTCTTGACATCGTCATACTTATCCTTCATAAAGAAGTACATCTTATACTGCGCGTAGGGAACCATCTCGTTATCCATTTGAGAACCGTTCGCGCTCACCTCGAAGAAATAGCGAACACCGGAACCGGAGTAAGTGGTATCCTTGACAACCTTGTAGACATTGATTTCCGAGAAGCCGCTTGTGCCGGTAATTCTGGTGTCCATACGGCTCATCTGAGCGCCCGCGCTTGCGTCGCCGCCGTTGATACCTTCGCCGGGCAGTGTACCGTCGCCGGAGCCGTTAGAGCCGGGACCAACGTAATAAGCAAGACCTTCGTCATAAGTTACGTCATTTCCGTCCTCGTCCTTGCCGTGGGCGAATTTTGTCTGGTAATTTATTTTATAGGTACCTTTACCATCGAAATTAAATGCAAGCTCGGGATTGTCAACTCCCTCAACCTCTTCGTATGCATCGGTTCTTCCGTTCTTGTAGATAAGAAGTTCCTGTTGCTGGAGCTCTTCTGCAAATGCGGCGTTGCTCTTTTTCTCATACAAAACGACGTTGAGAATCTGGAGAATCATTGCCGCCATAATCGCGAAAACCGCGAAAGCAACGACAATCTCAACAAGCGTGAAGCCGCTTCTTTTTGAGAATAATTTTTTCATCATAATAAAGCGCCTCCTTAATAGCTTCCGAGAGAAATCTTCCAGCTCTTATTTGCACCCGAGAGCTTTTGTGCTTTGCTTGTCGGGCTCATCAGGTCATCGGGAATCTTTTCGGGCCAGCAGGTTACAAACGACATCGAGTCTTGGAAGATGAAGTCGGAAACCGTTGCGCCGCCGAAGAAACGAATATAGCCGCCGCCTGAGTTTGAACCATAACCCTTAAAGGTCATGTAAGGAGCGTAAATAAATCCAAAGAACGCGTTTTGAATGATTGTATCGCCGGTTTTAGTTATCGACAGACGGATATCAGCACTCTCCTCTACGGATACGAGGAAGATATTGACTGTCGGATAAACCAGCTTGTTGCTGGAGTCCTTTTCCATTCTTCCCGCAATATCGGAGTGACTTTGGAGATACTTGTCGATTTCCTGTCTTCCGACGCGGTTCAGGCACTGACCGCAGAAATCGTTGTCCTTGAGGGACTTTTCACATTTCGGGCAGTAGTAGAAGGTGTACTCGTGACGCGAGCAGGTTACAGCTTTTTTCTTTTCGCCGCAAATCGCGCAATCCTTATCGGAGCTAACCTCGGTATAAGAGCACTCGTCACTTGCACCGCCGCACTCCGTGTGAACGAACTTCGCCAAATCATCCTTATATTCCACGCGGGAATAAATCTTTTCACCGTTGTTATCCGTTATTGTACCGCCGGCGAGAACCCACCAGTTGTAGTGAGATACCTGCATACGGTGCATATCCTGATAAGTAACGCCCTCAGGAACGTCAATGACAACAGAGCCTCTACCCTTAACAAGAATCTTAAAGCGGTCTGTACCGTCTACTGCATTCTCCGGGAACCAGCTGAACGTTTCGTTCTTGCCATCGCCGTTCATATCGCGGTTCGCGAGAACTCGTATTGTATAAACGTTGTCGGGGTCATCGCCCGTGTCGATAATCAGCGTGAAGTCGTTGATACCGCCGTTACCTCTGTTAAACGTGGTATCCTTGATTACGCAACCCTTTCCGTCAGCCACAGAACCGTAGGTGATTGTTTCAGTGGAGTGCAGGGTAAACGGATAGGTACTTGCGTCCCAGTGGATTGTCTTCAGATTGTAAGAGCTGAGCGATTTATTAAGCTCGGGAACATAAGTCGGGTCGGGTTCTCCGGTGTCCTTCCAGGTTTTCGACTTTTCGTCCCATCTTCTAACCGTGGGATATTTGTCGTTGATTTCCCACTTGTAGAACGTGCAGGTTGCGGTTTTTTCGTCAAGAATGGACATAGCCTCGTGACGAGTAAGCGCACCTGTCGGGAGGCTGTCGTTTGCTTCCCAAGTGCCCTTGATGCTACCCTGCTTTGTTCCGCCGTTGATTTCAATAACATTTCCATCGCAGTAAATCGGAAATGCGCTGAGATCTCTGTAGGTCGTTCTAACGTACACGTTTCCGTGAACGAAAACTCGGCAGTTGCTAAAGTTGGACTGACCGTAATAGAAATTGCCGTTTACATAAACATCGGCATTCTTGATACCGCCCCAGCTTTCGCCCATATCGAGGTCGCCGCCGACAAATACTCTGCTTCTCGGCGCGGTGCCGGAGAAATTAAGAGTAAAGTTCTTGTCGGGTGACTCGTAGAGCTTGTTTCTGATAAACCATTCAACATACTTATCGGGGTTCGGAATGAGATAACCGTTTACCTGAAGCGAACCGCCCGCAGTGAGGTTGCCGAAGAACTCATCGTTCATACCGGGATATGCGTTAACGACAGCGTTCTCGGTATCGATAAACATATCCGTCATAAATTTACCGCCGTCGAGATATGTATCCTGATCGGCGTAGCCCGTTGCCGCGAACACCTGCGAAGGTGCGTTATCGAGGGGTTCGGTCTTGGGGGGAATGACGTGAACGATTGTGTGAATAACCTCTCTGTTGCCGTTTACGGAAGCCGTAACCGCGATATCGAAGGTATAGTTCGATTCGCCGTCAACCAGCTCGTCATTAAGACGAGTAATTTTTACATCATAAGCCGCGCCGAGGTCATCGTCGTCAGCACCGGTTGAAGTAGGGTTAAGGCTTGCGAAGCCGTTGCCGTTGGTGGTGATGACATCGCCGATATTCATATCAGCACTTACCAGCAAATCACGAAGACCTTTGCCGTCTTCGGTATTGAGAGTACCATTCTTAAGTCCGTCCATAATAATCTCGGACGTTGAACGAGCGGTCTGATACGATTGTTGTTGGTTAAAAACAGCCATCTGCGCGGATCTGGACGACACGACGGCAAAATACATCGCCATACATGTAATCATCAGCGCTGTCATTGTACTTATGACCATAAACAACGCGCTTCCGCGATTGCTCAGGTACTTTCTCAGTGAATGTACCATTGTATCCTCCTTTGCTCAAAAATAAGCCATTGTCAAGATTTAAGCGGTTACACCGTCCTGCTTGTCGAGCTGTGCCTTGGGGTTCTGCATACGCTCGATGCTGAAGAAGGTGATAGAAGTTTCAACCTTGTAGATGCACTCGTTGACATCAACCTTACCTTCCTTATCGGAGGTTTCGCCATCGGGGTTAGAAGAGGTTGCCTTATCGCCGTCGGGCTTCTTGCCGGTTTCTCTTTCGAGAGCCTCTTTTCCGACCTTTTCTGCCTCGGAGTTGATTTCCTCAACCTTTGCTTCGTACTCCTTTTCAATCTCGGGGCACTTAAACGCCATACCATTAAGCATAATTGCCTTTCTGGTATCCTTGCCGTTTTCCTTAACGATGTAGTTGTTTACTTCATCGGCAAATTTGAGCAACTCTTCGCGGTCGATAGCCGAAACGGTGAATTTAACGGTGCTTGCGCCGATAGTCTGAGCGTTTCCGAGAGCGGTCTGAAGCTCGGTAAGGCGCGACATTCTTCTTGCCTCTGCCTCATCAGGATCTGCGCCTTGTGTTGCGTAGGACTTCAGCTCATAAACAACTTCCTCGCTTATGCTGAAATAAGGTGAAAGAACAGATGTTGTGGGTTCTTCAACCTCAAGCGCTTCAACAACAACATTTGCCTTGCACTGCGCGAGGAACGCTCTCATAGCCTCGTCAGTTTCATAGGAAGCGAGTTCGGGGAAGAACATATCAGCCAAATGTTCGCCTTCTGAGTAAGCCTCTTCGATTTGGGTTCTAAGACCTGCTTTTCTTCCTGCCTTTTCGACATCAGCGTTATACTCAGCCTGTTTGTTCTCGAGATTTTTCTGCGTTGCACCAAGCCCTTCAAATGCAGGCTTAATGAAAACGAAAATACCCACACCGAGAATTACAAGTATAAGAATAACGATTGTTGCGATACGTTCCTGTTTACTAAGTTTCATTATTCGCCAGCCTCCCCTTACTTATTGCTTTCAGAATCGGGAAGCTTTGCGTTTGCCTCATCGCTACCCATCTGAAGCTCCATTTCGATATCGAATGAAAATACCGTATCAAAAGACGTTTTGCCTTCGCTCTGCAGATAAGCGTATGTATTCCATTCGGTAATGTTTTCCTTCTCAAAGCCTTTGTAGATAACCTTGTTGAAGAAAGGCTCTCCATACTTATTGAGAATCTTTTCTGCCAAGAACTCTGCGTATCTCGAAGGAACGGACGAAGGATCGCCGTGCGAAAGTCCCATAAACGAGAGCTTTACGGAATAGCCGGTTACTTCAAAAGCGGTAACCTTAAGCTCCTCATCTCCGGTAAGAATTTTCTTGATAGGTTCGGTTGCCTTGTTGTAAACAACGGACTGAACCTTAGGCTGGTAGTTGAACAAATCAACCGTGCCTTTAACGGTATTGTTGTAGCTCTGGAAGCCGCTGAGCATACCCTCGCGCTCGTCAACAATCTTCATATCGTTCTGAAGGGCGGGGCTGTCGATTTTTGTCTGAATTTCGTTGATTTCGTTCAGCTTGCCGTTGTTGATGATGTTAATGATAACGCAAGCACCCGCAACCAGCGCGATTGAACCGACAACAACTCCCGCAACTGCCAGCAGGAACGAGTTGCCTGCGGTAGAGCCCTTTGCCGAGGTAGCCTCGAGGAGGTTGATGTGCTCAAGCTCTTTGTTTCTGCGGTAGAGAGCGCCGATAGCGTTCGCGAATTTAGCGAAGTCGAACTGCGCGGTTGTGGAAACAGACGAGGGCAACGACAGCATATTCGTCGGAACGTTGAACGAAGAAATCGCGTTTGTGATTTCGATAAAGCTGTCGATTTCACCGTAGAACAGAATTTCCTGAAGCGGCTTTGCACCCTTGCGGCTCTTGATGAACTGCATCATTCTGAACAGGTTGTCGTAAACCGCGCGGGTAACGTAGTCGGGCGCGTTGTCGTAGTCGTTGGGGTCAACGTTGAAGAAACGGGAGAATACAATCTGATTATCCTCATACAGGTTCATATTGAGGAAGTTCTTATCAATCTGGATAAGAAGCATCGGCATTCTGTCCGCCATTTTGGGGGTGTTGACGATAAGGCGGGTAACGGAGTTGTTGGAGATGTACACGCCCTTCAACTGCAAACCGATGTGCGAGAACAGTCTTACATAGCCGTCAACCAGACGCTGAGGGCAGGCAGACGCTATGACTTTCAGCATCTTGTTCTTTTCCTCGTCCTCGGTTTCGCCTGCTATAGTAAAGGATATGTTGTAGTCGCTGGAAATGTTCATATTCGACTGAATCATCGCCTCGATGATAGCCGGATTTTTCATATTCTTGGGCTTTGCAACAAGCATTTCCTTGTAAACAATAGCACTGGACGTGATGGAAACAACCGCTTCCTTCTCCTTGATGTCCTTCTGCTTGATGATGTCGTTGAGCTCTGCGGCAACCATCGGAACGTCTGTGATGTAACCGTTGGAAACCATTCCCATGGACAGCTCGCGCATATCAGCGTCCTGAACTCTGATTTTGCTTCCGCTGTGAATACCTCTGACGAGCTTTATTTGCCTATCTGTAATATCTATTGAAAGCATATCTTCACCTCATACTTATTATTTATAGTATTGAATAATCCGTTTACGAATTACTGACCAACCTTTGTCATTCCGCCGTAGAGCATCGGGAACATACCCGCAAGGAACAAACCGATTGCGATACCCATAAGGATAATCATAAGAGGTTCCATAAGACCTACGAGCTTTGTAACTGCGGAGTCTGCTTCTTCATCGTAGTAGTCCGCACTCTTTGAAAGGATAGTGTCGAGAGTACCGGATTCCTCGCCGACGTAGATAATCGACGTGAACATACCCTCGAAGATGCCGGTTTTTTCGATTGCCTTTGACATACTCTCGCCGAGCTTGATGTCGTTAACAACTTCCTTGAACTTGTCGTGAACGTACATATTGTTGACAGCGGCGATGGACTTTTCGATACACTCAACCATCTGCAAGCCTGCGCCGTAGAGGTTCGCCATATTTCTTGCGAAGGTACCGGTGTACATGGTTGCAACGAGCTTTCCGACCTTGGGGATTTTGAGGAGGAGTTCGTCCATTTTTCGTCTGGTTGAGGGCGTTCTTCTCATAATGAAAACCGTGACAACGATACCGACGATAACGATTATGTAGACATACCACTGGTTAATCAGCGAGCCGGAGAATGCCAAAAGAGCCTTTGAAAGGGGAGTCATATCCTCCTCGCTCATCATACTCGCAAACATAGGCAGAACCTGCGTGAACAGGAGCACGATAACCGCGAGCAACAGCACGAGCAAAATCATCGGGTAAACCATTGCGCTCTTAGCCTTGTTAGCGGTTTTGTTGGCGTTTGCGTAGTGGTCCGACAGACGGTTGAGCATCTGGTCGAGAGTACCCGAAGCCTCGCCGGCAGCCACAAGGCTGACGAACATATCCGGGAACACGCCGGGCTTTGACTTCAGAACGTCCGAGAAGGACTTACCTTTCTGAACCTCCTCGTAGATATCGAGGAGAACCGCCTTTGCCTTTTTGTTTTCCTGCTGTTCCTGAAGAATGTAGAGTGCTCTTACAAGCGAAAGACCTGCCGAAGTCATCGAGCCGAGCTGACGGCTGATGAAGGAAACCTCCTTGGTCTTGAACTTGTACTTTACGTCAACCGTACCTGAGCCGAGGTCACGATAGCTTGTAACGTAAAGATTTTTCTCTCTGAGCTTTTGCTGAAGATCCCTGAAATCCTCCGCCATCTCATTACCGCGTGTGGTTTTACCATTGACGTCGGTGGCGACATAAGAGAATTTATTCACCTGAAAACCTCCGTTTCCGCAAAAATATTCTTTGGCAACCCCAAGTTTCCCGAAAACCGAAAACCGTGAAATTTCCTGTTTCCCGAGTGAAATCGGAAGTTCCCTCTTTAAGCGACCGGCTTGGTTTAGAGCATCGATTTCCGATGAAAAATGCCGAAAATATTACTCTGCGCGAAATCCCGCGGGAATAATACCGACAGTTTCCGAAAAAGGGCGCACTAAACCCATAGTCGCTTACTTAACACAATTATAACATAATTGTTCGTTTTTTTCAAGCACCGACAACAGCTTATTTGCAATTTTTTCGTGTAGAATTTCAACACGCGCTTATGTGCAATTTAACCAAAAATAATCAATTCTGTTAAACTTTGACGTAAAATTTCCTTTTATTACAAGTTTTTTTGGCGCTCCCGCTTGATTTTATCGGAACAATATGGTAAAATAAGTAAGAGTATAAGCGAAACAACTCTTGATGTACAAAAGTAAGGAGAAAAAATATGATTGATAAGACTTTGCTGAAAAACGATTTTGAGGACATTATGCGCGATACCCGCGTTGAAGGCAAGCGCTGTACACCCGCGCAGTTGCACAACGCGCTCGGAAAGGCGATTATGCGGCAAGCGGTGCCGATGATGAACTGCTCCGCGCCGAGCGGCAGACGCGCGGGCTACCTGTCGATGGAGTTCCTCGTGGGGCGCGCTGTGTATAACAACATCTTATGCCTCGGACTTGCCGACTATGCCGAGGAGTTGCTCAAGGAAGCGGGCGACTCGCTCTCGGAGCTTGAGGAAATCGAGGACGCGGCTCTCGGAAACGGCGGTCTGGGACGTCTTGCCGCTTGCTTCCTCGACAGCGCGGCAACCTTGAAGCTCCCGCTCACCGGCTATGGTATACGATATAAATATGGTCTGTTCAAGCAGACAATCGAGGACGGCTTCCAGCGCGAATACGCCGATGACTGGACAGCACAGGGCGACCCGTGGAGCAGACGCGTTGAGGACGAAGCGGTTATCGTGCATTTTGCAAGCGGCGATGTTAAGGCAGTGCCTTACGATATGCCGATTTTCGGTTACCGCAACGATTACGCTTGTACATTGAGATTGTGGCAGTGCGAGCCGATAAACGCGTTTGATTTTGACGCGTTCAACAAACAGGATTATTTCGGCGCGGCGCGCGGTGAAATTGAAGCCGAGAACATCTCCAAGACGCTTTATCCGAACGATGACGCACGCCCCGGAAAGTTGCTCAGACTGAAGCAGGAGTATTTCTTCAGCGCGGCTTCTGTCGAGGATTTGATTAGAAAGCACCTCGCGGCAGGCAGACCGCTCAGCAATTTCGCCGAGTTCAACGCAATTCAGCTCAACGATACGCACCCCGTTATCGCAATTCCCGAGCTTATCCGCAATCTTATCGGGCGCGGCTGCGAGTTTGAAGAAGCGCTTGAAATCGCGAAAAACACGTTCAACTACACCAACCACACGATAATGGCAGAAGCTCTAGAAAAATGGTCGAGCGATATCGTCGAGGAGCTTGTGCCCGAGGTTTACGCAATAATTCTCCGCATAAACGAAGCGTTTATTTCCGATATGTACCGCAAGGGCATTTCGAGAGAAAAAATCGAAACAATGCAGATTGTGTCGGGCGGAATGGTTCACATGGCGAGAATGGCGATTTACTGCTCCTCGCACGTCAACGGCGTTGCCGAAATCCACACCGAAATTCTCAAAAAGGACGCTCTTTCGGACTGGTACGAGATGTTCCCCGAGCGCTTCCTCAACGAAACCAACGGCATAACTCCGCGCCGCTGGCTTGCTTTGTGCAACCCGAAGCTCGCTTCGATGATAACCGAGCTTCTCGGAAACGAAAGCTGGCTCACCGACCTCGCTCAGCTCAAAAATCTGCGCCCGTTCTGCGATGATAAGGCAATCCGTGACCGTTTCAGCACGATTAAGAGCGAAAACAAGAAAGCTCTCGCGGAATATATCGCCGCTCACGAGGGCGAAAATATCGACGCGGACAGCCTGTTCGATATCCAGATAAAGCGCCTGCACGAGTACAAGCGCCAGCTTTTGAACGCGTTCTCGATATTGTACATTTACTTTGGCTTGAAGGACGGCTCGATTGCCCGCGAGAATTTTGCTCCGACAACCTTTATTTTCGGTGCAAAATCCGCTCCCGGCTACGCGAGAGCAAAGGCAATCATCAAGTTCATCAACGAAATCGCAAATCTTGTCAACAACGACCTGTCGCTTAACGGGGCAATCAAGGTTGTTTTCGTACAGAATTATAATGTATCATACGCGGAGAAGCTGGTTGTTGCCGCGGATATTTCCGAGCAGATTTCTACGGCAGGCACCGAGGCTTCGGGTACGGGCAATATGAAGTTTATGCTCAACGGCACAATGACGCTCGGCACTTATGACGGCGCAAACGTTGAAATCGCGCAGGAAGCAGGCGAGGAGAACAACTACATTTTCGGCGCGAGAGTTGAGGATTTGGCACAGATTATGCCGAACTATGACCCGAGAAAGATTTACTCCGAGAATACGAGGGTTGCGAGAGTGCTGAACACGCTTATCGATGGGACGTTCTCGGACGGCGGAAACGGCTCGTTCAGGGAGTTGTACTACTCGCTTTTGGACGGTGCTTCTTGGCACAAGCCTGACCACTATTACGTTCTCGGCGACCTTGAGAATTACGTTCAGGCTAAACTCAAGGCGAACGCTGACTACAAGTTCAATCACGATGAGTTTATCAAGAAATCGATGATAAATATGTGCTCTGCGGGCAAGTTCAGCTCGGATAGAACGATTGAGGGCTACGCGAAGGATATCTGGAAGATTGAGCCGAACGCGTAATTTTCGCAAAGCTGTAATCATGCACCGCGAAGCGCCTAAAGTCTTTTTGGAATTCTAGTGAAACCTTCGGTTTCCTTAACCTTTTTCTTCAGAAAAAGGGTTTAAGCCGCCGGAGGCACTGGAGCGAAGCGACCACTCTGCGCGAAGCGCCAAAATAAAAAATCAATACGAACAACCTCCCCGAGCATTTTTCGGTTCAATACCGAAAAATGCAGGGGATAATTTTTTGCAAAGCAAGCGAAACGGTAAAACTCGGCTCAAACCGCGGGTGCAGTCACGCTTTATAAAACCGTGCTTTTCGCAATCAATGGAGCGTGACTGCACCCGCGCGATTTTTCGGGTTCGATGCCCGAAAAATCGCCTGCACCTTTCGAAAACTTATCTTAACAGGCGGGTGAAGCCACGCCTAACGAACCCGAAATTCTCTCTTACAATGGGGCGTGGCTTCACCCGCGCGATTTCGGCGGTTCGATGCCGCCGAAATCGCTAGGGTTTCGCAGAACCCCCGCTAATGAACGCAACATAGGACTAATGGTTAAAGCAAATTTCGAGTTGTTCGACAAAAGCCGTATAAACAGCCGTGCGTTCACCAAAACGCTAAAAGAGAAAATTTTCCCAAAAATATCGAAAAACCTCTTGACAAGCCCAAAAAAATCTGTTATAATGATAAAGTTAATCGCTGAAAGCGAATAACCCCTTTCTCACGGAAGGACCGTGGGATATATATCCATAAGGAGGTGCAAATAAATGGCAAAGCTTGATTCCAAGTACGAGGCAATGGTTGTTCTTTCTGTAAAGACGAACGATGAGGAGCAGGTTAAGGCTCTCATCAGCAAGTTCTCCGATCTTATCAAGAACAACGGAACTCTCGAGGGTGTTGACGAGTGGGGCAAGAGAAAGCTCGCTTACGAAATCAACTACGAGAGCGAGGGCTACTATGTTCTCTATAATTTCGAGAGCAAGCCCGATTTCCCCGCAGAGCTGGAGCGCGTAATCAGCATTACCGATGGCGTTCTTCGCTCAATGGTTGTTCTTAGAAAGTAATCGGATATTTGGCGGAGGTGTAAATTATGGCTTTTAACAGAGTTATTTTAATGGGCAGACTTACGCGTGATCCTGAGCTTAAGACCACTCCTTCGGGAGTAAGCGTGTGTACTTTCAGCATCGCTGTTGACAGAAGATTTCAGACTAAGGGCGAAGAAAAGAAGGCTGATTTCTTCAACATTGTCGCATGGCGTCAGACCGGTGAATTTGTTTCCCGCTATTTCAAGAAGGGAAATATGGTTTTGGTTGAAGGCGAGCTTCAGACACGTCAATACACCAACAAAGACGGACAGAACGTAAATGTTACGGAAATAGTTGCTGACCAGGTTTGCTTTACGGGCGAAAAGACCGGAAACGGCGGTTCGGGAAGCTACTACTCGAGCGGCGACCCCGGTTACGGAACGCCCCCTCCCGAGAGCGGCTCACATTCTGCTCCGTCGGAGAATAATTCTCCTGCCGCGGATTTCTCCTCTGCCGATAGTGACGCTTATCCATTCTGAGAAAATTGTGAACTAATCGAAATCTAAACAGGAGGTTAATACCATGGCTGAAAAGACCGAAAGACCTGTTCACGCAGCAAAGCGCAGCCGCAAAAAGGTTTGCCAGTTTTGCTCGGACAGAACAGAGTTCATTGATTATAAGGACATTGCCAAGCTCAAGAAGTTTATGACTGAGCGCTCCAAGATTCTGCCTTGCAGAGTTACGGGTTGCTGTGCTTATCACCAGAGAGAGCTTACTAAGGCAATCAAGAGAGCTAGACAGGTTGCTCTTATTCCTTATTCTGCTGACTAATTGTCAACAAAGCAAAACAAAAGCAGGTTCTTTACGAGCCTGCTTTTTTGTGTAATAAAAAACTCGGGGCTTTTCGCTCCGAGTTTTGTTGTTTAATCTGAATTTGTGGAATTGGGTTTGTGGGTTTGGCTGAACGCACGGTGAATTTTTCTGTTAATTGGAAGTTTGTTCGGTGGGATTTGCTAATTTTTTTGCGTCCGCAAAAAAATTTGGCAATGGTTGCGAAACTGATGTACAAGTTTCCTCGTTAATTTATACAAAGCGAAAGCGTTCTTTTTTTGGATTTTTGCGGCTTCGCCTTCAGTATTGTCGCTTCGCTCTAGTCTTGGAACCTTTTTCTGAAGAAAAAGGTTCCAAACCTCCAAAAAGACTTTTTTCGCTTCGCGGTGCTCAAATACCACTTTGCGAGATTTACCGCCTTACTTCGCCAACAGCTCACAAACCTTGTTCGAGAACTCAACAGGATTCTCAATCGGCATTCCCTCAATCAGTAGCGCCTGATTATACAAAATATCCGCGTAATCCGCCGCCTTCTCCTTATCGCTCTCGTACAGCTCCTTGAGCTTGCCGAAAATAGCATGGTTCGGGTTAATCTCGAGAATTTTCTCCGCCTTTGCCCCCTCGCCGTTAGGCATCGCCGACAGTACCTTCTCCATCTCAACCGACAGCATACCCTCGCTGGTAATGCACACAGGGTGACTCTTCAAGCGCTGCGACAGCTTAACCGCCTTAACCTTTCCGCCAAGCTTCTCGGTCATAAACTCGAACAGCGACTTGTTGTCTTCCTCAGCCTTCTTGATTTCCTCTTTCTCCTCGGGTGTATCAAGCCCCAAGTCGTCCGCGGAAACCGACTTATACTCCTTGCCGTCAAAGTCGTGCATCATTTGCAGACAGAATTCGTCAACGTGGTCCGTGAGGTACAGAATTTCGTAGCCCTTGTCGCGAACCTGTTCGGTCTGCGGCAGGCTCTCGATACGGGTAACGCTACTTCCGCTCGCGAAATAGATGAACTTCTGGTCCTCTTTCATACGCGAAACGTACTCCTCGAGCGTTGTCGTGCCGCCGTTTGAGGTCTTGAACAGCAACAAATCCTGAAGCTCGTCCTTGTTCATTCCGTAAGCCTCGTAGATGCCGTACTTAATCTGCGAGCCAAACGTTTCAAAGAACTTCTCGTACTTCTCGCGCTCGTTTTTGAGCAACTTTTTCAGCTCGTTCTTAATCGACTTTTCGATGCTCTTTGCGATAATTTTCAGCTGTCTGTCGTGCTGGAGCATTTCACGGGAAATGTTAAGCGACAAATCCTCGCTGTCCACAAGACCTTTGACAAAGCTGAAATAATCGGGGAGCAAATCCGCGCATTTCTCCATAATCATAACGCCGCTCGAATAGAGCTGCAAGCCCTTTTCGTAGTTCTTGGAGTAATAGTCGTAGGGCGCGTTTTGCGGAATGTAAAGCAGCGCGGAATAGGTTGCCGTGCCCTCGGTTTTTGTGTGAATGTGGAGCAGCGGGTCGGTGTAATCGTAGAATTTGTCCTTGTAGAACTGGTTGTAGTCCTCGTCTTTCAGCTCGGTCTTGGACTTTTTCCAGATAGGAACCATAGAGTTGAGAGTTTCGGTAACAATTTCCTTTTCATACTCGGGTTCTTTTCCGTCAACGCCGGTGCCTTCCTTGAGCTTTTCGTGCTCAACGTCCATTTTAATCGGATAGCGGATATAATCGGAATATTTCTTGACAAGCTCCTTGATTTTATAGGGTGTGAGGAACTCGTCATAGTTCTCCTCGTCAGCGTTGTCCTTGATTTCAAGGGTGATAACCGTGCCGTTTGCGTCCTTTTCGGCGTCCTCGATAGAATAGCCATCCGCGCCGACGCTCTGCCACATATAAGCCTTGTCCGCGCCGTAAGCCTTGGAGATTACGGTAACCTTTTTGGCAACCATAAACGCCGAGTAAAATCCCACACCAAACTGCCCGATAACGTCAACATCTTCGGTTTTTTCATTGTCGCGCTTGAACTCGAACGAGCCGCTCTGCGCGATTGTGCCGAGGTTGTTTTCAAGCTCGTCCTTGGTCATACCGATACCGTTATCGGAAATCGTGAGCGTGCGCGCGCCCTTGTCAACGGCAATCGTAATCTGCATATCCGAGCGCGTCAGCCCGAGATTTTCCTCCATTGACTTGAAGTACAGCTTATCCATCGCGTCCGAAGCGTTTGAAATAAGCTCGCGCAAAAAGATTTCCTTATGCGTATAAATGGAGTTTATCATCATCTCCAGCAAGCGTTTGGACTCCGCTTTAAATTCCTTTTTCTCTGCCATTTAAATCATCTCCTAAATATTTAAATCAATGCAACATATGCTTGATTTAGCACTCTATCTAATAGAGTGCTAACTATATTATACAACTATTTTCTGAAAAGTCAAGTGTTTTGGAAGAAATTTTCGCGAGATTTTCACAAAAAGGCAAAAAAATCCCGCAGACAAGGGGGTGTCTGCGGTTAAATCAAATTAAGGTTGCCGACTGTTTGGGGAAAACAGTTTATCGGCTGAAAATAATTGGGGAAAATATATTAAGAAGTATACAGGCTTTTTAGCCTAAATACTATCTTGTCAATTTGTAACATATAAATTATACCATTTTTTTTGGAAATTTGCAACAATTATAGTGTACAAACTACAAGGCGATTTTTTGTGCATTTTCACGAAATCCAACCGCACACCAACTCGTAAAACGCGAGAATAAGCGGCATTGTCGCCATACTTAAAATCGTGGAAACGGCAAAATGGTTTGACGCGTATTCGGCGTTTTTGCCGAACTTGTGCGAGAACATAATCGCCGCAGAAGCCGTGGGTGCCGCCGCCGCGACTAGGATTGAGCCGACAGCGGTTGCGTTTGCGCCGAAATGCCTTGCAAGAGCGTAGCCCGTTGCAATTACCGCCGGCAAAAGCAACAGCCGAAACGCCTGCAAAAAGTACACGCGCTTTTTCGTGAAACAACTCTTAATTCCCGCCATGGCAATCGTTGCGCCCGAAACTATCATCGCAAGCGGAGTGTTGAGCGCACCGAGGTAGTTGAGCGGTTGCTGTATGATTTCAGGAACGCGAAATCCCGTGAAAAAGCAGACAAGCCCGAGAATTATGCTCAGCATCGCCGGCGAGAGCACAATTTTCACCAGTCCTTTTCCCGAGAGCTTTTTCCCGCTCATCATCACAACACCGTGCGTCCACATAAAAACATTGAACGCGGTGATATAAGCCGTGAGGTAGAACACGCCCTCCGAGCCGCAGGTTGCCTCGGCAAGCGGAATTCCCATAAACGCGCAGTTTGAATAGCCGATTGCAAAGCGCTCAACCTCGAAATCCTTGTGCGTTTTGCGCACAATAAGCCGAGCCGCAAGCACGGACAACGCCTGTGACGCAAACGCAAGCGCAAGCGCCGTCAAAAGTCCTTTGAGCAGCTCGGGGTTAAAATCTGTCTGATAAGCGTTGAAAATGACAATCGGGCTGATTATTGAAATAGTAATGTTCGACAGCCGTTTTGACGAGTTGTCGTCAAGAAAATTTTTCTTGTACAAAAAGTACCCGAAAAACAGCAAAATCAGCATTACACCGGCTTGAAATGCTGTAATCAGCGCAGAGTTCATTGATTTTTCCTTTTATATGCCAAAATTTTGTCCACTCTTGACTTGAGCGGAATACAAATCGCCGTTGCCGCGGCAATCTTAATCGCGTCACCGATAAGAAACGGCACAACGCAGCTCATAAGCGCGGGAGCAAGCTCGCTTCCCGTTGAAATCATAAACCAAGCGGTGCCGAAGATATAGCACGCAAGAGTTCCGAAAACCATTCCCACGGGCATCAGCTTTTTATTACGCTCGGCAAAAATTCCCGTTAATATAACTAGCGGTATAAAGCCGATTATGTAGCCGCCCGTCACTCCGAGCAGTTTTGCGAAACCGCCCGAAAATCCCGTGAACACGGGCAGTCCAACCGCGCCCAGCATAATGTACACGCAAACCGCCGCCGCGCCCTTTTTGCTCCCGAGGAAACCGCCCGCTAGGTAAATCGCGAAAGTACCGAGTGAAATCGGGATTGCACCGACAGCAATCGAAAACGGCGCCATTATGCAGATTATCGCCGCAAAAAGCGCGATGAACACCATATTGTTCACCGTGAAAAATTTATTCTCTTTCACAATATCACTTCTTTTTACTTCTCCGCCAAGAGCCTTCTCTCGGGCACAAACGCCGACAAGCCCCTCACGGCAGTTTTGACGGAAATTTCCGCGAGCGCGTCAATATCCTCGCGGCAACCGTTGCTGAACCACGACGCGTACACCGAAAGCACGCCCGAAACGATAAACTCCGAGATTGCGTTAAGCTCCGGCTCGGTGTTTCCCGCGCCGATATTTCGCAGAGCGGCGGAAATTGCCCTGCGCAGAGCAAGCTTCATTCTGCCGCTTGTAAAAATCTCGGGGTTATGCCGCATAAGCTTTGCGAAAAAATCCTTGTGAAGCTTCACGGTATCGCTCACGCCGCGCACAACCGCGCCGATATTCAGCAAGCTCCCGCTTTGAAGGTGCTCGGAAAACTCCTTGAGAAAGTCGTTTTCAAGCTCCTCGAGAACATCGCCGACGGTGCGGTAATGACGGTAAAAGGTTTTTCGGTTAATCCTTGCAAGCTCGCAGACCTCCGAAACGGTAATGCTCGAAATGGGTTTCTCGGACATAATCTCGACAAGCACGTTTCTGATATTCGCGCGCGTCTTGACAACCCGTAAATCGGTTTTCGGCATTACTTGATTTCGTTCTTGCCGCTCTTCTTGTCCTTGGAAGCCTTTGCGGTTTCAACCTCAGTGGTTGCGGACTCGTGGTGAGTGTTGTTTCTGGCAATCGCCGTCTTGAGCACGCGGATTTTGGTGCGGTCGCTTCCGGTTTCGATGAGAACAGTATCCTCCTTAACCGACAGAACGCGCCCGATAATGCCTCCGGTTGTGACAACCTCGTCGGCAACCTGAATGTTGTTGAGCATTTGCTGCATTTCCTTGTTGCGCTTCTTCTCGGGGCGCAGAATAAGGAAATAGAAAATTGCTACCATCAGCACAAGCGGCAAAATCATCATAAGCATAGACGCCCACTGCGAGCCCGCAGCAGCCGCCTGCTGCTGGCTTGAACTGGAAATCAAATTGAGTAAATTCATTTTTTGTCCTCCGTATCTGTTTTGTGTTTTTATACATAAAGTGTACAACTTTTATATTATACACCTTGTTTCTTGAAAAATCAAGTGGTTTACGGGAAAGTTATTGTCCGAAAACCGCAATTTTGGTTTCCGAGAACGCCTTTTTGATATCCGAAAGTGCCGCCTCCGAATAGCCGCCCTTGATAACCACATAAAATTCCGCGTCACCGAGAGCCGTTTTCAGCTTCTCGGCAAAGGTTTTGGCGAGTGTGTAAGCTTCGGAAGCGGAAGCAGTCGGCGTGTAGTCCACAATCAGCTTGACTTCCGCGAGCTTGTCCGCGCTCCCGCAAAGCTCCGCGTCCGTACACAATCGGTTTTGTGCAACAACATTTTCACCCGCAACCTCAATCCAAAGCTCCGCACCGTTCCTCTCGGCACCGGCTTTCGCTGACTCAACAACGTTCCAAAGTGCGTCCTGACGCGATTTGTTGTCCGAGAGCGGGAGGTCGGAGAGGTAGGTTGAGATGTCCTCCTTGTGGAATTTCGGGTACATTGTGTTCACGGCGATAATGTTTTTGAAGCCAGCCGCAGAAAGCTCAGCCGTAATTTCACCCATAAACTGCAAGGTCTGCGACTTGAACGGCGACAGCCACGGCTTGCCGCCCTTTTCCTCGCGGTCATCGTGCCAGGTGTAGCCGCTCCCCGTTATGCGATAACCGCCGTCTGTCGCGTCCTTGTAGCCGCAAAGACGGTCTTTCAGCGTGCTTATCTTCGCCGCGGGGATAAAGCCCGCGTCCGTTATCGCCTTGCAGATTTGCTCGGCGGTGAGAGTGCCGGTGATGATATTGTGAGTGTCCAAGCCCTTGATTTCGCTCTTGTAGAGGAAATTGCCCGTGTCGTTCTTCAGCGTAACGGCAACCGTTTCCACACCCGCCGCCTTTGCCGCCGCAAGCGCGCTGTTGAGCGAAGCCGAGCTTAACGCCGCGTCATCGGGGAGGAAGTACACATCGGTCATTTTCCGAACGGGTTCAACGGGAACCTCCGAGCTTTCCTCCGAGGAACTCGGGATAACGCTTTCCGAGGAAACCTCCTCGCTTGACGGGGGAGTCCACGCGGATTCCGAGGAACCGGTACTATTGTTTCGGCTGTTGAAAAACTCAACAAGCGGCTTTCCCAGCCCAAATCCGAGAACGCCGAGCGCACACGCCGCCACAACCGTTATGACAATCGTGATGACCTGTTTTCGTTTGTTTTTACGTTTGCTGTAGAGATTGACCTTGCTTCGTTTGATTTTGATGTTAGTTTTTTTGTTTTTCAATGCGCCCGGACCCCCTTTGTTGAAAATATCAGAAATCGGCTGTATAACCAACCAAAACGTTAAAAGCGAGAGATAAAATTCCGATGTAAATCATCATTATCGGATAGCCGCGGAAAATCTTCGGGATTTTTTCGCTTGACAGACGGTCGTTTGCGATATTTAGCAAAAAGCACGCGAAGAAAAAGCCGATGCCCGTGCCGAAGCCGTAGCCAACGTATCCCGCGAAGCCTTTTCCGAAGGTTGAGTTCAGGAAAAGCGCGCCGAAAACCGCACAGTTGAAAATCGCGAGGTGCGCGTACTTTTTGACCTTGTAGAACGTTTTCGGGAAGCCTTTCCACAAAATCAACAGCCCGATTACATAAAGCAGACTGATTATCCCCACATAAACCAGCGGCATAAGCAAATCGCCGTAAGGCAACGGGAGCAACAGCCCGTCAAACTGATACGAGATAATGCTCGCGAGGGTTGTCATAATGGTGATTGCGATGGAGAAGCCGACAACGTGCGCGTCCTTTCGCGAAGCGTAAATCGCGACATTTGCGCCGAAAGCCCTGTCGAAAATCGCGTTCTGCGTGAACACCGAAATCATCGCGAGGCTGACAATTCTTGCAAAAACGTTGCTCATTTCCCGCGCTCCTTTCGTGAAGAAACGCGCCTGCCTGCCGCCGCTCTGCAAAGCGCCGCGAAAATTCCCACGAGTATAAACCCGAAGAACGGAGATTTTGCCGAGGGCACAATCGGTTCGCAGACGTGAAATCCGAAGACTGTGCCGTAGGACAGAATTTCTCTCACAAAGCCCGCCGCAAACGCCGCCATTGCGTAGCCCGCGATGTAAATCAGCACGTCAACCGCCATTCTACCGTAAGGTTCGAGGTAAAAGCGGCTCTCGGTTTTCGCGAGAATAAGCGAGTTTACGACAGTCAGCTCGATATACAGCATAACCTCTTTTGTGGTGTCGGGGAACAGATACCGCAGACCGATTACCGTCGGTATAAACAGTGCCGCCGCGACAATTGTGTAGAGTAATATTCTTACAGTATACACAATTTTTCGCGGAATAAACCTGCAAATCAGTATCGAGAAGTAAGAAATCGCAAAAAAGCTCAGCGTGAGCACCAGCGCGCGCTGTAAGGTTGTCGCCGCGACAATAATCGGCGCAGTGACCAGCCCGCTCATAAGGACGATGTTCTGCCGGAACAGACCGTCGGCGTTTATGTGACTTTTCTTATTTTCCGCCGTCATTTCGGTCGTCCTCCTTCTTCTTTCTTCTGCGGTGCTTTTTTATCTCGCCGTCAATCGGCGGGGTGTTGTATTTGTACTTTTCGGGTATGACAATTTCCTGCGTGTCCGTCAGCTTTACGCCGCCGCTCTGAACCGTTGTCTTGGATTTCTCGAAGGAGTTGACGTAGGTTTTCTTCCAGTAAACGAGGTTATCGACAAGTCGGTCAAAGCTACTCCCGAGCGCGCCCGTAACCAACAGCGCGAACAAAAAGCTACCCTCGGTTTGCCCGAAATAACGGAACATCATCGTTATATAGCCGAGCGTTGCGCCGTAGAGGATTTTTCCCATAAGCTTCTGCGGGACGTTGTACGGCTCTGCGGCAAGGAAAACCGTTCCGAAAAGCAGATAGCCCGATGAAAATTCGTAGAAAACCGAGCTCCAACCGCCGCCCTCACCGAAATCCGCTCTCGGGAAGAAAAACGCGAGAACTGCCGATGCAACAAGCGTTGACATAACCGCGGCAAAGCTGTTTGTACGGCGAAGCACAAGGCATATTCCGCACACAAGTATAACCAGCATATAAACCGTGCCGATACTCCCCGTCACAAACCCCATAAGCGTGTCGAGAACGCCTTTTGCGGGGACGTTTCCGAGCTTGAGCGAGTACTCGGTTGAACGGGTGAGAGCGCCCTCAAATTCCGCGAAAACGGGGTAAATCTCGCCGTATTTCGGTGCATAGAGCATTTCTGCGGGATAACAGATTATGAGAAACGCCGTGGAAATCGCAGGGGGAGAGAAGATGATGTTGTCCGAAGCGCCGAAAAGGTGCTTTCCGATAACCACGCACAATACCGAGGACAGGATAATCAGCCCCACGGGCACGCTCACGGGCATCATCATTCCCGCCGCCAAGCCCCAAAACGGCACGGCGGCGTCCTTTATGTTGTAGCGGATTTTTCTGATGAGGCAACAGAGCGCGTCCACAATCATACAGCACACAACGCTCATCACGCACACCAAAACCGCGCGTATTCCCTGTAAAAACGCGGCGGGCACCAGAAGCATCGCCATTATAACCATACGCTCGAAATAAACCTTGTCCGGTTCGCGAGCAATATTCTTCGTCATCAATCAGTTTCCTTTCAGCGCCTCGCAGACCGATTTCATATCGGGCGCTTTAAAAAGTCCCGTTCCCGCAACGAGAACGTTTGCTCCCGCATTAACCGCGGAAAAGCCTGTTTTTTCGTTAATTCCGCCGTCAACCTGAATATCTAGCTTCTCAAAGCCGTTGTTGTCGGCGTACTCGCGCAAAACCTTGAGCTTCGGGAGCATATCATAGATAAAGCCCTGTCCGCCGTAGCCCGGTTCAACCGTCATCACCAAAATCATATCGCAAAGCGGGATATAATCGAAAACCGCCTCAACGGGGGTTGCCGGCTTTATGGCAAGCGCGGATTTTTTCCCCTGCGAGCGGATTTCCCGCAGACAGCCCGAGATATCGCCTTTGCTTTCGAGGTGAATTGTAATCAAATCAGCGCCCGCGTCCGCGAAAAACTTGATTTGGCTCTGCGGATTTTCAACCATAAGGTGAACGTCAAGCAATTTCTGCGTAACGCTCCGCACAAATTTCAGCACGGGCGCACCGTAGGTGATTTGCTCCACGAAATGCCCGTCCATAACGTCAAAATGTATCCAGTCAACGCCCGCTCTCTCGCACCGTCTGATTTCGCTCTCGAAGTTCGCCAGATTGCACGCAAGAAGCGACGCCGAAACTATAGTTTCTCTTCCGTTCATTTTTCTCCAACCTCTTTTGTTTAGTATTCAACACATACACTTATATTTTATAATAATTTTGTGATTTAGTCAAGAGCCTGAAGCCCATTTTCACCGAATTTTTAACAAGTGCGTTAAAATGTCATAAACCTGTTAAAAAAATTGAAAGATATTTGTATAATTTTCTTTGATTTCCCGCTTGAAAAATTTTGATTTGTGGTGTATAATAATAACAATATACGCAAATGAAAATGATGAAAACGAGAGGAGAAAATTATGCTCAACTGTAATTTTGAGGAAAAATTTACCAAGGAAGGGCTTACGTTTGACGACGTACTGTTGGTGCCCGCAAGAAGCGACGTTACTCCGAATATGATTGACATCAAAACAAATCTCACCAAAACAATTCAGCTCAACACCCCCATAATGACCGCCGCTATGGATACCGTAACCGAAGCGAAAATGGCAATCGCAATCGCGCGTGAGGGCGGGATCGGCATTATCCACAAAAATATGACCATCGAACAGCAGGTTGACGAGGTTGATAAGGTAAAGCGCTCGGAAAACGGCGTCATCGTCAATCCGTTCTTCCTTTCGCCCGAGGACAGCGTTCGCGACGCGGACGCGCTTATGGGCAAGTATAAAATCAGCGGTGTGCCGATTGTTGAAAACGGCAAGCTTGTCGGCATTTTCACAAACCGCGACCTGCGCTTCATCTCCGACCCCGCGCAGAAAATCGGCGAGGTTATGACCAAGGAAAACCTTATCACAGCTCCCGTTGGGACAACCCTTGCGGGCGCGCAGGAAATTCTCCGCAAACATAAGATTGAAAAGCTCCCGCTGGTTGACGAAAACGGCTACCTCAAGGGACTTATCACAATTAAAGATATCGAAAAATCCGTTCAGTACCCGAACACCGCGCGTGACAAGAGCGGCAGACTGCTCTGCGGCGCGGCAATCGGCATCACGCCCGATGTTCTCGAAAGAGCGGGCGCGCTTATCAAGGCGCAGGCGGACGTGCTGGTTCTCGACTCGGCGCACGGTCACAGCAAGAACATTATGCTGACTTTGGACAAGGTGAAGAACGCATTCCCGAACACTCCCATTATCGCGGGCAATATCGCAACCGCAGAGGCCGCAGAAGACCTGATTAAGGCGGGCGCGGACGCGGTTAAGGTTGGTATCGGACCCGGCTCGATTTGTACAACGCGTGTTGTCGCGGGTATCGGTGTTCCGCAGATTACCGCGATTTACGACTGCGCGTGTGCGGCGGCAAAATACGGCGTTCCCGTTATCGCGGACGGCGGTATCAAGTATTCGGGCGATATCGTCAAGGCACTTGCCGCCGGCGCGAACTGCGTTATGCTCGGTTCACTGCTCGCGGGTTGCGAGGAAGCACCCGGCGATGTCGAGATTTATCAGGGACGTTCGTTCAAGGTTTACCGCGGAATGGGCTCGCTTGCGGCAATGAAGCGGGGTTCTGCCGACAGATATTTCCAAGAGAAGGACAAAAAGCTCGTTCCCGAGGGCGTTGAAGGACGCGTTCCTTACAAGGGAGCGGTTGCCGATACCGTTTTCCAGCTTGTCGGCGGTATCAAGAGCGGTATGGGTTACTGCGGCTCACCGACAATCCCCGAGTTGCAGGAAAAGGCAAAGTTCGTCAAAATCACCGGCGCGGGACTTCGCGAAAGCCACCCGCACGATATCCAAATCACCAAGGAAGCTCCGAACTACTCCGCAAGCTTCTAAATGGGATTTTACAACATCATTGAGCCGAAATATTTCGGCGAGTTTAAGTGCACGGGCTCGGCGTGTCCGCAGAACTGCTGCGGGCGCTGGGGGCGGGTTATGTGGACAAACGAGGAGCACGAGCGGCTTGTTTCGCGGGAAATGCCCGAGGAACTGCGCGTGAAAATCAGCGCCGCGTTTGTTCAAGAGCAAAATCCGCTCTGTACCGAACAAGCGGCTTGCAATACAGCCGAAAAAGCCGGCGCGGACGTTGCCGACAGGGGACTGTATCCTGAGCAAACAGTTTGGAATATAAACTTAATCAATTCGGCTTGCCCGTTCCTTTCGGAGAACGGGCTTTGCTCGCTTCAAATGCAGTTTGGCGAGGAAATTTTGTCGGCAACCTGCGCGGTTTACCCGAGAGTTTCCGTGTTCAACAATTCGGTGCTAACGCGGGGCTGTTTCACGAGCTGTCCCGAGGTTTTGCGGATTTTGTTCACCGATGAAAACGCGCTCGAAATCAATCTGCTAACCGTTCAAGTGCGCGGAAACACGGTTGAATTCAAGGCGGTTTCCTGCGAGAGCGAAGCGGATTTCGCGAAAAATCCTGCGCTTGCTCACCGAAACGAGCTTTTCGGGCTGTTTTTCGACATAATTTCCGAGAAATCCGCGGGAATTGAAACAAATCTCGCAATCGGTGCGGCGGCGGCGAAAACGCTTTCCGAGGTGAACGAAAACAAGCTTCCCGAGGCTCTCGAACGGCTTGCAGAGCGGCTTGACCAAACAGATTTTTTTGCTGAGCGCGTGTTTATGGAGAAACCGCTCGCGGCTGAGCTTTTTTCGGAGATTTTCGGGCGGGAGAGCATTGAAACGCTGTTTATTGACGGGAAATTTGATGAGCAAAAATTCGCCGAGGGCGAAAAGCGGCTTGCCGAGATTTTGGCGGGACGGGAGTATTTTTTCCGAAATCTCGCGAAAAATTTGCTGTTCGAGCTGAAAATGCCGTTTTACCTCACGGAGCGCGGGATTTTCGAGAATTTCTTGGTTTACGGCGCGGCGGTTTCACTTGCGAAATTACTCGCAACGGCTTGCGCGGTTGACGGAAACGCGAAGCTTGTTCTCGAGCGGCTCTCCGAGCTTGACCGAACGACCGCTCACAACAAAAACGCCGCCGAGAAAATTCTCGCGTTTCTTGAGCGAAATCATTTCAAGAGCACAATTCAATCGATATAAAAAAGTCCGTGGGAAAACCACGGATTTTTTGTGAGGTTTTTAGTTTTCGGACGTCTAATAAGTGAAAGCAAAAATCGATTTTTCTTTTAAGTTTTGAAAGAAGGTGAGCCGATGGACAGCGGGGAAAGTGCTTACGCGCGTTATCTTGACGGCGATGAAACAGCAGTCGGCGAGATAATCCGTGATTTCAGGGACGGTCTAATCCTCTACATAAACAGCTTTGTGCGAGATTTGAACGCCGCCGAGGAGATTTGCGAGGACGCTTTCGTTAAACTTTTTACCAAAAAACCGCGTTTTCACGGGAACTCAAAATTCCGCACTTTCCTGTACTCGTTCGGAAGAAACGCCGCGCTTGACTATCTCAGGCGGGAAAAACGGCGGCAGAATATTGGGTTCGATGAGTGCGGGGAAATTTCCGATGATGAGAAAAATCTCGAGGAAAGTTTTCTTCGCGAGGAGCGCAAAAAAGCTGTTTACAAGGCGATGTCAAAGCTCAAGGATGAACAGCGGCAGGTGCTTTGGCTGATTTATTTCGAGGATTTTTCCGCGAGAGAAGCCGCGGCGGTGATGAAGAAAACCGCTCACGCGGCGGAAACGCTTGCCTATCGCGCTCGACAGGCTCTGAGGGCTGAATTGGAGAAAGAAGGTTTTACTTATGAAGACTTATGAGGAAATGACAAGAAGCGTGCTGAAGCGGGTTCACGAGAACGAAGCCGCGCAGAAAAAACGCCGCACGGTTGTTTTGAGAACGACAGTTCCCGTGTGTACGGCAGCGGCTGTTGTGGGAGCAGTCACGTTTAATCAATTCAACAATAAAATTCCCGTGGAAAGCGGAATTATCGCGGGCGGCGCGGGCGATGGTGACGGTTCAACAACAAAAGTCAGCAACACAATCGGCGCGACAATGGACGAGAGCGGGAATATCTCTTACATCTACGAAAATTCCGAGCCTGCCGAAACCGACAGCAATTCACATTCGACAGCAAGCAGAGATATCGAATTCAACTCCGCGCCCGATGACCTTGAAAAAATCGGCAATCTGCCGGCGATAAACAAAGAAGAAAAGCTCACCCCCGAGGAAGCGTCAAAGTACTACGGAATTGACCTTTTCGCACCGGAAAAACTAATTTTGAACTGCACCGCGAAGTATGATGAGCTTGTTTTGCAGAAATGCGACGACAGGCTTGTTTATGACGGGAATTTCGTGGAATATGAGTTTTCGGGGGACACGGTTCTCGCGCTGTTCAGAAAGCAGTCAAAATGGGTTCCCGCAAAGGACTACGAAACCGAGGATTTCGCGGGAACCGAAGTCACTTTTTTCAGGGACGGCGGCGAGATACGGGCGGTTTTCGAAGTCGGCGAAACGCAGATTACGCTTCAGAGCAACAGTATGAAAAACGTACTCACGGCAATCAAGGTGTTTATTAACGAGAACGAACAGAATGAAAATCCAGTTGTAAACGAGCTTGACGGTCCTGTTTTAACCTACAATTAAAAGAAAAGGTCTGCGAAATCAATCGCAGACCTGATTTTTTTAACTTACAAGCGCTGTCTTTGTCCATTCAACAAGGTCGAGAATTTTCTCGTCCGCCTGTGAATAGCCGTCGTGATAGCTCTCCATAATCTTCTCGCTGTTCTTCTCGAACTTTGAAATCGCGGGGAGCGACGGGCGGAATACAAACGCTCTGCCCTCCTCCTCGAGCTTGTTCATCAGCTTCACGGTTTCCTGATAACGCTCAACACGCGTCATACAAGCCTCCACGAAATTCGGGTATTTCTTGTACATCGAGTTGATAACCTTTTTGAACTTGGAATAATCGGTCGGGGGAGTTGCGCTTCCCGGCTTCGTGAGGATAATCACAAGCTTGTCACAACCCATTTCCAGCGCGTGTTCAATCGGGATACTGTCCGCGATGCTTCCGTCAAGGTAATGCTTCCCGTCAAGCTCAACCGGCGCGCAGAGCATCGGCACGGAGCAGGTCGCCTTGGCAATCGTCAGCAGGCGCTCGTTGTCCTCATACTCCGAGAAATACTCAGCTTTCCCCGTTTCAAGGCAGGTGCAGACGTATTCCGTTTCAATCCCGCTGTTATAATATGTATCAAAATCAAACGGGAACTGCTTATACGGATATTCATAAGCCATTTTGTCAAGATTTATGATTTTTCCCGAGCCTAAAAACTGCCTGAACCCGTAATACGACTCGTTTCGCGGAACATTTATCATTCGGCAGGTTCTCCCCACCTGACAGGAAACGTAGCTCATCGCGTTTCCGCCGCCCGCAGATACTCCGATTACATACGGGAAATTTATTCCTTCCTCCATAAGGCGGTCAAGCACACCCGCGGTGAAAATTCCTCTAACCGCGCCGCCTTCCAAAATAAGTCCTGTTTTCATCGAAATCACCTTTTCCAAAACTACTTTTGCCTACAAAAAATCACGGGGCATTTTTCTGCTCCATGATTATGATATCATACAAACTTAAACTTTTTATTAACTTTTTCGCGTTTGCGGGCAAAACGTTTCGTGGATTTCCGACAAAAATTGTCCACAATTTACCCCTCTATTTTGACGGTGTACACCTTTTCAAGCGTAACCGCGGGCTTTAATCTGCCCATTTCGTCATACGATTCCGTGAGCGTCAGTCCGAGCGCGCCGCCTCTGATGCTGGTGAAATTCAGCGGATTCTGCGCGTCAACATCGTAGGTGAACGCGAGCTTTATTGTCGCGGGAACATCTTCAACTCCCGTGAAAACCAGCCTGAACGAGTCGCAGTCGGTGAACGAGAAAGCCGCTCCCGCGTTTCCGTCAAGCAAAACGGGGTCAACAACATTGTTCCGCGCCTTGAACTCGTACTGTCCGTCCTCGTTTACGTCCTTTGAGTAGACATTCTGCGCGGCGAGAACCTTGCCGTTTGCGATGCCCGCCGTGAGCGTGAGGTTTTTGTAGCGGAAATCCGGCTCGGTGGGGTTTCCTTCACCGTCAAGACCGTTGAAAACGCTCCCCGATAACACGAACGTGCGGTTGTCCTCCTGCTCGAGATTGAGCGTGAAAACGGGCGCGTAGATTACGTTCTGATAGGTCGCGAGAATTGTGGTCATTTCCTCGGCAGTGAGGTTTCCGGTTTCCTTTTCGTTCATCGCCGTGACAATCTGCGAGAGCGTTTCATTCGCGTTCAAATCCGCCGTATAAACCCTCGTCACATAGCACTGCGAGCCGTTTTCACCCTTTATATCGCCGCAGTACACAAGGTCGTGCGCGTTTAGCATAAACACAACGTAAAGCCCAATTCCTGCCATAATCAAAACAATGAGGATAATTCCGATAACGATTTTCATTTACAGCCTCTTTCTGTCAAAGCGCATAGAGATTTGTGTCCCAATCG
The DNA here is from genome assembly GCA_945829235.1 of uncultured Clostridia bacterium. Lineage (GTDB taxonomy): Bacteria > Bacillota > Clostridia > Oscillospirales > Ruminococcaceae > CAG-115. The sequence continues at coordinate 25,825 of CALZUA010000015.1, read as the reverse complement.
GGGAAGTACGGGTGATGCCGCATATACAGCTTGTATTTTTTCTGCATCGAATTAACCAGAAGCGGGATTTTGAACATATCCTCGTTCCTGTGATAGAGCGCGATGTTGAGCTTCGGCGAGAAATTCGCGATGGTTTCCCGTGCGCCGAAAAGCGCCTTTTCCTCCGCGCCCTCAACGTCCATTTTAAGATATGTAACAGGCTGACCTTGCAAAAGCGTGTCAACCTTGAGCATTTTCACCTCGCGAAAACGCGCGGGGTTAAGCGAAGCGTTTTTGTCGGGAACAGCTTTACTGCTTCTCCCCGAGCGCAGGTTGAACACAACAGACGTGTCCTCGTCCCAAGTGCCGCAGTTGTACGCCTCGAGAAGCGCCGAGCCTATCATATAAAGCCGCCGTTTCAGCTTGCGGTAATTTTTCACGTCCGGCTCCATTGCGTAGATTTTCGTGAACTGAAGCGAGGTTTCATTCAGAAACTCGATAACCGTGTCGCCGTCATACGCGCCCAAATCAACGTAAATCTCCTCCGTGCCGATTTTCAGCAGGTCAAACTTTTCCTCGGACGGCGTTTCAACCGCCGTGAGATAATCAAGCTTTCCGCTGAGTTTATAGCGGATTACGTTCTCGAACACCTTTTTCGACTGCTCGTCGGCAAGAAGTTTGTAAACCTTTTCCAGCTCGTCACGGTGCGCTCTCGCGTAGTCAAGGTCAAAAAGTCCCTCTCCCACAACGGGAACATTCGGCGCGTAAAGCTCGTGCTGTCGCGATATGTACGAGATTTTCTCCATAACCTCGGGAATTTGCGTTCCAAAGCACACGAGAATTATAAAATCATCGCCGTACAATTCCTCGATTTCCGCGAGCGTTTTCACGCGTATACCCATAAAGCTGTGTCCGCGCACAAATTCGTCGCTCGCCATAATATCGGAAAGCGGGATTTCCTTTTCATCGAGCACTGCCTTTATCTTCTCCGCGCCGTCGCCCATTCCGTAGAGCACGATTTTTTTGCCCGTGGTTTTGAGCCTGTCCCAAAGACATTCGTTTATTTCATCAAGAAAAAAAGCCATTTTACCCTCAATTCATCTGAGCCTGTTCAACCTCTTCGGCACACTCGGCGAAATCCTCCGAGATTTCCTTCATACCGATATTATACATAGAGGCGATTTCCTCGAATTTCTCCCAATCCGCAAGAAGATAGCTGAACGCCATCTCGAAAACATCGCTGTAAAGTCCGCCCTTGCGGAGCAGTCCCTTTTTGATGTCGAACGTGAGCGGGAACTCGTCCAGAGCCTTTACCAGCACGCTTTCGCCGCTGAAAACAACCATCGAGAGCAGTCCCATAAGATAGAACGACTCGGGCTTTTTTGCGCCCTCGGGTATCATAAGCGCGATTTTCCGGCAGAATTTCGCCATAAGAAGCGACATTTTTGTTGCCTCGGGGGAGTCGTTGTTGAGGAGCTTCTGCATTGCCATAAGGTAAATCCACTCGCGCAGATAGTCCAGTCCCAGCACGACAATCGCCTGATTTATCGAAGAAATTTTTGTCGTAAAGCCAAAGTAAACCGAGTTTATCAGCCGCAAAAGCCGCTGGCAGACCGCCGAGTCAACCGACAGCGCGTTTACAACCTCCTCGATTTCCGCGTCCTTTTGCGACAAAATCTGCATCGTCTGTGCAATGCTCGCAGGGAGCGGCTGAAAGCCGTTTTCGAGGTCAAGCTCGGGTTTCGCGAAATAAAAGCCCTGCATAAACGTACAGCCGAGCCTTTTCGCGTACTCGTATTCATCGCGCGTTTCGATGTTAACCGCAAGCATCAGCTTGTTCGCGTAACGGCAAACGTAAGCGGTTTCCTCGATAGCCTTGGTTGTCTTTTTGAAATCTATTTCAACAACATCGACAAATCTGAAAATTTCATCATAAGCCTTGCTGTACTCGAAATCCTCGAGCGCCAGCATAAACCCGCGTTCCTTCAAATCGCGGCAAATGTTCATAATTCCCGCGTCCTCGAGCTGATTTGCGTGAACGACAACAGTTAGAATATCGCGTGAAAACAACAGCGGCAGGCGCGCACGAAGCATTTCATCGGAAAAATATATAAAGGCGCGCGATTTCCCGACAAGACGGCGAACGTCAAAATCAAACAGCTTGTTCGTTTCCTCCGAACCCGGCGCAACGTATTCAAACGAGCCGTTTTCTTCGGCACGATAAGGCAGGCTGTATGCAAAAACGTTCCCCGCAACATCAAAAACAGGCAGGCGCGCTATGTAAGCGTCCAAATTTATCCCTCCCGACATTTATATACAGATTTATTATACAACTTTTTCAACATTTTTTCAAGACTATTTTTTGCAGATTTTTTGAAATGTATTAAATCGGTGCTTTTCGGCAATTTTTTATGTGAATATTTGCCAAAAAAGCGGCAAAACTACAATCAGGTTCAAGGGAGCTTGGACGGTTAATGTAAATAATTTCCAACTTTACCTAACGAAAGGAATGGTCAAATGAAAAACAGAAGGCAAAACAATGACGGTAAAAACGCGAAAAGTATCGCAATCGCGTCTGCGATAGGATTAACGGCGGTTGCGGCATCGCTCGTGGCGGTTTACGGGAGCACAACGAGAAGGCTTGTTCCGACAAGCTCGTCCCCCGAAAGCCTTTGGAGCTTTTCCTCGTCAAAAAGCGACAGCGACATACCTGTAAACAACGATGTTTCGGGAGTTCCCAAAGAAAGCAGTTCCTCGTCATCGGCTGAAAAAGTGCAAAAGCCCGAGTCCTCCGATGCTGAGCCGGTAAACCGCCCCGTGACAATTAAAGCGGGAAATATCCTCCCGGTTGAGGGCGAAATCGACAAGCCGTTTTCAAACGGCGAGCTGGTGAAATCGGAAACGCTCGGCGTGTGGAAAACCCACGACGGCGTTGATATCCTCTGCGAGCTGGGAACTGATGTCAAGTCTATGTCCGAGGGCGTTGTCAAGGAAATCCGCGACGATGCGCTTATGGGAGTATGCGTGACGATTGAGCAGACAAACGGCTTGGAAGCGCATTACTGCGGGCTTGCCAAGGAGCTGAACGTAAAGGCGGGACAGCAGGTCAAGCAGGGCGAAATCATCGGCAAGACCTCCGACACAAATCAGTCCGAAATCCTCCAAAAGCCGCACCTGCACTTTGCTGTAAAAGAAAACGGCAAGTGGATTGACCCGATGAGCGTTATCGACAAGAACGGCGGCTAATCTCCCCCGTCAGTACCGAGAAACGTTTTTTGGAGTAATTGAAAAGCGGGTTTCGTGCACCGCGAAGCGCACAAAAGTTTTCGGTCAAGCCTTTTTCAAAAGGCTTGTGGGGCGTGGGGCGAAGCCCCACACTAGAGCGAAGCGACCACTCTGCGCGAAGCGCCAAATCAAAATTCAACAAGAACAACCTCCCCGAGCATTTTTCGGTTCGATACCGAAAAATGCAGGGGATAATTTTTTGCAAAGCAAGCAAAACGGTAAAACTCGGCTCAAACCGCGGGTGCAGTCACGCCTAACAAACCCGTGTTTTTCGCAATCAATGAGGCGTGACTGCACCCGCGCGATTTTTCGGGTTCGATGCCCGAAAAATCGCCCGCACCCTTCGCAAAGCCAGCCCAACGGTAAAACTCTGCAAAAGAGCGGGTGAAGCCACGCCTAACAAATTTGTAAACCCCTCAAACAATGGGGCGTGGCTTCACCCGCGCATTTTCGCCGGTTCGATGCCGGCGAAAATGCCAAGGTTTCGCAGAAACCAAGATTCACGCGCACAAGCCAACCGAAAATTCAAGCAAAGCGTGTTCCTTTCAACAAAATTTGCCCGAAAACACCGCTCGAGTTAGCTTTTTCGCAGAACTTATTGCACATTTGTGAATTTGCCGAAAATTTCCACAAATTTTTTTCAAAAAACATTTGACAAATTGATAAAAATATGAGAGAATATAAGTATAGAGAAAATTTTTGGCATTTTTACATAAGGGGGTACATAATGAAAATTCTCAAAAAAGCGGCAGCGTTGTTTGTCGCGGCGGCAATTTCTCTTACAACGGCATTTTCGGCGTTCGCGCAAGTCGGCGACTCTCCGAAAACCGAAAACGTGCTCGACATCTACGCGGAAGAGTACACACCGATTGACAAGACGCAGTTTGTCAAGTGGAACGCGGCGGACAAGCCCGCAGAAAACACCAACTACTACATAGACAGCACAGTCAAAATTCCCAAAGACGCAACCGTTACTTTCCCGCAGTCCAGCACGCTCATTTTGTGCGAGGGCGCAAATCTACAGGTTTACGCGGACGCAAAGCTTTATTTTTGCGGGAAAATGATTATTGAACCGAGAGCCCGCCTGACCGTTTCGGGAATGGTTAACTTCAAGGATACATCAGCTCTCGCAAACTACGGCTCGATTGTTTCCACGAGCAGTGCAACCGTTAAGTTTTCGGGGGATTTTGTAAACCACGCAAAAAGCTCTGCGGTAATAAGCGGTGCGACAAACATCTTCCGCTCCGGCAATATCACAAACCTCGGTACAATCACCTTTTCGCCAAGCTCGGAAACTATCTTGACAGGCAATATCACCAATTACGAAAATGCAAAGTTGCTTTTGAAAGGAAAATTGTCCGCCACTCTCAGCGGAAAAGCAACAATGAACGGATTGTTCTCGCTTATCGGAGAGTATGTGAACAGCGGCACGTTGGTTCTCGAAAAAACCGTTAAATTTTACAGAGGTGCAGACTCTGTTCTTTCAACATCAAAATCCTCACGGATTATCGATTACAGGCAGGAGTCCGAGGGTGATATTGAGGAGGATTTGCGCAACAAGGGAATTAAGGGCATCGATGTTTCCGAGTGGCAGGAAGCGATAAACTGGCGCAAGGTCAAAAACGCGGGAATTAAGTTTGCGATGATTCGCTCGTCCTTATCCGGAGCTAAGGTTGACAAAACCTTTGAGTACAACATAACCGAAGCGGCAAAGGTCGGCATTGATGTCGGCGTTTATCACTACTGCTACGCCTTGACGGTTGAGGAAGCAAGAGCCGAAGCAAAGCACTTCATTGAAACCATTTCGCCTTACAAGATAACCTATCCCGTTGTTCTGGACTTTGAGGATAATTCTCAGGTAAAGCTTGACAAAGAGCTGAAAAACGAAATCGCGAAGGTGTTCATCGAGGAAATCCGCAACGCGGGATACTACCCGATGATTTACTCCTACGCAAAGTGGTTTGAGGATTATATGGATATGAGCACGCTTGACTGCGAGGTTTGGGTTGCACACTGGAATGTCCCGAAGCCGTCCTACAACGGTACATACGGTATGTGGCAGTACTCGTGCAAGGGAAAAGTTTCGGGAATTGACGTAGATGTTGACCTGAACGTTTCCTTCAAGGATTACGCGAAAATTATCCGCGAGGGCGGCTACAACAATCTCGACCGGTTCGATTAACCAAACAAAACGAAAAAAGCCTATATCCGCGCGGGTATAGGCTTTTTTCGGCTGTTTCTCCACTTGACTTTTTTCTTGTAATGACGTATAATATATTTTAGTTGCATAGTTAAAGAGCGGTACATAAAAAGAAGGTCCGTTATATTCGGAGGGGCTGAATTTAATCAAGGTATCGGGGCTGGGGGCGCGCTATTCTCCACCAAAAACGAGCACTCACAAATGTCGGTGTCCCTTTCACCACGGACACCAAGGACAAGGATTTCGATACCGTTCACATCAACACGCTCGGTCTTAAATCCAAGCGGCTTGCCAAGAAAATGCGTGATATTCCGGTGTTCGATTGGCTTGAAAAGGACAAGGACTGCTATATGGCAAGCGACAACGCTGAGTTTGAGCAGAAAATCCGCGGCATCATCGAAGGCACTCTCCCCGACCTCCGCGAAGCGGGTTTTGAAGCGGTTAAGGACAAGAACCTTACGGCTGTCGAAGAAAAGCTGGTTGAAGCGTACTCCTGCACCGTGAAAAACTGATTTTTTCAAACAGCCTCATTGCATTATAATATAATCAGCGTTATAATACACTCGGAGGTGTTAATATGGCTAACGAGGAAAAGAAGGATTTTAACGCAATGCTCCGCGACAGCAAGGATATGCCGAAAATTCAGACCATAACCGATACGGCGAGTATCGAAAAATACGGCGGAAATCGAATGTATTTTGCGCCGCCGATTGATTACGATACCGTGATGAAGAAAATTCCGTTTGGTAAGGTCACGACAGTCGGCGCAATCCGCGAGCTTTTCGCGAAGCAGTCGGGCGCGGATTTCACCGAGCCGATTACCGCGGGAATTTTCGTGTCAATCGCCGCGTGGGCAAGCTATCAGCGTTCCGATAACGAAACTCCTTACTGGAGAACGCTCAAAGCAAATGGTGAGCTGAACGAGAAATACCCCGGCGGTGCGCTTGCACAAAAGGAAAAGCTGGAGCAAGAAGGTCACACCGTCATTCAAAAGGGCAGGAAAAATATCCGATATTTCGTGAAGGATTATCAGGACAAGCTGTTTGATTTAGAGTAAACAAAATCCCGAGAGCAAAAACTCTCGGGAATTTTTATTTCTTGACAATTTTAAACACAAGCGAATGTTGACAGATAATGGATTTGTGGCGCGCGAAGAACACAATTCCGTCCTCGGGCGCTTTCACCTCGCGGATAACCTCGCCCTCGTACGGGTGCAAAATCCGCGCGAGAACATCGCCCTTTTTGACCGCGCTTCCGACCTTAACGATTTCGCGGTAAATGCCCGCGTCCTCACTCTTGACGTTCACAAGCTCGCTTTCATCGACAACCTTTGCCGCAACTCCCTCGCGAACATCGCTTTTAATAACGCCCGTTTTCGACAAGAACCGCAACACCGCTTCAACACCGATTTCCGCGGAAATTTCATCGATGGTTTCACGCGTTTCCGTGTACACCGAAAATGCCGCCGTGCCAACACCTTGCAGGCTGAAATTCAGAGTGGACTTGTCCATCGCAGTCGGCTCTCTCAGCACGACAAACGGCAACCCGAAAAGCTCCGCCAAGTCCTCGTTCTGCGCCTCCGTTTTCATCATACGGACGTGCGGCGCGAAAATTCCCGGAATATAGAACGACGGGAACTGCACGCAATACGGGTATTTCCGGATTTCCTCGAAAACCGCCGAAGCAACACGCTCGGTGGTTTCGCCGCCCGCGTCACCGGGGAATTGCCGGTTGATGTCGGTGTTGTCGAGGCACCAAAAACGGCGGCTGATGTTCATACTGTAATTGTTCATCGAGGGAATGACGAGAATTTCCCGCCCCTCGGCAATTCCGCCGTTCTTTTCAAGCTCCCGAAGCGCCTTTACAAGCTGACCGCAGATATAAAGCTGCTGAACCTCGTCACCGCGGATTGCGCCGATTATGCAGCAGCTCGGTTCGCCGCTGCCGAAACGATAGCCCGTGACGCGAAAATCATCGCGGTACAGTCCCGAAAGACTGAAGATAACCTCTTTTTTCAAATCCAATCACCTGCGAATTACTCTTTTTCAACATAATAGCCGTCTGCGCGAACTCCGTCAATCGCGTTGATAAAATCGGAAAATCTCGCGTAGCCGTAATCCGTGAAATCGAAATCCTCGAAATTCTTCTTGATATGCGTAGAAAGCGCCTTTACGCTGGGCTTTTTGCTGTTCTCGACAAAATCGCGGACAAGCTGTTCAATCTGCTCTGTGCGCTCGACAAACTCCTTGCTCATCTTCGCGTAATTTCCGCTGATTTTCACACCCGCAACACCCGAAATCAGCTTCTTCACCGAGCCAATTCCAAGCTCCTTGAGATAATTCTCGCCAAATTTCTCCTTCAACAGCTTACCAAGCGCTGGGAGCGTCACTCCCTTTTCGCTCTGCGCTGTCTGCATCTGAACCTCGCGCTTTACCGTGTTCAGCTCGAGCTTTTCGGGCTTTTGCTTTCTGGTTTTTTCGGGAGAGGTTTCAGCCTGCTCGGGCTGTTTCTCGAGTTGTTTCTCGGGCTGTTTAACCTCGAGTTGTTTCTCGGGCAACTTTTTCTCGGATTTCTTATCGGCGGGTTGCTTTTTCGCGGGTTGTTTAACCTCAATCGCTTTCTCCTCGGTAACAGCCGCGGCTTCATCGCCCTTTGAGAAAACGTGGTTTTTCGCTACCTTAACCTGCGTTACCGACAGAATTGCCTTGGCGAAATCATCAAAGCCAAGCTCCGCGACATAGTTTTTGCCGTATTTCTCGATGAGGAGGTTGTTGAGCTGACCGAGATTTCCGCCGTTTGGCATATTCTCGCCCGCGTATTTCAAAACGTCCTCGGAAAACGCCTCGAGAGTTACCGCAGAAGCGGGCTTTTCCGGCTCGGTTTTTTCGGCGGTTTCCGCGAGAACAACCATACTGTTTCTGCGGACAAACTCGGGCTGGCTGTCGATAAACCGCGCGAAACGCTTTGAACCGAACCGCGAGTAATCCACCTTCCCGAACACGCCCGTCACGAACTTTTCAAGCTGCGACAAATCATCACGACCGTGCTTACGCTCGAGGTACTCGGTAATAACCGAAACCAGCTCAGACGCGGACGGTTCGCTTTGCGGCGCGGGTTTGCGCTCCTCAACAGCCTTCGCCGAGTTCTTTTTCAGGGTGACAAAGGTGTTGCTACGGCGAAGCTCCGAGAAGCTGTCGATAAAGTTGGAGAAACGCTTGAAGCCAAACGCGTCATAGTCGATATTGCCGAATTTTGACGTGAGATAAGCCGAGATTTTCGCCAAATCAAGCCGACCGTCATCATTATCCGAAGCATAGTCGAGAACCGCTTTGCGAAGCGCTTTTTCATCGTAATTCGCGTTCGGCTCGCAGACTTGGTTGAGGTAGCTGAAATGGTGACAGCTCGCCGTGAAGGGCAGAGGCGTTTTCACCTCGCCGATACCGACAACCAGCTTTCCCGCCTCGCGAAGCCTGATTGCAAGCCGCGTGAAGTCGCTGTCGCTCGTCACAAGAACAAATCCGTCAACGTTTCCCGTGTACAAAATATCCATCGCGTCAATTATCATCGAAAAATCCGTGCAGTTCTTGCCCGCGATGTAATTCATCTGCTGTACCGGCAAAATCGAGTTGTTGAGCGCGGGGTAATGCCAGCCGTTGCCGCCCTTTTCCCAGTCGCCGTATACTCTCTTGTAGGTCAGCTCACCGTACTTTGCCGCTTCCTGAAGAATAAACGGAGCGTATTTCGCGGAAACATTGTCGCTGTCAATCAAAAGGGCAAGCTTTTTATCTTCGTTCATAAAATTCTCCCGTTATTCCTGTTCGCTGAGGATAAACATATCATAGATAACCTGAATTGCCTTTTCAAAATCAGCGTCATCAATACCAACGATAATGTTCAGCTCGGAAGAACCCTGGTCAATCATTCTGATGTTGATGTCAGCGTGAGAAAGTGCCGCGAAAACGCGCGTTGCCGTGCCCTTTGCCGACTTCATTCCGCGACCAACGACAGCAATCAGCGAAAGACCGTCGATAATCTCGAAATGGTCGGGACGAACAACCTCTTTAATGCGCTCGGCAAGCTTTTCGCGCTGTCCGTCAAGCTCGTGCGAGTTTACGACAACGCTCACCGTGTCAATTCCCGTGGGCATATGCTCGGGGAAAATCGCGTGGTTCTCGAGAACCTGCAAAAGTCTTCTCATAAAGCCCTTGCTGGAGTTCATTCTGTCCTTTTCAATCGAAATCGCCGAGAAATTCTTCTTGCCCGCGATACCGGTGATGAGATACTTTGAGGGCTTGTCGTCCGCGTTCGGAACAATCAGCGTTCCTGCGTCCTCGGGAGCGTTTGTGTTCTTGATATTGATAGGAATATTCGCGCTTCTTACAGGGAAAATCGCGTCCTCGTGCAGAACGCCCGCGCCCATATAGGAAAGCTCGCGAAGCTCGGAGTAGGTGATTACGCCGATTCCCTCGGGGTTCTTGACAATTCTCGGGTCAGCAACCAGAAATCCCGAAACGTCCGTCCAGTTCTCGTAAAGCGACGCGCCGACAGCCTTTGCGACAACCGAACCCGTGAAATCCGAACCGCCGCGCGAAAAAGTCTTAATCGAGCCGTCGGGCATTGCGCCGTAAAATCCCGGAATAACAGCTCTCGGTTTTCTCTCGAGAATAGCGCCGAGGCAAGCGTTTGTGACGTCTGCGTCAAACTTGCCGTCGTGGTCGAAGAAAATGCCATTTGCCGCGTCAACAAACTCATATCCGAGATACTTCGCGAGAATAATTCCGTTCAGATATTCGCCGCGCGAAGCCGCGTAGTCACGGTTTGCGCCCTCGCGGAAATCCTTTCCGATTTTGACGTACTCGTCCTCGAGCGACAAATCGAGCGCCAAATCCTTGATAATGCCGTCAAAGCGCTCTCTCACGGGCTTGAAAGCCTTTGCGAAATCCTCGCCTGTGAGCACTCTCTCGTAGCACTGATACAGCAAATCCGTAACCTTTGTATCATCGGAAAAGCGCTTTCCGGGCGCGCTCGGAACAACATAACAGCGCTCCTCATCGCTTTTGATAATCTTGGCGACCTTCTGAAACTGTCCCGCGTCCGCAAGCGAGCTTCCGCCGAACTTAACAACCTTGCTCATAAAAATACCTCACTTTAAAATAAACTTATGTATTATTATAGCACAAAGCGGCGCAAAATGCAACATATTTTTTCTCAAATTGCAGAAATTCCCCTCAAAAATAAGAGGGGAATTATTTTACTTTATAAGAGAAGCGAGATAAGCGGGAGAAGTGCAGTTGAGTTGCTTCATTTTTGCAAGAACGCGCGCGATGGTATTTTCGTTGTGGCAGTAGTGCCTGCTGATAAGAGCAACGATTTTCTTGAAGCTCTCCTCGATATTTCCGCCCGAAAAGCCCGTTACTGCGGCGAAATACTTGAACGCAGATGCGCAGAAAACATAATAGCAATAGTTCTCGTAAAGCGTGTACGACTTTGAGAAGCTCGGCATATTTATATCCATCAGCAGGTTCAAAAACAAGTTTCGCATCGCGTACTCCCTGCCCGCAAAAACCTCCGCGAATTTTTTGCTTCCCTCGGCGTATTTTTCAACACCCGAAGAATTGTCCTTATAATAAAGTTCGTTCAGGTTGATATACTCGGAAAGAATGTCCTCGACGAGCGCATATTTGAGAGAATAGTTCGGCTGAACGCGTTCGAGAGTTTCAATTTGCGCCTTGTTGCGAAGCTGTGGCTTAATCGCTTTTATCACCTCGGGGATACGCTCTGCCTGTCCGTTTTCCGCGAACTGCGAGATTTTCTGAACGGCAAGCGCGCCGAGAACAACTCCCGTTTCCGCGCTGTATGAATCGTCGTAAATCACGTCGTAAAGCAGCTTGAAAATCTCGTTGCGGTATTTCAGCTCGGGATTGTCAACAAAATTCTTGCTTGACTCGGCAACGCTCGCCTTCTCCAAATCCTTGTGCATTTCTTTCATAACCAGCTTTGCCGCGTCGCGGTCGTTGAAAAGCATATCCAGAACTCCCACGCACGAGCACGCAAGCCTTTCCATAACTATACCATTATTATATGTATTTCTTCTCGGATAGCTCTGACAGGTGAAGCTGAGGTTTTCGTGGCCCATTTCGAGCTGAATACGGCAGAAATTCCGTTCATCGAGAAAAGGACACCGCCCGTTGACTTCCCTGATTGTATAATTCCCGTCGGGCTTTTGGGTGAAGCTCTTGTTTATCAGCTCCTTCAGCTCGGGTGAGCAATCGTGATTTTTTATGCGTTCAATTTCATCTTCATACCAGTTTATATCGCCCCAGCGCTCACAGCAGCTCTCAGGGCAGCTTCCGCCGATACATCTGAACTCCGAGAAAATTTTCAGCTGCAGCTGCGTCATTTTCATAATTTTCCTGCTCACGGTAAATTTTGCATTATCTTATAATGTATTATACCATAACAGCCGTGAAATTTCAACAAGTTATACCGTGAATAAAAAAATTCAAAAAAATTTTAAAAAAACGCTAAAGTTTTGGAAAAAGCCGCCGATATAATAGATGTGACAGCTGAGAAGCTGATAATTCCTAAAGTCGACAAAGGGAACACACCATCAAAAAGCCCCTCGGAATGATTCCACACGGGGTAAAAACAATTTTTTTCAAGGAGGATATTACTATGGGAATGGTAGTACAGCACAACATGAACGCGATCAACTCTTACAACAAGTTGAACGCAAACGTAGCAGGCATGAAGAAGTCTTCTGAAAAGCTTTCTTCCGGCTACAGAATCAATCGCGCAGGCGATGACGCAGCAGGTTTGGCAATTTCCGAGAAGATGAGATCCCAGATCAAGGGTATCAACCAGGCTATCCGCAACTCTCAGGACGGCATCAACATGATCCAGACTTTTGAGGGCGCAGCTCAGGAAACCCACTCCATTCTTCAGAGAATGAAGGAACTTGCTTCCGAGTCCGCAAACGGCACTTACGATAACGCTACTGACCGTGACGCTATCGAGCTCGAGTTCAAGCAGCTCAACGACGAATTGAATCAGATCGCTGATACCGATTTCAACGGCCGTGTTGCTCTGAACGGCGGCATTATGGCTGACGGCACTCAGGCTAAGAAGACTGTAACTCCCGCAGACATCGGCGAAACCGAAGCAGCTCCCAACACTCAGGATATTCTTTATTCTGCACTCAAGACCAAGGCTTCCGGTAACGTATACAAGGAAGGCACTGATTACGGCAAAATGAAGAGCGTAACCGTAAACGGTACTGAGCTTTCTACAAACACAGCAGGTAATATTAAAGCAGGTCAGGCTATTACTATCGATGGCTTTACCGGTACTACAATTACTTCCGGTACTGCAGTTTCCTGCAGCGCTGATGGTACAATTTCTCAAGGTACTCTCGAAGTCAGCGCTCAGATCGACTTCAAGACCCTTGATCCTAATCAGAAGATGTACATTGGTAGCACAGGTGGTGGAACTATTACCGCTGATTGGAAAGTAACCTACAACGGTGTTGACTATTACGCAACAACCGGTACAGCTGTAGGCGGCAATTGGTACACTAAGGACGGTGCTGCGACAAATCTTCTTGATGTAATCAGCAAAGAAGGTCTTGCTGTTGCAGCAGACACCAGCGGCGACAAGAAGGCGCCCAATGGTACACTCGGTATTAAGTTGACTTATGATTTGTCTAAATTCAATGGCGACACTGCTGGCGATGTATCGGTTCCGGACGCATTCGATAACGGACGTCGTAACCTTACTTACGCTTCCACAATCACGCTGCAGGCAGGCGCACGCTCTAAGGACGCTGTTGAGTTCACATTCGAGTATCAGACCAACGGTATCGGCAGCCTGAACGCTGATATGGATATCTCCGCTCGCGGTCTTGGTACCGACCAGCTCACTCTGGCTACTCCCGAGGACGCAAACTACGCTATCGACCAGATCGATAACGCTATCAACAAGACCTCTATGGTTCGCGCTACCTTCGGTGCAATCCAGAACAGACTTGAGCACAAGATCACTAACCTGACTACCAACAACGAGAACCTGACTGAGGCTGAGTCCAACATTCGCGACACCGATATGGCAAGCGAAATGATGAACTACACCAAGTTCAACATTCTCCAGCAGGCAGCTCAGTCCATGCTCGCTCAGGCAAATCAGCAGCCGCAGTCCATTCTGCAGCTCCTCGGCTAATTCTTACGAATTGCCAACCGCCGCTTAACGCGGCTTAACAAAAAAGCAGGAATGTGTTTCCCCCCGCCTCGCGGCGGGGGGTTTTGTTAAATAAGAAAAGGAGAGAATTTATGGTTCTGTCAATTGGAATGATTGTTAAAAACGAGGAAAAATATCTTGACAGGTGCCTTTCGGCGTTAAAGCCGATTCTCGAAAGTGTTGAAAGCGAATTGATAATCGCAGATACGGGTTCTACCGACAGAACAGTAGAAATCGCGAAAAAATATACGGATAATGTATTTTACTTTGAATGGATAAACGATTTCTCCGCCGCAAGAAACGCCACTCTTGAAAAGGCACAGGGCGAGTGGTTTCTCTACATAGACGCGGACGAGATTTTTCAGTCCTGCGACGGGATAATCAGATTTTTCCGCTCGGGCGAGTATAAAGCCTACTCTGCCGCGGGTTATACGATAAGGAATTACGGTCATGTGAAAAATATGAATATGTTCACGGATTTTATCGCAACAAGATTCAGAAAACGCGAGCCGGGAATAAAGTTTATAAATGCCGTTCACGAAAGAATAAATTTAGCCGCTTCCGCAGTTAAACGGCTTGATGTTATCGCAGACCACTACGGTTATTTGTATGAAACTGCGGAGTCGCAAAGAAAAAAGATTGAACGAAACGCGCAGCTTCTTCTAAGCCGCCTCGAAACCGAAAAGCCCTCAGCTCAGCTTTATCTCGAACTGACCTCTTTATTTTCAGTTGTCAGCGAAAGTGAAATGCTGAAATATGCGGATTTGGGAATTGAGCTTGCGCTGAAAGATAAATCGGTAATCCTCGTTTGCCTTTACGATGAGAAAATCGCGCATTTTGCCGAGAAACGGGACTTTGAAAAGGTTCTGGAGCTTTGCAGAGAGTATTTTGAAGTCACCGAGCCGATGAGAAAAGGGGACGTCTGCACCGACGCAGATGTGTATTATTTCAAAACACTCGCGCTGAGCAATCTTAACCGAAATGAGGAAATGATTGACGCGTATGAGGATTATTACAGAGTTTACAAGAAGATAGAATCGGGTAAGCTGACAACGGGCGATTTGTATATAAATCCGCTCAAAGCCGCCGTAAAGCCGTATTTTTACCCGACGCTGTTTTCATTTATTTGCACTTGCGTAAATGCGGGGAAGTTTGAAAAAGCGGCGGATTATCTCAAGGACACGAGTATTCGGGAATATTACGTCAACGATGAAAATCTTGTCACAAAGCTTCGGCAGGATTTTACGATTATGCGCGGCACGGGGAATTACCGCCGCACTCAGGCGCTCTACAATCAGCTTGACGAAAACGGCAGAGCGCTTCTTCACCTGTTTATGCGGCAGGAAGCCGAGTTCGGGAACACCTCGCCCGAGGTCAACGATTTGTTCAGGAAAATCGTGAAAAACGAGCCGGATTTCGCGAAACTGCTCGATACCGTTAAAGAGCATTTCGCAAGCGGGAACTGCCTTGAAAAAGCGCGAAAGCTCACTGAGGACGGGCTTTGCAAGTACAACGAGATTTTGTATTATCTGCTTGCGGAAAAGCAGGATATTTCGCTGATTACGGCGATTGAGAATTACAATTTCAGCTCAGCCGTTAACTTTTGTTGTGACGCTTTCGGGGATTTTTACGAGGTTGTGGAGAATTATCCGGTTGAGAATGTTTCGGCGGGCGGCTTGGAAGGTTTGTTGAACTTGACCGAAGCGGCAATGGAACACGCTTTGCAGAAAAATCGCGATATCGAGGCGCTGTTCTCGCTTTGGGGAATGACGGGGCTTGTGATTTGCGAGGCGCGAAATCTCGGTGCGGACGAGCTTTCGGGACAGCTTTTCGGTGCGGTTATGGGTGCAGAAGCGGTGAACGAAAAGGCGCAAGGTAATTTCAAGGACTGTCTGAACGCGCTCACTGCACTTGTTCGGCAATATCCCGCCGCAAAGCCGTTCGTGCTTGCAATGAGCAACAAAATTCAACAAAAAACTCAGCCCGTCAGCGAAATGGAAGCGCTTGCCGCTGAGTTTAAGAGAAATATCCGTATGCTTATTTCGGGCGGCGAACTCAATCAAGCCAGTCAGCTTCTCGCGGAATATGAAAAAATTATGCCGGGGGATTTGGATATAGAAGCGCTGAGAAAAGCTATCGAAAATAATTCGGCTTATTAAGGAGAATAAAAATGGTTTTATCAATCGGAATGATTGTCAAAAATGAGGAGCAATACATTGACAGGTGTCTTTCGGCGTTAAAGCCAATTCTTGATAATGTTGACAGCGAGCTTATCATCGCGGATACCGGCTCGACGGACAATACTGTTGAAATTGCCAAAAAATACACCGACAATGTGTTCTATTTTGAATGGATAAACGACTTCGCCGCCGCGCGTAACTCCACCGTTGAAAGAGCAAAGGGCGAGTGGTATATGTTCCTCGATGCAGATGAGATTTTTGAATCCTGCGATGATATAATTTCCTTTTTCAATTCGGGAATGTACAAATCCTATAAAGCCGCAAGCTATACCATAAAAAACTACACAAACTCCGAGGATTACAGCATTTTCGGTTCGTTTGTTGTTTCAAGACTGTTTTGTCTTGAACCGGGAATGAAATTTGTCGGTTGCGTTCACGAGGCTATGCGTCCGTGTTTGTATCCCATAAAAGGGCTGAGAGATGTTTGCGGGCATTACGGATACCTTTACAATAACAAGGAAGTAAAGGAAAAAAAGTACAAGAGAAACTCCGAGTTGCTTTTAAAAAGGCTCGAAACCGAAACTCCGTCTAAACTGCTTTACCTTCAGCTTGCGCAGACCTTTGCTCTTGACAGTGAAGATAAAAGACGTGAGTATTCTCAGCAGGGACTTGAATGTCCCGAGGGCAATGAGTTTGTTCAAGCGGCTGTGTATAACGAGTTAATCTACCACTACTACAAAACCATGCAGTGGCAAAAAGCCCTTGACGAAAGCGAAAATTATTTTAAGGAAACGCAGACAATCCGCGCGGACGGGCATCTTATGACGGACGCCGATGTTGCTCTTTACAGAGCAATTTGCTATAAAAATCTTGGCAAAAACAAGGAATCAACCGAAGAATTCAAGAAATTTTTCGCGCTTTATGACGACATTGAAAGCGGAAAGCTTTTTTCAAACGATGTGCTGTTTAACCCGCTGAAGGTTGCAATAAAAGGGCATATCAACGCCGCTGTTTTCATTTTTGTTTCAACCTGTATGGAAGAGAAGGAATACGAAGCCGCGGCTGAATATCTGAAAAAAGCCGATATTCTGACTTATTATGTCAGAGATGACAACTTCAACGAAAAACTCAACGCGGATTTCGAGATTATGCGCCAAACCAGAAACTATCGCCGCACGCAGGCGCTCTACAATCAGCTCGGCGATGAGGCAAAGCGGCTTTTGCGTATGTTTATGCGAAGAGAAGCTGAGCTTGGAAACACCTCGCCCGAGGTCAACGATTTGTTCAGGAAAATCGTCAAGAACGAGCCGGATTTCGCAAGATTGCTCGATACCGTTAAAGAACATTTCGCAAGCGGAAACTGCCTTGAAAAAGCCAAAAAGCTCACCGAAAACGGGCTTTGCAAGTACTACGAGATTTTGTATTATTTGCTTTCCGAAAAGCAGGATATTTCGCTGATTACGGCGATTGGAAATTACAATTTCAAGTCCTCCGTGAATTTCAACAGCGACGCTTTCGAGGATTTTTACGAGGTTTTGGAGAATTATCCGATTGAGAATATTTCGGCGAGCGGCTTGAATGGTTTGTTGAACTTGACCGAAGCGGCAATGGAACACGCTTTGCAGGAAAATCGCGATATCGAAGCGTTGTTCTCGCTCTGGGGAATGACGGGGCTTACGATTTGCGAGGTGAATAATCTCGGTGCAGACGAGCTTTCCGGACAGCTTTTCGGAGCGGTTATGGGCGCAGAAGCGGTGAACGAAAAGGCACAGGGGAATTTCAAGGATTGCCTGAACGCGCTCACGGCACTTGTTCGGCAATATCCCTCAGCAAAGCCGTTTGTTCTCGCTATGAGCAATAAAATTCAACAAAAAACTCAGCCCGCAAATGAAATGGAAGCGCTTGCCGCTGAGTTTAAGAGAAACATTCGTATGCTTATTTCAAACGGTGAACTCGAACAGGCAGGACAACTTCTCGCGGAGTACAAGAAAATTATGCCGAACGACAGCGAAACAGCAGAGCTTGAACAAGCAATAAATAATCAGTAAGGCGGTATTTTATGAACAATGTTGTTGAAATAAACACGGATAAAATGGAACGTCCCGAGGAAACCGAAAATCTCCTCAAGGTAAGAGAACAGCTCGCCGCGGGGTTTGACAGGTGCAATCATATTTCCGAGGTGACAATCGTGGTTGTTGCTCTGAACAGGCTTCAGAAAACCAAGGACTGCGTTGAAAGTATCCTCAGGTACACGAAAAACGTGGATTTTGACCTGATTTTGATTGACAACGGCTCAACCGACGATACTCTTGAATATCTGAAATCCATCGAGTATGAAAAGGTGCGTATAATTCACCTGACCAAAACCGTAAGCCTTGCCGCTTCAATGTATTTTGTGGATTTGAACGCAATCGCCGAGAATTTTGTTTTGCTGAACAACGATATGATTGTTACGGAGAATTGGCTTGACAATATGCTCCGAGCGGTTAAGGCAGACAAAAAAATCGGTATGATTGCCGCAATGAGCACAAACGTGAGCAATCTGCAAGACCCGCAAATCCGCTTCTCGGATTTGGACGATTTTCAGAGAAAAGCGGCACAGTTCAACAAGCCCGACCCCGCAAAATGGCACGAGCGTCTGCGCTTGATTACAACCGCGACTCTCCTCACCAAGGAATGTCTGCTGACAATCGGCTGGCCGTGCCTTGATATGGGCTACGTTCACGATTTTGTTGATGACGATATCGCGTTCAGGGTAAGGCGCGCGGGATATAAATCGGTTCTTGCGGGAGATGTTGTCGTGTGCCACAATCACGATTACAGCGTGACCGAAAACAGAACCGCCGAGCAAATCCAGAAAACCATAATGCTCGGAAAAACCAGTTTCCGGAACAAATATCTCGGCGTTGACGCGTGGGACGATGTAAACCACTTTGTTTTCCCGTATATCAGCGACGGCGTTGCGGCACCTGCCGATGCGAAAAACGTCGGTGTTCTCGGAATTGACGTTTATGCGGGAACGCCTGTTCTTGACGTGAAAAACATTATCAGAAAATTCGGCATAACCGAGCCAAATGTCCGTGCTTTTTCGCAGGACGGAAAATACTACGCCGACCTCAAAACCGTCTGCGATGAGGTTTCCTGCGATAGGATTGATTACCTGAGGAATTATTACAGCGAAAACAGCTTTGATTACATTATTTTCGGGAAAAATGTCAACGAATACGCCGAGCCGATTTCGGCTGTTAAAGACGCTTTTTCTCTTCTCAAACAGAACGGGCAGATGTTTTTCCCGCTGAAAAATGTGTACGATGTTAACGCTGTTATGAACATTCTGGGATTTCCGATGCAGTCGTACACCGAGGCAAGAGCGTTTACCGTGGAACAGCTTGCAAAAAGCCTTGCCGATGTCGGGATAACTAAGATTTCGGTTTTAACGGCACAGGCAAACGGCGTTAATTCGGATACCTACGAATTTTTGAAGCTGTTGATAGACTCGGCTGGTTCGCAGGACGTTCCGGCAAGCAACCTGCTGAACAAGGTCTGCGCGGACAGATACTGGATTAAGGTGACAAAATAAGCTTTGTTTAAAGGAGAAAATTATGGCGAACTATATTTTTTACCCTTGCTCTTGCGAGGAGCTTGTGAGATATGCGTGCGAAATTATTCTCGGGAAGGACTTGCCCGAGGTTTCGACGGAGGAGCTTTTGAATAAATGCGGAAATGTGGTTTTCGCAGATACGACAATTAAGCTGCAAGAAAACGGCTATTTCGGTCACAAGGTTATTCCGCAGGAGAAGATTGCCGACGCGGAATTTGACAAGGTTTTCATTCTGTCGCCGCTCCATCTCGAGCTTATGTATAATAATCTTACCCAAAAATACAATGTTCCCGAAAGCAAAATTGAACGAGGTAGTATGGATTACATAAACCGCGCAAGAGAAAAATTCGTGTTTAACGTTGCACAAATGCAACGCAAAAAGGGAATTTCCGGCGATGTTGCAGAGGGCGGCGTTTTCCGCGGGGATTTCTCCAAGATAATTAACGCGGCTTATCCCGAAAGCAAGCTCTATCTTTTTGATACATTCGAGGGTTTTGATGAACGTGACTATGAAAATGATATTAAGGTAAGAAAAGTCCTCGAATTATCGGGAAAGCAAAAATATGACCACTATGCAAATACCTCGGTTGAGCTGGTGCTTGGGAAACTGCCTTTCCCCGAAAATGCTGAGGTGAGAAAGGGTTATTTTCCCGAAACAGCCGAGGGGGTTGATGGGGAGTTCGTTTTGGTAAACCTTGACTTCGACCTGTATGCGCCGATAAAAGCGGGACTTGAGTTTTTCTACCCCAAGATGAAAAAGGGCGGAGTAATTATGGTTCACGATTATTATAACCACAACTTTGACGCAGACAGAGCGGTTGACGAGTTCTGCAACGAACACGGACTGGTTCCGATTTCGATAGGCGATTTGCTCAGTATTGCAATTGTTGTTCAATAATTTATAGGGGAGTGGCTTTTGTGGAGAAACTGAAAATAACCGAGCTTGAGATTAAAGGTCTGAAGCTCCTTGAACCAAGATATTTTGAAGATAACCGCGGCTGGTTCTGCGAAACATACTCGTTGCGAACGATGAAGGAAGCGGGTATCGATATCGTTTTCGTTCAGGACAACCACAGCCTGTCAAAGCAAAAGGGAATTATCCGCGGTATTCATTTCCAAAACAACCCCAAGCCGCAGACCAAGCTTGTGCGCTGTACAAGAGGAAGAATAATGGATTATGCGGTTGATTTGAGAAGAAATTCGCCGACCTTTAAAAAATGGGTGAGCGTGGAGTTGTCAGAGGAAAACCGCAGGCAGTTTCTTATCCCCGCGGGGTTCGGGCACGCGTTTATAACGCTTGAGGACAACTGCGAGGTTCAGTACAAAACCGATGAGCTGTATTATCCCGAATTTGATCGCTCCATAATCTGGAACGACCCCGAAATCGGCATTGACTGGGGAACAGACTGCCCCATCGTTTCCGAAAAGGACAACAAAGCGCCGCGGCTCGCCGACAGCGACGTGGATTTTTAAACGGAGGATATCTGTTATGAAAAAGGCAATTGTTACGGGCGTCGGTGGGTTTATCGGAAAAGCTGTTGCAAAGCGGCTTCTTGATGAAGATATCGAGGTTTGGGGCATTGACATCAGTCCAAAACTTTTGGAAGAGCTTGCTGAAAACGAAAACTTTCACCCAATAATTGCCGATTTTACCAAATATAACGAGCTTTCCGATATGCTCCCGCATGGCGCAGATGTATTTTATCATTTCGCTTGGCAGGGCGTGTGCGGCGATGCATTCAAGAATTATTCATTGCAACTCGACAATGCAAAACATTCGTGCGATGCACTTATGGCGGCTGTCAAATCCGAGTGCCGCAGGTTTGTAATGGCAGGCTCCGTAAATGAGTATGAAATGGACTCTTATATCGGTCTGGACTACTTTGAGCCGAGATATACCTATATTTATTCAAGCGCAAAGCAAATCAGCGAGGCTATTGGAAAAACTCTTGCCTATTATAATTCAATAGACTTTTGTTGCGGAAGAATTGCAATGGCTTACGGAGAAAACAATCGTTCAAAAATGCTCCCGAATGTTGTTATAAACAGCTTGATTAACAACAAACCCGTGAAACTGATTGAGGGAAAGGACTTGTACGATATGGTGTACATATCCGACATCGTAGATGCTTTTCTGGCTATTGGAAAATCCGGCGTTAATATGAAAAGCTATTACATCGGTCACAGGAATTTTAAAACCTTCCGAGCAATTATTGAAGAAATCGCTTCAATTCTTAACCCCGACTGTCCCTTGCTTTTCGGAGAATATCCCGATGTCCCTTCTGGAATAAACTACAATAAAATTGATATAAACGCTCTTTACAACGACACAGGCTTTGAATGTAAAGCAGATTTCAGAGAAAGTATTCTGAAAACAGCTCAATGGGTTAAAACTTTGAATTGGAATTAAGTGAGGTAAAAAAATGAAAGGCATTATTCTTGCAGGCGGAAAGGGAACTCGTCTTTACCCCAGCACCATAGCTGTATCAAAACAGCTTCTCCCAATTTATGACAAACCGCTGATATATTATCCGCTGTCAGTGCTTATGCTGGCAAATATAAGGGAGATTTTGATTATTTCCACTCCCGAGGACACCCCAAACTATGAAAGACTGTTCGGGGACGGCTCAAAACTCGGTCTTAGAATAGAATATAAAGTACAGGAAAAACCGCGTGGACTTGCCGACGCATTTATTCTCGGAGCAGATTTTGTAGGTCAGGACAGCGTTTGTCTGGTGCTTGGAGATAATGTATTTTACGGTCAATCGTTCTCCAACATTCTTGCTGAAGCAAAATGCAAAGCCGATAACGGCGGCGCGGTTATATTCGGTTACCCTGTTGCAAATCCAAGAGAATTTGGCGTAGTTGAATTTGATGAAAACAACCGAGTTATCTCACTTGAAGAAAAACCGGCAAATCCCAAATCAAATTATGCTGTTCCGGGATTGTACTTCTACGACAACGAGGTTGTTAAAATCGCTCATGAAATAAAACCTTCGCCCAGAGGTGAAATTGAAATAACCGATGTAAATCGTGTATATCTGGAAAAAGGTATGCTGAATGTAACTTTAATGGGACGTGGAATGGCTTGGCTTGACACAGGCTCTCCCAGAGGAATGCTCAAAGCGTCTGAATTTGTTCAGACTGTTCAGGATATGCAGGGATTTTATGTTTCTTGTATCGAAGAAATTGCGTGGCGAATGAATTTTATTTCAACTGAGGCTCTCCGTGAAAGAGGAGAGGAATTGAAAATGACTGATTACGGCAAATATCTAATTTCACTTTCGGAGGAAACAAAATGACTGTTTTGATAACCGGCGGCGCGGGATTTATCGGCACAAATTTCGTCTATTATATGCTCGAAAAGCATAGCGATTACAGAATTGTTTGCCTTGACAGCCTTACATACGCGGGGAATTTTTCTTCCCTCAAAACGGCGGCGGAAAATCCGCGTTTCGCGTTTTATAAAACGGATATCACGGACAAAAAAGCCGTTTGCGAGGTTTTTGAGCGGGAAAAGCCCGAGATTGTGATAAATTTTGCGGCTGAAAGTCATGTTGACCGCTCGATTGAGAACCCCGAGATTTTTCTCAGGACAAATATTATCGGCACTCAGGTTATGATGGACGCGTGTTTGAAATACGGAGCAAAGCGGTTTCATCAGGTGTCAACCGACGAGGTTTACGGGGATTTGCCGCTCGACAGACCGGATTTGCTCTTCACCGAAACTACGCCCATTCGCACGTCAAGCCCCTATTCCGCTTCAAAAGCAAGCGCGGACTTGCTTGTCGGAGCTTATGTCCGCACATTCGGACTTCCCGCAACAATTTCACGCTGTTCAAACAACTACGGCCCGTATCAATTCCCCGAAAAGCTCATTCCGCTTATGATTGTCAACGCGCTTGCCGACAAGCCGCTCCCCGTTTACGGAAAAGGGTTGAACGTGCGCGACTGGCTGTATGTCGAGGACCACTGCCGTGCAATTGACCTTATTGTTCACAACGGCACTGTCGGCGAGATTTACAATATCGGCGGACACAACGAAATGAGAAATATCGATATCGTTAAGCTGATTTGCGAAAAGCTCGGCAAGCCCGAAAGCCTGATTACTTATGTAACCGACCGCAAGGGACACGATATGCGCTATGCAATTGACGCGACAAAAATTCACGAGGAGCTTGGCTGGTTGCCCGAAACGCGTTTTGCCGAGGGAATTGAGAAGACCATAAGCTGGTATCTTGACAACAACGACTGGCTCCAAACCATAATTAACGGCGATTACAAGGATTACTATGACAAAATGTACGGCGAGAGCCTGAAAAAAGCGGAGGAGAAGCTATGTACCTGAACCTTTCTGTTCCTGTATTTCAGAATACAACAACTGCAGATTATAGAGTAAATCTTAACGAGAAAAGCTTCAAGATGATGACAATCGGCAAGGACAGCTATATCGTCAAGGCGCTTGTCGAAACAGGCTTAAATCTGGACGCGGAATTACCGGAAAACGGCGGTTGTTATAATCTCCAGATAGGAAAATATTCTTCGCTCGCGGAAGATATCATCTTTATGATTGACGTAAATCACGACTATATGTCGGTTTGTCAAGGCAACATCTCGGAGTTTAAGGACAATCCCTTGCCCAAGAAAATCAAGAGAAAAGGGCAGATAATCATAGAAAATGACGTGTGGATAGGTCACGGAGCAATGATTATGAACGGCGTGACAATTCATAGCGGTGCTGTTGTTGCCGCAAATTCCGTTGTCACAAAGGACGTTCCGCCTTATGCGGTTGTGGGCGGAAATCCCGCAAAGGTTATCAAATACAGATTTCCTCAGGAAACAATTGAAAAGCTCCTGAAAATATGCTGGTGGAACTGGACTTCCGAGGAGATTACCGCGCGCCGAAGCGATTTCCTTTTGAGCACCGAACAATTTGCCGAGAAATATTACCCGCAAGCAGAAGCAAGTTTCAGTGCAATCAAGAACGCGCCTTCTCCCGTTGAAATGAGAAGCGGCGAGAATTTTCTGTTTGCCGTTGACGCGCAGGACGAGTTCCCGCTGTATAAGAAGATAATCGGTGAATTTTGCACAAGGTTCGACAACACCGAAAATCAGCTTATTCTGATGCTTGACCCGCAGAATGCCGATGTTATGTTTGAGCAAATCAGCAAGGTGCTGGAGATTTATCAGGAGAAAAATGTCTATATATACATCTACAACGGCAGTGCCGAGAACATTATGCCAAGCGTTGATACCTACATTTCAAGCAGGATAAGCTCAAATGTGTATCTCACCGAGCTTGCTGAAAAGCTCGACAAGAGGATAATTTCGGGCGTTGATATACCGGTGTTCTGAGATGGAATTTTATTAAAAAACTAAGGCGGGAATTTCTCCCGCCTTTTGTGTTATTTAAGAAAACTTGCCGTGTCAATACGGTTGAGCGCTCTCGAGAGCTTCGCTTCTGCGAGCATAAGCTCGGCATCGCTCTTCGCGGCTTTCTTGCGCTCCTCGGCAACTTGCTTCGCGGCTTCAGCACGCTCTACGTCAATTTCGTCCGCCCATTCGCACGTTTGAACCAAAATTGTCGTTGCTTCCTTCGATACCTTGATGATACCGCCCGAAGTTGCCGCTCTGCGGAACTCGCCGTTTATCATTATCCGCATTTGACCTATTCCAAGCGCCGCGCAGTACGGCTCGTGACCGTTAAGTATTCCCACGTCACCGACTGTCGTGCGGACGATAACCTGCTCGGTTTCGCCGTCAAAGACCTTTTTCTCAGGCGTGATAATTTGCAGCTTAAATGGCGTCATAAAATCACTCCTTCAATCAGCCTTCCTTTTTTGCCTTTTCCACAGCTTCGTCAATCGTTCCCACGAACAAGAACGCGCTCTCCGGCAAATCATCGTGTTTACCCTCGATGATTTCCTTAAATCCGCGAATTGTTTCCTTGAGGGGAACGTACTTGCCCTCGTAACCCGTGAACTGCTCCGCAACGTGGAACGGCTGCGACAGGAAACGCTGGATTTTTCTCGCTCTTGCAACGGTGAGCTTATCCTCATCGTTAAGCTCGTCCATACCGAGAATTGCGATGATATCCTGCAATTCGTTATAACGCTGCAAAATCGACTGAACCGCACGAGCAACCTCATAGTGCTCCTGACCGACAATCTCGGGCGAGAGAATTCTCGAGGTACTCTCAAGCGGGTCAACCGCAGGGAAAATACCCATCGAAGCGATGTTACGCGAAAGAACCGTTGTAGCGTCGAGGTGCGCGAAGGTTGTCGCAGGCGCAGGGTCGGTCAAGTCATCGGCAGGAACGTAAACCGCCTGTACCGATGTAATCGAGCC
>CALZUA010000014.1 GCA_945829235.1 uncultured Clostridia bacterium | reverse complement strand
AACTCGGCTCCGGAGCGGGCGAAGCCACGCTAACCAAACCCGTGTTTTCAACAACTCTCGGGCGTGGCTTCGCCCGCGCATTTTCGGCGGTTCGATGCCGCCGAAAATGCCAAGGTTTCGCAGAAACCCCGCACCTATTTGCAATATACAGCCAAAAATTTCCACAAAGCAATGACT
This sequence comes from uncultured Clostridia bacterium, assembly GCA_945829235.1. Taxonomy (GTDB): domain Bacteria; phylum Bacillota; class Clostridia; order Oscillospirales; family Ruminococcaceae; genus CAG-115. The sequence goes on along the minus strand of CALZUA010000014.1, from coordinate 87,326 downwards.
GTTCGCAAAGTTGGTTGTCGGGGAGGCGTTTTGTCGGAGGGAGAATTTGGCTTACGCAACGGCTGTTACCCGAGCACCGCCAAAGTTGCCCAAGAAACCAAAGTTGTCAAAAGTTGCCAAAAATTCCCCAAAACAAAAAGCGGCCCGAAAACTCGAGCCGCTTTGCTGTCGCTAAAATTGCTTGAAATTACTTGATGAGCTTGATGCCGCCGATGATGGGGAGGGGCTTCATCTCGCCGTTTGCCGCGTTGACAACGCCCATAATAATCATCACAAAAATGCACAAGCCAAATACACCGCTTACGATTCCGCCGAGAATCGAGCCGATAATACCGAGCGGGCTGAGAACCAGCGTGGTAATGCTAATCAGCACGCCGAGAATAAAGTCCGCGATAAGCAAAACCAGTCCCTGATTTGCGTGAAATCTCGCGAACTGCGACTTACCTGCGAGAAGCGGTACGAGAACCAGAAACCCGATGTAAGACAGAATGCCGTAAACCTTGTCATTTGAATCTTCCATTGTAAAATCCTCCTAAAATGAATATGATTTGCGGCGCCGCACTCCGCACTTGAGCTTCAATTTTGTGCTCCAAATATCATTATATCGCCAAATATTTCTTCTGTCAAGCCCCAAAATCCCCCGCGCCGAGCGCTTTTTGATTTTTTGTGAGTTTATACAATATTGACAGAATTTTGTGCGAATTTTTGGTTAGTTTTCTGTGCTGTGAATTTTCATAAACATCAATCAGTGATTTTTCAACAGCAAAAGCGTTGTTGTTTCGCTGTAACCGGCGCAAAGGTGGTTGCTTCGCCCCGCGTTTGCCGTTTGACTTTTGTGATTTTGTACATATTTGTCTGTTATTACCGCAATATTTCGTTGTTACTCACATCAATAATCATAAACATCAATCCGAGCTTTTTCAACAGCAAGCGTTGTGGTTTCGCCGTGACCGGTGTAAACGTTGTAATTCCCCGAAATTTTCGAGATGTCGCGCAACGTCTTCGCCATCTGCCTGTCGCTTCCCGAGAATCCGTCCGTGCGCCCGCAACCGTTTTTGAACAGCACGTCACCCGAGAAAATCGCTCCAAACCGCTCGCAGAACAACAAACAACTCCCCGCGGTATGTCCGGGAGCCGCCATCACCGAAAACTCCACACCGCATACGGTAAACCGCTCGCCGTTGCCGAAGGTCACGTCGGGCACAATCGGCGTGAACTCAACCCCGCCCATAAACCACGCCCAACTCTTGTCCTCGCTCGCAAGCATTTCCACGTCCAGCTCGGGCGCGTAAATCGGTGCGCCGTAGTAGCTCCGAAGCCGCGCCGCGCCCGCAAAATGGTCGAAGTGACCGTGCGTAATGATAATCGCGCCCGCGCGCAGATTTTTCGCCGCAAGCGTTGCTTCAACCTCGCCCGTCGCCGCGGGGTCAATCACAATCGCGGTTTCCTCGTCCGCCGGTACAATGTAGCAATTCGTTGCCAGCGCTCCCAGCGGAAGTCTTGTTATCTCGTTCATAAATCTCGCCTTTCTGTGCGGTTTTCGGGAAATCCGGTTTCAATCCCGTTGCTATAATTTTATCACATTGCACAATATTTGTCAACAATATTTTTGCATTTTGACCAACAAATTGTTGAAAATTTTCCGCTGTTTCACCGAAAATATATGACTTTAATCCCACGCTCCCGTTAATCTGCACAAACTTTTTCGCGATTTTTTAAGTAAAAAATAATCTTGTTGTCAACAAACCGTGTTGTTAAGCCAAATTTGAGCAAAGTCAAGCAATAGTGATTTTGACGAAGAAAACTTGACAAATCTTCTCGGCAATGCTATACTGTAACTGCGAACGAGATAAACAGAAAGTTCGCTTGACATATATAGATAGAAACGTTCAGAAAGTGTAGAACAAAAGAATTTCAGGAGGTATTGATATGAACGAATTGAACGAAAAACAGGAAGCCGTTAAGGAATACGAGCTTGAAAACGGCGATTACACCGCCGCGCGCGAGGTGTGCGAGAGGTTCTCCGCCGAGGAAGATAAGGACAACGCCGAGGCTACCGCCGCGAGATTGTTCGCGATGTTGGTCGCTTGACGTGATATTTCAGAGCTTGCTTCGGCAGGCTCTTTTTTTGTGCAATTTTTCCAAATTCGCGTTGTTGACAGGCTTTCTGCTCTTGCAAAAAGTTGAAAAATATGCTATAATTTAAGAAGAATTTTATGCGTTGAAAGGAAATAAAAATGGTAAATATAGGAAACGAATGGGACGAACTCCTAGCAGACCAGTGGGAGATGGATTACTACAAAAAACTGCGGGAGTTTCTCGTGAACGAGTACCGCACGCGGACAATTTTCCCGCCGATGAACGACCTGTTCAACGCGCTTCGTTGCACGTCCTACAGCGATGTCAAGGCGGTTATCCTTGGTCAGGACCCCTACCACGGCAAGGGGCAAGCGCACGGGCTTTGCTTTTCCGTCAAGGAGGGCACGCCGCCCCCGCCGTCCCTAGTCAACATTTTCAAGGAGCTGAACGCTGAAACAGGCTTGCCGATACCGAAAAGCGGTGAGCTTACCGCGTGGGCAAAGCACGGCGTGTTGTTGCTGAACACGGTGCTCACGGTGCGCGAGGGACAGCCGAATTCCCACAGAAATCACGGCTGGGAAATCCTCACGAACCGAATTATCGAGCTACTCAACGCGCGCGAAAAGCCGATTGTGTTCCTCCTCTGGGGCACGCCCGCGCGCGCCAAGGCAACGCTCATCACAAACCCGCGTCACCTCGTCCTCCAGAGCGTTCACCCAAGCCCCCTCTCCGCGCACGGCGGATTTTTCGGTTGCGGGCATTTCGTCAAGGCGAACGAGTTCCTAGAAAAGTGCGGTGAAACGCCGATTGACTGGTCGCTTTGACGGGCGGTTCTCGGGCAACTTTTTCGGTTCTCGACAACATTTTTCGTTATCGGCAACACTTTTGGCTTAACAGAGCCGTTTATCGTTATCTTAAATCGTGTAATTTCAACGCGCAACCAAATCAACAAAATCTCCCGAAAGGCGGTGAAAACCTTGTTACAATACTGCGTTTGCCCCAAATGCCAGCGAATGATTATGCTCGAGGACGAGTTTGAAACGGGTTTTTGCTGTTGCTGCGGAACGCACATTTCCTTTGACGACGCGCGTGACGAGCTTCTCGCGGGACTGAGGGCGGCTATTCCCGACGAGCTGGTTCTCGAAGCAGATTTGAGTGAACTTATCGATGAAGACGAGGAGAAAAATGCGGTCTACGGGCTGGAGGAATGCCGCAAGAAACACGCCGAGGCTCAGCAATTCCTCGGGAAATGGGACTTCGGGAACGCGTTTGTGCTGTTCTCCGAGGCGCTCGACTGGTATCCCGAGGATTTCGAAAGCCGTTGCGGGTTGATGGTCGCGGGGATTTTGCGGCTGAAAGACACCGAAAACTGGGAGATGTACCTCGCCGAGTGCATCGACAAAATTCGTTCCCGAAACGACTGGAATATGGCGGGAAAAGCGCTTGAGTACGTTCTCGGGATTATGAAAAAGTTTCTTTCAAAGGGCGGGCGGTACGTTTCGCCGAGCTATACGGTTGGGTTCTGGGAGAAGCTTGTCCGCGGTTTTCCCGAGCTGAAGCAGACCGCCGCTGAGATTTTCGCGCATTGCCTGAACATCGAGAACGCGCCGTTCACCGACGCGGCGCGGCTTGACCACGAAACCACAAAGTTTGTTGTCGGGAACAGCCCCGCTGAACCCGAGAAAAATTTGTCGAGAGGAATGTTGCTGGTGTTGCGCTGTCACTGCGACAGGCGTGTTAAAGAGGCGCTTTGCAGGGCGCTTTATGTGTACGACCGCGTGGTGTGGCTCAGGGCGAAGGACTATGACCGGATTAACGACGCGCTGAACCTCTGCGAGCAGGTGACGAGCGGCGAGTTTCCGCCCGATGACGTGGTGCTGGTGATATCGGCGATTTACGATTTTTTGATGATGGGCGGGCTGGAGCAAAACGCGAAGGAGTACGAGAAGCTGACGTTTCTGAAAGAGGTGTACACATACGCGCAGATGCGCAGAATGGAGCGATTTTTCAGCGCGAAGGTGTTTTTTTGGAAGCTGTACGCGGAGGTGTATCTCAAGCAAAAGGGCGCGAATTTGCTGTCCGCGGAGTATAAGCGAATGCAACGGAGGATTGCGGAGCTGAGCGAGTAGCGGGGGTCCTCGCTTCGCGGTGCTCAAGTGCCGCTTTGCAAGAACCCTGTGTGCTCGATTACAGCTTCGCGAAAATTACACACAAAAAAGTAGCTCCCCGAAGGAAGCTACTCATTTTGTTAGCAGGTGAAATCAGTTGCCCTTGTACTCGCCAAGCTCAACATCAATCTTCACATTCCGCTGTCTTATCCCATCGTTACGCACGACAGTCAGCGTAATCGTTTCGCCCGGCTTCTTATCTGCGAGAATTGTCGAAATGTCGTTCGTCAACACGGATTTCCCGTCAATCTCAACAATCGTATCTCCCGCCACAAGCCCGCTCTTGGCAACAGGATAATCCGACTTAACCTCGGTTACATACAGCCCCGGCGTCATACCGCTGTAATACGCAACACTCTGTGTAACATTCTGGTACACGATACCGAGCATCGGTCTGCCCGAAACGTACCCTCTCGAAATCAAATCCTCGACAACGAGCTTCGCTTCGTTAATCGTGATGCCGAAGCCAAGATTTTCGGTTTCCGTGGTTACAATCTTGAAGTCAACGATACCGACAACCTCGCCGTAAGCGTTAAACATAGCGCCGCCCGAGTTGCCGCCGTTAATGGGCGCATCGGTCTGAATTGAGGTAAGACCTTTTCCGGTCGCGGAAATCTCGCGGTTGAGTCCCGAAACCACGCCCTTGCTTACAGATGTATCGAGCGTCATTCCGTTCGTCAGCACGGGGTTACCGATGATAACGATATCATCGCCGAGCATCATTTTGTCGGAATCACCGAGCTTTGCCGCCTGAAGATTTTGCGCGTCAATTTTAAGCACGGCAAGGTCTGTTCTCTCGTCCGTGCCGATAAGCTTTGCCTTATACTTTGTTGCGGAAACCGTGCCGTCTGCGGCGGTTTTGTTGACGGTAACCTCGCAGTCTATAACGCCCTCGCTCAAAATATGTTCATTGGTGATGATGTAACCATCGCTTGAGATGATGATGCCGCTTCCGAGCGAATAGCCCTTCTGATAACCGTTGTCAACATAGTTAGATATATAAACTACGCTGTCCTTAACCGCGGCAACAAGGTCACGTGTGTAAGCGTAGGAGCCGTCTGAGTTGAACTCAACGCCGTTCTGGTTGCGGTTGTCCGTGGTAACCGTAGAAGCGTTCTGTTGCATTTCGTTGAGCGTGGGGGTATCGCTTGTGGCTGACGATGTTGAAGAATTTCCGCTTTCCGTGACAACAGCGGGAGGTGTGTTCAGCTTGCTTGCAACAAACGCGCCGCCGAAGCCCGCGCCGCCGGCAACAAGAATAACTGCCGCGATTGAACCGGCAACAGCCGCCGTGAGATGACGTTTTTTCTTCTGTTTAACGGGCTTGGTTTTTCCGACAACCTGATACTGAGCAACCTGCGGATTTTGTGCATTTTGCTGAACTTGTTGAGCATTACCAAATTGCGCGTCAACAGCAGAGTTAACAGCTTGCGAATTTTGCCCAGCCTGTCCAAACTGCGCGTTCGGAGCAGAGTTTGGAATTTGATGACCGGCGAAGCCCTGTTGAACCTGTGTAGCCTGTTGATTGAGCGCGTTTTGCTCCGCCTGAAAAGCCTGCTGGTCGAGAGCCTGTTGATTGAGATTATTTAAGTCGTTCATAAAAAACCTTCCTTTCGTTTGATTATGTTCTAATTATAACCCGCGAATGTGTAGTTTTCGTGAATAAACGCTGAAAAAACGCTTCGTTTCTTATGTAACTTTTTTCACAATATCGTCAACCGCTCACCGCATTTTGAATTGCCTGAACAGCGGACTCGCCGTCCTCGTGTACGATAATATAGATGTAGCCGTCCGCGGTTTCACCGATTTTCGCACCTGTCGCGGCGCTTTCCTGCGCGGGGTAGAAGGCGCTGTTGGTAATCAAATCGTCAAAATAGGCTTTGAGCTCCGCGAACACCTCATCGTGCTTGTCAGGAAGCGGTTTTACGATGATAACGCGGTTTAGGTTAACGCTCATCACGTTCATATAGAGCGAAAAATCCGCGTAGTTTGCGGTGTTGAACTCGAAGAACGCGTCGATTTCATCGGCTTCTACAACCTTTGTCATCTTCGGGAACTCAACCGCGTTCAAAGCAATCTCAGCGTAAAAATCCGCCTTTTTCTCGGCAACGCTTTCCGAGCCGGTATCATCACCCGAGTTGCCGGAGCTTGCAACGCTTTCCGAGCCGGCAATATCACCCGAGTTGCCCGAGCTTGCAACGCTTTCCGAGCCGGTAACATCACCCGAGTTGCCCGAGCCGGTAACGCTACCCGAGTTGTTGCTCGTGTTGTTTCCGCAACCCGTGAGCAGTGCCGCGGACAAAATTGCCACAAAAATACCAACTTTTTTCATAGCAATCATTCCTTCATAGCCTTGTTCACCTCAAGCGCGAGCGCGCACTCAAGCCGTTTTTTCTGCATTTCGCAGGAAATGGTGTGAGGTGTGCGGCAGTCGCCCTCGTAGATGAAGGAGTTCGCGTTGCAACCGCCCGAGCAGTAAAATTTCGCCCAGCAACCGCTACAGCCTTTTTTGCTGTAAATGTGAGTTTTTGCGAAATAAGTCTTGATATCGGCGTTGAGGTCGCCGTCCTTAACGTTCCCCATTTTCCAGTTTTCTATACCCACAAACTGGTGGCACGGGTAAATATCGCCATGCGGGTCAATTGCCACATAGTCGTTTCCGCAACCGCAACCGCGAAGCCTTTTTATCGCGCACGGACCTTGGTCGAGGTCAACCATAAAGTGGAAGAAATTGAAATGCGGGTTGTTCTCGTCCGCCATATAAGCGCACAGGCGGTCGTACTCGTTGAAAATGCGCGGCAAATCATCGTTTGTGATAGCGAACGGCTGGTTCTCGTCCGTAACAACAGGCTCAGCGGAGAGCTGAATAAAGCCGAGGCTTCTCAGGTGGATAACATCTTCCGCGAAATCGAGATTGTTTTTGGTAAAGGTTGCACGAACGTAGTAGTCCTTTTTGTCACGCTCGCGTTGTTCAACAACCTTTTGGAATTTCGGTACAATAATATCGTAAGAACCGCCGCCGTTGGGTGTTTTACGGATAGCGTCGTTGGTTTCACGGCGCCCGTCAAGGCTGAGAACGCAGTTGGACATCTCAGCGTTGATGAAATTCATCTTCTCGTCATCGAGGAGAATACCGTTGGTGGTTATCGTGAAACGGAAATGCTTGCCGTGCTGTTTCTCGATAGAACGCGCGTACTTGACGGTTTCGACAACGGTGTCCCACGCCATAAGCGGTTCACCGCCGAAGAAATCGGTTTCGAGGTTTTCACGGTTAGCGCTTTGCTTGATGAGGAAATCGATAGCCTTTTTACCGATTTCCGGTGACATTATGCAACGTTCACCGCCGAAATCACCCGTTTGAGCAAAGCAGTAGCCGCAACGAAGGTTGCAGTCGTGTGCAACGTTCAGGCACATACTTTTAACGGGGGATTTTACCATGGTATCGGAGTATTTCTCGTAGTCATCGGGTGCAAAAAGCGCACCGTTTTGGTAAAGCTCGTAAAGGTCTTTGTAGCTCTCGCGGACATCGTTTTCGGGGTAATCACGGAGCATTGTGAGGAAAATCTCGGGCATTTGCTCGTTCATGGGTGCAGAGATAAGGTCGAGCATATCGTAAGCGCAGTCGTCCATAACGTGAACGGCGTTGCTTTCGGTATCGAGGACAATGTTGTAGCCGAGCTGTTTGAATTTATGTATCATTTTATCAAATCCTTCTGTTTGTTAATGTTGCGCGTGGAGGCGCGGTGGTAATTATTGCAAAGCGGTAATCGAGCACCGCGAAGCGTACAAAAGTTTTCGGTCAAGCTTTTTCAAAATGCTTGACAAAAATTGAACCCGCCCGAGAAAACGAGCGGGTTCAGGAGTTTAGCGTTCTGCCTCGCACTTCTGATTTGCAACAGTGCAGGAAGTCTTGCAGGCGGACTGGCAGGAGCTCTGGCACTTGCCGCAACCGCCCTTTTCAGCCGAAGCCTTCAGGTTCGCCTTGTTAATGGTAACAACGTGCTTCAAAAAAACACCTCTTTCTTTTGCCCGTTTAGTTTTGCTTCTTCTATTATAACATAATCGCAAAAATTTTGCAATAGGGTTAGCGGATTTTTTTTAAATCCGTTGCAGTTTTTTTTCGTTACAGACTTTTTAATCCGTTGAATATTTTTAACCTGCTAAAAGGTTTTCATATGTTGTTGAATTGTCAAAGTTATTGTTAAACGTAAAGCGCGTTTGTTGAACAACCTTGATTGCCGAAAACCAGAAATGTTCAACGAAAAACGGCGCACCGAATAAACGGAACGCCGCGTTTGTGCTGATTAAAGCTCCTCGTCGGACGCGCTGTCATCGGCTTCCTCGGAGAAGATATCGGACTTTTCCTCGGGAATAACCGATTTCACGGATTTCGCGGGGATTTCCTCAGCGGTTGCGTCAACCTCCTCGTCCTCGTCAAAATCGAGGTCCCAGTCTTCATCGAAGCCGTCGTCCCAGCCATCGAAATAATCCTCTTCGTTCTCCTTTTCAAGCTTCTTCTTGGCAATATAAGCCGCCGCCGCAACACCGCCTGCCGCCGCCAAAACACCTGCCACAAATATACCGAATGCCTTCATTGCATTGTCCTCCTTTTTAAAATTAAAGTGCTGATACTATTATATACCTTTTGACAGAATTTTTCAAGTACTGCGGAAATTTTTGTTGAATTTGTACAATTTTATGCACTCAACTATGTTTGTTTCGACGTATAAATTCTTGTTCTCGGTCAACAATGGGCGGTTCTCGTTCAACTTTGTCGGCTCGTTCAACATCGACTGCTTGGGCAACAGGCACTGAAATCTCGCTTCTACCTCCGAAACAGAATTGCTCGGGAACCAACTTTGTTGCAAACAGGACAGGCTTTGCGGGGACTCTCGGCGGGCATTGCGAACAAATCGGGGTTTCTGCGAAACCCAGCGATTTCAGTTTGCGGCTTCGCCGCAAGTCGTGGGGCTTTGCCCCACACCCCACAAGCCTTTTGAAAAAGGCTTGACCGAAAACTTTTGTTCGCTTCGCGGTGCATTAGTGCTACATTGTCAAAAATTACCGCGAAGCCGTACCGCCCCTCACTCCACGCTGTTCTTGTTCACCGAACGAAATTTGCTGTCAACAAGCAAAATTCCGCTCATCGCAAGCGTTGCCAGCGACAACACCGCATTTTTCGTGAACACAACCGTCCCCGTGCTCTGCGCAATGGTTTCAACCTCGCACGGCGGTAACGCAAGTGCCAGCAGTGCCGCTAAACCGCCGCTCAATGTTGCCGCGAAAATCCTCGATACCAGAAACCGTTTCAGCGGGATTTTCCCCGCGAGCGCCGATATCTGCAAAAACACGCACACCCCGCCAAAACTCAGCATTGCCGCGCTGATTGCCGGAGCGTTTGCCGTGGGTGAAAGCTCTTTAATTCGTGTGATTTCGAGCATTGCCGGGAAAATTCGCACGCTGTTTTCACCAACTCCCAGCGTTGCAAAAAACCGTTCAAACAGCGCGTTTACACCGATTTCCCGCAAACCTGCCGCGATTACCGAAAATCCCACAACCATCACGCATACCGAAAACATTGCCCGTGCCGCCGCGTTCACCGATAAAACGAAGGTGCTTGAGGTCAACGAGAGCTGTTTTGGCGCGGGTTTCAGAGAAAACTCGCCGCGCGTTCTCACGAAAACGGCAACCAAAAGCGATGCCAGAAAACACGCCGCGAAAATCACCCCGCCGACTGCCGCCGAGCCGAAAACCCCCGTGCCGACGATACCTATTATAAAGGACGGCCCGCTCCCGAAACAACAGCACATCAGTCGCGCCGCGTCACGCTCGGAGAGCCGATTCTCGGCAACAAGCGCGCTGAGGAGGCTTATTCCGACGGGATATCCGCCGATGTTCGACAGCAGGAAAATCCCGCAAAGCTCCTCGTCCATTCGCAAAATTTTCGACAACACCAGCGAAAACGGCTTCAGTACAACCCGATAAAGCCCGCTTTTTTGCAGAAAAATCGCAACCGCCGAGAAAGCAAACAGACTCGGCACAATTGTTTCAAGACACGCGGAGATTGCTCCCGAAGCCGCTTGCGAAGCGGTTTTCGGGCAAATCATCAGAAAAGCCGCCGCCCCCGCCGCCAGTATTGCCGCAAAAAATGTTTTCATAAATTCGCCCCCTCGCTCGCGCTTTTTGCGTTGTTTGGAATTTTTCACGGTAAATCTTATGCGGACGAGCGGGCAAAGTTTCTTATTGCGGTGATTTGTGTCGTGAAATTTTCGCGCGGGGAATTAACTCGTGAGGAAATTACCTTGCGGGGAATTATCTTGCGTGGAAAAACTTTCTCGGTGAGAAACCTTCGCGCGCAGTGATTTTCGCGGAATTTTCAGCATATAGTTTGGCAGGTACAAGTTTTGCGAGGTGAATTTTATGAGTTTGCGGGACAAAATTATCGGTCTTGAGGAACAGGCGGCGCGCGACTGCACGATTACCGTGCAAATCCACGGCGGGAAAGACCGCGAAATTTACGTTGAAAACTGTCGAAAAATCATCTCCTGTGACGATGATTTTATTACTCTCGGTATATTTGGTGCAAATGTTCGCGTGAGCGGCGTACCGTTGATTTTGGAGAATTTCGGCGTTGGCGGCGTGAAAATTTCGGGAAAAATAACCTCGGTCGAGTTCACGGAGATTTTGGAGAACGTTGATGAAAAGTAGGTTGAGGAACGGGCTGTTTTTCGGTACCGTTGAGTTCGGCGGAGTGGGCGGATTCCCCGAGAAAATGGTGAGCGAGTTGCTTCAAAACGGCGTTGTTATGCGGAATGTACGACTGCTGGCAAGCGAAATCTCGGGTGAGTGCTCGCCGTTTGCTTATTACAGGGTGGCAAAAACCGCGCGGAAAAACGGCGTGCGGCTACGGGTGAAAAAGCGCCGCGGGCTTTACTTTGAGCTGAGCCGTTACAAGACGCGCGGCGGGTTGTACGCGGGATTTCTCGTGTTCGTGATGATGATTTCGCTCAACAAAACGCGCGTGCTCGATATCGTGGTGACCGGTGACGCGCCGCGTGAACAAACGCTGAAAATCCTTGCGGAGTGCGGGATTGAGGAGGGTGCGGCGCTGTCCGAGCTGAACTTCTCGAAAGCGGAACAACGGCTGATGCTGGACATCGAAAATTGCGCGTGGGTTGATGTGTCGCGTGAGGGTTTTCGGGTGAAGGCGGAGGTGCGTAAGGGTGACGAAGCACCCGAGGTTGAGGGCAAAAATCCGCGTAATATCACGGCTTCGCGCCCCGCGCGGATTGTGTCGATGACCGTGAGAAAGGGAAAGGCGGCGGTTACCGTTGGGAGCGGCGTGAACACGGGCGATATGCTGGTTTCGGGCACCGTTTTTGACGGCCGAAACAAGATTATGTACGTTCACTCGGACGCTGAAATTATCGGTGAATTTCTCGAAACGCAGGAATTTTTCGTTCCGTACAACGAAACGGTGAACTTGCCAAAGGGCGATGTGAAGCGGTTTGACAGCATTGTCGCGGGTGACGATGAGTACCCGCTTTATTTTGGCGAGGCGTTTGCGGAGAACTCGGTTTACAGCGAGGAAACGCGGTTTCTTTTCGGGGAAAACTCGCCGATTAAGCTGAAATCGCGGATTTACACGGCTTATGTGCCGACTGAAATCACGCGGTCGCCCGATGATGTTGTTAAGGAATTGCGGCGGGAGAAGTCTGACTTTGAGGAGAATTTTTACTCGGAGTATAAAATTGTGACGTGTACGGAGAAGTTTTTTCCGGAAAAGGGCGGGATAAGGTTGATTGTTGATTATACGTTGCAGGGGGATATCGCGAGGGCTGTGGACATCGGGGTTGCGGAGTGAGGGCGTGGGGCTTTCGCAAAGCTGTTGTCAAGTGCCGCTTTGCAATAATCCCCCGCATAAAAAAGCCCGCGAGCTTTCACCCGCGGGCTAGTTTGTTTAGTTAAGCCGAGAATTACTTCTCAAACTCGTCCTTGTATGCTTTGTCCAACTCAACCAAGTGAGTGTACTTAGCCTTGAAGTTCGCAACTGCCTTGTCAAACAGCTTCTCCGCTCTCTCGGGATTAGCACGCATCAGCGAGTTGTAACGAACCTCTCTCATCATGAACGCCTTAGGATCACCGGTCGGCTCCTTGCTGTCAAGGCTGAACGGCGACTTGCCCTGTGCCGGCAAATCAGGATTGAAGCGGAACAACTGCCAGTAACCAGCCTCAACCGCTTCCTTCTCAACCTGCTGAGCAATCGTCAGACCACCCTTGATGCCGTGGTTGATGCACGGTGCGTAAGCGATAATCAGCGAAGGTCCGTCATAAGCCTCAGCCTCAGCAATCGCCTTCAAGCACTGCGCTCTGTCAGCACCCATAGAAATCTGTGCAACATATACATAGCCGTAGCTCATCGCAATACCAGCGAGGTCCTTCTTCTTAACGTCCTTACCGCCTGCCGCGAACTGTGCAACCGCACCGATGTTCGTAGCCTTGGAAGCCTGTCCGCCTGTGTTGGAGTAAACCTCGGTATCGAATACGAGAACGTTTACGTTTCTGCCCGAAGCAAGAACGTGGTCAAGTCCGCCGTAACCGATATCATAAGCCCAGCCGTCGCCGCCGAGAATCCACTGGCTCTTCTTGGAGAGGTAGCTCTTGAGCTTCAGAACCTCAGCAACCTGCGGCTCATTAGCGCACGGGCAGTTCTCGAGAGCGTCAACAAGGTTCTTCGTAGCAACTGCGTTCTTCTTGCCGTCGTCAACGGTTGCAAAATACTCATCGATAAGAGCCTTTGCCTTCTCGTGACCGTCAAGAGCCGCGATTTCCTTCAGCTTAGCCTGCGCTCTGTTGCGGAGAGTGTCCTGAGCGAGGAACATACCAAGACCAAACTCAGCGTTGTCCTCAAACAGCGAGTTGCCCCAAGCAGGACCGTGACCAGCCTTGTTGGTGGTGTAAGGAGTGGAAGGCTCGGAACCTGCCCAAATGGACGAGCAGCCGGTAGCGTTCGCGATGTACATTCTGTCGCCGAAGAGCTGTGTTACGAGCTTAGCGTAAGGTGTTTCACCACAACCCGCGCAAGCGCCCGAGAATTCGAGCAGCGGCTGGTTGAACTGCGAGCCCTTAACGGTGGTTTCAGCGAACTTAGCGTGAACCTCAGCCTTGTCCTCAACGTCCTTAACAGCATAGTTGAATACGTCCTGCTGGTCGAGCTGGCTGTCAAGCGGCTTCATCACGAGCGCGCTCTTGCTCTTGTCCTTTGCACCTGCGGGGCAGATGTTCGCGCAAACGCCGCAGCCGGTGCAGTCGAGTACGGAAACAGCCATCGTGTACTTAAGACCTGCAAGACCTGTTGCGTCCTTGGACTTGGTTGCCGCGGGAGCCTTTGCCGCTTCGTCCGCGTTCATGATAACGGGACGGATAACTGCGTGCGGGCAAACGAACGAGCACTGGTTACACTGGATACAATTCTCGGGAATCCACTGCGGAACATCAACCGCAATACCGCGCTTCTCAAATGCAGCAGAACCCTGCGGGAACGTACCGTCAGCGATGTCAACGAAGGTGGATACAGGGAGCTGGTCGCCGCGCTGTGCGTTAACGGGAACCTGAATCTTGTTAACGAAGTCAACAAGGAAGCCCTCGCCGTCGAAGTGCGGGTGAACAAGCTCGCCCTCAGCGTTAGCCCAAGATGCGGGAACGTCAACCTTAACAACCTCGCCTGCGCCCTTCTCGATTGCAGCGTAGTTCATGTTAACGATGTCCTCGCCCTTCTTAGCAAACGACTTGTAAGCAGCCTGCTTCATGTACTCGATTGCCTTGTCAGCGGGGATAATGTTCGCGATGGAGAAGAATGCGGACTGGAGAACCGTGTTGGTCTTGTTGCCCAGACCGATTTCCTTTGCAACCTTAATCGCGTTGATGATGTAGAAGTTGATGTTGTTCTTAGCGATGTAGCGCTTAACGGGAGCGGGAAGCTTCTCGTCAAGCTCGTCAACTGTCCACTGGCAGTTGAGCAGGAACGAACCGCCCGGAATTACGTCCTCAACCATATCGTACTTGTCGATATAGGACGGGTTGTGGCAAGCAACGAAGTTTGCCTTATTGATGAAGTAAGTAGACTTAATCGGAGTCTTACCAAATCTCAGGTGAGAAACGGTTACGCCGCCCGACTTCTTGGAGTCGTAAGCGAAATAAGCCTGCGCGTACATATCGGTGTGGTCGCCGATAATCTTGATGGAGTTCTTGTTCGCACCAACGGTACCGTCCGAGCCAAGTCCCCAGAACTTACAGCAAGTAGTTCCCTCGGGAGTGGTGTTCGGGTTCTCGGTAACCTTGAGCGAGAGGTTTGTAACATCGTCCTCGATACCAACGGTGAATACAGGCTTGTCGGTGTTGTTGTAAACAGCGATGATGTGGGACGGGTTGCAGTCCTTCGAGCCAAGACCGTAACGGCCGGTGAAAATCGGAACGCCCTGGAACTTGCCTTCTCTGTTGAGAGCAGCAACAACGTCGAGGTAAAGCGGCTCGCCCATAGCGCCCGGCTCCTTGGTTCTGTCGAGAACGGTAATCTTCTTGACAGTTGCGGGAATTGCCTCAACGAGTGCGGAAGAAACGAACGGTCTGTACAGTCTAACCTTTACAAGACCAACCTTCTTGCCCTGTGCGAGCATATAGTCGATAGTTTCCTCGATGGTGTCGCAAACCGAGCCCATAGCGATGATAACCTGCTCTGCGTCGGGAGCACCGTAGTAGTTGAACAGCTTGTAGTTTGTGCCAATCTTCGCGTTAACCTTGTCCATGTACTCGGTAACGATAGCGGGAAGAGCGTTGTAGTAGGAGTTGCCTGCCTCGCGTCCCTGGAAGAAGATGTCGGGGTTCTGAGCGGTACCGTGAAGAACAGGCTTCTCGGGGTTGAGCGCTCTGTCGCGGAACGCCTGAATTGCGTCCCAATCAACCATCTCTGCGAGGTCATCGTAGTCCCAAACCTCAATCTTCTGGATTTCGTGAGAGGTGCGGAAACCGTCGAAGAAGTGCAGGAAAGGAACTCTGCCCTTGATTGTTGCAAGGTGTGCAACAGCGCCGAGGTCCATAACCTCCTGCGGGTTGGTGGAGCAGAGCATTGCGTAACCGGTCTGGCGGCAAGCGTAAACGTCGGAGTGGTCGCCGAAGATGGAGAGCGCGTTGGACGCAACAGCTCTTGCGGAAACGTGAATAACCGACGGGAGCAACTCGCCCGCGATTTTATACATATTCGGGATCATCAGGAGAAGTCCCTGAGATGCTGTGTAAGTAGTGGTGAGCGCGCCTGCGGAAAGCGAGCCGTGAACCGCACCTGCTGCGCCCGCCTCGGACTGCATCTCAACAACCTTTACGGTTTCGCCGAAGATGTTCTTCTGTCCTGCGGTAGCCCAAGCGTCGGTAACCTCCGCCATTACGGACGAAGGGGTGATGGGGTAAATAGCGGCGAGGTCTGTAAACGCGTATGAAACGTGACCTGCGGCGTTGTTACCGTCCATCGTTTTCATTTTTCTTGCCATTGGTTTATCCTCCTTAATATCTTTGGGACTTTGATTTCTCTCACACTTTACCGTGTGAAATCGTTTTCATACCAAAGCAGTATGATTCAAGTCCACATTTTTACCTTTACATTGTACCATAAATTTTTAGATTTTTCAATAGAGTTTTTGTAATTTCTCGAAAATTTTTGTTAATTTGACAAAATTTATTTTATGTGGTATAATTATTTCACATTTAAATAGGCGGCGGGGAATTGCAGAGCTTGTGCGGAAACCGTGGCGGCGGTGTGGTGAAATTCGCGAGTTTGCACGGAAACCGTGGCGGCGGTGTGGTGGAATTTGCCGAGCGGGTGACGGTAACGTTGGCGTGAGTAACGGTGTAATTGCCAAGTGTGCCGATAACAAAGGGCGCGGGCGCGGCAAATTGTTATAATTTACCAAAATTTAAGGCGGTGTAAAGATGCCAAAAGAAAAAATTGTGTATGTGTGCAGCGAGTGCGGGCGCGAGTTTACGAAATGGAGCGGGAAATGCTTGGGTTGCGGTTCGTGGAACACGCTCGAGGAAACCGCGCCGATTGTGGTTTCATCGGCGAAAGCTCCGGCGGCTAAACAACTTGAATATTCGCGGATAACCGAGGTTCCCGAGGACAACGAAATCCGCTATACAACGGGCGTTCGCGAGCTTGACCGAGTGCTCGGAGGCGGGCTTGTGAAAGGCTCGCTTGTCCTCATCGGCGGCGACCCCGGGATAGGCAAGTCCACCCTGCTGATGCAGATTTGCGGGCATCTCGGCAAGGACCACACCGTGCTTTATGTATCGGGCGAGGAAAGCGAACGACAACTCTCGCTTCGCGCGAAACGGCTCGGCGTGGACGCGGAAAACCTGTTTATTTCATCGTCAAACTCGTGCGAGAGCATTATTAAAGCCGTGTGCGAGAACAAGCCCGAGGCGGTTGTTATCGACTCAATTCAGACGATAACCTCAAGCGCGCTCACCTCGTCCGCGGGAAGTATCGTTCAAGTCCGCGAGTGTACGGGCGCGTTTATGAGAATGGCTAAATCAGAGGAAATCCCCGTGTTTATCGTAAGCCACGTCAACAAGGACGGCGGGATTGCCGGTCCAAAGATAATGGAGCACATTGTCGATACCGTACTATATTTCGAGGGTGACAAACAGCTTTCATACAGGATATTGCGGTCGATTAAGAACAGATTTGGTTCAACGAATGAAATCGGCGTGTTTATGATGGACAGCGACGGGTTGAAAGAGGTTGAAAATCCGTCCGAAACTATGCTTTCGGGGCGGCAGAAAAACATCTCGGGAAGCACGGTTTTGTGCTCAATCGAGGGGACAAGACCGATTTTAGCCGAGGTGCAGGCGCTGGCGGCGAAATCAGGTTTCTCGAACCCGCGGCGGGTTGCCACGGGGTTTGATTTGAACAGGCTGTATATGCTGATTGCGGTGCTGGAGAAGCGGCTGGGGTTTGCGCTGTCGGGGCTGGACGTGTACGTCAACATTGTCGGCGGGTTGCGGATTGACGAGCCGGCGGCGGATTTGGCGGTTGCGGCGGCGCTTTATTCGGGGATAACGGGGAAGGTTATTCCCGAGAGCACGGTGATGTTCGGCGAGGTTGGATTGGGCGGCGAGCTGAGGGCGGTGTCGCGGGCGGCTGAGCGCGTGAAGGAAGCGGAGCGGCTGGGGTTTGGGACGGTTATTCTTCCGAAAAATTCTGTTCAACGTATGCTGAAAAGCGAGAATTTCGGGATAAAGGTTGTGCCCGTGAACACGCTTGGCGAGGCGTTTAAGGCGATTGATAAAGCTGAATAATCGCCGCGAAGCGAAAAAAGTCTTTTTGGAATTCTAGTGAAACCTTCGGTTTCCTTAACCTTTTTCTTCAGAAAAAGGTTTTAAGCCGCCGGAGGCACTGGAGCGAAGCGACCACTCGGCGCGAAGCGCAATTATATTTCAAATCGAACAACCTCCCCGAGCATTTATCGGTTCAATACCGAAAAACGCAGGGGATAATTTTTCGCAAACCCAGCCCAACGGTAAAACTAAGCTCAAGCCGCGGGTGCAGTCACGCCTTTCAAATTTGTTGATTTCTCTAACAATGGGGCGTGACTGCACCCGCGCGATTTTTCGGGTTCGATGCCCGAAAAATCGCCCGTACGCCTCGCAAATCAATCTCGATGGTAAAACTCGGCATACATCGAAATCTCTCCCATAAACCAAACTTTGAATAAGAGAAAAACTCGGGGCAAGAACTCCGAGTTTTTCTGTTAATCTTGATTTGTTGAAAGGGATTTGCGAATTTTTTTGCGTTCGAAAAAAAATTTTGGCAATGGTTGTGAAACTGAATTTCAAGTTTGTTTGTAAAAGATTACTTTGAAAAATCGTCCCTTTTTGGATTTAACGCTTCGCTCAAGTATTGATGCTTCGCTTCAGTCTTGGAACCTTTTTCTGAAGAAAAAGGTTAGGGAAACCGAAGGTTTCTAGCAAACACTCCAAAAAGACTTTTTTCGCTTCGCGGTGCTCGAGTGCCGCTTTGCGATAATTCCACACGCGAGTTAGTGCCCGTCACAACAATGCTCGCACCCCTCGCAATCAGGGAACAAATCGTGGTCATACTCAATCCCGTTTTTGTCGTAGTAGTCCTTAACAGCCTTCTTAATCGCTTCCTCAGCAAGCACCGAACAATGCAACTTATGCGCCGGCAACCCGTCCAACGCCTCGGTAACCGCCTTGTTGGTCAACTGAAGCGCTTCGGAAAGCGGTTTCCCCTTGATAAGCTCGGTTGCCATCGAACTCGACGCAATCGCGCTCCCGCACCCAAACGTCTCAAACTTCACGTCCTCAATCACATCATCGTTAATCTTGAGGTAAATCTTCATAATATCGCCGCAGACAGGGTTTCCGACCTCGCCCACGCCGTCCGCGTCCTCGATAACTCCAACATTTCTCGGATTACGGAAGTGATCCATAACTTTTTCGCTGTACAATGCCATTTCAAACACTCTCCTTCGTTATTCCGCAAAAACATGCGGGCGCTTTCCGTTAACCAAATCTCTCCAAAACGGCGACATATTGCGCAGATATGTGACAACCTCGGTCACCGATTTCACGATATAATCAACATCTTCCGCTGTTGTGTCCTCGCCCAGCGTTAACCTCAGCGAACCGTGCGCGACCTCGTGCGGTCTGCCGATTGCAAGCAAAACGTGGCTCGGGTCAAGCGAGCCCGATGTACACGCAGAGCCTGATGACGCACAAATACCCTTGTCATCGAGAAGCAACAGCAACGACTCGCCCTCGATTCCCTCGAAACAGAAATTCACGTTGCCCGCAAGCCGTTTCTCCGCGTCACCGTTCAGCTCGGAGTACGGGATTTTGTTCAATCCGTCAATCAAGCGGTTTCTCAGCGGAATTAGTTTTGCCGTATAACTATCGATGTTGCCGACTGCTTCTTCGAGTGCAACCGCCATTCCGCGGATTGCCGGAAGATTTTCCGTACCGGCACGCTTTCCGCGCTCCTGAGCACCGCCGTTTATCACGTTATCCAGCACCACGCCTTTTCTCGCGTACAACACGCCGATACCCTTCGGTCCGTGGAATTTGTGCGCGGAGAGCGACAACAGGTCGATGTTCTGCTCCCTGACGTTGACGGGAAGATGACCGACCGCCTGAACCGCGTCCGTGTGGAACAGCACGCCCTTTTCGCGGCAAATCTCGCCGATTTCCTTAATCGGCTGAACGGTACCGATTTCGTTGTTCGCGAACATTATCGTCACAAGGCAAGTGTCGGGGCGGATTGCCGCGCGCACCTGTTCCGGAGTAACAACACCGCATTTGTGTACGTCCAACAGCTCCACATCAAAGCCCTGCTTCTTCAGCCGCTCAAGCGTGTGCAGAACCGCGTGATGTTCAAAAGCCGTGGAGATAATGTGTTTTTTGCCGTGCTTTTCACCGAGTTTTGCCGCGGAAAAAATTGCCTGATTGTCCGCTTCGCTTCCGCCGGACGTGAAGAAAATCTCCTTTGCGTCCGCGCCGATGCAAGCCGCGATACGGTTTCTCGCGTCCTCGAGCGCCACCTTCGCCTCCTGCCCGAACTCGTACAAGCTCGACGGGTTGCCGTAACAGCCCTCCATATACTCAACCATTTCATCAATGGCTTTTTTGCTCATTTTTGTTGTAGCCGCGTTGTCCGCGTATATCATTTCGCTCACCTCATATTTCGTTTTTTCAACAGCGTTTGTTGTCATTGCAACAGTATTTGCCGCGCG
The DNA here is from genome assembly GCA_945829235.1 of uncultured Clostridia bacterium. Taxonomy (GTDB): domain Bacteria; phylum Bacillota; class Clostridia; order Oscillospirales; family Ruminococcaceae; genus CAG-115. The sequence goes on along the minus strand of CALZUA010000014.1, from coordinate 67,276 downwards.
TTTCGGCAACGCTTTCCGTTCATTGCAAAAACGTTCACCGCGTAACAGCTCACCGTTCTCGACAATCAACCGTTCCCGACAACCCGCGGTTCGTGCAACACTTTTCGCTGTTTTCTTTGTCATTCACCTATTATTTGACTAGGTGATTATATTATACAATATTTTCCCTACTTTGTCAATAGGTTTAATGAATATTATAAGAAAATTTTAATGTTCCGAGAAAACCCCTTGAAAAAGTATGAAAAGTATGTTATAATGTGGCTAAGAGTTGATACAAATGGATTTATGAAAGTTCATTTGAGATAAAGTTACGAAAGAAAGCGTGATTATTATGAAAATTTCAACAAAAGGAAGATACGCGTTGCGAATGTTGGTGGATTTGGCGCAGAATCAGGGTGAGAAGTTCGTTTCGCTTGCCGATATCGCCGAGCGCCAGAATATTTCCAAAAAATACCTCGAGCAAATTGTCCCAATGCTCAGCAAGGCGGGACTTATCCGCACAAATCGCGGCAACCGCGGCGGTTATATGCTCAACGTTCCCGCAGACAAGTGCTCCGTTGGCGATATCCTCCGCGCAACCGAAGGCTCGCTTGCGCCTGTTGCCTGCCTTGAATACGGCGAGAACACCTGCCCGCGCAAGGACGAGTGCATCACCCTCTACGTCTGGGATGACTTTTTCCGCCTCACAAACGAGTATTTCGATGGGATTACTTTGCAGAATATTATTGAGCACAAATAATTTGGCGAAGGTTCACAATCATAGCTAAGCCCGCAGGAGGTCGCGCTCCTGCGGGCTTTTGTTTTTCGGTAACTGTTTTCGGGTTCTCCCTCTAACTCGCTTTGAGAGAACTTTTCCCCTGCATTTTTCGGTATTGAACCGAAAAATGCTCGGGGAGGTTGTTCGTTTTGAGCTTTAACCGTGGCGCTTCGCGCCGAGTCTGCGGCTTCGCCGCCAGTCGTGGGGCTTCACCCCACACCCCACAAGCCTTTTGAAAAAGGCTTGACCGAAAACTTTTTTTCGCTTCGCGGTTCTCGCCACAAGCTACGCTCAAACCAGCTCCAACAACTCTTTCTCCGCGCTCTCGCCCTCAATCTTGAACGAGTTGAGAACCGGTGTCTTGTCCATCAGCGACAATATCATATAACTCGCCGTGCTGTCATACGCCAACCGCTTGTCCTCATCGGACGGTCTTGACGGCGACTCGGGGTGCGAGTGCCAGTTCCCGAGCGGCGCAAAGCCGTTCGCCCGCATATCCTTAACTGCCGCAAGCTGTTCCTTTGGGTCAAGCGAAAAATGCTCGTTGGAGTGGTCGATGTTCGTCAAAAAGTACACCTTTTCAACAACCTTGACTTCCCCGTCAACCCGCCCCGCTATCAGCCCGCAAGCCTCGTTCGGCAACTCCGCTTTCGCGTGTGCAACAATCGCCTCAAAATCCGCTTTCTTCAGCCTAATCGTCATAATTTCCCGTCACACTCCGCCTGTTCGTAATCGATAAGCTCGGTTATCGTGGGATTTTCACCGCAAACCGCGCAGTTCTTGTCGGTCGGCAACTTGATTTTCCGAAACTCCATTTTCAGCGCGTCATACGTCAAAAGATAACCCGTGAGCAAGTCGCCCTGACCGAGAATGTACTTAATCGCTTCCATCGCCTGCAACGAGCCGATAACTCCGCCCATTGCCCCGATAACTCCCGCCTGCTTGCACGTTGGCACAGCGTCCTTGGGCGGCGGGTTCTTGAACACGCAACGATAGCACGGTCCCTTGCCGGGAACGTAGGTCATCAGTTGCCCTTTGAAGCGGATAATTCCCGCGTGTGAAAACGGCTTTCCCGCCATAACGCAAGCATCGTTGATGAGGAATTTTGCGGGGAAATTGTCCGTACCGTCAATGATGAAATCGTAGTCCTTGATGAGGTCCATAATGCTCTCGCTGTCCACGAAAACACGGTAGGTTTTCACGGTAACATCGGGGTTTATCGCTTCCATAGTTTCCTTCGCGGACTGAACCTTTGCCTTTCCGACATCGGCGGTCGAGTGGATAATCTGGCGCTGAAGGTTCGACAGGTCAACCTCGTCCGCGTCCGCGATGCCGATTGTCCCGACACCCGCCGCGGCGAGGTACATTGCCGCGGGTGCGCCCAAGCCGCCTGCTCCGATTATCAGCACCTTCGCGTTGAGCAACTTTTTCTGTCCCTTTGCACCGACTTCTTTCAATATAATGTGTCGGGAATAACGCTCAAGCTGTTCGTTTGTAAAAGCCATTACTGCCCGCCCCCCATAAAGTACAGAAACTCAACCTCATCGCCGTCTTTCAGCACGGTTTCCTCGAAAGTTCCGCTCTTGACGAACTCATCGTTCACCGAAACCGTGACATACTGCGGCGTTTCCACATTCTCCGCTTCAACCAGCTGAGCCACGGTCAGCCCGTCCGCATACTCCTTTTTAACACCTGCAACACTGATAGTCATTTTGTTTTTCTCCTTAATCATTGTAATATTGTTTATCAAGTCAACACCCGTGCTTGTTTTTCCCGCCGCGCTTGCCGGAATTTGCCAGACATTCAACGCAACCGTGCTCGTGAATTTGAGCAACAACGCGGGTTAAATGTTGTCGATAATCTCGGCGATTGCCGCCTTTTTCTGCGCGCCCGTGAGCCGCGCCTTTTCCTCGCCGTTCTTGAAAAAAATCAGCGTTGGCACGGACGTAACGCCGTACCGCTCGGCAATTTCACCGTCAAAGTTTATGTTCAGCTTCGCGAATTTCACATCGCCGCGTTCTTCCTCAAGCTCGGCAATAACCGGCGACATTCGCTTGCACGGGATACAACTGTCCGAGAAGAAATCCGTTACCACAAGCCCGCTTGCCGCGAGAACTTCGCTGTCGAAGCTGTCCGCCGTGAGTTTGACCGCCATTACTCTCCCACCTTTTCAACAATGAGATTGTACGTTCCGTCACCGTTGTCCGTGAGCTTGAGGATTTTGTGTCCCTCCTCCTTGATGCTCCGCGGAACGTTTTGCACCGGTTCGCCGTCGTTCAGCTTGATGGACAAAATCTGCCCCTCGTCAAGCTCCTCAAGCGCAACCTTCGCCTTAACAAACGTTGTCGGGCAGACAACATCCGTGATGTCAACATAATCATCAATTTCAAATTCAGCCATTTTCATAAGCCTCCCGGATTGTTTTTTCAAATTTTTCCCGCCCAACGCGGTCTATCGTGAACTTAAACCGCTCGCCCGCTTTCGCGTTTTCCTCAAAGAATTTTATCGCGGTGTCGCAGATTTTGAGGAGCTTTTCCTTGTCCTCGATGAACGGGATAATCGCTTCACCTTTGTTTATCGTATTGCCGAAAAGTCCGCCGAATGATACAATATAGCCGTGAACGGTGTCCCAAGCCTCGGTCGGACAGGATTTCACGCAACGTCCGCAGAAGTTGCACTTGCTGTCATCAACAGAGATTTTCCCATTATCAATCGTTATCGAACCCACTCGGCAAGCCTTTTCGCACACGCCGCAGTTTATACACTTGTCCGCGTCCCACTTCACCTTGATGCCGCCCTTTATGCCGACATCGTTTTCCTCGGCTTTCAGGCAGTTGTTCTGACAGCCGGTTATGCCAAACTTGAACTTGTGCGGCAACTCCCTCGCAAAATACCGCTCGTCAAGCTCCTTAGCCAGCGCGTAGGTGTCGATACAGCCGCTCGGGCAAATCGCCGCGCCTTGGCAAGCTGTTATCGTGCGGACGCGCGGTCCGCAAACGCCCGGCTCAACGCCGCCCTCGGCAAGCGCGTTTTTCACAGCATCGATATCGTCGATTTTAATGAACGGCATCTCAACACTCTGCCTTGACGTGAGATGAACGTGTCCGTCACCGAATTTCTCGGAAACCTCAGCAATTTTCGCGAGTTGCCTTGCCGTGAGATTTCCCCCTACAACGCGCAAGCGAAGCGAGAAGTTGTTCTTCTGCTTTTGCCGCATAAAACCGCCCTTTTTGAGCGTTCCGTAATCTATCGCCATGTCTTTTCCTCCAAGTTAAAGTTTTTCAATCGATTGCTTGAAATCATCAACCAAATCTTCTTTATCTTCAATTCCCACGCTAATTCTGATTGTGTCCTCGTAAACGCCCGCGTGGAGCTTTTGCTCGGCGGTGCTGTGCGCGTAAATCGTGCTTGCGGGGTGAATAACCAACGTCCGCACAACGCCGATATTTGTTGCGTTTGTCGCGAGCTTCAGCCCGTTTATCAGCCGAAAAGCGCGTTCCTTTGAACCCGCGCGGATTGTGAGAATTGCCCCGCCTTTTCCCCCGAGCAATTCTTTGCAGAGACGATAACTTTTGCTTGACGGAAGCGCCGGATAGTTCACCGAAATGTTCTCGGTGCTCTCGAAAAACTCAGCGAGCGCCAACGCGTTCTCGCAACAACGTTCCATTCGTAAACCCAGTGTTTCCAAGCCAACGCTGTTCATAAACGCGTTCATCGGTGCCAGACAACCGCCGAAGTCGCGCCAGATGCCGTTTCGCAACGAAAACAGATAAGCGAATTGCCCGAACTTTTTGTACTTTGTGAGCTTCGGGTGCTTGGTGAAATCCCACTTGAAGTTGCCGCTGTCGATGATAACGCCGCTTATCGAGTTTCCTCCGCCGTTTATGTACTTTGATGTGGAGTGAACGATGATGTCTGCACCAAAATCTGCGGGATTTATAAGGTACGGCGTGGCGGTTGTGCTGTCGATAATCAGCGGTATTCCGTGCTCGTGGGCAACCGCCGCAACCGCCTTCAAATCCACGATTTCAAGATTTGGGTTGCCGACAAGCTCCGCGAAAATCGCCTTTGTTTTCTCGTTTATCAACGGTTGAATATCATCAGCGGAAACGTGCTCGACAAAGCGCGTTGTTATGCCAAACTCTGCGAGGTCACCGAACAGGTCGATTGTACCGCCGAACAGCCCCGAGCCTGCAATAATCTCGTCACCCGCCTGCAAAATGTTCATCAGCGCCATCGAAACCGCGGTCATTCCCGACGAGCAAGCAACCGCGCCAATGCCCTTTTCTAGCGCTCTCATTCGGCTTTCAAATGCGGCAACCGTGGGGTTGCTGATGCGGGTGTACGCGAACCCCGCCGCCCTGTTGTTGAACACGTTTTCGAGTTGTTCGGCAGAACCCTGCGCAAACGCGCTCACCTGATAAATCGGCGCAAGCGTCGCGCCAGTTGCCTTTTCGCACGGGTTGTTTTTATGTAAAAGAGCCGTGTTGAATTTCAAATTGACTCACCCTCAAACTTTTTTTCAATACCGCGATTTTTTGTGTAACCGTTCGCCCGCTCTGCAATTGAAGCCGCACACCTTATATATAACCGACCTCGTTATCGAGAACCGCCCCCGTTGCCGAGAACCGCCTCGGGTTGCAACAAAATCGTAGTAAATATTTGCGATATTGTTCTTTTTTTCCATTATAACACTATTAACCTACAATGTCAATAGGTTAAGTATATTTTTAGCCTTTTTGCCAAAAATTTTGGTTGAAAAACGGGATTTTTTATACAATAATACGGGTTGACGAAGTTGTTGGAGTGTGATATAATATACTAAACAAATGGGATTTATATGATTTGCAACAGTGAGGTGAGAAAATGCGAATTTTAACCAAGATTGAATGCGGGCTTGTGATAATCGCCGACATTGCGATAAACTCGGAAAACGGCGGCGCGGTCAACCTCTACGAAATCGCCGAGCGACGCGCGATTTCCGTGAAATATCTCGAGCAGATTGTCACGCGCCTTCGCCAAAGCTCGCTTGTCAAAAGCATAAAAGGCCCTCACGGCGGGTATATTTTGTCAAGAAGCCCCGAGAATATTACCGTCAAGGAAATACTCGATGCTATCGACATCACTTTAATAGGTAACGACATCGCCGAGCTTGAGGAGTGCAACAACGCCGTTACCGATATACTTGACCGAATGCTCTGGGCGCGGATTGAGCAGTACCTCGCCGAGTTTACCTCATCGCTCACACTTCTCGATATCGTTAACGAGGTCAAGAAAACCCTTCAGCCCGCTGAACAGGTGATGTACTATATCTAGTTGTCGAGAACGTGTGAGGTGCTATATGCGGGGCTGGTTGCCAACGCCAACGCTTTTGTTGCGGTAACGAGCGCGGCGGGTGTTGAACCGGCGCGGCACATATCTGGTTGTTGACGGCAAAAAACGCACCATATCCTGTCAACAACCTTTGCCCATAGTATTATAGTAGGTAATGTTGACCGAAATTTGGAGGTAGAAAATGGTAGATGTGGCAATAATCGGGAGCGGACCTGCCGGACTTACCGCGGCAATTTACGCGAAACGCGCGTTGCTGAACGCGGTTGTTATCGAGAAGGAGTACCTTGGAACAGGTCAGATTGCCGTGACCGAGAAGGTTGAAAATTACCCCGGGTTGTACGGGATAAGCGGCTATGAGCTGGGCGAGAAGTTCCGCGAACAGGCGGAAAAGCTTGGTGCGGAGTTCCTTGAGGGCGAGGTCAGCGCGCTTGAAAAGGGCGATTTTTGGACAATTCGGCTCAGCGACAACAGCACGGTTGACGCAAAAACCGTGATTTACGCCGCCGGTACAAGTCACCGAAAGCTCGGTGTGAACGGCGATGACAAGCTTCGGATTTCGTACTGCGCGGTGTGCGACGGCGCGTTTTACCGCGATAAAACGGTTGCCGTCATCGGCGGCGGTGACACGGCGCTTGGCGATGCGGTTTATCTGGCAAATATTGCCAAAACCGTTTATCTTGTTCACCGTCGAAGCGAGTTTCGTGCAAACAGGTCGCTTGTGAAAAAGGTTGGTGAGTGCGCGAACATCAAGCCGATTCTCAACGCAACGCTGAACGAGGTGACGGGCGGAGAGAAAGCGGACGGGATTGTATTCACGCAGAACGGTGAGCGGAAAGAGCTTGCGGTTGACGGTATTTTTTGCGCGGTCGGAAGCGTGCCAAATACGGCAGTGCTGGCGGGCGTGTGCGAGCTGGACGAGCGCGGGTATGTGGTTGCCGGCGAGGACGGTGTGACGAGCGCGGCGGGGTTGTTCGCGGCGGGAGATGTACGCACGACGCCGCTCAGGCAGGTTATCACAGCGGCGGCGGACGGCGCAAATGCGGCAACTTCGGCGGAGCGGTACTTGGAGTTATTGCAAAGCGGCGATTAGTCACGCGAATCGAAAAAAGCCCTTTCGGAAACAAAGCGTAAACCAAATACTTCTCAAGCGTGTCCACAACGTCATTTTCAGCTAAAATCGAACGTTGTAATCAGGCAAAATCATTTCGATATACTGCCCTGTTATCAAATTATCGCGCCCAAATCGCGACAAATCTTCGGTGATAACAATGCCGATTTTTCCGCCTTAATGTCGTCAATCATACGAACGAAATCCCGACGATTAAATTTTTCTCCATAATAACCTCACTTTCCGACCATTACAGCGGGATATAACACCTAAATTATAGCGCACAACCCGCTGTTTGTTCAGACATTTTTGTACAATCAGATACTTTTGCAATCAGCCGAGCAACAAGCTCCGCGAGGCTCTCGCAACCCGCGTTTTCAAACTCCGATAGAAAAAGCGATGGTGTGTGTGAGCCGGTTAAATGTTCTATTTTCAGATTTTTCGGGTGAAATTTCGTGAAAAACAGCAGATTTTAAGCTACAAATTCAAAAATTATGCGGACAAAATCTTTCGTGTGGATTTTGTCCGCTTTTGTTTTATAAAAATCAATGCAAAACGCTCTGAGTTCACAAGGCGTTTTCTCCATTATATTTTGGCAATAATATTCGCGATAAGTTCATCTACATTATCCTGTATCGGTGATGGCAGGCTCCGCCATTTGCGGATATGCTCAGCTTCGCTTTCGGTCAGCATTACTGCGCTGCATTTTGCATTGCGTTCTCTTATTTCGGTGTTTCCTATCAGATAATCAACGGTAACGTTAAATATTTCGGCAAGCCTGATAAGCGTGGCAATATCCGGTTCGTTGGCGGTCTTCTCGTACTTAAAAATAGCCTGTTGCGAAATATTCAGCATATCTGCGAGCTTTTGTTGAGATAATCCCGCTTCTTCTCTTAACAACCGTAAGTTCTTAACCATAGCAACCACCTTAATTAGTTTGTAATTACATTGTATCAGATATTACACATAAATTAAAAAACCATTTTGGTCTTGACAACAACTATATGGTGTGATATAATACAACTAAAGGTAGTTTTCTGTAATATTCTGCCTATTATACTATAACGGAGGATAATTATTATGTCGAGATGTGCGGCTTGCGGAAGCAAGAGTGTCTCTTATGGCACAAAAAACGAGGGTTTCAGCGTCGGAAAGGCGGTTGCCGGAACAATCTTTTTTGGACCTGTCGGCGCAGTTGCAGGTACAGCGGGCAAAAAGAAGGGATATTATCACTGCGGAGCCTGCGGTTCGGACTTGGGATACCTTATGCTTGACTTTACGGAAAATGACATAGACAGAGCCTTGGCAGACCCCGCGAAATACGAATCAACGCTTATCAGGTACAAGCAACGCTACTGTAACATTGAGTGGCAGCCCTCCGCTTCTGTTGCTAACAAGCTGGAACCGCCGAAGGATTCCTGCGCCGGGATTATTTCAAAAATCAATTCCAGAACTAACAAAGTTGCAAGCATAAGAGAACAAGCTTTATTGCTGTACAAATACTGTTTGGAAAACAATATCACCTCGTTCCCTATCGATGATGAAAACTATGTAAATCAGTTGTTTAAAGATATTGCCAAATATCTTACACGAAAAGGCACGGGTGATATTTCAAAGTTTGATTTTGAAAAAATTTGCACCACTGCCAATGCCTACGGATATATTGACTGTCAAAAGCCCGAAAGCAGAGATAAAAACACAACAGCTACCGTAAGCCAAAACAAAACACAGGTGGCCAATACAAGAATTAAATTTCTGAAACAAAGTGAACTTGCGCTGATACGCGGAGCACTTGATCATGCGTTTTATGTCGATGATAATCCTGTTTACTTTTGTGAGGAGTATATAAAGGGTGTATTGACAGCGGCGTTTGCAGACAAGACCACAATCACTCCGGACGAACTTCAAGTCGCTGTTGGAATAATACTCTCTCAGGACGGTATATCCTCGGATATGAGCGTTATCGAAGAACTTTCTTATGACCTCGCTTTTTCTACCGGTAAACTACCAAATTTCATCTATGATTACGACAAACACACAAATCAAAACAATTATGACCCGTTTGCAAACGACTACATAATCGGAAAACGTGATGGATTGTTGACATTGCACAAGAAAACTGCTAAACAAAATGGTTATGTTTTTGATTTAGATTTATCTTCTTTAGCGTTAAACAAAAAGGACGGCGGTTCGTCCAACAAGGTTGACCGAACGTTTGTGGATGACATTTTAGTTCTGCTTGATCCCGATGCGTTGTTCGAAAAGTACAAATCGGTATTTACAGGCGATAAAATATTTGATTCCGGAGAAGCATACGATACTCTGGGCAAGGCTTTTAGCCAAGCTTGCGGTGTAATGGGCATAGGATATCCGGGATTAGCCAACGGTCTTTGTGCTGAAGGCGCTTTGGAAAAAGAATGCAAAATGAAGAAAAACTACTACACTCTTCCCGGCGGCTTTAAGAGAAACGAAACCAAGAAAGCCCGCGAAAAAGCGATTGCAAACAACAACGCAATCAACGCTCAAATTGCTCAACTCAACACTGAAAGGGCAAACCAGAGCCGAATTTACGAAGAATTCAAGAACAAGATTTTCGGCGAGGGCGCACGGAAGAAAAAAGAGGCGCTGGCTCGGATAAATGCGATAGACTCTGAAATTGCAACCCTTAAAACGAAGCTTCAGAGGGTGTAACTACGGAGTTTTGGGGAACAAAGGAAGCCTCCGAAAAATGAGGTATCCCGTAGCAAACCATTTCTAAACTATGCCGCGAAAAGCGGATAGAAGCCGAACAGGACGCTCTCGGAAGTCCGTGGCAAATCCCGATAAACACACCCCGCCCCAACGGTAAAACTCACTGCACCTCTCGCAAACTAAGCTCGCAGAGCGGGCGAAGCCACGCTATCCAAACCCGTTCTTTCAACAGCCTTCGTGCGTGGCTTCGCCCGCGCATTTTCGGCGGTTCGATGCCGCCGAAAATGCCAAGGTTTCGCAGAAACCCGCCCCCGTTCGCAAACCTCGCCAAGAGTTCCCGCAGAGCATTGTCTACCGCAAAAAGCGCGTCGGCTTTTGCACCAACGCGCGTTTTTTATTGCAATTTTTTGATGTTCTCCAAAATTATCAGCTTGTGCGTGAACCCAACCAGCCGCTCCCGAATTTCGCCGTTCTTGATGAAAAGGAGCGTTGGAAGCGCGGTTATATCGTACTTTTCAGCAAGCGCGGTTTCCTCGGTGATGTCGCATTTCGCTATCATTACATCATCGCTCTCCGAGATTTCTGCAAGCCCTACCTCCGTCTTCTTGCAATGTGCGCAGGTCGGCGAGTAAAACTCCACCACCAGCGCTTTCTCCGTTCCCAAAACCTCACTTAAATTCGCCGCCGTCAGTTGTGTCAACATTTCTTGTTCCTCCATATCCCGTTATTCCTATATGCATAGTAGTTTTGTAGACATTATATCCCATTTTGGCGCATTTGTCAAGCTTTTTCGAGAATTTTTTGCAAATTGGCATATCCTACTAATCAGATATGGCAAATATGTACACAAGTTTATAGTGATTTTTGATAAATGTGTAAAAATCGCCAAAGTTTCCAAAATACTCTTGACATTTCTCGGGAAAAATTGTATAATCATAGCACACTAAACATATAGGAAATATATGAGAAATTCAGCAAAGGAACAAACATTTATGAAAAGCAAACGAATTTTTCGTATGCTCCGAATGTGTCCGAGCGGTCGATGTTGAACGGAATTTTAATAGTCGGACAATGGAGTTAATAATATGTACATCGAGTTAAAAAACATAGACAAGACCTTCGGCGATTTCAAAGCAAGCGACAACGTGAGCTTTGGCATCGAAAAAGGCAAGCTCATCGGTCTGCTCGGACCGAGCGGAAGCGGCAAAACCACAATCCTCCGCATTCTCGCGGGGCTTGAAAAGCAGGACAGCGGCGATATCTTCATTGACGGCAAAAACGTCAACAGCTTGCCCGTGAACGAAAGAGGCATCGGCTTCGTGTTCCAGAATTACGCGTTGTTCCCGTTTAAAACGGTGTTCGACAACATCGCCTACGGTCTGAAGGTGCAGAAAAAGGACAAGGCGTTCATCAAAAACCGTGTTGCCGAGTTGCTCGAGCTTGTCGGCTTGCCGGGGCTTGAAAAACGCTACCCCGACCAACTCAGCGGCGGTCAACGACAGCGCATTGCCCTCGCAAGAGCCCTCGCGCCGCAACCCGAGCTTCTCCTCCTCGACGAGCCGTTCGCGGCAATTGACGCAAAGGTGCGTAAGGAGCTTCGCGGTTGGCTTCGCGAAACAATCGACAAGGTTGGCATCACCAGCATTTTCGTCACTCACGACCAAGATGAAGCGGTTGAGGTTGCCGATGAGATTATCATCACCAACAACGGCAAGGTTGAACAAGTCGGCAACCCCGTTGAAATCTACCTTAACCCGAAAACACCGTTTGTAGCGCAGTTTATCGGGCAATCCGCTGTAATCGAGAACTACGGCTCGCTCAAGGGCTTCACTCAGTCCGAAGCGTCAAAAACCGCGGTTATCCGCCCTGAGTTCATCGAGATAAACAAGTTCGAGGACAACGGCTTCCACCAGTACGAAAGCTCGATGGAGGACGGTGTTGTCGAGGAAATCCTGTTCCGCGGGAACGTTTTTGAGGTGCTTGTGAAGATTGACGGGCAGACGCTCACCGGCAGGTACGACCTCAACGCGCCCCGCCTGAAACGCGGCGACAAGGTTAAGGTGCTCATCAAGAAGCTGTACACGATAAGCGGCAACGAAACCGCAATCCTCTTGAACAAAGGTCTTGACGCAAGCGATGTCTACTACATCTGAGGAGGAAACTATGAACAAGAAGAAAACAACTCCTCGCGATATCGTGCGGAGGATTTTGAAAAGCGGCGTGTTGTCGTGGATAATCATCATCGGCATCTGGTGGCTCGGCTCGCTCGCATACGACGAGTACTTTCTCCCAAGCCCGCCCGAAACCGTTTCGAGTATGGGCACGCTTGTTGAAAGCGGCGTGCTTTGGCAGGACATTCTCGCAAGCTTTGGGAGGATTTTCAAAGGTTGGTTGTTGGCGGCGGCTGTCGGCGTACCGCTCGGGTTGCTTGTCGGCAACTTCAAGCCCGTGCGCTGGCTTGTTGAACCTATCCTGAACTTTTTCCGCTTTGTACCCGCAGTTGCTCTCACAACGCTGTTTCTTATGTGGTTTGGCGTGGGTGACCAATCGAAGGTTGCGCTGATATTTTACGCGGCGTTTTTCCCGATTTTCGTCAACACGATAGCGGGTGTAGCCTCGGTTGACCGCTCGCTCACAGAAGCGGCTTCGTGCATGGGCGCGAAGAAAATCCGCGTGTTTTTCACGGTTGTCGTGCCGTCCGCGGTGTCAAACATCTTCACGGGTGTGCGGCTCGGACTTGGCTCATCGATAACCTGCGTTGTGGCGGCGGAAATGCTTGTCGGAAGCGACGGCTTGGGCTACCTCATCAACAGCTCAAAGCTGTACTACAAGACAGGCTGGGCGTTCGCGGGCATTGTCACGCTCGCGGTCATCGGCTTTGCGATGGACAGAATTTTGCTTTTCATCGGCAAACACAAGCTCAAGCATTTCGGAGTAAAGTGACGTTTCGGGCAACGCTTCGCGCGGTTCTCGATAACCGGCGCGGTTCTCGGTATCGGGCGCGGTAATCGATAACGAGTGCGGTAATCGTCAGCGCGAAACGGCTTCAACAAACGCTTCGCGGGTTCTCTCGCAATACAAAATAAATGAAAGAGGTAACAATTATGAATATCAAGAAAATTATTTTATCGGCAATTCTGGCTTTATCGACAACAGCGCTTGCCGCTTGCTCGAACAGCGCCGCACCCACGGGAAACGGCGAGCTGAAGACGCTTCGGGTTGCCAATATGACAGGACAGCCCGACCAGTACGCCGACTATATCGGCATAGAACAGGGCATTTTCAAGAAGTACGGCATTGACGTGCAGACAACCGAGTTTGTCGCGGGCATCAACACCGTTGACTCCATCGTCACCGGTACAGCGGATACGGGTATTCTCGCGGATTTTGCCGCCGTCAACCGCTTCGGAAACACGCTCCACGCGAACACCTTGGTGATTTTCTCAGACCTTGCTTCGGGTGTGTCCACAAACGGCGGGTTGTACGTTGCACCAAAGTATGCGGATAACCTCAAAGCGCTCAACGACAGCGAGGGTTGGATTACGCAAATCGGCACGGTTATCGAATATTTCAACTGGCAGGCTCAGACCTATCTTGGGTTGGATATCTCCAAGCAAAAGGTTGTTCAGACTGACTCGAATATGACCTCACTTGCACTCGCGAAAAACGGTGACGCATCGGCGGTTGTTGCAACGGGTGCGCAGGGCAAGCGTTACGAAGAACAAGGCTGGAAGCTGGTTGCCTCGCCGAAGGACATCGGGATTGACGTGAGCAGTTACCTTATCACAACCAAGGATTTTGCCGAGAAAAACAGCGAGTTGCTCGCGAATTACATCAAGGCACTTGACGAGAGCGTTGCCTATATCAACAGCCATCTCGATGAATCAGCCGAGAAAATTGCCGCAAGATTTGGCATAGAAGCCGAGGATTTCAAGAGCAACTGGACTCAGCTCACCATTAAATTCGGGCTTTCCGAGGAAGCCGCCGCGCACCTTTCAAGCGTGAAGGACTGGGCGTTCGCGAACGGCAAGTTCCCCGAGGATTACAATATCCGGCAATTCTATAATGATAAAGCGGCTAAGGTTGCCTTCCCCGAGCGGGTAACGGCAAGGCTTTTGACCGCGTACAATTAAGGAGGACAAAAAATGGGTTATCCAACAATTTTCCCAACGGGTACTTTGCGTTACAATAAGGAAAAGGCGTACAGCGGCTACACGATTTTCCCGTCATCAAAGGGCGCGCTGTTGATTGATATGAGAGGAAACGAGGTTAAGCTCTGGGCAGGGCTTGGCGGTTTCCCGAACAAGATTTTGCCCGGCGGTTACGTTATGGGAACAACCGCCGCGCGTACCGGAAAAAATGCTTATCAAGACCAAGTTGACCTTGTTCAGGTGGACTGGGACGGGCATATTGTGTGGAAATTCGACAAGACCGAGTTGGTTGCCGATGACCCCGAAAATCCCGTTTATATGGCTCGTCAACACCACGATTTTCAGCGCGAGGGCTCGACTGTCGGCTACTATTATCCCAACGGTGAACCGAAAACATCAAGCGGCAACACGCTCATTCTCACCCACGAGAACCTCTATAACCACAATATCTCGGACAAACGGCTGATTGACGACAAGATAATCGAGGTTGACTGGGACGGAAACATCGTTTGGAGCTGGCGCGCAAGCGACCATTTCGATGAACTCGGCTTTGACGAGGCGGCGAAAAACGTGCTGTTCAGAAACCCCGGTCTGCACGGTGAAGCGGGCGGCGACTGGATGCACGTCAACAACTTCGCAACGCTCGGTGAAAACAAGTGGTATGACGCAGGCGACACGCGTTTTCACCCCGACAATATAATTTTCGACGCGCGAAACTCTAACATTCTCGCTATCATTGAGAAAAGCACCGGCAAGATTGTGTGGCGCTTGGGACCCGATTTCAACGAGAACGAGGCTACCCGCAAGCTCGGCTGGATTATCGGTCAGCATCACCTGCATATGATACCGAAAGGGTTGCCGGGTGAGGGTGACTTGTTGGTGTACGACAACGGCGGCGAGGGCGGCTACGGTGTGCCGAACCCCGCTTCTCCTACCGGTAACAACAACGCGCACCGCGATTATTCAAGAGTTTTGCAGTTCAATCCGGTTACGCTTGAAATAACGTGGCAATACACGCCGCTTGAGCACGGTTGCTTCTTGTTCACGGACGCGTCAAAGTTTTACAGCTCGTACATCAGCTCCGCGCAACGCTTGCCCAACGGAAACACGCTGATAACCGAGGGCAGTGACGGGCATTTGCTTGAGGTTACGCCCGAGCACGAAATTGTGTGGGAGTACATCAACCCGTATTTCAACAATATGTTCGGCAAGTTCACCAACAATATGATTTACCGCGCGTACCGTATGCCGTACGATTGGATTCCGCAACTCGCGAAGCCCGTTGAGGAAAGCATTGAGCCGATTGACGCGGCAACGTTCAGAGTTCCGGGAGCGCCTGTCGGTGCGGGTGTCGGCGAGATAACCACAGTTGACGGTGTTGACCCGAACGCGCGCGTTATAACGGGTATGGCAAGCAAAAAGAAGGACGAGGACGAGCGACTGGATTTTTGCGTGGCATCGATTAAGAAGAACGAGATTTAGACGTGAATAACAATGCCCCCCAAGCTGAACTTTGGGGGTTTTTTCACAGAAAGTGCAATGTCAACGACACTGCTGAAGCTCACGCGGCTCGGTCAACTCGCCGCACCTGCACGCCGTTAATGTATCATCAGACGGGTGTGGTTCGTGAAAATCAAGGACTTTTGCTCATTTCAAGGTGTGCAATAAATCTGCAAGGCGAGCGCGGTTCGCTACCTCGCGATTTTATTATACACTCCCGCCGAGCGCGGTTCGCTACCTCGCGATTTTATTATACACTCCCGCTGAGCGCGGTTCGTGAAATTCACGGACCAACCCCGAAATTAACTCAACGGCTGTTATCGAGAGATAAAAAAGCAGTGCTGTCAGGCACTGCTTAATTGATATATTTAAATATGTATATGTAACAATTTCGGGCAACGCGGCGCTTTATAACGCGCTCTGTCAAAGACTTCCCGCCGCAAAAAGCTCGTCCACGGCTTCCCGCAAGCCCTTGTTCTCGGGGAGTGCCAACAGCGGGTCCTCCGCCAAAATCTCGTCCGCGAGCGCCTCAACTTCCTCCAAAACGTCCGCATCGTCCGCCAAATCAGCAACCTTCATCGGCGGCAACCCGTGTTGTTCCTTGCCAAAAAAGTTGCCGGGGCCACGCAAAGCCAAATCCGCGTCCGCAATTTTGTACCCATCGGTCGTTTCGCACATTGCCTTAAACCGCGCCCGCGCGTAGTCCGTCTTGCTGTCGCTCATCAGCACGCAGTAGCTCTGCACCGAGCCGCGCCCGACGCGCCCGCGGAGCTGGTGGAGTTGCGACAGCCCGAATTGCTCGGCGTTCTCGATGAGCATAACCGCCGCGTTCGGCACGTCAATCCCGACCTCGATGACGGTTGTCGAAATCAACAGCTTCAGCCGGTTTTCGTGAAAATCGCGCATCACGGCTTCCTTTTCCGCCTGCTTCATCTTGCCGTACAACAACCCCGTCGGAATCCCCGCAAATTCGCCGCGCGTGAGTTTTTCGTAGTAACCGATTGCGCTTTGTTTCTCGGACATCTCTTGGTTTTCTTCAACCAGCGGGCAGACGATAAACGCCTGCAAGCCCATCGCGATGTGTTTTTTGATGAACGCGTAAAGGCGCTTGCGAAACGAGGTGTCAACGGCGTAAGTCTTGACGGGGAGCCGTCCGAGAGGCATTTCGTTGATTATCGAAACGTCGAGGTCGCCGTACATTATAAGCGCGAGTGTGCGCGGAATGGGCGTTGCCGACATCGCGAGAATGTGCGGATTTGCGCCCTTTTCGGCAAGCTCCGAGCGCTGATACACGCCGAAACGGTGCTGTTCATCGACAATCGCAAGCCCGAGTCTCTTCATCGCGCTACTGCGTTGAATCAGCGCTTGCGTGCCGATGAGCACGTCGATTTCACCCTCAGCGGCGGCGGCGCGCACCTTCTTTTTCTCGGTAGCCGAAAGCGCTCCCGACAACAGCCCGACTCGTATCCCGAGCGGCTCCAAGAACCCGCGAAACGTTTCGTAGTGCTGTGCGGCGAGTACTTCGGTTGGTGCCATAACGGTTGTCTGGAAGCCGTTTCTTTGTGCAAAAAACGCGGCGGCGGCGGCAACCAAAGTCTTTCCCGAGCCAACGTCACCCTGAACAAGTCGGTTCATCGGGAACAGTCGTTTCATATCGGCAATGCAATCTGAAATTGCACGAATTTGCGCGTTGGTCGGGGTAAATGGGAGAGAATTGTAAAAATCTTCCAGAGAAACCTCGGTCATAACCGCACCCGAGAGCGATTTTCCGCGCGTTTTAAGCCGCGCCAGCCCGAGCTTCAGCGAGAGCAACTCCTCGAAAACAAGCCGTTTTCGCGCCGCTTTGTACTCCTCGCGCGATTTCGGGAAATGAATTTTTCGGACTGCTTCGTCCGCACTATACAGAGAGTATTTTTTCACAATCCTCTCGGGCAACCGTTCGTCAATTTGCACAATTTCCAGCGCGTCCGAGATATTTTTGGTAACGCTCTCGCGTGAAAGTCCCGCTGTTAAGGGATATTTCGGAAGCAAGCCTGTTTGGTTAACGGGAAGATAGGTCGGGGTGTTCACCTGCAAATGCACCAAATCGCCCGAGATTTTCCCATAAAATAAATACTCTTTGTATAATTCAAGCTTATCAAACGCGAACTTTGTGTTGAAAAACACAGCGGTAATTTCACCCTCGCCGTCAGTGAGGAGCACCTTGTAAACCGCAGTCCGCGCGTACATCGAGAACGGCGAGCTTTTTTTGGCAACACTCGCCCGAAACGCGCAACTCTCGCCAAGCTGTAAATCGCGTATCTTAACGGGATTTGTGAAATCGATGTAATCGCGCGGATAGAGCCGCACGAGCTGTTCAACGGTTGAAATTCCGAGCTTTTTGTAAAGCTCAGCGCGCTTTTGTCCAATGCCTTTTAAGAGAGTAATTTCCATAAGTGTAAACTTTTTCCATACAAATTTCCCCGCAAAAACGCGGGGAGTTGGCTATTATCAATGTAAGTTCACGTCAATTTGCACAAAAATGTTTGTATAAAACGCACTTATGCAAGTTGCACAAAAATATGAACGACATAATCTCATTCAACCGAGATTATGTAATAATACACGGGTTGACCGCCGTTCACGAGCGCAATTTCAACGTCCGAACCGAGCTTATTTTGCAATTGTTCATACGCCTCACTTGCATCATCATCGCTCACGTCCGCGCCGTAAATCACGGTGACATAACTGGAAGATGACGTTACCAAGCGCTTTACGAGCTTCGCGAGCGCCTTTCCAACATTCTTCTCGGTGAACACGATTTTGCCATTATCCATCGCCAAAATTTCACCCTGCTTGATTTTGTGACCATCGTACTCGGAGTCGCGCACCGCGTAGGTTATCTGCCCGCTTCCAACGCGGTCGAACGCCTCGGTCATTGCCGCGCGGTTCGTGGCGAAATCTGCGCTCGGGTCAAAGTTCATCATCGCGGAGATGCCCTGCGGGATATTTCGCGTCTGGAGCACGCACACATTGCGGTCGGCAAGCCGCGCCGCCTGCTCAGCCGCCATAATAATGTTCTTGTTGTTCGGCAACACGAACACATTTTTCGCGGGAGTCTGCCCGATTGCCTCGAGAATGTCCTCGGTGGACGGGTTCATCGTCTGCCCGCCGCTTACAACGTTGTCCGCGCCGAGGTCCTTGAACAACGCTTGCAGACCTGCGCCCGCGGCAACGGCAACAAATCCCGTTTCGTTCACCGGTTCAACGGGAGATTTGCGGTTTTGCTTGGACGCTTTCACCAAATTTTCCGTCTTTTCCAACAAATTTACCACAGAAACTTTGGTCAAACTGCCGAATTTTAACCCCTCTTCAAGCGCCTTTCCTGGGTGATTTGTATGAACATTCACGCGAATAAAATCATCATCATCAGCGATTGTTATGCTGTCGCCGATGGTTTCGAGGTACGCGGAGAGCGCGGTCGGGTCCTTCGAGCCGGCGCCCTTCTTTACCACAAATTCCGCGCCGTAGCCGTATTTCATCTCGGTTTGCGCGGCTTCGGAAGCGGCGGCGGAGGGCTTTTTCTCGGATTCATCGGGGACAATTTTGCCGCCCGAAATGACGCTGTACATACCCTCCAGAATTACGATGAGCCCCATTCCGCCCGCGTCCACAACGCCCGCTTTTTTGAGCACGGGGAGCAACTCGGGTGTGCGCTCAAGCGACTTTTTCGCTTCATCGATAAAAAGCGCAAAGAAATCGGCTAAAGTGGCTTCAGAAGCGGCTTGGGCGGTATTTTCCCAAGCCTCACGCGCAACCGTGAGGATAGTTCCCTCGGTCGGCTTCATAACCGACTTGTACGCCGCGTCAACGCCGAGCTTGAGCGCGGCAGAAAAGTCGGCGGCGGTTGCCTCGGACTTGCCCGCAAGCCCCTTGGAAAGCCCTCTGAAGAGCAACGAGAGGATAACGCCGGAGTTGCCGCGCGCACCGCGAAGCATCGCCGAAGCCGCTTTTTTAGCCACCTCACCGACAGGCGCGCCGTCGGGAATGTTGGAAAGCTCGCCGATTGCGTTCCCGATGGTCATCGACATATTTGTACCCGTGTCGCCGTCCGGCACGGGGAACACGTTAAGCTCGTCCACCTCAACGCGTTTGTTTCGCACATTATTAGCTCCCGAAATGACCGCGTCGCGAAGGAGCTGACCGTTGATTGACATCACAAAAATTCCCTTCCAAATCTCAATTTTTATAAAATATCCGCGCGAAAATTACGCGAATTTTTTCTCGAAATTATACCACAAAAATAGCTCGAAAATAACGTTAAAATTCAGCCTAAAATCAGTGTGAAAAACACCGTTATTTTTTGGTCAAAAATTACTCCAAAAATTACCCGAAAAACAGGATAATTTTCACCGCAATTTTCGGGTGAAATCAACCTTGTAGAAAACACCGACAAATACGGTTGTTATACGGTTTTTAAGGTGATAAAAAGCGTTGATTTTCATCATAATTATTGGTGAAAATTACCTCAAAAATTATGCCGAAAAATATCCTCAAAAACACCCCGAAAAATGCCTCAAAAAACGCCCGAAAAATACGCGAAAATTATCGCAAAAATTGCGGCAAAAATTCCCGCAAAATTAGTCTGAACTTCCACAAAAAATACCCCCAATTTTACACGCGGATTGCGTCCACAAAAACGTTGACTTTTTCGACGTTCAAGCCGGTTGCACGCCGCACGGTGTACGCAACCTTGTTGATGATGGACTTCGACACCGCGTTTATGTTCACGCCGTAC
The DNA here is from genome assembly GCA_945829235.1 of uncultured Clostridia bacterium. Lineage (GTDB taxonomy): Bacteria > Bacillota > Clostridia > Oscillospirales > Ruminococcaceae > CAG-115. The sequence continues at coordinate 46,958 of CALZUA010000014.1, read as the reverse complement.
ATCAGCGAGATGTGCAGGTCAATCGTGAGCGCGCCGTCCTTAAAATCGACCTTCACGCCGCGCGCAAAATCGCGCTTGTTCGGCTTGGGGAGCGCCGCCGCGAGCGTTTCGCGAAAGCCGCGCACGTTCATCGCGATAACGCCGAAGCAGTTCGTGACCGTGTTTCCGATAAGCTCGGTGAAAAAGTTCGCGGAAAAAGAAATTTTACCGACGTGATTTTGCAAAATAACCATAATTTCCCTCCGTTCAATGCATTCCTACAACCATTATACCACATTCCGCGCGAAAAAACAGCCCCTTTTTGTCTTTTCGTCAATTTGCACAAAAGTCAAATCACCGCAAGCCCCGCGGCAACCGGCTTAGCGACCGCCGTGAACATCTCGGGGAACGCGCTTGCCGCCGAAGCCGCTCCCTGAGCCGTTTCGTACACCCCGAACACCGCTGAGCCGCTTCCCGTGAGCAACGCGCCGAGTGCTCCCGTTTCGCGGAGCTTTGCTTTTATGGAAGATATTTCCACATTACCATAAATTTCCTCAAAGACGTTGTACAACATCTCGGGATAGCGTGAACCCGCATTGCAAAACGCTTTAAGCGTGTTTTTTGCGGGAACGGGCGCATTGTCGTAAAGCTGATAGGCTTTCTGCGTAGGGCAACGAAAATTCGGCTTTACGATAAGGTAAAACCGCTCGGGAAGCGGGCTGAGGGGTTCAATCACCTCGCCGATTCCTCGGCAAACCGCAAGTCCCCCGAACAGGCAAAACGGCACGTCTGCGCCGATTTCCGCGGCGAGTTGCTGAAGCTCGTCAAGCCGCATCGGAAGCCCGTTCAGCTCGTTCAGCGCGTACAAAACCGCCGCCGCGTCCGCGCTTCCGCCGCCCAAGCCTGCTCCATCGGGTATGCGCTTTTCGATGTGGATTGCCGCGCCAAAATTCCCGCCAACCCGCTCTGCAAAACGCTTTGCCGCCTTGTAACATATATTTTTCTCGCCCGTGGGAATTTCAGGGTTTGAGCAACTCACCAAAATCCCCTCACGCGCCGCCGTTACCTCAACAACATCGCTCAAATCCACGCTTTGCAACACGGTTTCCAACAAATGGTAGCCGTCTGTGCGTGTACCCACAATATCTAGGTACAAATTCAGCTTCGCGTGCGCCAGTACAGTGATTTTCTCGTTCAACATAGGCCTCTCCCGATTTGTGCAACTTGCACAACCGCTCAATTTGGTTCGCGTTTCACCGCGCTTTTCTGCTCATAACCAATTTTGTTTATTTTGCACAAAGTTAACATTCTACACACCACTGCTCCGATTTCGCTGAAATTTGGTTGCCGAGCGCCAAAATTCTTCGGTTAACGCAGGGATTTGGTTGTTCAAAATAAACAAAAATCACGCGCAAAATTTTGCTATATCAACAAAACATTGCAGTAAATTGCAGTTCCGTTCCTTTTATAATAATGTGTGAAAGGAAGTGTTTTTATGACAAATCAAGGCTTTGTCAAAGTTCCGCGAAATCTCCTCAACTGGCGCTGGTACAGCAACCGCAACGTTCGGCTCGTGTTCCTCGACCTGATAATGCGCGCCGCTTGGACGGACATGAATTACCTCGGCGTGCAACTCCGCCGCGGTCAAGTCGCCGTTTCTATCGCTGAGCTTGCAACAAGCAATCAACTAACAGTTCAACAAGCTCGCACCGCGCTGAACAACCTAAAGTCAACAGGCGACATAACAACCGAGTCAACCCCGAAATTCACGATTATAACGCTGAATTTTTACGATGAGCTTCAGGGCGTCAACAATCCCGATAACGTGCTATCAACAAGCACCACCAACGAAAGTCAACAAACATCTGCCGTTCAAAACAACAAACCTACTTATTATAATAAGAAAAAAGAAATAAAAGAAAAAGAAGAAGAAATGCCTGCGGCGCAGTCGAAGTCATTTTATTCAAAAAAGTCAGACCGAAGCGCCAACAGCAGTTTCACTCTCGAAGATATTATGAGCAAAATCAACGCACATTAGCTTTTATCACTTGCCGATAAACTCGCGTATTCTCGTGAACGCGCTCTCGAGGTGCGCTATCGAATACGCGTAGGACACGCGCACAAACCCCTCGCCGCTCTCGCCAAACGCGTTTCCGGGGACAACCGCAACCTTTTTCTCAAACACCAGTTTTTGGCAGAACTCCTCGCTTGTCATTCCCGTTGACCTGATGCACGGGAACACATAAAACGCGCCCTCCGGCTCGAAGCACTCCAACCCCATATCGTTGAAATTCTTCACGCAAAGCCGCCTGCGCATATCGTACTCCGAAATCATGTGCTCGACATCGGCACGGCATTTCTGTATCGCCGCAATCGCTGCGTACTGGCTCACCGTGGGACTTGACATTATGCAATACTGGTGGAGCTTCAGCATCTGCTTGATAATCGGCGCAGGTCCTGCCGTATAGCCGAGCCGCCAGCCCGTCATCGCGTAGGTTTTCGAGAAACCGCTGATAACGAGCGTGCGCTCCTTCATTCCGTCTATCTCGGCAATCGAGACGTGTTTCTCGCCGTTATAGGTCATCTCAGCGTAAATTTCGTCCGCGGCAACAACTATGTTGGTTTCACGCAAAACGTCGGCGATTGCCTCAAGGTCGGCTCTCCTCATAACCGCTCCCGTGGGATTATTCGGGTAAGGCAGGAAGAGGAGCTTGGTTCTCGGCGTAATCTTCTCCTTGAGAGCCGCGGCGGTGAGCTTGAATTTATCCTCAGCCTTCGTCACAATCGGCACGGGCACGCCGCCCATCATACGCACAATCGGTGCATAACACACGAACGACGGCTCGGGGACAAGCACCTCGTCGCCGTCCTCGATAAGCGCACGGACAGCAAGGTCGATTGCCTCGCTTCCGCCGACTGTTATAATAACCTCGGTTGCAGGGTCGTATTCGGTGTGGATAAAGTCCTTGAGGTAGCCGCAAACGGCTTTGCGAAGCTCCATAAGACCGCTGTTTGCGGTGTAAGCGGTTTTGCCGCGCTCGAGGATATTGATAGCCTCTTTGCGCGCTTCCCACGGGGTTTTGAAGTCGGGTTCGCCGACAGACAGCGAGATTACGCCTTTAACCGTCTGAGCTATGTCGAAGAACCTTCTTATTCCCGAGGGCTTCATAGAGCTGATACGCTCGGGAATCAGTTTATTGTAATCCAAAGTTGTATCTCCTTTACACATACTGTCGATAAACCGCAATTTCAGCTGTTGTTATCGATAATTTTCGCGGCAACTTGCTCTGTGGCAGGAACAGGGCTGTTGGTTTAAGGAAACCGACAGCTTTCCGCACCAAAACAGTGGTTTACGATAGTTTTATCGGCTAATTATCACGGGCTAATCATATCGCGCTCATCGTAGAGCTCCTCGTTAAAGACGTGGTGTTTTTCCTTGTAACGGCGGAGGATAAAGTGAGTTGTCGTGGAAATTACTCCGTCAAGCACGGCAAGCCGCTCGCTGACGAACAGAGCGACATTACGCAGGCTGGTGCCGCTGATTGTGACCATCAGGTCGTACGGACCGGAGAGCAGGAAAACGCTGTCGATTTCCTCGTAGGACATAATTGTGTGGGCGAGGTCGTCGAAGCCGCGGTCTTTGATGGGTGTCATTTTGAGCTCAATCATCGCGGTGACGGCGTTGTCGTCGGCTTTTTCCTCGTCAATAATCGCGGAATAGCCCATAATTATGCCCTCGCGCTCAAGGCGGGTGATTTCATCGGCGACTGCCTGTTCTGTTTCACCGAGCATCACGGCGATTTCGGAGTTTGAGAGGCGGGCGTTCTGTCGGAGAACGTCGAGAAGTTTGGTTGTGTTCATTTGGTAGCTCCTTTCGGGGGTATCACGGGGGGATTTTTCGCAAACTCGTGCGGGGCTAATCGCTTTGTTGTAATCAAGCACCGCGAAGCGCCAAAAGTCTTTTTGGAATGTCCCCGAGAAACCTTCGGTTTCCCTAACCTTTTTCTTCAGAAAAAGGTTTCTGGTCGCCGAAGGCACTCGGCGCGGTAGCGCCGCTACTGGAGCGAAGCGTAAATCCAAAAAAAGAACAATTTTGCTTTGTTTAAATCAGCGAAGAAACTTGTACATCAGTTTGCGACCATTGCCAAATTTTTTTGCGAACGAAAAAAAATTCGCAAATCCCTTCTAGCAAACTTAGCTCAACAGGCGGGTGCAGTCACGCCTAACAAGCTCGTCAGCTCCGCAATCTGCGGGGCGTGACTGCACCCGCGCATTTTCGGCGGTTCGATGCCGCCGAAAATGCCAAGGCTTCGCAGAAGCCTGTGTCAGCAGACAAAACGGGAGCGAGGCTTTGCAGAAACCCGCGTCCGTAGACGGAACGGGAGCCGTTTTCACGAGAAACCGAGTGCTGTTCGCAAAAGTATCCACGAGAAGCCGAGCCGGTTCAACGAAACAGCCCGAAAATCTCCCCAAACGTGATATCGATTATCTTTCACATTATATTTTACCACAAATAAAAAAATTTGTAAAGAACTTATTTACAAATCGCAAAAAAAATAGTATAATAGAAATATATTGCGCAAAGAACGCGCGAAAAAATTAGCGGAGGTAAAATTATGAGAGCTGTTGTGGCTGTAATAGGTAAGGACACGGTTGGTATTCTGGCGAGGGTTACGGCGATATGCGCCGAGCACCGCGCGAACGTTATGGACGTGACGCAGACCGTTATGCAGGATTTGTTTGCAATGACAATGCTTATCGAGATTTCCGAGCTGAGCGTGGAATTTTCAGCATTTGCTGATGAGCTGAAAAAAGCCGGCGATGAAATGGGGCTCCAAATCCACGTTATGCACGAGGATATCTTTAATTCAATGCACAAGATTTGACAATTTTAACAAATTCTGTTAATTCAGACAAGAGGACGGTGTTTATTTTTGCTTAATACGGGCGATATTTTGGAAACAATCAAGATGATTCAAGAGGAAAATCTTGACATCAGGACGATTACGATGGGCATTTCGCTTCTCGACTGCATCTCGGACAACGCGAAAACTGCCTGCGATAAAATCTACGAGAAGATGATGCGCAAGGCTGAAAATCTCGTGAAAACCGGCGAGGATATCGAGAAGCAGTACGGTATCCCGATTATCAACAAGCGCATTTCCGTAACCCCGATTGCAATGGTTTCCGCGGCTTCTTCGGCGAACGGACAAAGCCCCGTGGAGTACGCGAGAGTGCTTCAGCGGGTTGCCGAGGGGACGGGCGTGAACTACATCGGCGGCTATTCCGCGTTGGTACACAAGGGATTTTCGGCGGGTGACCGCGAGCTTATCGAGAGTATTCCCGAGGCACTTGCCTGCACGAGCAACGTTTGTTCCTCGGTGAACATCGGTTCAACAAAAGCGGGTATCAATATGGACGCGGTTGCGTTGATGGGAAAAATCGTGCGCGAGGCTTCGGAAAAAACTGCCGACAACCACTGTTTCGGCGCGGCGAAGATTGTTGTCTTCTGCAACGCTCCCGAGGACAATCCGTTTATGGCGGGCGCTTTCCACGGTGTTGGTGAGTACGATTGTGAAATCAATGTCGGCGTGTCGGGACCCGGTGTCGTGAGAGCGGCGCTCAAAAAGTACCCGGACGCGAATATGTCGGAGATTGCCGATGTTATCAAGAAAACCGCGTTCAAAATCACGAGAATGGGACAGCTTGTCGGCACGGAGGCTTCAAAGCGCTTGGGCGTGCCGTTCGGTATCGTAGATTTGTCGCTTGCGCCAACTCCCGCGGTCGGCGACTCGGTTGCACACATTTTGGAAGAAATCGGCTTGGAGAGCTGTGGTGCGCACGGCACGACAGCTTGCCTTGCGATGCTCAACGACGCTGTGAAAAAGGGTGGCGTTATGGCTTCCTCGCACGTTGGCGGGCTTTCGGGCGCGTTTATACCGGTATCCGAGGACGCGGGTATGATTGACGCGGTGAACCGTGGTTCGCTGTCGCTGGAGAAGCTGGAGGCGATGACGGCGGTGTGCTCGGTGGGACTGGATATGATTGTAATCCCCGGCGATACGCCCGCAGAAACGATTTCGGCGATAATCGCGGACGAGGCGGCTATCGGTATGGTGAACTCAAAGACAACAGCGGTGCGCGTGATACCGGCTATTGGAATGAAAGAGGGCGAAACGCTGGAGTTTGGCGGGCTGTTCGGAAGCGGACCGGTTATGCCGGTGAGCAAGTTCAGCTCGGCGAAGTTTATTTCGAGGGGCGGTAGAATTCCGGCACCGTTGCAGAGCCTGAAGAATTAACTTTTTGCAAAACCCGTGGCGAGCACCGCGAAGCGAAAAAAAGTTTTCGGTCAAGCCTTTTTCAAAAGGCTTGTGGGGCGTGGGGCGAAGCCCCACACTGGAGCGAAGCGACCACTAGGCGCGAAGCGCAAAATTAAAAATTAAACACAAACAACCTCCCCTATCATTTTTCGGTTCGATACCGAAAAATGGAGGGGATAAGTTTTCGCAAATCAAGCGAAACGGTAAAACTCGGCTCAAGCCGCGGGTGCAGTCACGCCTAACAAACTTGTTAATTTCTATAACAACGGGGCGTGACTGCACCCGCGCGATTTTTCGGGTTCGATGCCCGAAAAATCGACCGCACCTTTCGCTGAGCAAGCGAAACGGTAAAACTCGGCAACTGCCCGCACCTTTAGCAAACTCAGCCCAACGTTAAAGCTCGGCATCAACCCGCACATATCGCAAACTCAGCTCGCAGAGCGGGTGAAGCAACGCTTACAAACCCGCAGTTCTCGCCAACAACGGGCGTTGCTTCACCCGCGCAATTTCGGCGGTTCGATGCCGCCGAAATTGCCAAGGCTTCGCAGAAGCCCGCGTCTGTTCGCAAAAGACCGCCCGAATTTCTCGCAAAGCGTTGACTGTTTGCGAGAAAGTTGAGTTATAGGGCAAATTCAGTTCGAGAAAACAGGGTTTCGGGGGAGTTTTCCCCCGATTTTTTAAAAAATGTTTCCTTTTTAACATAAAATTATCACAAAGTCCTGCTATAATAATGACAGAAACGGAAAAAACAAAGGTGGTGAACCAAGTGTTCTACGCCAACACGTTCAAGCGGCACGAGATGAAATTCCTGCTGAACGAGGAGCAGTTCAACTTGATTTCCGAGAAAATCGGGCCCTTTATGACCGCCGACAGCTACGGCCTCAACACAATCCTCAACATCTACCTCGACAACCAAAACAATGATGTTATCCGCACGTCCCTCGGCAAGCCCGCTTACAAGGAAAAGCTCCGGCTTCGCGCTTACGGGACGGTTTCGGACAACTCCGAGGCGTTTCTTGAGATAAAGAAAAAGTTCAAGGGTGTTGTGTACAAAAGGCGGCTGGAGTTGCCCTACAAGGTGCTTCACGATTACATCACGAACGGCACGCCGCCGCAGATTAACGAGCAAAATCGCCAAGTTTTCGAGGAAACCGATTACTTTATCAGGCGGCTGGAGCTTGCACCCGCAATTGTCCTCTGCTACGACAGGCAGGCGTTTTACGGAAACGATGACCGAGAGTTCCGATTAACCTTCGACGGCAATATCCGCAGTCGCCGAACCGAGCTTGACCTTCGCAAGGGCGATTACGGCGAACCGCTTGCAAATCAGCCGTTTCGCGTGATGGAAGTGAAATCGGCTGGCGGAGTTCCGATGTGGCTTGTGAAAATCCTCTCGGAAAACAAAATTTACAACGGCTCTTTTTCCAAATATGGAAATATCTGCCTTAACGAAATAAGACAAATCAGGAGTGTACAACAATGTTCTCAAGCATAATCGACAGCACGGTTGGACTTACGGGTGAAAGCGCGTTTTTCTGCACGCTCACCTCGGCTGTTCTCGGACTTCTGGCTTCCCTTTTGTATCGGCTCAACAACCCGCGTCCATCGAAAAATCTTATGGTAACGCTGGTTGTCCTGCCGGTTCTCGTACAATCGGTAATAATGCTGGTTAACGGCTCGGTTGGTGCGGGACTTGCGGTTATGGGTGCATTCAACCTCGTTCGCTTCCGCTCCGCCCCCGGTACATCAAGAGAACTCTGCTACGTTTTCTACGCAATGGGAATCGGCTTGGCAACCGGTATGGGTTACATAGGCTACGCGGTTATCATCGCGGTTGCCGTGGGTTTAATTCTCGGTGTGCTCAACTTTATCCCCGCGTTCAAAATCAGAAAAACCGCAAAGTTGCTCAAAATCCTCATTCCCGAGGATATGAACTATATGGACTGCTTTAAGGACATCTTCACCGAGTACCTCTCAAGCTACCGTCTGATAATGTCCAAAACAGTCAGTATGGGAACGCTCTACGAGCTGAGGTACGAGGTTGTCATAAAGGACGCCGACAAGGAAAAGGAGTTCCTCGACAAAATCCGCACGCGAAACGGAAATCTCACAATTTCGTGCAGTGTTTTGACCGACAACCACGAGGAAATGTAGTTAAAACCCCGCGCGAAGCAAACGGATTTCTCGCGGTTTCGTGCAGTGTTTTGACCGATAACCACGAGGAAATGCAGTTAAATTCCCGCGCGAAGCAAACGGATTTCTCACGATTTCGTGCAGTGTTTTGACCGATAACCACGAGGAAATGTAGTTTATTTGAGGTGATAATATGGATATGAATTTCAAAATGCTCGCCGCACTTTGCGCCGCGGCTTTCACAATCACGGGTTGCTCAAACGATAACGGCACGGGCAATCCCGCCGACAGCTCCTCAACAGGTGCTGTATCGGAAACATCTTCCGATACCGGCGAAATCTCAAAGCTGAATTCTGCGGAAATCAAGAACGAGCAGATTACCTGCAAGGTTGAGTTCTCCGACAACAAAATCAGCGTTGACGGGAAAAACGCCGCCGTTTCCGGAAACACGCTCACCATAAGCGGTGCCGGTGTTTTCTCGCTCAGCGGAAATTGTTCCGATGCGAAAATTCTGGTTGAGGCAACCGACAACGATGAAGTAACCCTGCTGTTGAACGGCGTTAATCTGACAAGCAAAAACGGCGCGGTTATCGACTGCGAAAAGGCAAAATCACTCTCGATAATCTCCGCCGAAAACGCCAAAAACACGCTCGCCGATACCGAAAACTACACCTTTGCCGAGGGTGAGGACGAACCCGATGCGGCGGTTTTCTCGCGGTGCGATACCGTGTACAACGCCTGCGAGGGCGGCTCGCTCACGATTAACGGCAACTACAAGGACGGTCTGAAATGCAAGGACGGCTTCTCGATTGCGGGCGGTACGCTTGAAATAAACGCCGCCGATGACGGTATAACCGGCAAGGATTTTGTGACGGTTGCCGGCGGCAAAATCACGATAAACTCAACCGGTGACGGCATAAAATCAACGCATGATACCGACGAAAAACGCGGCTATGTCACGATTGACGGCGGTGATATCACGATAAACAGCGCGAAAGACGGTATACAGGCTGAAACGGTTCTCACGGTCAACGGCGGCAAAATCAACATCAAAGCCGGCGGTGACGAAGCCGACAAGGATATCTCCACCAACCGCGGCTTCCTCGATTTCGACAACCGCGGCGGAAACAAATTCCGTCCCGATGGAAACGGCGGTATGACGCCACCCGACGGCGGTGCAATGAAGCCGCCCGCTGATAACGGAACGACTCGTCCCGAGAAGCCGAGCGGGTTCAACCCTGCCGACGCGGTTTCCGGAGCAACTCCTGTTGATGATAAAACGGCTCAGGATACCGGTTCAACCGAGTCCTCAGACAGTATGAAGGGCTTGAAGGCGGGAAAAAGCGTTGTGATAACGGGCGGCGAAATCAGCGTCAACGCGGCTGACGACAGCGTTCACTCCAACGGCGATGTTACCGTGAAAAACGGTACGCTTGCGCTCTCATCCTGCGATGACGGTATTCACGCAGATGAAACGCTTGTGATAAGCGGCGGCAAGATTACCGTCACCAAGAGCTACGAGGCGCTCGAGGGTAAAAATATCGAGATTTCGGGCGGTGAAATCAACGTCAAGGCGGTTGATGACGGAATCAACGCGGCGGGCGGCGACAACGGCAATATGCTCGGCTTCAATTCGAACACCGAGGATTATTACATCTCGATATCGGGCGGAAATATCACGGTGAACGCGGACGGTGACGGGCTTGACAGCAACGGCACGATTGCGCTGAGCGGCGGTTTTGTTGTGGTTTACGGTCCGACCGACAGCGGAAACGGCGCGATTGACTACGAGAAATCCTTTGCGGTGAGCGGCGGCGAGCTGATTGCGCTCGGTAGCTCGGGTATGGCGCAAGCGCCCGGAACTCTCTCACAGCCTTGTCTGTCGATTTACGCGGACGTTTCGGAGAACAGCAAAATCGAGGTTCGCGACAGCTCTGGCAACGTTGTGATGAGCACAACAACGCCGAAAAAGTGCGGCTCGCTGATATTCACGAGCGACAAGTTCAAGAGCGGCGAGAGCTACTCGATTTACGCGAATGACACGCTCCTGTCAACCGTAACAGCGGAAACCGGTGTAACGGGCGGCGGTGCATCGGCGAACGGCGGGTTCGGCGGTCGCGGCGGAATGGGCGGACAACGTCCGGACGGCTTCACAAAGCCGGAGCACACTTCCACGGTTGCATAAAACAAAGCGGGGCTTGATAGTCCCGCTTTTTTGCGAAGTTGGTTTTGAGCACCGCGAAGCGAACAAAAAGTTTTCGGTCAAGCCTTTTTCAAAAGGCTTGTGGGGCGTGGGGCGAAGCCCCACACTGGAGCGAAGCGACCACTAGGCGCGAAGCGCAAAATTAAAAATTAAACACAAACAACCTCCCCTATCATTTTTCGGTTCGATACCGAAAAATGGAGGGGATAAGTTTTCGCAAATCAAGCGAAACGGTAAAACTCGGCTCAAGCCGCGGGTGCAGTCACGCCTAACAAACTTGTTAATTTCTATAACAACGGGGCGTGACTGCACCCGCGCGATTTTTCGGGTTCGATGCCCGAAAAATCGACCGCACCTTTTGCAGAGAAAGCGAAACGGTAAAGCTCGGCAACAGCCTGCGGCTTTTGCAAACTCAGCTCGCAGAGCGGGTGAAGCAACGCTTACAAGCCTGTAATTCTCGCCAACAAAGGGCGTTGCTTCACCCGCGCAATTTCGGCGGTTCGATGCCGCCGAAATTGCAAGAACCTTTCGCAAAGCAAGCAAAACGGTAAAGCTCGGCAACTGCCCACGGCTTTTGCAAACTAAGCCCAACGATGAATCTCGGCAACAGCCCGCGTTTTGCAGAAACTAAGCTCACTTGACCTCAACAATAGTGATTTTATCCGAGCTGACCTCAACCTCGGACAGGAGTGCCGACTTGATTTTAGCGGCACCCGCCGCGTCAAGACCGCTCGTTTTCACGATAATATTAGCACCTTTATCCGAGATGTAACACAACGCGTCCTCGAAGCCCTGCGCTTTCAGAATGGTTTCAACCGCATTCTCGCTCTCGATGGTTGCGCTCAGCTCCTTTGCATTCTGGGCAACGGTTTCCAGCTCGCCGCCGGTCATATCGCCGCCCTGATACATAACCGCGAGAACCTGCGCCGCTTCATCACGCGCTTGTTGTTTTTCAAGACGCGCGCTTGCAAAATACGCGTCCGTTGAGTTGTTTGTTGTTCCCGATGCACCCGAGGTCAAGTCCTTGGAAACGAGAGTTGTTTCACCGTAATTTGTTCCACCAACCTGCTGAGAGGGTTGAACACCGTCCTTTTTGCCCGTCTGAATGGCAATGTTTATCGCCGCCGCCGCTCCCAGAACAACCGCAAGCGACGCAATCACCAGCTGTTTTTTCCCGATAATCATATTCAATCTCTTCATAACAAACCTCCAAAAATTGCAAAACCCATATTCCCCGGAACAACACCGCACGGTATATACGTTATCCGCTAAATTATGCCGAGTTGTCCCGAACTCAATCTGTGACATAAACCCGCGAAATGCCGATGTTAAGCGCTTTGGCGACAGTGTTGGCAACCTTTTCGCGCACAAGTGGATTTCCCGCGCCCTTGCACACAACCGCCGCGCCGCGTACCGTCGGCATAATGTTCCCCGACAACAGCGGTTGCTTCGCGCTCCCCGCCAGAACCACCTCCGTTTCTCTCGAGGAGCTTCCCGTGGCGTTCCCCGATGTTTCCTCAAGCTTGTTGTCCTTCTCGTAGACAGCGGTTGTGGTTTTGTCAAGCGTTACCATCACGCTCACCTCGCCCACGCCGTCAATCTTCGAGATAAGCTCGCAAAGCCGCCGCTCCAGCTTCTCCTCAATCTCGGCAACATTCTCGGTTTTTGTTGAAACCGTTGTTTCCTTTTTGCCGGTGAAAAGCGTGCTGAACAGCAAGAGCACAAGCAGAAAAATCCCGCCGATAAGAAGAATTTTCCGCCCTTTTTCACCCGATACAAAATCCTTCAGCCGCGTCATCGAAATTTTCATAAGCTCCTCACTTTGTGCCAACCGTTACTTTAATATCCCCCGAAAGCGCGTTTTGGAGAATTGCCTGAGCCTTTCGCAGAACCGACTCATCGTTTCGTTGAACCGACTGCGCGTTATCGGGCAACTCTTCCCCACCGAACAACACTTTCACTTCGCTAATATTTATGCCGTACAATCCCGAAATATTAACGATAATGTGAACTTCTTCGGGAAAAAGTCCGTGCTCAGCCAGCAACGCGCGGATTTTTTCTTCCATATTTCGGCAAACCTGTTGCTTGAGTTTCCCGTCAACCCGCTCGGAAAAGCGGATAAAATCAGCGTTTTCACCGATTTCAACCGAGTCCTCAAGGTCAAACTCCGCACCGCTCACGGCGGTTATTCCTGTCAACAAAAACACGCACGTTATCAACAGGCAAAGCTGTTTCGAGAATTTGTTCTCGGGCACCAGCAACCGAAAAAGTGCCGTTGCAATCGCCGCTATGCAAATGCTTGTCAAAAATCCCATTTCTTCTCCTTTCAACGTCCCGGCTCGGTTTGTTGTCGGCGGGTTAATTGTCGCGTGACTTGGCAACGCGTTGCCCGCGTTTAACAAGCGCGTGATTTGTTGCAGAGTTGTGCTGGGAATTATCGGCGGGTGAATTGTTGCTTGACTTGACAACGCGTTGCCCCGTTTCACGAGCACCTAACTTGTTGCCGCGAGGAGCAAAACCACTGCCGAAAAATTCAACAAAAGAAAGCATATACTCACCGACAGAATTATCGTCGTCACCGCGCAACAGCTCTTCATCAGCGTTCCCAGCTCCTTCAGCCCCAGCATTTCCGCCAGCGCTCCCGCACACGCAAGCGCGACCTTGTAACAAAAAATCCGCGCGATTGACGGGAACAAAATTACCGCCGCCGCAATTATCCCGTACGTTCCGACACTCCCCTTGAGCACCGACAGACTGCCGCTGAACGTGTTCACAACGTCCGAAATCGTTCCGCCAACCAGCGGTACGCCTTGCGATACCATAAACTTTGCCGCTTTTATCGCGGTGTTGTCCGAGGCGCTTGCCACAAGCGTCTGCGCTGAGAGAATGCTCATAAATATCGTCATTATCAGCGTGAGTCCCCACACCACAAATTTCTTTATCAACTCGCCGAGTTTGTCCGTTTTCAACTGCGGGTGAACCGCGCCCGCTATCGACAACCCCAGCACCGACCCGCAAAGCGGTGCAAGAAAATTCACGGCGAGCTGAGAGAAAAGCTGAGTTGCCGCGATTGCCGCTGAGTTCACCGCAGAAGCCGAGGTTATGTGCCCGAGCACTGCCGCAATTCCCGCGATGCACGGGATAAAAACCAGCATAAAATTCGCGGTTGCCGACAACGCGCCGAGCGTTTCACCGAGCACATCGTTCATCGCAACCGCCGCCGCACCCGCCGCGCAAAGCACTCCCACAACCGATACCACGCCCTTCAGATTGCCCTGCTCGGCAAGACTTTCCGCAAACGCCGTGAGGAGAACCGCCGCACCGAGCACGCAAAAAAGCGTGAACGGCTTGCCGGCTTCGCTCTTGAACAAGTCCCAGAGCCAGCTCAACACACCGCCAAACGTCAGGTTCAACGCGCCGCTGTTCTCGGGAGAAATGCCGCGTTCATCGAGAATTTGCTCCGCGTCATCGGGCAGAGCGCGTTCGATTTGCTCGCGACCGTAGTCGAACTCATCGCCAAACGCCCGCCCGCCAAGCGTGAAAAACAGCGCCGCCACCAGCGCGAAAACTGCGAGAAATCTTTTCATAGTCCGTCCTTTTCGTTGAACTTGTATAATCGGCTCGGAAAGCGTTACTGAGTGGGGTTTCGTTGAACAATGCGGCTTGGCAAACGTTGCCGAGTTGTGGTTTCGCTGAACAAACAGCTCTGCAATTGTTGCCGAGAAGCAATTTTGTTCGGGCGAATTTGCGCGAAAACGGCTCTGCAATCGTTATCGAAAAGCAATTTTGTTTGAGCAAATTAGCGCGAAAACGGCTCTGCAATCGTTATCGAGAAGCAATTTTGTTCGGGCGAATTAGCGCGAAAACGGCTCTGCAGTTGTTATTGAGAAGCGACTTTGGTTGCACAAAATTCACCGAAAAATCACGCAATCAGCGATGTAATCAGCTCCGCAAGCCGAGTGAACGCGGGGAGCGAAATTGCCGCAACGGCGGCTCGTCCACCCAGCTCCAGCTTCGACGCAATCGCCGATTCCCCCGCGTCCCGTGCGCAACCCGCGCAGAGCGTTGTCAGGTAGCAGACCGCCAGCGCTTTCAACAGAATTTTCGCAAATTCCCCGTCAATTCCCGCCGCCTCGGACAAATCCGTGAACGCTTTCACTGACGGTGCAAGCATTGCCACAACCGCGCCGAGTATTATCACGCCCGCCGCCAGACTCACCCAAAACGCTCCCTCGGGCAAGATTTTGCGGACAATCACGCATATCGCCGCGGCGATTACCCCAAGCCCGCATAAAAACACGAAATTCATACTTCACCACAACCCAAACACCGACTGTATCATCTCAAAAAGCTCCTTGATTTCCGGGATAAGCATCAGAAGCACGATGATTATTCCCGCAACGGTCATCATTACCGCTTGTTCATCGTGGTCGGTTTTTTTGAGAATAAGGTTCAGAATTGCCACAATAATGCCGACTGCGGCAATCTTAAAAATCAAATCAAGTTCCATAAAACGTCCTTATACAATAAGCACAGCCGCCGCAATTCCGCAAAGCGCCCAGATTTTCCTGAACGCCCCGCCCTTTTGGGCATACTCGTCACGCGCCCGCTTTTCAACCCGCGAAATTTTCTCCGAATACACCGCGATAACCTCGTGAGCGCTCTCCGCACCGCTGTTTATCAGCGCTTTGCCGAATTCAGCAAGCAATGCCGCTTCCTCGTTCTTTTGTGGAAGAGCCGCGCAAGCGCTTTCCCAAGCGGTTTTTATGTCTACCGAATTGGTTTTTCGAAAGGCAACATCTCGCGCAAACGAACAACTTTCGTTCTCGACAAGCTGTTCCAGCGTTGGCGCACGAAGCTGAATTTCCGAGGAAAAATTGCTAAGCATTGTGAGAATTTCGCCGAGGAAATCCGCGCGTTTTTTCATCGACAGGCTTTTGCGAACTCCCGCGAAAACGCACAGCGCAAACGCCGCTAAAGCAAGTAAAATCCGCATTTCAAAGCTCCTCTCCGAGCGCGGTTTCGCTTAGCTTGCCGCGGTTTTGTACAATCGCCGCGCAGTCGAAAAAACGCAGAATGCCCGTTTCGGAGAAGCGTTTTTTCAGCTCGGAAATGCTCCCCGCGTGCGCCGCCGCAATCAGCTTCACCCCGCAAAACGCGCACCGCTCAACCGCTTCCTCGTCATCGGCGATTTCATCGCAGATTATCACCTCGGGGCTCATTGTTCGGAGCGCAAGCATTATCCCGTCGCTTTTTTCCGCACCGCACAGCACGTCCGTGTTTTTGCCGACATCAAACGACGGCGTCCCGCGAACGCTCCCCGAAAGCTCGTTTCGGCTGTCGATAATCGTCACGCGGTGGTTCTCCGAGAGCCGCCGCGCCAAGTCCCGCAGTAACGTTGTTTTCCCCGAAAGCGGCTTGCCGCCGAGTATCAGCGAGCGCGGTTCTTGTCGAAAAAACCGCTCAAAAAGCTCGTCCGCGCAACCGATTTTCTCGTGTGCAATTCGTATGTTCAAGCCCGAAATATCCTTGATAAAATCGATTTTTCCGTTTTTGTACACCGCCGTGCCGCAAATTCCCACGCGGTTTCCCCCGTCCAGCGTGACGTACCCTTGCGCGATTTCACCCTGAAACGAGTACACCGAGTACCTGCAAATTTCCGCGAAAACATCAGCAATTTCCTCCGCCGAAAACGGCTCGGAGCAACAGCTTGTTTCGCCGTGAATGTCAACAATCGCCGCTTCCCGTCCCGCGCGTATTCTTATCTCGGCAATGTCGGAAATCGGCTTTGTTATGCGGATTTTCGCTATTGTTGTCAACAGCGGTTTTCGTGCTGTTATCATTGAAATTCCTCCTTTTTGACTTGTCCGTTTTGCTAAATTCTATGACGTGAATTTTGGTCTTAGAACAAAAAAATCCCGCTCGGAAAATCCAAGCGGGAAAACAATATAATTTATGAGGAAATCGAATAATCAAACTGTCGCGGTTGCCGCCATATCATAGCGCGCAAATTCTGCGGTGAACTCGCCGAGCCCCTGAGTAATCTGCCTGAGAACCAGCGCAAAATCCTGCATCTCGGCTTCGGGCGCTTCTGCGGTAAGCTCGGTCATTCCGTCACCAACGCTGTTCATTCCGAGCACCGAGCCTCTGCGCTTCGACAAAACGCTCATCACATCGCCCTGTTTGTCATCGGGAACGAGAATTTTGTACGAGTCAACCGGCTCGAGCAGATACGGCTGAGCCTGCTCCATACAGCTGTGGAACGCCATCGAAGCCGCCGTCTTGAACGCAAGCTCCGAGCTGTCAACCGGGTGATAGCTTCCGTCGAGCAAGGTCGCTTTCAGGCGAACCACGGGATAACCGCCGAGAATGCCCTTTTCCGAGCTTTCCTGCAAGCCCTTTTCGATTGCCGGGAAGAAATTCTTCGGTACAGAGCCGCCGAAAATCTTCTCCTCGAACAACAGCTCGTCTTTATCATACGGCTCAAACTCAATTTTAACGTG
The DNA here is from genome assembly GCA_945829235.1 of uncultured Clostridia bacterium. Taxonomy (GTDB): domain Bacteria; phylum Bacillota; class Clostridia; order Oscillospirales; family Ruminococcaceae; genus CAG-115. The sequence goes on along the minus strand of CALZUA010000014.1, from coordinate 29,820 downwards.
ACCATACTGTCCGTGACCGCCCGACTGCTTCTTGTGCTTCGCTTCGATAACAACCTTTTTGCGGATTGCCTCGCGGTACGGTACTTTCGGTGCTTGGAGCGTCACGTCCATACCGAATTTGCTCTTGAGCTTGCCCACGGCAACGTCCAAATGCTGTTCGCCAAGACCGCCGATAATGCGCTCGTGCGTTTCGTGGTTGTGGACATATTCGAGCGTTCTGTCCTCCTCAAGCAAGCGTCTGATAGCGGTCGAGAGCTTGCCCTCATCGCCGTTTGCCGCGAGTTTAACCGTCCTGAAATAGCAAGCCTTCGGGAACTCCATCGGCGCAAGCGCAGTCAAATTGGACGCATCGCAGAGCGTATCGCCGGTGCTTGCATCGAGCTTCGTGACAGCGCAGATATCGCCCGCCCAAACCTCGGGGGTTTCCTCCTGCTTTTTGCCGTTCACCGTCACAAGTTTTCCGAAACGCAACTCCGCGCCCGCTGTTGAAACGGGAACAGATTTTGCCGCGAGCTTGCCCTGAACAACCTTAACATAGCTGATTTTCCCGACAAACGGGTCGGCAACCGTCTTGAATATAATCGCCTTCAGCGGCTTGGTTTCGTCATAATCGAGAACCTTGCCGTCAGCTTCCTCAAGCTTTCTCTCGTTCGGCGAGGGGAGCATTTTCGTAACCGCGTCAAGGAGCATATCAACGCCCGACAACGTGTCGTTCGCACAGCAAACAACGGGCGTTATCGTGCCGTTTGCCACACCATCGTGGATACCCTTGACAAGCTCCTCTTGGGTAAACTCCTCCTCGTTGAAGAATTTGTCCATAAACTCCTCGTTGGTTTCGGCAACAGCCTCTGCCATTGCCGCGCGAAGTCCCGCAATTCTGTTCTCGGACGCGGGCATCTCAACCTCGGTCGGAACGCCCTTCTTGTCGTATTTGTACGCCTTCATCGTGAGCAGATTTATGTACGCTTCAACGGGACCGTTCTTGTCATAAGGCACAACAATCGGGCAAACCGTCGGACCAAAGCTGGTTTTCATTTCGGTGAACACGCGGTAAAAGTCGCTGTTTTCAACCTCCATACAGGTTACCGCCAACATTCTCGCCTTGTTCATTTTCTCGGCGAGTTTGTAAGCCTTGATTGTTCCGGGGCAAACGCCGTCCTTGCCGTTAACGCAGACGATAACGCTTTCCGCGGCGCGGATTCCCTCGTACAAGCCGCCGATAAAGTCAAACTGTCCGGGAGCGTCGATAACATTGATTTTGGTGTCGTTCCAAACCATATTTGCCATAGCGGCATTTATCGAAATTTTTCTCTTGATTTCCTCATCGTCAAAGTCGCAGACGGTATTGCCCTCGGCGGTATTTCCCATTCTGTCGATAATTCCGCACTTAAACAGCATAGCCTCGGTGAGCGCGGTCTTTCCGCTTCCGCCGTGACCTGCCATCACGATATTTCTGATGTTGTCTGCCTTGAAAGTTTTCATAGATTTTTCCTCCCGATTTAGAATATTCGGGTTATTTCCCCCGATTTAATAATATTATACAATATCTTCTCACAAAATGCAAGTGTTTTTGTGAATTTTTTCACCTTTTTACAAATTTTTCGGAAAATATCTTGAATAAATCACGATAAAGTTGTATAATTAAAATAGATAAATTTGTGATTATAGCAAAAATTGTAAAAATTTAACAGGAGCTGAAAAGATGATAATACTGCCCGACCAGATAACCGAGGCTCTCACAAAGCTCGAGGACGCAGGCTTTGAGGCTTATATAGTCGGCGCGTGCGTGCGGGAGCTTGTGCTGGGGAACTCGCCGCAGGACTACGATATCGTGACCAACGCTGAGATTAACGACATACTTTTCGCGTTCCGCGAGTATCGGCTCTCGGAGGAGGGCGTGGCGCGCGGTGAGATTTTGGTGACGATTCTCGGAATGGTGATACAGATTTCGCCGTACCGCCGTGAAATTGTCGGAAACCGCATTATGTACGCAACCGACCTCGAAACCGACCTCGCGCGGCGCGGCTTCACGATGAACGCGATGGCTTACTCGCAGAAAACGGGGCTTATCGACCTGTATGACGGGAAATCCGCGCTTTCGGGTGAAGTCAAGCAGATTGTCGCTATCGGGGAAAATGTCACGGTGAACGTCAAAGTTGGCGGGAAACCTGTCGCAGAAACGGTTTACGATATGTCGCGGAGCTTTACCACAAAGCCCACGCGCCTGCTCGAGGCAATCCGCTATTGCGCCGAAGGCGAGTACGAAATTGAGGAGAAAACCCGCGACTGTATGCGCGCAAATGTCGCTTGCTTTGATTACGCGGACAATAACGATGTTCGCGAGGAGCTTCAGCGCATCGTTATGGGAAAATTTGCTACGCGTGCGCTTGAACAAAATGCGGATATTCTCAAATATGTTCTGCCGGAAATTGAGCCGTGCATCGGTCTTGAACAGCGTTCCCGTCACCACGATTTTGACGTGTGGACGCATATCGCAAAGGCAGTCGGCTACGCTCTCCCCGAGCCAAAAATCCGCTTTGCTATGCTGTTTCACGACCTCGGGAAGCCCGACTGTATGTCCATCGACGCGAAAGGTCACGGGCATTTCAAGGGGCACGGTGAACGAAGCAGACTGCTTGCCGAGGGGATAATGCGCCGACTTGAGTTCCCGAAAAATATGGCTGAGGAGATAAGCTGGCTGGTTTATCACCACGACCACCCCATTCCCGAGGAACGAAAAAACCTCAAAGGGCTTATCCGCGAGCTTGGCTTCGAGGACTTGAAAAACCTGTTGCTATGCGAAATCGCCGACAGCCGTGCCAAAAAGGTTGACAGCGAGCCCGAGCAAACCGTTCAGCTTCGCGAGAGTCTTGCCGCGTTGAACGAGATAATGGAAACGGGCGAGTGCTACGATATAAGCCAACTCGCGATAACCAAACAAGAGCTTATCGAGCGCAGGCTCGTGAAATCGGACGCCGAAGCGGACAGCCTGATGAACGCGCTTTTTGACGTGGTTTTGGACAAGCCCTCGTTCAACAATCGGCTGATGCTGTTGGACTTGGTTGAGAGCAGTAAGCAAAAGCTCGAGCAAATCGAAGAGGCACGCCGCCGCGCTCAACGCGAAAAAGCTCAGCGTGAAAAAGAGCAAAAAGCCAAGGGCAGACGCTCCGAGCCGATTTTCAGGAAAAACAAGCAGTAAGCCGCTGTTGAATAACGAAACCGAGTTTATCTTTTGGATAAGCTCGGTTTTTTTGTCAGAAATTACCGGTTGCAACAATAATTATTTTGCACATTCCGCGCATATTCTATGTCTTGAAAACTTTTTTTGAAAGGCGAAGAATATGAGCAAATCACATTTGACAGCGTTCGCGGCTGTTGTCTTGGCGGCTCCGATGTTTATCTGCGGGGGCGTTTCCGCGAAAAAATGCGTGCAAAATACAAAGTCGGTTGTTGTGGAACAGCCGTTTTTCGAGGAAATCCGCGACATTGACGAAGAATTTAAGTTAAAAGCCGCGGAAGAGCTTGAACTCGCTCAGGAAGCCGCTTCGGAGCAGGTTCTCGAGCAAGAGCCGGAAATTCCCGCAAGTGTTGAATGGGAGTGGTATGATGTTGTCAAGGAAACGGACGTTATCGAGGAGCCGTTTTACTATGACGGCGCGTATGCGCTCTCCGAGAGTGAACGCGATTTGATTGAGCGCACCGTGATGCACGAGGCGGGCTGGTGTCCCGATTATCGGCTTCTGATTTTGACCGCGCAGTGCATAAGAAACGGTTGCGAGCGGTTCGACCAAACCCCGCACGAAACCTTCGACAACTTCGGCTACGCGGCAATGAGCTACGCAAATCCGCGAAGCAAAAAAGCCGTTTCCGATGTGTTCGACAAGGGGCTGAAGTGCGTGGACGATGACATCTACTGTTACTACAACTCAACAATGGTTGCCTCCGCTTGGCACGAAACACAGACGCTTTCTATCGATATCGATGGGAACAGGTTTTTCTACTGACAAAACCCGCGCTGTACAGCCGTTTGTACAACGCGGGTTTTGCGTTATCGAAAAAACCGCTCCCCCGAAAAGTTTCCGAGGGAGCAAAAATAATTGAGGGAAGATATCAGAAATTGATGGTGTAGTCGCCGAAGGCTATGCTTGAAACGTCTGCGGGGTCGATGGGGTAGGTGTAGCGAAGCTCGATTTGACCTGACCAATCAACACTTCCGCCTTCCAAAATAAGACCACTGCCTGAACCCGTGCGCTTTGCAACAACCGTTGTGCCGTCTTTCAGCTTGATTACTGCGTCTTCCAAATCATAGTGTTCATAATGGTCGTCGGTTGTTCTGCCTGAATAGAAAATTGTTGAGCGAAGTCCCGATACCTTAACCTTGTTTAATTCACCGTCAAAGTTGTCGTTTTTCAGCTTGACGGAAATCTCCTTTTCAACGCTTGCGGTAGGAATAACGTCAACCTTGATGTCCTTATGCTCTCTGAGAATGGGTGTGTATTCCCTGTCGCCTGTTTTTATTTGCACGCGGAAGTCACAATTCAGCGTTTTTCCCGAGAAATCCACGGTATCATAAGAAATTCCTATTAACCCGATTTTTGTGTTGCCTTCTTCGGAAATCGTCTCGGTAAAGCAACTCATTCCGCTAAAATTCAGTCCGTTTATCAGAAAGCCGGGGGCTTCGTAATCGGGTCCTAACTCCGGCACTTCGCCGCCGGTTTTTGCAAGAAGCTCGTCTGTTGCTTCAGCCGTGTACATAATGTAGCACGAATCGTCATAAACAAGCATTCCGTCAAGCGTTACGGTAATTCCGTCGCCCTGCATAACAATTCCGAGAGATTTGCCGTATTTGTCGAAATCGAATGAGCCGATGGTTTTTTCGGGATTGTCCTTAACCATCTCGACAACCGAAACATTTCCCTCATATTTCGCGGCGAACATTCCCCTGAACGCCTTTGAATAATCCCAATTATTAACCGCGCCAACGGTGAGAGTTGCCGTTCCGAGCGTCAAAACAGCCGCCGCAGGTATGACAACCGCTTTTCTTAAAAATATATTTTTGGTGGTTTTTTTGGTATTGTTTTCTTTCATAAGTTCCGCCTTTCGTGCCAAAACCTTTGTTACAAGAGTTTCATCGCTCTCACCTGGAGAGATTTGCTCGAAAAGCCGTTTGTAATTATTCATAATCGTTTCCCTCCGTCAAGAGTGTTTTTAGCCTGTTTCTTCCGCGCGAGAGCCGAGAGGTTACCGCCGTTTGACTTATTTTGAGAATTTCGGCGATTTCCTTCACGGAATAGCCTTCGTAGTAATACAAGTGGATACATTCGCCGTACTTTATCGGGAGCTGTTTGACAAGCGCAAGCAGTTCCCCGTCAGCGGCGGTTTCAAGCGGTATATCCTCGTTCAGCTCAGTGGTGCGGGTAAATCGGCAGGATTTGAGCAAATTCTTTGAAAGATTGATAACGACGCGTATCAGCCAGCGCTTGCAGTCTTCCTCGGAAGCAAATTTCCCCGAATAATCCATTAGCTTCACGAAAGCGTCCTGACAGATATCATCAGCGTCCGCGCAGTTTTTGACATAGCTGTACGCCAAACGATAAACCGTTTTGTGGTAACGGTTCACATAGCCGACAAGCTCATCGTTATCCATTTACTCGCCTCCTTTCAATTCACCTGAAAGACGTCCTTCTGTAATTATAACAAATTAACAGCGGGATTTGTCACATTTTGCAAAACTTTTTCGGACAACAAAAAATCGCCCCTAGTTCAGCTAGGAGCGAAACGGAATATATCAAAGTTAGATTTACGCACAAAAACGCAGAAGAGGACAGGCACAAAATTCGCTTTCGGGCACAAAAATCACCCCTAGAAGATACTAGGGGCGAAATTGGGTCCAGCGTCACGCTAGTGGAGCGGATAGCGGGAGTCGAACCCGTCACCTCAGCTTGGGAAGCTAATGTTTTACCGATAAACTATATCCGCAAATATGGTTTTTGCAACATATAAATTATACCACATCTGCGGAGATTTGTCAAGAGTTTTGCGGAGTTGTCGGGCAAATTTTTATCGGGTTGTCGAAAAAGCGTGTTGTTATCGGGAATTTTTGCGGTTATTCAAGCTTTTCTTTTTCGCGGTTTTTCTCCAAGTCCGCGCCGTACCTTATAATAAGCGAGAACAAAATCAGCGCAACTCCGAGAAGAACACCCCACTCGTTTGACAAGTCCTTGGAAATCTCCGAGATTTTCATCACACTGTAAATTGTAGACTGAATTCCCGATGAAACAACCGAGAGAACGATTGCCGTGATGCCAAGGTCAAGCGTGAGCTTCGCGCCGTTTTCCGTGAACGGTGTGCCCTCTTTTTGCTCGATTGTGAAATAACGGTTGGCAAATGCAAGCAAAATTCCCTCGCAAGCCGCCGCAACAAATCCCGCCGCCATTTCCCAGCACGCTTTTTCGCTTTCGAGAGCAGTTTCGTTCGTTTCAAAGAACACCGGCAAGTAAATCGATACGCCGCCGATTTTCATAATCGGAGTGTTCTCGCCGCCCGCAAGCGTCAATATTACGCTCACAAGAGTAAGCCCCGCCGCAACAAAGCATATAATCATAAATACCTGCGACAGAATTTTAAATACGCCAAATACCTTTTGGATTTTTTCAAGATTATTATTCATTTCAAATCCCTCCTTGTGTTTTCATTATACACGCGGAGGAAATTTTTTTCAATACAAAAAAGATGAGTTTCGCAAATCGCCGACAAGTTTCGCGGAAAACGGATTTTTCGTTTAAATTCAACCGAAAAAGCTGTCGAAAACCTGCTTTGCTTCGGTCATTTGTCTGCGTGAGAACGCGCACAGCTTCACGTCAACCTCATAATCGGGATAATCCTCGGTGAACTTTTTGTACGCACGACAGCACTGTTTCGTGGATTCGGCAGTGGGGTTTGCGAGAGAACCGCCGAAAATGCCCGAGCTTATCAGCGGGAACGAGATGCTTTGCAGGTTGTTGTCCATAAGTACGCGAAGTGAGTTGTAATACGCGTCAAACAGTTTGTCGAACGCGTTCGGGGTTATCGCGAAATTCGGGCCTACCGCGTGGATAATGAATTTCGCGTTCGTCATCTGAAATGCGGGTGTAATAACCGCCTCGCCGTCCTTAAGCGGGGTTTCGTATTGAGAACACGCGGCTGTAAGCTCCGCGCGTCCCGCTTTTGCGAAAATTACGCCGCAAATTCCGCCGCCCTCCCACAGCCTGCTGTTCGCGGCGTTCACCACAGCGTCAACCGTCAAATCCGCGCACGAAGCGTTCAATAACTCAATTTTGCTCATAATTTTTCCTCCAAGGTTGAATTTTTCCACTTATTTACATTATATCAGAAAATCACGCAAAATGCAAGCAATTTCCCGCTTTTCCGAGCCGTTTCCCCGAAATTCCCCTCGATATTTAACATCGATTTAACATTTGTGCGCTTTTTGATTTAACATTTGCGTGATATAATTTAACTGTAATCAAAAATTGCTAACAAAAAGGAGAATTTACAATGAAAATCAAGAATATTTTTGCGGCGGTTTTATCCGCAGGTCTTTTGGCAACCTCGCTTACGGGTTGTGCAAACGGTGGCAAGGCAATCACGGTTGTTTCGCGTGAGGACGGCTCGGGAACACGCTCGGCGTTCGTTGAGCTTATGGGTGTTCTCGATGCGGACAAAAAGGACGCGACTGTTTCCACGGCTGAAATCAACCAGTCCACAAACGGCGTTATGATGAGCGTTTCCAGCAACCCTGACGCTATCGGTTACATCTCACTCGGCTCGCTGAACGATACCGTAAAGGCAGTCAAGGTTGACGGCGTTGAGGCAACCGCAGACAATGTTAAATCCGGCAAATACGCAGTTGCGCGTCCGTTTGAAATCTGCTACAAGGAAGACAAACTTGACGATTTGTCCAAGGATTTCATCGCTTTCATAATGAGCAAGGACGGTCAGCAGATTATCGCCGACAACCACTACATCGCGGTTGAAGCAACTCAGTCCTACACTCCCTCCGGCAAGAAGGGCACAATCTCCCTCAACGGTTCTACTTCCGTAGGTCCTGTTATGGAGAAGCTCGCCGCTAAGTATCAGGAGCTGAACAGCGGCGTTACCGTTCAAATTCAGCAGACAGGTTCGGGTGCGGGTATCACCGCAGTAACCTCGGACGCTTGCAACATCGGTATGTCCTCGCGCGCTCTCAAACAGGCTGAGCTTGACAAAGGCTTGACTGAGCTGAAAATCGCGGACGACGGAATTGCCGTTATCGTCAACAAGGACAGCAAAATCGACAATCTCACCTCCGAGCAGATTAAGAAAATCTACCTCGGCGAGATTAAGAACTGGTCCGAAATCAAGTAAAATTCCACTGATGTTTTCATCACTCTTCCGAGTTTTTCCCTTAACCACGGCGCTCGGCACTCGGTTCAAGCCGATGCTCTGCGCCGGCTTTTTTTATCGGCGCGCTGTCAACATTTAACCGCGCGTTGCTTCAGGATTTTGTGAGGTTTTTATGCAAAAAGCTAAAGAAAAAATTATGCACGCGCTGTTCTTAATCTGCGCCTGCGTGTCAATTCTTGCCGTTGTCGTAATCTGCGTTTACCTGTTCGGAACGGGTATTCCCGCAATGGCGGACGTTGGCTTCTTCAAGTTCCTTTTCGGCACGGAATGGCGTCCCGCTGTGGACAGCTGGGGCATTTTCCCGATGATAATAGGCTCAATTCTGGTCACGGGAATTGCTATTCTGATAGGCGTGCCGATTGGCGTTTTGTGTGCGGTGTTTATGTCGTTTTACTGCCCGAAAAAGCTGTACAAATTCGTCAAGCCCGCGATAAATCTGCTTGCCGGTATTCCCTCGATTGTTTACGGATTTTTCGGTGTAATGGTGCTTGTTCCGTTTATCAGAAACGTTTTCGGCGGCTCGGGAAAATCGCTCTTGACAGCGGGAATTTTGCTCGGGATAATGATTTTGCCGACAATTATCAAGACAACAGAAGCTTCCCTCAACGCAGTTCCCACAAGCTATTATGAAGGCTCGCTTGCGCTCGGCGCAACGCACGAACGAAGCGTGTTCTTCGCGGCGCTCCCTGCGGCAAAGTCGGGTATTCTCGCCGCAATTATCCTCGGTATCGGCAGAGCAATCGGCGAAACTATGGCGGTTGTTATGGTCGCGGGAAATCAGGCAATTCTCCCCGAGAGCATAACCTCGGGCGTTCGCACGCTCACCTCAAACGTTATCCTCGAGATGGGCTACGCCGATGAACACAAGCAGAGTATTCTCGTTGCAACAGCGGTTGTGCTGTTCGTGTTTATTCTGATTATCAACCTGTGTTTCTCGGTGCTCAAGCGCAGAAAGGACTAATCTATGGAGAAAGTGGTCGAAATGAAAAAAGTTGAACAAAATCAGCCCGAAAACTACATCAACAAGGTCACCTTCCGCGACAAGCTCCGCGAGTACAAAAAGCACCCGAAATCGCTTGTGATAATGATTTTGGTGATGCTGTCGGCGGTTTTTGCCGTGGGAATACTGCTGTTTCTGATGATTTACATTCTCGCAAACGGTATCCCGCACCTCACCGCCGAGCAGTTTGAATGGAAATACACGCCCGAAAATCAGAGTATGATGCCCGCGATTATAAACACGCTCACGATGACCGTGCTCACGCTGTTAATCGCAGTTCCCGTGGGAATTTTCGCGGCGGTTTATCTCGTTGAATACGCGAAACGCGGCAACAAGCTGGTGAAAATTATCCGCGTTACCACGGAAACGCTCTCCGGTATTCCGTCAATCGTCTACGGTCTTTTCGGATTTTTGCTGTTCAATATGCAGCTCGGCTGGCAATACGCAATGCTCGGCGGTATTATCACGCTTGCGATAATGATTTTGCCGCTGATTATCCGAACAACCGAAGAAGCGCTGCTTGCCGTTCCCGACAGCTACCGCGAGGGCAGCTACGGCTTGGGTGCAGGCAAAATGCGTACCGTTTTCCGCATAATCCTCCCCGCGGCAATCCCCGGAATTATGTCGGGAGTTATCCTTGCAATAGGCAGAATTGTCGGAGAATCCGCCGCGCTTATCTACACCTCGGGTACTTTCCGCAGTACTCCCAGCGGTATCTGGGACTCCTCGGCAACGCTCACGGTTCATATGTACGTTCAGTCCAACGAGGGACTTCACGTCAATCAGGCATTTGCTTCGGGCGTGATTTTGCTCGCGCTGACATTCCTGATTAACCTTGCGTCCGATTTGATTGAACGGCACATTCAGAAGAAAAAGGGGTAAAAATGAAATTTGATATACGAAATGTAGACCTGTTTTACGGCAATTTTCAGGCTCTCAAAAACATAAATCTCGCAATTCCCGAAAAGCAGATTACGTCATTTATAGGTCCTTCGGGCTGCGGAAAATCCACGCTTTTAAAGTCGCTCAACCGTATGAACGATTTGGTTGAGGGCTGTCGGATAACGGGAGAATTTTTGCTTGACGGCGAGGATATTTACGGGAAAATGGACGTGAATGTTCTCAGAAAGCGCGTTGGAATGGTGTTCCAAAAGCCGAACCCGTTCCCGATGAGCGTGTACGATAATATCGCTTACGGTCCGCGCACACACGGTATTCACTCCAAAGTTAAGCTGGACGATATTGTCGAAAAATCGCTTCGTGACGCGGCAATCTGGGACGAGCTGAAAGACCGCCTGAAAAAATCCGCGCTCGGTCTTTCGGGCGGTCAGCAGCAGCGACTCTGCATCGCACGCGCGCTTGCGGTTGAACCCGATGTGCTCTTGATGGACGAACCGACCTCCGCGCTCGACCCGATTTCAACTTCTAAGATAGAAGACCTTGCAATTGAACTCAAAAAGTGCTATACTATTGTTATGGTAACTCATAATATGCAGCAAGCCGCGAGAATTTCCGATAAAACCGCGTTTTTCCTGCTCGGTGAGGTTGTCGAATTCAACGACACCGAGAAGATTTTCTCTCAGCCGCAGGATAAGCGCACCGAGGATTATATCACCGGAAGATTTGGTTAAGGAGGCAGTTATGAGAAACCGTTTTGATGAGCAACTTGAACAGCTGAGCATTGCCTTGATAAAAATGGGCGCGCTCTGCGAGGAGAGCATTTCGTGCGCGGTCAAGGCGCTGTTTGATGAGAAAAGCGCCGCGATGATTGAAAAGGTCAACGCAAACGAGCAGGATATCGACCACCTCGAGCGCGATATCGAAGCGCTTTGTATGAAGCTGTTGCTTCAACAACAGCCGGTTGCAAAGGACCTGCGAACCGTGTCCTCGGCGCTTAAAATGATTTCCGATATGGAGAGAATCGGCGACCAGTCGCAGGATATCGCGGAAATCGCGGGGTTTGTCCACTCGACAAATCTTGCGGGTAAAGTCCACATCTCCGAGATGGCGACCGAAGCTGTGAAGATGGTGACAACGGGCGTGGACTCGTTCGTCAAGAAAGACTTGGCGCTCGCGCAGAGAACCATCGATATGGACGATAACGTTGACCGCCTTTTCCTTGAAGTCAAGAACGAGCTCGTTGACTTAATCCGCGAGGATACAAAGGACGCGGAGTATTTTATGGATTTGCTTATGGTTGCAAAGTATCTCGAACGTATCGGCGACCACGCGACAAATATCGCGGAATGGGTTATCTTTTCAATCACGGGCGAGCATTGATAAGGTGATAAATTATGATTTTTTTGTTGGAGGACGACGCGAATATCCGCAGTTTTGTGCTGTACGCGCTCACAAACTCGGGGCTTGACGCAAGAGGCTTTGAGCGTCCCTCGGAGTTCTGGGAAGCGATGAACGGGGAGTTGCCGGAGCTTGTTTTGCTCGACATAATGTTGCCCGAGGAGGACGGACTTTCGGTTCTCGCAAAGCTGAGAAAATCGCCGAAAACTGCGGCACTGCCCGTGATTATGCTCACGGCAAAAGGCTCGGAGTACGACAAGGTTATCGGACTTGACAGCGGCGCGGACGACTATATCGTAAAGCCGTTTGGGACAATGGAGATGATTTCCCGCATAAAAGCGCTTCTTCGCCGCACCTCCTCGACCGCCGATAAGGAGTACAAAAACGCAAAGCTCTACGTCAATCCCGCAAAGCATATCGTCAAGGTTGACGGCGCTGAAATTCAGCTCACGTTCAAGGAATTCGAGCTTTTGTGCTATCTTCTCGAGAACGCGGGAAATGTTCTCACGCGCGAAAAAATTCTCGCAAAGGTGTGGGATTACGGCTTCGCGGGCGAGAGCAGAACGGTTGACGTTCACATCAGAACGCTTCGGCAAAAGCTCGGCGTTTGCGGCGATATGATTGAAACCGTGCGCGGCGTGGGGTATAAATTCTCCGACAATTCAATGGGGTAATTTTATGACAAAACGAATTTTTTTGTCAACCTTTTTCGTTTCGTTTGCCTCGGTGATTATTGCGATTGTGATAGTTTTGGGGGCAAACTATGCGAAAAATCTTGATAATTTTACAAAACAGCTCGAAGATGAAACCGGTCTTCTGAGCGTTTCGCTTGCCGATGAAACCGCCGATGAAATCGAACAGCATCTGGCGAAGCTCACCGGTTTTTCGAGCAGAATAACTTACATCGCGGCAGACGGCACGGTTTTGTTCGATAATATGGCAAATCCCGCGGAAATGGAAAATCACGCAAATCGCGATGAGATTATCGCCGCGAAACAGTCCGGCAAGGGCACCGCAACCCGCGAAAGTCACACGCTTTCCGAGCGCACGATTTACTGCGCTTTTGTGCTCGAAAACGGCGATATTATCCGCGTTTCCGGCACGCAGGCAACCGTTCTCGGTATGCTCGCGGATATGTGGTGGGGAGTTGCACTGGCGCTGATTTTGGCGCTGATTTTGAGCCTTTTGCTTGCCGATTTGACCGCGAACAAAATAGTTAAGCCTATAAACGAAATCGACCTCAAAAATCCCGATATCGATGAAAATTACGCTGAAATCGCGCCGCTTTTGCACGAAATCAAAAATCGCAATATCGAAATCGAGAGCCGTATGAACGAGCTTTCGCGGGCGCGCGCGGAGTTTTCGCTGATTACCGAGAATATGAGCGAGGGCTTCATCATCACCGATAAAAACGCGGAAGTGCTGTCGTACAACAACTCCGCGCTGAAAATTCTCGGTGCTGAGTTCAACGAAAATTCCCGCAATATTTTCACGCTAAACCACAACGAGAGCTTTATTCAAGCTATCGAAAACGCGCTCAAGGGTGAGCGAAACGAGGTTAATCTCACGCTCTCCGACAGGGTTTATCAGGTCATCGCAAGCCCCGTTTTCTCGCGCGGTGAGCCGAACGGCACGGTTATCATTATCCTCGATATCACCGAGAAAGAAAGCCGCGAGGAGCTTCGCCGCGAGTTTACCTCAAACGTTTCGCACGAGCTGAAAACGCCGCTCACCACGATTTACGGTATCTCCGATATGCTTGCCGGCGGCATCGTCAAGCCCGAGGATGTCCGCGAGTTTTCCGAGAAAATCAAAAGCGAAGCAAGCCGCCTGATAACGCTCATCGAGGACATCATCAACCTCTCGCGGCTTGACGAAAATTCCTACAAGGACGAGCGTGAAATTGTCGATTTGCACGAGCTTGCGGAAACCTGCGCCGACAGGCTCTCAAAAGCCGCGGAGAACAATGGGGTTACGCTCAAGGTTACGGGCGAAAAGGCGGAAATCACGGGTGTTTACCCCGTGCTCGATGAGATTTTCTACAACCTGCTCGACAACGCGATAAAGTACAACAAACCCGACGGTACCGCTGAAATCAACATCTCGCAGACCGATGATTTCGTCAAGGCAACCTTCACCGATACGGGAATCGGAATCCCGCCCGAGAGCGTTGACCGAGTGTTCGAGCGCTTTTACCGCGTTGACAAGAGCCGCTCGCGCACAATCGGCGGCACGGGGCTGGGGCTGTCCATCGTCAAGCACGGCGTTACGCTTCACGGCGGCACAATCGGCATAAAAAGCACCGAGGGAAGCGGCACGGAAATCACCGTTTTGCTACCGAAGCACAAATAACTATTACAAAGCTGTCCGGCGAGAAAGGTGAAGAACGGTATTTCGGCTAGTCTTTGCCTGCCGAATATGTAGCAGATGTGCCTTTATCGACAAATAAAGCTCCCCGAACATTGCGCTCGGGGAGCTTTTTTTATTCGTTTAGAAAAGTTGACCGGGGAGCTTCAGCTTTTCCTTTGGCGGAAAACCTTTGTCGAACTCCTCAACCGCCGCTTCGTCCACAAAATAGCCCTGCGGCGGGGTGTAAACGCCCGTGATACCGTCAAGATATCCCGCTTTCAGCTCCTTGCAGAGGAAGAACGACGCGTCCTCGCCCTCGGGAACACCGTGATATCTTATCCCAAATTCACTCGCGCACACAAAGCCGCTCTTGCCGTAGAAATCGATATTCCCCTCAAAGCAAACCGCGCCCGCGCCCATTTCAGCCGCCTTCTCAAGCGAGAAATCCAACAGCTTCTTGCCGTAGCCTTGGCGCTTGAACTCGGGTGCAATGCAAATCGGGCCCATTGTGAAAATGGGGATATCCCTGCCGTCATCAGCCTTGATTACCGCGCGCATAAACATATTCTGCCCGATAAGCTCGCCGTCCTTTTCCATAACAAAGTCCAGCTCGCTCACAAACGCAGAGTCGTTTCTGAGCTGATTGAGCACAAAATGCTCGAAACAACCCGGACGGTACACGTTCCAGAACGCTTCCCTGACGAGATTTTCAACCTCACGGTGCTCGTCTTTTCTTTCCAAACGGATAATGTAGTCATTTTTATTCATTGTTTTACCTCCCGAAAAATGTTGACGAAAAAACCGGAGGTTTGTGTGATTGTATTCGCAAACCTCCCGTTTACGCTACAATCTCCAAGGTGTTGTTCTTCAAACAGCGTTCTCCTTAAAATGAAATTTTATAATCAAGCCTTGAAGCCGGATTACTGATATTATAGCACAAGTTTTTCCAAAAGTCAACAGGCTTCACATAATCCGCTTGAAATCTTCATCGCTCAGCGGACAAACACTCTGATTGCTGTACCGGAAATCCTTGTCGAATTTGTGATTGTTGATTTTCCGTGCAAACTGTTCAAACGCCTTGTCAAGCGTCGCGCACGGCTCTACGTTCATCTCAAACCGCGCTTTTATCGGCTCTGAGTTATTCTCCAGCTTCTTTGCATACACAAACCGCCCGAGGTTATCATAAACCGCCGAATAAAAGCTCACGATGCAAGGAACACACACGATTTCCTGCGCGATATCCGCTTTCTCAAGCACGGTCGGCTCAAAGCACTCCTTGCCGATAAGGTAAATCCCCGCGCCGATTTTCTCGTCAAAATAAATCGGGATAATGTCGCGCTTATACTTGGCGTGGTTTACGCTGTTGTCATCGATTGCCCGCAACAAACGCTTCGCTCGTTCCTTGTACTCAGCGGCGGATTTTGTCGCATTCTCCGAGAATCGCCCGCGCGTTATCTTGCCTGACTGCTCGGAGTGCGCCTTTTGGTAATTGTGATACTCGCTGTACAGGTGAACAAGGTCGCGCTCCTTTCGGTCATCGGGTTCACGCTTTTTCGTGCTGAAACGACCGTTCCTTTTCGCCGTGTGATTGTCCGAGCCGCTTCCGTTGACGACAAATCCCTTTGAGTTGAAAAAATCGCAAATCGTTTTGTGCAACAATATCCGCAAATATCTTTCCCAAGCCGCTCCATAACCTGCGTTCTCCCGTTGAAACAGAACAGGCGGCACTTTCTTGATTTTGCGCGTTTTTTTGATAACCGCTCTGAGTTCCTCCTCCGAAATCCAGCCGCTCTCAAACGCTTCGCGCGAAATTGCAAGCAACAGGTAGTTGTCGCGGATTTTCACACTCTTGTCCGTGATTTTCAGCAAATCCTCGGCGCTCTCGATTGTCAGCCCTTTCACAAGCGCGGCAACCCCCTTGAAAAAGTCGGTTTTGCGCTCGGTGTATTTCGCAAGCTCACGCTTTTTTTCGTTGAGGAAATAGCCGTAGATAAAGCTCTTGGTGCGCTCACGAGAGGTCGTTTCGGGGTTATTGTCGTGGTAGAATTGGTTGTAGTTTTTCAACAGTTTATTAAGTAAACCTTGTGTATCCATACAACTCCTCCGTTACTCCGAGTCGGTGTTGGAAATCGCTTTGAAAGTTCTTTGAAGCGCGGTGAAACGCATTTGATTGGAAACCTTTTCGATTTTGTGGATTGCGCGGCTGATATCGTCCGAGATGTGCTCAAAGTCGTTCCCGAACGAGAACGCCGTGAGTCCACACGAATAGAGAAACGCCTTTATCGCGGTCGAAATCAGGCTTTGAAAATTGTACAGATACAAATTGTAGTCGTCGGAGGTCACGTCGGGGTTTAACTCGCTTTGCGCGCGAAGAATTTCCCTCAGCCGCTCCGCACGGGCAACATACTCTGCCTTGTCAAACAGCTCCGCGTCAAATCTCGCGTTTTCATCGTCATCGTGCTCAAAATGCACCTCGGTATCCTTCTGCTCACACAAAAATGTGCGTGTTGTCCCGTCGAGCAAATCTACCGTACGCGGAGGGTTGCTGTAACGATAAAAGTGGACAGCCATATCCGCTCTGTGCAAAAGCTCACCGAAGGTGCTTTCGCGCTTTTCAATGCCGTACCCCGTTTTCCCGCGTATCGCAAGGCTCTCCCACATCGCGCAGTAGAGAAAACAACGAAGCATCTCGCGGTCATCGCCGGAAACAGCCCAAGTGTTGTCGATGCCGGATTTCTCAATCATCGCGATAAGTCTGCGGATTCGCTTGTCGGTTTCCTCGGGAGTTGAACCGACAATCAGCTCGTGGAAATTGATGTTCATACCGCTGAGCATATCGTTGATGTAGCGCGTGGTGTCGTTTATCCAATCGTTCTGCTTGCGTATCACCTCAAACACGGAAAGCGAGCTTTCAAGCGGCGCGATGTCCTCAACATCTTCCGCAATCTCAAGCAAATCGCGTTCATCGAGAATATCCGCGTCAACGCGCTGAAGGTCGCTTAACAGCTTGTTCAAGCGGCTGTCCGAGGTCGCGAGAACGTTTTTCCCCTCGGTAAACAGGTAAACGTCAATCATCTTCTCGATATCCGCCGCCTTGAACCAACGTCTGCGCCCGTGAAACTGCCAGCTAAAGTTCCTGTAACTGTCAAAAAAGTCCTTGGCATCGGGAATTGTCATGGTAATCGCCGCGTCCCATTCGTCGCGGTATTGAAAGAAAAGCTCGTCCGAGTTGTCCTCGGTAATCGAGTAATTCTGCCCTACCGCGTGACAGAATGTCCCGTAACCAAAGCGTTTGCAAAAATCAAAGTAATTCGGCTCGCCCAAAGCGTATTCCGTATCCTTGAGGGTTTCCCCATTTTCAAGCGTCAAGGACAGTCGGTTTACAATTCCCGCCAACCCGAACTGCGGGAGAAATTTGTCCTTGCCAAGCTCCTTGCGCGTTATATTACGCAGGCTCTGACCGTGTATCTCGGTGTTTTTCGCGAGAGCAATGACGTTCTCGAAAGACGGGAGCAGATTGCGCTCCATACAGATAAACGCGCAGTAGAGAAAGCTCTCGTACACATCGCGCTGATACTCGGAAAGCTCGTCCGCGATGCCCGCAACAAGCCGCTTGGCAAACTCGTGAGCTTTCTCGTTGTTGGTGGAATTGTCGGGGTTTACGATTTCATCAAGATAGCTTCGGGTGCGCGCGAAAAAGTTGTCCTCGATTGACTTGAGGGTGTTGATGAACATCTTGCGGTTCTGCGAAAAAGCGGGTTTATCTTTATCGGTGAAAATTCTCTTCATAAAAGTACCTCCGTGAGTATTCGTAATTTTATTATAGCCAAAAACGCTTCGGCTGTCAATAGCTTCAGCAAAGCGGGTTTTCCTCCGCGTCCGCGCCGAAGAAATAAGGCGCAACCTTATCCACAAGTCTGCCGCGGCTTCCGCGCTCAATCATTATCTCCATATCCAACGGCATATACATAATCTTGTCGGGTGTCAAACCGCAACGATTTGCGATGTAGTCGCAGGTTTCCTTGTCGCTTCCGCCGAGGTAGATGATGTGGTCGCAGTTGTTGATAATGGTTCGCGCTTTGTTGTAGCCGTACCGCGCGTCAAGCTGAGTGAGGCTCTGCAAAATCACGCTCACATAAATATCGCGCGAACGGATTATCGAGATAAGATTGTCGAAATCGGGGATAACGGTGCTCGCCGCAAAGTCGTCCAGCACCAACCTCACCGGCACTCGCAAGCGGTTATCGGCGTTCCTGTCGGCTTCCTTTATCAGCATTTGCAGGCACTGCGTGTAGAAGATGTTTATCAGCCCGTCAAGCGAACGGTCGGAGTCGCTTACGTTGACGAAAAGCACCGTGGGCGTTCTGCCGATAGTTTCAAACGTGAAGTCGTTTCCCTTCTGCAACATCTCCATAACCTCGCTCACATAAAACTTGTTCAGCGCGTTTGTGACGAACTGGTTGATACAACCCCACGTCTTTTCGGAGGACAAAACCTTTTTGAACGTGGAATAACGCCGCGCGGTTATGCTCTCGGGGTGCAACAGCTCGATTTCATTCAGAAACGCAATTCCGCTCGGCTCGCTCCGGCTCTCCATCAATCTGTACACCTCGACAACCGAAGCGAGATTGTGCTCCTCAGCGGGAAGGTTCTCCAGAACAAACGCAATCAGCGTTTCAACAACCGTTCGCGCGCTGTCCGACCAGAACGCGTCCTCATCACACGTCTGCACAAGCGCTTGGGAAATTGTCTTGATATCCTTCTCGCTGTATCGCCCGCGCCTGTCGCGCCCGATGTAATCAAGCGGGTTGTAGCCGCAGGAATTCTCGGGGGCAACATAGTCCAGCGTTATCACCTTGAACCCCTTTCGTTCAAGAACCGCACCGTAATTTTTGGCAAGATTTCCCTTGGTATCGGTGATAATCATACTCGAAACCGAATTGCAGATAAGCGGCGCGACATAGCCGCCTGTCTTGCCCGCGCCCGATGGACCGATAATCAAATCGTTGTTGTTGAGCTGAGTTGCAAACGTGTTATCGGAAACAAAAATGCCTTTCGCAATCTGTCGGTTTCCGTAGAATTTGTTTAAGTTATCCATAAACAACCTCCTTTAAATGCGCTCGGCAACAGCGTGCGCTAAACCAAACTCAATCGCTTGCTCGGGTGTGAAATAGGTATCGGTTGCGGTTTTCTCGCAGACCTCAGCGAAGGTTCTCCCCGTGCGCTCGGCGATAACGCGGCAAAGTGCGTCGCGGGTTTCGCTGAGCTTGTTCACCTCGGCTTGCAACTCGTGCGGCTTTTTGCCCGCGTAGCTTCCGCCGCCAAAGGACGGGTCGTGTATCATCAGCCGTGAGTGCGGGAGCATCTCGCGCCGCTCCCCGCCGAGATAAATCAGCGCGCCCATACTCGCGCAAACGCCGATGCACACCGTCCGCACGGGCGCGTCAATCATACGCATTGTGTCGTACACCGCAAAACCGCTGTCAACCTCGCCGCCCGGCGTGTTGATGTACAAAACGATTTCAGCCGCCGCGTCTTGGCTGTTGAAGAACATCAGTTGCCGGATAATCTCAGCGCAGTTGTCGCTGTCAACAGGATTTGTGAGGAAAATCCTGCGCTTTGTTGCAAGAAGTGCTTCAACGGACAAGGTGTCGTAGCCTCTTGCGGATTGTTCGATTATGTAGTTCATTTTTGCTCCTTTCAATCGGTTGCCTTAACAAAATAAAACGGCAGAAAAAACAGCTCGAAGATTACGGACAAGTAAAGCTTGTACTCCTCGCTTGGCGTGCTGAAGAGCGGGCTTAACGGGTTCGTAAACATCTGCGGCGGGTTTCCGGCAAGCATTGTGGCGATTTCCCAAATCGGCATAATCGTCTTGACGTGTTCCACGGGAACGTATGGATAAAGCGTGTGGATTTTGTCGGCAAGCAGGTTCAGGCGAAACTCCGCGTTGGTGTAAAGGAACTTGTAGAGCGTCGCAAGCGTCATTTTCCCGATTATCAATTTCAGGTTGACGATATCAGCTGAGGAAGCTATGGAAGTGCTTTTTTCCTTAAGCTCAGAAAGATTTTTGTATGTCATTTTGCCCTCCCTAAAATTACAGTAAACACAAGCAACGGCAAAAAGCTGTTCAGTGTATCAAACGTGCGGTTGTAATCGAGCGCGGCGAAAAGCGGTTCTTTGGGCGGCTCTTCGCTCGGAAGCGGCGCGGCGGGTGCTTCGAGATAGGTTGGCGTTAAGCCACTGCCGTCTTCGTCAGGCTGAGCACAGACCTCGTTGTATACAACCTGCTCTTCCTCGTAATCCGTGAAATAATCCGGCTCGGTGTAAGGCAGGTTGCGAAACCAAGCCTCAAAGCCGTGTTCCTCAGGATTTTCGCGGTGCTGAACATCTTGCGGGAAGCGAAAATCGAGGAGTTTCTCCTCGCTGATGTTAAGATACCCGAGGTACGGGCGGAGAATGTTCCCGCCGCAATGCTTCGCGATAAGCTCGATGAAGTCGCCCAGTGTGACGGTGTTCCTGATTGTCCTCAGCTTCTCCTCCCGTTCACCAATCGGCAATGCGTCAAAGCCATCCTGCTCTCTTGCACACGCTTCGGTAAACCCGGTAATCGCTGTCGGCTCGTCAACAAGGTCAACCATTCGGCAACCGACAAGCTTTTTCAGGTAAATCTCGATAACCTGCGGATTAACAAAGCCCGCTTGCGCGTTTTCCTTTAGCTCGCTTAAATTCATAAGCCGCTCCTTTCTCCTGCAATAACGCAGGTTCTTGTTTTGTGAAAGCGCCCTTTGCGCTCCCTATGTTTATATTTTACCACGTTATTTTTGCAGTCGTAAATGTTACGAGCGTGTTTTTGCAAAGAAAAAAGCCCTGCGTTTTTATCCGCAAGGCTTTCAGTTGTTAGAATTGTTTAAGCAAATCGGTTGGAGAAATGGCGGGAATGTTGAAATCCTCAAAATCCCTGATATTTCTCGTTGCAATATAATCGCAGTGTATAGATTCCGCACAAACAGCAACAAGGCAGTCCTCAAAATCCTTTGCTTTTTTCTGAAAAGCAATGAGCACTTCGTTGTTGGTGACGCTACACACCTTGACAATTTCAAGAACCTTTCCGATTGCCTTATATGCAAGCTCGGTGCTGTGAGTGTATTTTCGTACCAAATAATAAATGTCGGTAATCGAGGAAGCGGTAACAAAGCCATCTATTTTATGTTCCTCACACAAGGATAACAGCTTGCAGGAATCGTCTACAAACGGCTCTCTTTCAAGCAACACATCAATAATGATATTGGTGTCAACCATTATCTTCATATCTTGAAAGACGCTCCTCTCTCAGTGAATCGAGGTCAATGTCTTGAGGTGCTTGATTTAACATTCCGCGAAGAGAATCAACCGCAGAAACCTGCGGGTTAACAACCTTGGCGATGGTTTTTCCGTTTCGTGTAATGAAAATGTCTTCGTGCGCGATAAGCTCAAGATATTTTCCGAAGTTAGTCTTAAATTCGGTAGCTGTTACAACCATACTAAAACCTCCTTGTAAATTTGTTAATTATATTATATGCGATTTTCGCGAAAAAGTCAAGAGAAATCGTGCGATTTTTTATAGATTACAATCAGATTTTGTGCGAAACCGCCCCGCTTCACTTTTCCTTCCTCTCCAAAACCGCCACGCACTCAACGTGCCGAGTATGCGGAAACATATCAAACGGCTGGATTTCGACAACTTGGTAATCCTTGACGAGCGACTTCAAATCACGCGAAAGGGTTGCGGGGTTGCAGGAGATGTAGATGATTTTTCGGGGCTTGATTTTGGTGAGCGCGGTGAGGAATTTCCTGTCGGCACCGGCTCTCGCGGGGTCAAGGAACACAACATCGTAAAACGTCCCGTTTTTGGCGCGCTCCCGCAGAAAATCGCCCGCATCGCCCTTGTTGAAGGCAACCTTTTTCGTTATCCCGTTCTCCGAGCAGTTTTTCACGGCATCGCGCACTGCCGCCGAGTTGTACTCGATACCCTGAACCGAGTTCACGAAATCGGACGCGATAAGCCCGATTGTGCCGATACCGCTGTACGCGTCAAGAATATTGTCCGTCTTTTGCAAATCAGCCGATTTTATCGCGTAATCGTACAGCTTTTCCGTCTGCACCGAGTTTATCTGATAAAACGACCGCGGCGATATCCGAAACCGCTTCCCGCAAAGCTCATCGATAATGTACCCCTTGCCGTACAAAATCTCGTCGTTTTCACCGAGCAAGAGCATCTCGTCATTTTGGTTTACCGAGAACGTAACCGTGGTGATTTCGGGGAACTTTTTCAGGAGCGCACCGACAAAATCCCGCTTCTTCGGGAACATTCGGTTGCCGCCGACAAGCGTGACGAGAATTTCGCCGCTCTTCTTCCCGACACGCACCAAAACGTGCTTTAAAAAGCCGCGCCCCGTGCCGATATCGTAGGGCTGTATCTTGAACGAGCGCAAAAGCTCGCGTATTCCCACAACAATTTCATCGGCTTTTTCATCGTTCAGAAAACACCGGTCAACGCCGACAATTCCGTTTCTCGCCGACTGAAAAACGCCTGAAATTATCCTGCCGCTACGGTCGCTTCGGAAAACCGCCTGCACCTTGTTTCGGTAATTATACGGGTTCTCCATAGCCACAATCGGCTTCACCTCGCCGAATTGCCCGAGAAGCTTCTCCGCGTCCTTTTGCTTGAACTCAAGCTGTTGCTCATAGTTCAGATTTGACAGCTGACAACCACTGCACTTTTTCGCCACTGGACAAGCTTTGCGGTGATTTGCGTTGGTGCTTAATTCGTTCATAACGTCCTCGCTTTTTCAAAGAATTTGTTAAGTCAATTATACAACATTTTGCGGTACTCGTCAAGTGGTTTCGGAAGCGGTTGCGATTTAGCGGGAAAAGTTGCGGTTTTGCATTTTTCGACAAATTTGTATGGACAACTCCCCTCGTTTGTGATATAAAGGAAACAAGGAGGGATTTTATGCAAACAAGTTACAAAGATATAATCCAATCAAGGATTGAAAATGTTTACCACACGAATATTGCCAACAAAATCCTGCAATATATGGACAAGGTTCGCAATATGAGCGACCTCTCGCAGGCGCGGCGCTGGGGAATGGAGCTTTTGCAGAACTGCGGCGATGTGGCTTACGAGAACACGCCCGCAAACGTGCGGATAACGCTCACGGAGGACAAGCTCTTTTTCGAGCACAACGGCAAGCCCTTTCGCGTGAAGGATATCCTGTCGATAATCAATCAGACTTCCTCAAAAAATCCCGATGAGAAAACCGTCGGGCAATTCGGAACCGGCTTTATGACAACCTTTCAGCTGAGCGAAATTGTCGAGATTTGCTCTGTGCTGTCGGACAAAACCGAGGACGATTTCGGCAACGAAACCGCTCTCCCTTATCGACCGTTTAAGGTAACTCTCGACCACCGCGGGCACTCCAAAGAAGAAATTCTCACGTCAATCGCAAGCTCAATGAAGGAACTGGAAAACGTTGACGAGGCTGAGCTTGAAGCCGAGTTTGACCCGCGCGCGTTCAACACCCGCTTCACCTATTTCCTCAACTCCGAGGAAGGCAAAATTTGCGCTCGGACAGGCGTTTCCGACCTGAAAAACACGATACTTTGTATTCTGCTGTTTTCGCAGTCAATCGCAAGCGTTGAGATTATCGACAAAATCGGCGGCGAGCATATTACCTTTGAGCGCGGTGAAATCACGCAGATTGACGATGTTCTGTGGCAAATCGAAATCAGCGAAATCACCGAAAGCTCCGTCAAAAAGCACCGCATCGCCTTCGCGAAGGACGGCACAATCACGCTCGCCGCGCTGTTCGGCGAGAACAAGAATTTTCTCCGCCTTAGCAACCTGCTTCCGCGAATTTTCACGGTTTTCCCGCTTGTCGGGGCGGAAGAGTTCCCGTTCCCCGTTATCATCAACTCGCCCGATTTTAAACCGAACGAGCCGCGAAGCAACATCACGCTTGTCGATAACGCGGCATCGGTTCACGCGGCAACAAACAAGGTGCTTATTCAAAGCGCTGTGCGGTTGTACGAGAAATTTCTCACGAGCGCTGTGCAAAACGGTTTCTCCGATATCGAGAACATTGTTGAAATACCGCCGTTTCACGAGGACAAGGAAATGTCGTCAACGTGGGTTCGCGAGAACATCTACAACGCGCTCCTCAAGGTAATCGGCAACTGCGCGATGATTCGCGTCAGGACGGGCGAACTCAAGCGGCTGTTCGATAACGACTTGCTTGTTGTTGACGCGGAAACTGCCGAGGAGAAGAATGCTGTCAAGTTGCTCTGCGAGAGCTTTGACGGGGTGTACACGCCGGTCGGTGAAGCACCGCTCGGTAACGAGCGCTGGAACGAGGCTTTTGCGGGGTATGAAATTGACGAGGAGAAGCTGATTACCGCGCAGAAGCTCTTCCTCAATACCGAGCAGTATCTGAAGCGGTTCAAGGGCAACGCGGACGAGCTTGTTGAATGGTGCGGGCGGCTGTTCGCGCTGTCCGAGAACAACGAGGAACTGCAAGCGCTCATCAAAACCAACAAAGCCAAAATCTTCCCGAACCAGCTCCCGCAAGACCTCGCGGACAGGCGGCTGTACTCGTTCGGCGAGGTGTTCCTCGACAACGATATCCCCGATATCCTCAAGGACGTTTCCGAGCAACTCGACAACCTCAAAAGTTCCACAAGACCAACGCTTGAAATCAGGAAAAACCTGCTCAACAAGAGCTTCAAGTTCCCCGAAAAAACGGGCATTCCGAGCTATGAAATAACCAAGCTCACGAGCTTCATCGCCGAGCGCTCCAACCGCGATTTTGCCGTGATGAACTTTTGCTATCACCGCGCGGAGTACGAGGAAAGCTGGGAAAAAGCGTGGCTTTTGATGTGCTCGTGTTGCGAGGACGAGGTTTTCTACAACAGCTGTAAGGATTTTTTGCAAAGCAAGTTGCCCGAGCACACAAAAATTGCCGGGAATTTTTACGCGGATAAAAATCTGTGGCATTATTCGCTGAGCAACGTGTTCAAAATGTCGGCAAGCGTTATCCAAAACCTCAGTTGCACAAAATCGCTTGCGTTGTTTTTGGGAACAGATGAAAACGGTGCGGTTAACCAAATCGTCACGCTGGTTAACGCGGCGATAAGCAACGGTTGCTCCGCGGTTTTGAAAAACGCGTACATTTACCCGAATTTGAACGGGGAATTTGTGCCGCTCAGCGATATCTTCAACTCGGTTGACAAGCGATATGACGCTGTTAAGTACAAACAGCTCTACGAAATCGCCGAAGCATTCGCGAGTATCGACTTGTCGAATAATATCAAGCCGATAACCATTGACCGGAGATTTAACATCGCCGCGCTCGGTCTGCCGCCGATGAACGATGAGAACATCTGCCAAAAGATAAACCACGCGCTGTCTGTGCTATTCTCGCAAGGCACTCTCTCCGACGCGCCCGATGCTCAGCAAGAAGCCTGCTCAAATCTGCTCGCGCTTATCCAGACGGACGAGCAGTTCGCAAAACTGCATTTCCCAAGCTATTCCTCCGAGGAAGACCGAATGAAGCTCCTTACGCCGCGCTCTGCCGTGAAAATGCAGAAAAGCGCGAATATGTTCAGGGAGTTGTGCAACGCGCTCGATTTGGGTGACGAGGAGAATGCGTTTGAGTTAATCAAACAACAGCTGTTGTCGATGAACAACAACCAAAACGACTCCGGTTGTATGAATGAATTTGGTGTTTGCACCGAGCGTGAAATCGGAATGACCGATGATGATTTCCGAAAATACTGCAAGAAAATCGGTGATGCCGGCGAGAAATTTGTGTTTGAAAAGCTCGCGGCTGAGCTTATCGAGAAAGGCTTTACCGTGACATCAAGAACCGAAACCGAGGTTGTTCTCCTCGATACGGCAAATCAAAAACGCGCGGTTGTTTCGCTCGGCGACAAGGGGAATTATCATCAGCGCGGCTGGGACATTTGCCTGAAAATTGCCGAAAATCAACGCGAGGATATCAGGTATTTCGAGGTGAAAACGCACACGATACTGAGCGCTGTGTCGGATAGAATTTTGCTCTCGCCCGCGCAAATGCAGTTTGCGATGAGCCACAAAAATGATTATTTTGTTGTCTTGGTGAGTTGCATGAGAAGCACGCTCGAGTGTACGGGAATGCGGTTGTACACGGACATTCCCGCGCTTATCGGCAACGGCGAGTTCATCGGCGAGGACAATTTCAGCTTCTATGTCAAGCATTAACAAAAAGGCGTTCGGTTTCAGCCGAGCGCCTTCTTTTATTCAACCGAAATTGTTTGTTAATGCGACCAAAGCGTTAACTAAACCCCCGATTATTCAACGGTGAAATTCGTCCAGTCGGCGTGGTTAAGAACCATAACATCATCGGGCGTGTGCATACCGATTTTCTTGTAAAACGGGATTGCGTTCTCGTTGGCGCAGGTGTACATTATGATGTTCTTCTCACCGCCGGCAAGCTCGTGGAGCCGCTTCACAAGCGCTTTCCCTATGCCCTTGCCCGTACACTCGCGGACAACGCCGAGGTCGGTTATAAACAACCAGTACGCGAAATCGGTTATCCCGAAACACACGCCGATAATCTCGCCGCTGTCGTTTCGCGCAACCAGACTGATTGACGTTCTCCGAACCAGCGTGTCAATGCGCTCGGCAAAACGCTCCTTCGGGTACTGCGAACCGAGGTCGGTTTTTTTGAGAAAATCAATGTATTCGGCGGCTGTCAGGCGCTCCTCATTGATGGAAAAATTCATATTTTACCTCCGAAAAATTCAGCAAAAACGCTTGTTATATCAATTATATCACATAACAATTTCGATGTCAACACAAAAAACTGCGGCAAAATTCGTAAAAGATATCTAAGAAAACAGTGTTATTTTTGCGTATATTTGTACACATTGTACCCTGCAATGCATATCACACTATGCTATAATAAACTCAGTCGGACAAATGTTTCTGAGAACAATAATCGCGGGTTTTCGGGGAAATCGGCGCAACTTGACGCGCGGTGCAATTCCACCAAAAGGAGATAGTATGAGCTTTGCACTTTACATCACCACAAAATACTGGAAAAAACACAAGAAAAATCTCGCCGCGCTGATATTTTCTGCGTCGCTTATGACAGCGGTTGTTCTTGCCTTTTGGCTTGGCGAGCGCGAAAAAACGAGCAGGGTGCTTGACAGCATTTATTCAACCGGCGGTTATTTGGACTTGGCTGTCGCAAACGCCTCCGATGAGCTTCGCGCGGAAATTGTAAGCGGAAACTCAGCAGGTGCTTTTCGGCAATTTTCCGCGGCGGAACAACATCGGTTGTACAAGTTGTGTGTCTTGCACTTATCGGCTGTTGCGCCGCGATGTGTTATATGGACAGCACCCACATGGGAAAATACGCGCAGTCCGTGATGATGGGAGCGCCCGATGACACGCTGTTGGCGGGTGGAATTGACCTTGAAGAATGTGGTGTTGAGGAATATTACAGCTCCCCCGAACCGCAGGTTTTCGGAACGATAAACATTTTCAACCCCAACTGCGGCTTCTATACAACGGAAAACGGCTACTCAGCGGGTATCGGCGACGATATCTCGGCACGGCTTCCCGAGTACGCTTACGCCGGCGGGACGTTAAAACAACCGTTTGTTATTGCTGAAAAACCGCTTGATAATTTCACCAACCAAATCGATTTCACCGAAGCAGAGGTTCGCAAAGCAATAATTGCGCAGTCTGTCGATGAGTACAAAAATTTCTTCGATGAGGGGCAAATCGGCACGAAAATTCTGTATCAGGCACCAACGCGGATTGTTGATGAAAAAACGCTGGCGCGGCTTGCGGAGTACACGGTTGACGGAAGAATTGATGTTGACGCGCTGAATTCGGGCAGGGAGATACTTGTTGTTTCGGGCAACTCAAATCAGGCTTTTTCAGCGGGACAGAGCCTTGTTTTCGGCTCAGCGACAGGCGGCGAGGATAATCTTGGTATCGGTGGAATTTCGGTCAGCGAGCCTGTTTCAATCGGTGCGGTTATCGTTGTCAAAAACAATGCAGACGAGCTTCTGAAGCGGCTTGTTTTAACGGACGAAAACAAGATGACGTACAATTTCCTCACAACCGCAACGGGCGCTTTGGCAATGGGACTCGGCGGCGCGAGATACACGGAAATTTTCTCCGAAAAGGAGATGGACGGGAGCATTATTCCGTCCTCGGCGCAAATGAAACTCGTGTCGAGAAGTTCGCTTCGGCGGGAACTTTTCCTCGAAAGGATAAAGAAAGCGGGCGCGGCTATTGCGACAATTTTGTTGATGTCACTGCTCGGATTTTCCGCGTATTTTAACGGTATCGGAATGAAAATTCGCCAAAAATCATACGAAATCTCGGTTCTTCGCGCGCAGGGGACCTCGCTGAAAAGCCTCCGGAGAACGCTTGCCGTGAACAGCGTGAAGATACCGCTCGCGGCGTTTGGCGGCGGTTACGCGGTGCTCGAGATTATGCAAATTTCCGCAAATTCCCTCGCGAACCGCTGGGACGAGCTTGCGAGCACAAACAACGAATTTATCCAAAATCTAAAAGAAACCGGACTTATGCGCAACAACTGGTGGCAGGCAAATCTTGAGTTGCCGATGATTATTCTGCTGTTGATTATCACGGCAGTGACGGTGGTTTTGACATTCGCGGCAATGAGAAAATTTAAGGGCGATATCGCGAGCGATTTGAACAGCGGGAGGACAAGGCAATGATAAGAACCGAAAATTTATGCAAAATCTACGGCAAAGGCGAGGGAGCTGTCGCGCCTCTGCGAAACGCTTCGCTGGAAATCGCTGAGGGCGAACTTGTCGCAATAATCGGAAAATCGGGCAGCGGCAAAACCACGCTTTTGAATTTGCTCGGCGGCTTGGACAAGGCAACAAGCGGGAATGTGTTTTTCAACGATACCGAAATCACGTCACTGAACGATGAAAAGCTCGCTGATTTTCGCCTGAACAACATCGGGTTTGTGTTTCAGTTTTTTGATTTGTTGCCTGAGCTAACTGCCGCTGAAAACATACTTTTGCCCGCGCGTTTAGCCAAAAAATCCGCGAGTAAATACAGCGAGATTGTTGAAAATCTCGGGCTTTCGGAGCGCGTCAACCATTATCCCGCGCAACTTTCCGGCGGTCAACAGCAACGTGCGGCAATTGCCCGAGCGTTGATAAACAACCCCGAAATTCTTCTTTGCGATGAACCGACGGGAAACCTTGACGAGCGCTCGGGGAACGAGGTTATGGAGTTGCTCCTCAAGATGAACCGTGAGCAGAACAAGACGATTTTGATTGTCACCCACAACCCCGAAATCGCGAAACAGTGCGGGCGGATTATCGAGATTTCGGACGGGGAAATTATTGTCGGATAACAATTTTAGCGATTTAATAACAAAAAGTAGCGGCTGATGGGGTCGCTACTTACGCTTTTTTGGATATTGTAAAATAATGGTTTATTAAAAAATTCGCCCCTAGATGATACTAAGAGCGAAAAAGAGTCTAGCGTCGCACCGGCTGACTTCACTTTAAAAATAGATTAAGTTAACTTCGGGAAAAAAATTCGCCCCTAGATGATACTAAGAGCGAAAATCGTTGCCGGTCGCACCGGCTGGCAGGGGCAGAAGGACTCGAACCCTCGACATACGGTTTTGGAGACCGTCGTTCTACCAACTGAACTATACCCCT
The DNA here is from genome assembly GCA_945829235.1 of uncultured Clostridia bacterium. GTDB lineage: Bacteria > Bacillota > Clostridia > Oscillospirales > Ruminococcaceae > CAG-115. The sequence goes on along the minus strand of CALZUA010000014.1, from coordinate 2 downwards.
AT
>CALZUA010000013.1 GCA_945829235.1 uncultured Clostridia bacterium | reverse complement strand
CGTGGAGAGAGCCACAGAAGCTGTGGAGCCGGACGCTGTGGCTTTGACGGCGGATAATTTTATAATGGCAGATTAATTGGGATAAGGCTGCCTGATGGGTAACTTTTTTATTGTGTGTTGCACTTATATTGTAAATCTAAGAGTAAATAATGGCTGCTCACCAACTGTCAAAAGGCTTCACAGCACGGCGTGAAACTTTTTTGGTTGTAAAACTAAAGGGCGCTCGAAAAGCTCCCTTGCCTCGTGTTTGTTTTTGAAAAATGAGTTGTCGTACCGGGAAGCAAAAGTACTTCTCAACGATGAGGAAGTTATAATTCATCAGGACGAAGCCTTTTTGGTGAAGGGTTCAATTCCCCATTCCGTGTGGAGCAACCAAGATGATGAAACGGTTATGATTGGAATATCTGTGCGGTAATTCCAGGTTTTGTTACACTTTAACTATCAAATTTACTTCATACCAGGCAGGGAATATGTCAAGTGGCGTATTGAAAAAACAGTGCTATATATGCAAAAATTTTCAGTGAACCGCTTATCTTTTTTGCGCTTTTATTGTTTCCTCAGCGATGTTATTGCTAATTCCATAAAAATTGTCGAAATATACAAAAATATGAACAATAACGTCGAAAGATGGTATCTCGCGGTCTAACATTTCAAGAATTGAGAAAAGAGCACCGGAGAAGTTCCGCACGCGTTTTGAGATGAAATAGAAATCCCGCCCGAAAGCGCGTACAATCGGGCGGGGACATGTGTTATTTGGTTTAGGATTTTGGTATTATTTGCATTTACGCAGTTTTTCAGATTCGAAGCCTTCGTGCGATTGTTTCTTTTCGTGTCTAGTTATGCTCGTTAAGCCACCTGCACAATTCTTCAAACTTCATTGAACCGTCGGCAAGAGATAATCCAACGTTTATAAGCTCTTCTTGAGTGCAATTTATCTCAACACCATTAATTGCAAGAAATACCAACATTGCGTGTATTCCGATACGTTTATTTCCGTCAACAAACGGGTGATTTGCGACCAAAGAAAAACCTAGCCTTGCAGCCTTTTGCAGTAACGATGGATAAATATCTTCACCATCAAAGGTTTGAAACGGCGTTTCAAGCGCGGATTCAAGCAAACCATTGTCACGCACTCCGTCCAGACCGCCCGTTTCCGCTATAAGAGAACTATGCATACTAATAATTTGCTTTTCTGTCAGCCGTATCATTTTGCCAGCTCCTTGTACGCTTCAAGGTTTTTGGCAATCAGCCGTTGAGATATCGCCTCAATATCCTCATCAGGAGCAGTTTGGAGCTTTTCGGCCTCGGGAAATTCCATGATAATGTATCGCGGAACATTGTTTTTGAGAATAATAGCCGAGCCGTTTTCATCAACAATCCTTGCTACCCTCGAAAAGTTTTGGTTCGCCTCTGTTATTGACACGAGCGTGTTTGTGTTAATGGTCATAGTCAATTCCTCCTTCCATATTTATATTATACACTATAAATAGGAGAAATTCAACCTATTTTGAAAATTTTTATCTGTTAAATTATTCGGAAAGTTTCTTTGCCACAGCTTTATCCGCAGGACACCACTCAAATCCTGTCAGCTCTTCCGGCAGCACCCACTTTATTTCCTCGTGCACGGAAAGCTGCGGCTCACCGGACACTATTTCTGCCTCAATAAACACAAACGAAATCTCGCCGAACACGCTCCGGCAATACTCACGAAGCGGCTTTATGTCTATGCTAAGCTCCTCGCGAAGCTCACAGGAAAGTCATTCCGAAGCAATTTCTGCTTCGTTGAATTTGCGGGACATATATTCCGCGTGCTACTTGCTGACGCAGAAACCAAGCCCCTTCAACGACTCAATATCCGTGGCGTATTTCCAAAGCAGCTTTAGTATCAGGCACACTCTCATATCGTTTTCGGTATACACATTTGACAGAGGCGAGCGCTCGTAGCCGCTGGGATTTGAGTATATGATGCTCGGGCTTGACAAACGATGAAGTTCGCTGTATAATGGAATTGCGGAAGACAAACTGGGTTAAGGGCAAAAAGGGATATTTCGTGGGAAGCATTTCAAACGGTTCTGGCGGAAGGGCAAGAATGACAAAAAGCAAATTTATCCGTTTATGCAGTGAAATAATGACCTGGCACCCGAATTACAAAAGCGGCAGTTCTCATTGCGGCTCATACGGCGATTATTTCTACGGATTTAACGTCATTATGCCCGGTACTTACAAATTCACTCTCAAAATGAAAATCAAGGGCAACGAGGACAAAATCAAGCGAAAAAGGAGCTTATTCGATGGATAAAGAGAAAAAACTGATTGATTTGCTTAAGCAATTTCCTCACCCGAACCACGAGGGTGACGACTACCGCGATACAATCGTGGGAGTTAGCCTTGCGGCTGATGAAAAAGGCTGGACGGACGAATTTATCCGTATCTGTGAGGATAATCCGAACGCAACCCTTGACGATATTCTCGCGCTGATTTTCTCCGAGGAGCGTTTTCCACCGCTTGAAATCGTTGACGAGGAATAAAATTAAAACATAATATTTCGAGCGCTTACAACATTGTAGGCGCTTTTTCTTTGCAACGGTGGTGAACAAGTGAACGCAATCGAGGACAGCCAAGCCTTCAAATACGAGACCTTCGCGGCTTCCGAGGGCAACCCGAAAATCCCGAAATATGTGCGGAGACAGGTGCAGCCCCGGCTTGAGATCGCGAACGGTAAAAAAACGATGCTTACGTTGACGCAGATATGCTCCGCAAAATCTACCAGCTTATTCTGTCTTCATTGAAAGTTTCTGAATATATTTTATCACATATTCAAGCTGAATGCAATGCCTTTTTCGGGACAATAAGGCGGCGCTACGATTTAATATTGAAATTTGGGGTTGATTGTGGTATAATGAACTCAACGATATATCTGGATTCATCGTTTGCGCTTGTCAGCAAATTCTCACTTGTCGTGCCGAATAAATATTGTCAATAGAATGACAACAGCTTATGTGATCACTTATGGTGCTATCACAAGGAACAGGAGAATACCATAATGAAATTCAAGGAGATAAAGTTTCAAAGAAAGCAGCTGTATGAAGAACTCTGGACTGTCGGGATAACCAAAGTTTCAGAGAAATACGATGTGCCGTATAATAAACTCAAAGAAGCATTAAAGGCAGCAGATATTCCATACCCTACATCAAGCTATTGGAGTTATATTTCGCTTGAGATGTTTGATAAAGCGGTTAAAATCCCTTTGCCATATTCAAGTGCCGATGAAATAGTTTTGCAGATTCGCGACAGGTCTGATTTCGGTAATGAAACGGGTAAAGTGAAAGAAATCGTCGCAGAAAAGAAACCTGAAAATAACGATAATATATCCAAACTCGATTCAAATGCGCCCGTACACGAAATTTCTCACGATTCCGAACCTGTACTATCAAGTACAAAAGATGAAGAGCCTGTCGATGTTCCGGTCAAAGTGGTTAAAAACAAGTTACAGATTATGGTCGACGAACTGGATTTCCTGAATGATGTTGAAAAGGAACGGCTTTTGTCATTAGCTGAGACAATTGAGGTGAAAGAACATCAGCATTATCTTCCAATTGTAAAAAACTATAAGGAAAAAGTGGATAAATGGTTCAAAAAACCTTGTGTGGATCCGTTTGAGCAGCGAAAATGGCGTTATGGAAGGCACTCTGACGGTATGCCATATTTGTGCGATGATCTTGGACCGGAGTCGTTCCCGAGAGTATACAGAATGATGAATGCGTTGTATAAGGCGGTTATTTCATTGGGCGGAACTGTGGAAGAAGATATGTCAGTCACTTTACGAGGAGAAAAGATTTCGTTTCGCATACATGACAGGCAGAAGCAGATACGTCATCAGTTGACTGATTATGAGAGGAAGCAACTTGAAAAGTATGGTTATTTAGAACGCGGGTATGGTAGTGTCGGTGGACGTATGATAAGGAAATATGATTATGTACCTACCGGTAAACTGACGTTTTCAATCGGTTTTGGCGGCAGTGTAACTGATTCTGGAGATGAATTGGTTGAATCACGATTAGTAGAAATCCTTGTCCGTTTTATGAAAGCGACTGTTGGAGCAAGAGAAGCACGGCTTGCCTATGAAGAAAGGCAGCGTCTGGAACAGGAAAAAAAGCAGCGCGAAGAAGAACGACGTAAACGCTTCGAGAATGAAAAGGAACTGGTTGCGGCTCTTGAAAACGAGGCCGCAGATTACGAAATGGCGTGTAAGATCAGGAACTACATAAAGGCAGTTGAAAGCTCCGGCGAGTTGACCGAGGAAAAAAGGGCATGGATTAAATGGGCTAGCAAAAAAGCTGACTGGTACGATCCGACAATCTCTGCATATGATGAAGTCCTTGGAAAACGCGATCATACAAAGCCCCATAACGAGGACACACGTACTCCTCCGTTCTGGAGATATTGGTGAGTTTGGGCAATATCTCCAGAACGGAGAAAACAGTACAGAAACGTGTGTTATCTTATATTATACCCACTTTCAAGAAATGGTCAAGGGTGTGTTGAAAAATGGTGCGAAATATGCAAAAAAATTCAATAATTTATTGTTTCCTCAGCGATGTTATAGCTAATCCAATAAAATTCGTCGAAATATACAAGAATATAAAGAATACCGTCGAAAGTTGACATCTTGTAGATATACATTCAGAGTATTGAGAAGAGAGCACTCGAAAAACTTCGTGTGAGGTTTAAGCAAAGGTGACAAACGCCGTCTTTTGAAAAATAAAGGCGGCTTTGCTTTATGCGGCATAATTCACATGAAAAATGACCGCTTTGTTTTGTGCTATCGGCAAAATTATATTAAAATCTATGATTTTCCTCTTGTGTTTTTGCCGATAACGGTATATAATATAATTGAGGTGAGAGAATGAAATACATTTCGGTAAAAGAAGCGGCAAAATTGTGGGGATTATCCGAGAGGAGTGTTCGCAATTACTGCGCGCAAGGTCGCGTGGAAGGAGCTTTTCTCACGGGAAAAACGTGGAATGTTCCCGAAAACGCGAAAAAACCCGCTCGGGCAAATTCTGCCGAAACCGTCCCGACTACGCTTGCGGAAATACTTGAAGACGAGATGAAAAGCGGCAGAAAAGGCGGAATTTATCACAAGATACAGGTCGAGCTGACCTATAATTCAAATCACATCGAGGGCAGCCGGCTTACCGCTGACCAGACTCGCTATATTTTTGAAACAAACACGATTGGCGTGCTGAAAGATGAAACCGTAAACGTTGACGATATTATTGAAACAACTAACCATTTTCGCTGTATCGACGCGGTTATTTCGTGCTGTAACAAAAAGCTCTCGGAGGCTTTTATAAAGCAGCTTCACGGGATTTTGAAAAGCAGCACCTCGGACAGCAGAAAGAGTTGGTTTTCCGTCGGTGATTATAAAAAACAACCAATCGAAGTAGGCGGTGAAGAAACGGTTTTGCCGAAAAACGTTCACTCGGAAATGAGCAAATTGATTTCGGAATATGAGAATGGTGAGCCGAAAACGCTGGAGGATATCGTTGAATTTCACGCGAGATTTGAAAAAATACACCCGTTCCAAGACGGTAACGGGCGCGTTGGTCGTCTGATTATGTTCAAGGAGTGCCTGCGATTTGGGATTGTGCCGTTCATAATCGACGCTAGTATTAAGCTGCTGTATTATAACGGTCTGAAACGTTGGAACGAACAGCACGGTTATCTTATCGAAACCTGTAAACTTGCTCAGGACGCGTTCAGGGAAATGCTCGACTATTTTGAGATAAAATAGATTTTTCGCGATTTCTCCACTTTACGAAAAAACACTCTCCAAGCCTTGTTTTTTAATCAAAATATTTCTCAAAAAATGAAAGAAAACAGCCGGAAACAGTAAAAAGCCGCTCCAAGTGAACATAGCTCTGATACAAACTTACATAATGTTACTCTGAAAATCTAAATCAGCTCAATTTTTCTCTGTAATATTTTGATTTTTATTAACTCGCCTCCGATCGTATGGTATAATAATCTCAACGATATATCGGAATTTATCGTTCGCGTTCACAAAAAACTCCCGTTGTTTAAGCCCGAAATGACAGAGGGGAACACAATCAGATTGTATGCGCTTGATGAGATTAAAAGTATATTCAATGAACTTGGAATGGGCGTTTGTGACAGCTATACAGATTTTAGCGGTACTTTGTCATCGGACAATGGTATTCAGTTGATGGTTTTCTCAAAAATGCGGCGAAAAAGTCGGTTATTATGTGTTTGAGGAAAATAATGGAATAAAATCTTCTTGGACTTGGAACGAAACTACCTGTTCGTTCCAAGTCGGATGTTTTTTCGTTCCACTTTACGCTTGCTTCACACAATTGGTTCCAAGTCTATTGACAAATATAAACAAATGATATATAATATGTGTAGGGAAAATTTGGTGTAAGGTTATTCCTAAAAACCAAAATAAATCTGCCTGTTGTGGAGGGATTTAATGCAAAGCATAAAACCGGCTTGTGTGAATATCTGCTGCGCCTGCAACGAGAATTACGCGCCTCCGCTTGCGGTGTGCCTGTATTCGCTGTTGTGCAATGCAGATAAAAGCCGCCTGTACGACATTGTGATACTGCACAGCGACATTTCGCCCGAAAGCCGCGAACATCTGCTTCGTGTGGGAGAGCTGTTCCCCAACTGCAATCTTCGTTTGGTGGACATGACGGAGTTCCGTGAGAGCGTAAAGGGTTGTTCGGGTAGCTACACTATATACACAATTCTTTCTTCAAACACTACAACTGCTCCCTGGTAATGCGCAGAATATTCGACAGGCTCAAAGAGTGCTACAGACCAGTCATCATTGACGGTAGATCAAAGGGAAAGACCTGCTGAAACAGTGGTATTTGTCTGTTTATCAAATGTATTGTCATAATCCACAAAACGCCCAGGAAAAAATTGTGAAGCTTCACAAACCGGAAACACGAAAAAATGCAGTTTTGCACACCATTTTTACTTGACAAAGTGGAATAATGTGGGTATAATAAAAGTAAGACGCAAAAATGCACAATTAAATGGAGGTGTATTAATGAAATTCAAAAAAGTTTTGTCCGACGTTCTGGCAGGAATTTTAGCGATTTCTTCATCGTTCGCTGCAGTTTCTCCCACAGCGTTCGCGGCAGATGACAGCACCTGGGATCTCCCGATGCTGCTGGCAGACGGCGCGGCACAGACCGTGATCGACAGTCTGTACGTTAATGGCTGGGATTCTTTTGACGTGGATCTGAGATCGTTCGGCATAATGAACCAATTCACCACCGTCACGATCACCTGCGAGACCGATGCAACAGAAATCGTGGGCGATGACGGAAAAGCTCCGGAGACGGCGTTCGGCGTTGTCATCAACAACAACTGGGACAAAGCTACAATGCCCCGCTGCACCTATGACTCCAACAATACGGTTTTTGAAATGACTCTCACCGCGGAACAGTTGGAGAACAACCCCGTATTCAAGGTTCAGAGCCAGCTTCCCGTGGCTGCGATATTCGCCGTGACGGTAAGCAATCTTACTGAGGACGATCGTAAAGCTCTCTCTCTCGCTCCTCTCAGCGAGAATGTCACTGTGAACACTTATGACGCAAGCGACAGGATGGATGGCGGCAACTGCTACGGTTCAGTCTCTATTCCTGCGAAGAATATCAGCGGCGATTACGCCATCACCTACGGCGAAACCACCGTTAGCGAACTCCGTGAGAATGTCAAGTACATCAGTACGAGTGCGATCCCCTATTACGGCGACTCTCTGGACGCAGGCGCAGACGCTTTCGCATACAACGTTGCGATTGTATGCGGGAACGGAGTTGTGGTCTCTACTATGTCCATCGAGGATAGTTTTGATCTTACAAGCCCCGGCACTACATACATCGACGATCTTTGTACCAACGAGCTGGACTCTTTCGTTGTCTACGAAATAAAAATCGAGATCAGTGCAAAGCTGTTCTGGAACGACGAAATTTCAAAAAATCAGGCTGTAAGCGATAAGATCAGATTAGCTAAACCGAATACGCCTATCCAGCTTGAGATCGTTGAGGACACACGCATCACATTGCCTCTTCCTGCGATTGACAAGTACTCAATGGTGCTCACCGCAAAAGAGGGACAAGATTGGCTTATCGGCAGCTATGCATATGCAGATTACATTGTGCCCGATCCCGTCGGCAAAACCTACGGCAACACCACCATTGGTGCTCTGCGCAGCGTTCTCAAGAGGTTTAACACCACCGCTAACACTTATGTGAGCGATTCGCTGAATGCAGGCAAGGACAACTTCATATACTCCATCGATATGGAGGCAAATAATGGCGAGGATAACATTCGCTTCGGCAATGATTCGTTCAGGCTGACAGAAAGCGGTTCCGTATATGTCGATAATTTTGACTACAAAGGTACAAAGATATCCTCCGGTACTTATGATGATTATGTTATAACCGCCATCATCATAAAGGTGCAGTCTGCGCTTGGCTGGGACGATGTTAAAAAAAAGAGTTTTGCACTGTGCGAGGATATCAGGAACATGACCCCCGGCGATACCCTTACACTGAACTTAAAAGAGGATACCCGTGAGGACGTTAAGACAGAGGTCACCGATACTTCTGTCAATATGGGCGTATGGACAGATTCCTGGCTGGACGGCGTAACCGCTTCCGGTTGTACATCAACACTGACGATCCCCGGAATAACCTACGGCACTACCAAGTTCGAGGATATCACGGATACTATCAGAAGCCTGAATGTTACCGTACCGTACTTCAGCGACACCATTGGCGCAGATAAGGACGCATTCGTATACAAGTTTGTCATTGAGTTCGCAGACGGTAACACATGGCGGGGAGGCGATTACGCTGACCTCGGCACGTCCCTCACACAGCTTATCGACGATATCGATGTTTCCGAATTCGCAGACACTACCATCGCCAGGGTTTTCATCAGCATTGAGGCAGAACTCGAGGACACAGGTGAGGGCAAGCAGAGGGCAGTGAGCGAGGTTATCCGCGCTCAGAAAGAAGACACCAGCTTTACCATTGATCTTGTTCAGAAGAACACCAAGCCGCAGAACGTAAAGGCGACCGCAGGCGACAGCAAGATCACGATCACATGGGACGCGGTAGCAGGCGCAGAAAAGTACGGATTGTATCTGTACGAAAACGGCGCGCTTACTACAGTATCATCCGTACTGACAAAGACAACATACACGCTGAATAACTGCGTGAACGGAAAGACTTACGGTCTGTTGGTCAGAGCGTACAAGAACGGCGTATTGAGCGAATACACTGCTTCTGACGTTGTGTACGCAACACCCAAGCCCGCAAAGGCGGGACTTACGGGAATAAAAGTAGTAACCGCTCCCACAAAAACAAAGTACAAAGTCGGCGAAAGCATTGACGTAACAGGCGGCAAGGTCACACTTATATATGAGGGCAGCAAAACTGAGGAAATCTCGCTCACGGAAGATATGCTCACTTACGATAATAGCAAGGCGGGCAAAGCGACCGTTACTGTTAAATACGATAAGTTTGAGGACACATTTGAGGTTGAGTTTGAAAAGGTAACGGTTGACCCGACCAACCCGACCAACCCGACCAACCCGACAACCCCGACAAGCACAAACCCCGTAATCGGCGGTTCTTCAAAGAGCTGGAGCGATGTTGCGGCAGACCTTGGAAAACTTACAAGCGACTCCGAGGCAACAATCGAGCTTAACGGCAATACCACGGTTCCCGTTGATGTAATCAAGTCCATTGCAAATACGGGCAGCAATGTTAAGCTCGTTATCAACAGCGCTTTCTCTTGGACAGTTGAAGGTGCGGATATAACAGCTCCCGCGGCGGCTGACCTTACACTCATAAAGACAACAAGCACAAAATCCGATACTCTGCGCGGTACTGAGGGAACGCAGTTCAAGATTAACAATACGGGCATTCCCACAAGTCTTGAAATCGCATTTAAGAAAGAACACAAAGGCAAGTTTGCGAACCTCTACAAGTCTGTTGACGGCAAGCTGGTATTCGTAACTTGTGCAAAGCTCGGCGAGGACGGCAAGGTTATCCTGACCAACGTCACCGAAAAGGGCGATTATGTCGCAATGCTCTGCGAATTCAGCGACCGTCCCGGCGATATGGACAACGACGGAATTATCAATCCCAAAGACTCTCTTGCGGTTCTCAAGAACTTCCTTGATATTGAAAAGGGCGCAAATCCGCTTGTTTCCGATGTGAACAAAGATGGCTTCATAAACCCGAAGGACGCGCTGATTATCCTCGAAAAATTCCTCGGAATTGAATAAAAATTCGGGTGTGCAGAAATGTACACCCTTTTTTCAACGTGGTTGGAGATACAATTCGAATAGCAGGGAGGAACGAACCGGGAGATTGGGTTATTATTGTGAAGCAAAACGCAATGTCATACGAAGTGTTTCACGCTCTTACATTTCGCGGTTTGAGAAAAGGGCATTGGAGAAACTTTGGGAAAGGTTTGAAACAGTCTGAATAATCAACAGCAAATCCCCATAAGTCAAGCAGATAATCATAAGGTCACCTCTAAAAACCTTGTTTGAGTTAAAATGTGTATAGCACACTGCCTGCGTCTGTCACCGAGCGAAATTTAGCGGTGACGGCGTCCGTGCCGTCACTTTGATATTTCGCTCTGCAACATCGTGTTGACCTCCTCGTAAGGCATCAAGCCTTACTTCGTCGGTTTTCCTAGCATTCGGTGACACGATGTCGCAAAGTGAATGCCCAAAACGCGGCACGGATGCCGCGTAACAAAGGCATTCACCAGCGCACTATACCCATTTTCACTTTTCAAATCGGTTTTTAGAGTCTCCCATAATAACAGACGACCAAAGAAGATGATTCATTCTTTGGCCGTTTTTCGTATTCGCAATTTTCACTGATAGATTCTTCGGTTTTGCTGATTGATATTTTGTTCAATGCGGCTCTCGTTGTCTGTATCCGCAGGATTAACGTGAACCATTATGTGCTTGACTTTTGGGAATGTACGCTCAATGTCATCGTGGACAACCTCGGCGTTAGAGAAGATAAATTTACAGCGTCGGGAGCTTTATCTTCCTGCTCTGCTGTGGTAAATTTTAACATCAAGGAATTTTACCTTTTCTGTGTTACCACTTAAAAAAGAGGTGCGGAAGATTTTATCTTCCCGACGCTGTGCAAATCCACTTTGGAGTTTCGTAGTTTAAGGCGCTGACCGTGTGAGTAAGCGCACGGGGTTTCAGGGGTTTAACCTCTGACTTAATGCTTTATTGTGAAGCTGGGTATAACAATATGGCTATTGAGTATAGCCTTATTGATTGAAGCCGAAGAACGAGTGTGAATGAAACAGATGACAAGCGTGACTATCGGAGAGGTAAAATAGTGAAAGCCTTCTTGTTAGGCGTTAATGGTTTGTTTATTTTGGATTTTGTACTGACTCTCACGGGTAAATTTTATTCCTGGGCTGAAAATCGGTAAAATGTATTTGAAAGAAAAGGTCAGATAAGCATCTTTGTCTATCAATCAAACTTTGGTATAGGCGCACAAGTTTCTTTTTGGTTGGTGCTTTGACTTTACTCCTACCACACTCATAATTCATTAGCGTGTGCCGGCTAATTTCAACCATCTCCGCTGCCTCTCGGATAGTAAGCCCGGCACGGAGCCTCATAGCTCTTAGCTGCTGACCATCGGACAGCTTATCATCAGCTTCAGCGCACAGCAGGGAATACTCCGGCTTCTTTCCTCGGACAACCCTCACAGAAGCGCATCCGAATAAGCTATTCCTTCTGTTTCCTGCTAATAAAATTATTTCCGTAGGTGTGTTATTGCTAATCAAATAAAAATTGTCGAAATATACAAGAATATAAAGAATACCGTCGAAAGTCGGCGTCTTGAGATTATATTAAGAGTATTGAGAAAATGGAATTGGCGAAGTTATGCGCGCGGTTTGAACGAGCTTGAAAAACAGTTAAAAATTCGATGTTATTACCCAGATTTCAAAAGCATTCTAGGCTATATAGCAAGCTCAATATATCACGAGATTGTAAGTTAAAATATTGTTGATATTGAGTTATAATCTATTGGAAAAGCAATGCGTCAAACTGTTTTCTCTGAGAAATCCATTGCGTCAGAAAGACGAATGTCTCCGGCTTTCTTCACATCGCTTGACTTCAATCTGCAAAGTGAACACGAGCAATGAATTTTACCCTTGCTCAACTGACCGTTAAACTTCGTAAACCAACAGCCTACCTCTTTGATAATGCGTTTCTTCCTGCTGATATGAAACCTTCTCTGATACCTTGTGTAAGCGCGATTTCTGCTCATTTTTCTGTCCTTTCATCAAGACCAAATAGGTAATATAAAAATGATACCATAATCAAGAGAATTTGTCAAGGGGACTGTTTTCTGTTGCACGGGTTGACAAACGGTGAACAATGCGGTATAATGATGATGAGGTGAATATAATGTTTAGACTTTACGATACTGTAAAGATAAAGTCAACAGGAGACCTGGCAACCATTATTGAAATTGACGAAAACAGAGGAAAAACTCTTCCGATTTATCTTGTTGAACTTAATGTTAAGCCTAAAAACGCGACAGTATCAGATGTTATAAAGTGGCTTGAACAAGATGAAATCGAAAATTAGAAAGGAGTTATTATGAACATACATGAAGCCAAACAAATTATCAATGATTACAACGACCGTGCTTCTCATACCGAAGAGGAGAGCTTTTTGTACACCGAGGCTCTGCAGTTTTTGATAAACGAAACTCACGAAACGCGTTATATGACGGAACTTGGCGGCTATTACTACGAGCTGCGCGATTTTGATTTGGCGCTCAAGTATTATGAAATGTCAGCAGAACTTGGCGATAAGACGGTTTATTCGGGGCTTGGTTATATCTGGTACTACGGACGAACGGGAAAAAAGGATTACGCGCAGGCTTTTCACTGGTTTTCGCTGGCAGCAGAAAACGGCGATATTCAAGCGGAATACAAGATTGCCGATATGTACAAAAACGGCTATGGCGTTGAGAAGAATTATGATAGATACAAGGAGATTATCGAGCAGCTTTATCCGAAAATCAAGGGCGCGAGTTATCTTGAACAACCATTTCCCGAAATTGCCACAAGACTTGCTCGAATTAGACAGGAGCAGGGAAATAAGGACGAGGCGGTTTCGCTGTATCTGCAAGCGAGAGATTTTCTCGCACAAAGGATAAAATACAACCCGTTTTTCGGAAATCTAAATATGATGATGTGGCTTATCGATGATTTTTATAAGCTGGTTGAGTTCGACAGGGACGATTTTGACCTGTTTGACCTGTTTTGGTTGTTTAAGACGCCGAACAAAGTGACGTTTTATTTCGATGAGAAAATGTTCACGGCAGAGAGCGTTGAAACGGACGAGGGAGTTGCGGTTTGCTTAAACGGAAAGTGGTTCAGAAATCGTGAGGATTTTTTCGCAAAAGCTGAGATTAACGGAATGCTTCTCACGGAAATTCAGTTTGATTTGTACGGTTTCAGAGTGGAGTGAAAATGGAGATTGTCAGAATATCAAACGGCGATTATTATGAATACGAAGCGCTTTTGCTAAAACGCGACAGCCTTGAACGCGAGGCGGGCTTGTATATGGACGAGTACATACGCGTGTTCGGGGAAATGCTCACGGAGCGGTTTCGGAAATATATCCGCTGTATCGAGCTTAAAAAGAAAATCGCCTATTGTCAAGCGGCAATAAATCGCGGTGAAACAATCTCGGAAGACGAGCTTAACGGTTATATTTCGGCGCAAATGGAGGTGTATTACAAGCAGCTCTCTCAAATGATTGAGGACAACGAGAATTGCCGTAAAGCAAAATCCGTGCCCGAAATCGACATCAAAAAAATCAAGAAAATCTACCGAAATCTTGCAAAACAGCTGCATCCCGATATAAGTCCGCTCACCGCTGAACACCCTGAATTGCTTGAATTATGGAACAGAGCGGTGACTGCTTATAAGTGCAATTCGCTGAAGGAAATCGAAGAGGTTGAGGTTTTGGTGAACGCGTTTCTGGAGAAAAACGGTATTGACCACGCTGTTTTGGCAATCCCGAAAATTTCCGATAAAATCGAAAAAATAAAAGCGGAGATTGAACGCATCACCTCAACCGACCCTTATCAATACAAGTATTTGCTGGAAGATGACGAGCTTGTTGAGGAGCAAAAAGAAGAAATCCGTGAAAGCATTGAAGAAATGACCGAGTATATATATCAGCTTGAAACGGCTTTGGAAGAGCTTTTGTGAGGTGAGCAGCGTGTCCGATAATCAGATAGTTTTGAGCAAGGAAAATGTTGTGGCGCTGTCGGCAAACGGCGGCATAACCGAGATGATAAAGCCGCTTATGCAGGAGATTTTCCTGATTTCAACCTTTGTCGCGGGAACAACTTACATCAAGGATAAGTCGGTTTTCGATGAAATCAAGGTTGGCGATAAGCTGAATTTGGTTCGCGAGCCGGAAAATAAATATGATGAATTCGCGATTGCTGTTTTCACGCAGTCGGGCAAAAAACTCGGCTTTCTTCCCGAAAAGGACAACCCGATTCTTGCGCGTTTGCTTGACGCGGGGAAACGGCTCACAGCAACGGTTGAGGAGCTTTCGGTGAAAGGGAATTACGTCAACATTCGGATAAAAATTTCGCTTGTGGATTTTTGAGGACAACTATGGAAGATTTGCAGAAACTTATTCTCGAGGAAGGCTTTGAGGAAGTGATTGACAGCGCGTATGACCTTGTTGATAATACAAGATACAGTGAGGCTGTCGAGTATTTCCGCGCTTTGCTTGAATACAGCAAAACAGCCTTTGTTTTGGACGAGGAGATTTCGGATATTCTCGAAGAGCTTGCAAATTGTCTGCGGATTGTCGGAAAACGCACCGAAGCGCTTGAAATTTACGACAGGCTGATTGCACGCAATGGGATTAGCCCCGATTATTTGTTTGTCAAGTCGGAGCTGTATCAAGGTCTTTCGCAGTTTGAGAAAGCGGCTGAATTAAGGCAGCAGGCGTTTGATATGATAATCGAAAAGTACGGCGAAAACAGCATAAAATCGGCAAGAGCGATGATTGGAATTGCCGAGAATATGCTGAATTTTTCGCAGTATGACGAGGCGGAAGAACTGTATTTTGAGGCTTTGCGGATTTACCGTGAAAAAGACGCGCGCGACTTCGATACAGCAAGACTGCTCCAAAATATAGGGCGTTTATATGAGGAGAAGGTTGATGACGAAAAAGCATTGCAGTTTTACGAGGACGCGCTTTCGCTGATGAAAAAAGAGCGTGCCGAGGACAACATAGACGTGCTTTCCATAAGGAACGACATTGCAGGCGTGCTTAAGGATATGGGGAATTTTCGTGCGGCGGCGCGTGTTTACGAGGAACTTTTGCAGGACTGCTATGACAAATTCGGCGAGAACAGCTACAACACCTACATTTGCGAGGGAAATCTGGCTGAACTTTACAGCATAATGAAGGAGTTTGACAAGGCGCATAAACTGCGGCAAAGGGCAATGGACGGCTTTTTCAGAGATGACGGCGAGCAAAGCCGTGATTATCAACGCCAGCGGGCAAATTTCGCGTCAGACCTTGCCGAACAGGGCAAATTCGAGGAGTCTGCCGCCGCTTTTGAGGAAGTTTACGCTCTGTACAAAAAGTATCTCGGAGAGCATAATTCAAAGACTGTTGACGTGCAAAGAGTTCTTGCTTCGCAGTATAAAAATGCGGGAAATATAGCCAAAGCTGTTGAAATGTACGAAAAGGTTGTCGCGGAATATGATAATATTGAAAATGAAGAATACTGCGAGTGCCTTACGAAAATCGGTCTTGCGAAATGCTATGTCTTGACGCTTGATTTTGATAAAGCAGAACTGTTAATTGAGCGGGTAAAAGAGCTTTGGGGAAAATTCAACCGACAAAATAATTATATTGAGATTATCTTGAGATTGATTGAGGCGTATATTTTGCTGGAGAAAAAGTCTTTCGGTGAAGCCGAGCAAAAAGCAGAGCTTGCGTTTGAACTTGTGGAAGAAATTATTTGTGTTAAGAGAGAATGTGCAGAAATTCTGGCTGAATGCGGACAGTTCGAAAAAGCAGAAAAAATGCTGATGAGAACGCTGAATTCCGTTCCCGAAACCGAGTATAATTCGTGCGAAATCACGAGAATTCTTTGTCGGCTTGCCGAAATAAAATCCGAGCAGGGCGACACGGAACAAGCGCATTTCTTTGCCGAAAAAGCGCGGGAGCGTTTGCCCGAAAAACACACGATAAGGGAAGAATTTGCGCTGAGTTATATGGAAATGATTTTGGCTAAACATCGCGGGGATTTGAGCATATTTGAGGCTGAAAAAGAGCGCGTGCGGCGAATAGCGAACGATTGCTTTGTGGGAAACAAGAGGCTTGCGAGGAAGCTTGATTTGATGTAATTTTTTGAACAACACGAGTGCATACACTGGAGGGATGCGGCGTAATGTCACGCTGGATTTGGTGAGATTACAAAACAGAATTATCGGGAAGAACATTACGAATGGCTTATGGTACGAGGTTTATGAGGAAGATATGGAAATCGGAGTGAATGCGTAAGGCTTTGAAGGAGGCGTGTGGACTATGACAAGGCTTTGTAACTATACCGAATATGGTTCTTCCAACGGTATTTCTATGAGAGAACATTTTGAAAACCAACCTTACAACGGTAAGGATAAGATAGTTGCTTATCTGAGAAGTAAAGGTAAATCAACGATGGTTCAGATGAAAGTCGCTGAAGATAGGCTGACAGGCGAGCGAATAAAAGGTATGTTCAGCCTTGAGCTTCTCACCGACGGCAAATTCTCGTGGTGGAGTGACCTCGCATATCACGTTGAAAAATACAATCTTAGGCTTCCGAAAGAGTTTGAGGATTATGTTTTGAATTATTGTGACAAAGTGGTTTTATCTTGAAAAAGTTGAGCGCTTACAGCTATGTAGGCGCTTTTTCTATACCAAAAAACCGCGGTCACGCCAACGAACCGCGGCTGTCTTTTCAAGGCTCGTGGTCTTCTCCTTTCACCACGGGCAATTCGGCGGTGTAGTAAGACAAAAGGACGGAAACAACCGCTCTTGCGGGTGCAAATCCCGCCACCGCCTTATATTTTCGCGCCGTAATGGGCGCATATTTTATGCCTTGAACAGGCGCTTAAACCGTTCAATTCCTGCGGCGGCAGGCTAAAAGCGCATTGTGACTCAACACATCTAAAATGGAGGTACAGTATGGATTTTCTCAAAAACATTTTCGGGGACAAGGCTCTCACTTATGCCGAGCTCGAAGCGGCGCTCATTGTTAAAATTTATGTTTCCGTAGATGTGTTATTGCTAATCAAATAAAAATGTACTTCCGAAAAATGAAACACAAACAAACCGAACTCTACATAAGCGAGCCTATCGAAAGCGACTCCGAGGGAAACGCTCTGACAATCGAAGATATTATTTCAAGCAACATCAACGTCGAGCAAATCGCCGAGCTGAAAATCGACTCGGAGCGGCTTTATCGCTTTATTCTCGAAGAACTTGATGAACGCGAGCGGGAAATTATCTGCAAACGTTACGGTGTCGCGGACGTTGACGGCTCGGTTTGCAGACCGATGACGCAAAAGGAGATTGCGAAGAAACTCGGAATATCGCGGTCGTACATTTCACGGATTGAGAAAAGGGCGCTCGAAAAGCTTCGGGCGCGGTTTGAGAAAGTGTGAATAAAGCGCCGCCTTTTGAAATATAAAGGCGGCTTTGATTTTTTATATTGACATTGCCATATAATTGTGATATAATGATATTCTTATCGATAAAGCGAAAACTGAAAGGAGTAGAAATATGAAAGCAATGGCAAGTGATTGGTATAAGAATATTTGGACGCTTGATATTCAAAATCACTCGTGGGTTGAGGACACAATTCGTCAGGTGGATTTTCTTGTTGACAAACTGAAGCTGACAGGGAACGAGCGGATACTTGACCTCGCGTGTGGATTTGGACGTCATTCGCTGGAATTTGCGCGGCGCGGATATGATGTGACAGGCGTTGATATTACTCCGGAATATGTGGATTATGCCACAAAACAAGCGCAGGCTGAAAATCTGAATGCACGTTTTATCTGCTCGGATATTCGCCAAGTGAGCTTTGACAATGAATTTGATGTTGTGCTGAATATGGCAGACGGCGCGATTGGTTATCTTGAAAACGAGGAAGAAAATCTGAAAATTTTCCGCGTAATTTCAAAAGCACTGAAAATCGGCGGAACGCATTTTATGGATATTATGAACGGCAGCTATGCCGAAACCCATTTTCCGTGCAAGCTTTGGGACGAGGGCGAAAAAAGCCTTACTTTATCGAATTTTGAATGGGACAAGCAAACCAAAACCTTGATTTACGGGCAAATCAGCTACCCCTACGGACAGCCGCTGTACAAGCCGGAAATTACCGAGGGAAACACAATCAGATTGTATTCGCTCGACGAGATAAAAAGCATTTTCAAAGACCTTGGAATGAGCGTTTATGACAGCTATGCGGATTTCAGCGGCACTTTGTCATCGGACAATGGAATTCAGTTAATGGTTTTCTCGAAAAAGCAGATGTAAAAGGGGAGTTAAACGGCAAATTCCATAAACCGCGTGGATTAGCGAAAAAATGCAAAGTCGCCTCAAATGGCGATTTTGTTTTTTGTATTGAAATTTTTGGCTGACTATGGTATAATGAACTC
The DNA here is from genome assembly GCA_945829235.1 of uncultured Clostridia bacterium. Classification (GTDB taxonomy): domain Bacteria; phylum Bacillota; class Clostridia; order Oscillospirales; family Ruminococcaceae; genus CAG-115. The sequence continues at coordinate 68,847 of CALZUA010000013.1, read as the reverse complement.
AACGAAAAATAAAAATTTGCGAGGATAACTATGGACTTTGAACTTTTACCGCTTGAACAGGCGGATATAGGTATATTCAAGCACGACATTCAAGAGGCTTTTCAAAAGGGTTATGAAGATGTTTACGGTGAAACCGATGGAATAATCCTGCCCGAAAAGGATATAGACAGCTCTCTGAATGCCGTGGGAAGCGTTGCATACAAAGCTGTTGTAAGCGGCAAAATTGCAGGCGGCGCAGTGGTTACGATAGATGAAAAATCGCAGCACAATCACCTTGATTTACTGTATGTCAATTACGGCACACAGACAAAAGGCGTTGGTTTTGCAATATGGAAGGCGATTGAAAAAGCCCACCCCGATACAAAGGTTTGGGAAACTTGTACTCCGTATTTTGAAAAGAGAAATATCCATTTCTACGTTAATAAATGCGGGTTTAAGATAGTGAAATTCTATAACGAAAAATACCCCGAATCCGATATTCCCGATGACTTTATCGGCGACGGCGGTGACGGAATGTTCGTGTTTGAGAAACAAATGCGGTGAAACGGTTATTCAACTTCACATAAACCGAGCAAATAAAGCTAATTTACAAGTTACTTGGAGTGAATTATTTGGAATTGATACTTGAAAAATATTACGGTTCGGTACATCTGACTTACAAGTCAATTATCAAAAATGAAATTATGTATCAAGCGAAGAATTCATAAATATAATAAACAAAGAAAATCTGAGACCTGAACAAATCGCAAATTATCATTAAAATTCGTCAAAAGTTGGTATATCGCGGTCGTACATTTCGAAAATTGAGTTGTCGTGCCGGGAAGTGAAGTGCGATGTAGTTTTTATTCAGTGAATATTCACCGACACAATTATAAAATAAGCAACATATTTTGTGCTTATAAGCCTATAAGTGTGATTTTATCTTGTTCCAATCGCTATTTTGAAATCTTTTCAGCAAAATGAACGTTTGCCGAACAAAACATAATCCCCCGAAATCTGCGTGATTTCGGGGGTGATTTATTTGCGGTGATGTGTGAAATCCCTCGGTGCAGGGTGGGGTTACCGCCTCGAAATTATGGTAACCATCTTGGTAACTGCCGTAGAATGCTATGCAATGGGCAATAGAAAATACCTGTTCGGAATGAATGTAACCGAAGGTAACCGTTTCATAGAGCGAAGGTAACTCTTTGAAAATGAATTTAATCGGTTTGATGATGCGTGTGCTTTGAGATACCAAGCATTAAGGTGAGCGCCTTTTTCTATCAATCAAACTTTGGTATAGGCGCACAAGTTTCTCTTGGGTTAGTGCCTTGACTTTAGTCCTACCACACTCATAATTCATCAGCGTGTGCCGGCAGATTTCAGCCATCTCCGCTGCTTCTCGGATAGTAAGCCCGGCACTCAACCTCATAACCCTCAACCGCTGACCATCGGACAGCTTATCATCAACTTCAGCGCACAGCAGGGAATACTCCGGCTTCTTTCCACGGACAATCCTCACAGAACCGCACCGGAATAAGCAATTTCCGCTATTTCCTGCTAAGAAAATTGTTTCCGCAGGTATGTTATAGCTAAAACAATGCAAAAAAGTAATGGAAATTCTCGATGCTGTTTATGATATTGCGGTTAATAATTCAGATATATGGGAAACGGCAAATCAGCTTGCAAATGAATATCTTGAAAAGAATAATCGTGATGTGAAAACAGCGTCTGCGGAAATGGTAAACTTTGTGCAGACAAATTGCACCGGTACGGAGTTTTTGAACCATATAGGAAAACAGATGTCAATCGACGCTGTTATACCTGCTTATGAAGCGGGAAATCTTTGTGTACAAATTACAATGATTACCGCTCTTGCGATAATGGGCGGATATGACCCTCATAAATATTTGATTAAAACCCTTGTTCTTGCTGCGCTTGTGGGAATGACGGCAATCAGCATAAGCAAGCATATAGGTGAATTCATCGGAAACAAAATAACTGTGCAAGCGCTGGAAAACACACCTGAAAAAAGTCTGAAAAAGATAAACCAAACGATAGGATATAATTTTGTTGTGGTTATGTGCAAAAACGGAATAAATGTTGTCCCGAAAGCACCCGATTATGAAAGCGGTGTAGTTGAGCCATTCGACAGAAACTCCGTCAAAAAAGTCGCTGAGCGCGCGGCTGAGGTGTTTTTGCAGATAAAATATCTTTTCTAATCACAAGAGTTGAAAGTGGAGCGTTCAGCAGCTTTACCAGTTCCATCTCTTTTTCATCCAATCCGTGTGTTCTTTTCATGTACAATACCTCACTTTCTTGTGGGCATTATTCGCGTTTACACAGTTGGATATTCAGCCTCGATTGGCGACACCCGCCGTTTCCATGGTCGCAAAGCCATAACCGCTTTCGCCGGTCTCGACGCTCCGCCGTATCAATCAGGAACGGTTGATGTTAAGTCGCGAAGCATTTCCAAGCGTGGTTCTCCGCACCTGCGCAGGACTCTGTTTTTGGTGGTTGAAACTTACCTCAAGAGAAAACCGGCTGATGAACCTGTTTACCAATTTCTTGACAAGAAACGCTCCGAAGGAAAGCTCTACAAGGTGTACATGATTGCTGCCGCAAACAAGTTTCTGCGTAATTATTACGCCAAAGTGAACGAGGTGCTTAACGTTTGATACTTGCCTACCCAACCCTACCGACCGTCGAAAAAGATTCCCTCTCGGCGGTCTGCTTTGCTATACCTGTTTTGATTCCAATGGAAAGTTTTCCGCAGCGAAGCGGAGGAAATCTTTCCATTGGAATTATTTTTTCAAAAACCACATTTTAGGGCTTGACTTTTCTTAGCAGGTCTTTAAATAATACGTGTTATTACGTTACCTAAAATCTCATCCCTTTTCGGGAGCTTTCTTCTCCGCTTTCAGTTCTGTTGACTTAACAGGTGCTTTGGCTGTAGATTTTGTCGTTTTTTCATTTGTAGCACCGATAAGTTCATTAAAAGAAATCGGATTGCGCTGAGTATTCTTTTCCTTTTCGACATTCTTGATGAAAGCTTCCGAAACCATTCCGCCTTTTTCTATTACATCTTTGGTATTTACATAAGCGTTCATAGCATTCGTAGCTTTATTAAAATCATTAACAATATTGAAACGATCCTGAGACAAATCCAAGCATGTACCCATATTTATTACCTTATTAAAATCGTCGGATATGGCTATGGTTGAAACCGGATTTTCCGGACGAAGGAAACATTCAAGATGAGCTTTTGCCTTCTTATGATTTTCAAAAAATGAAACGTCTCTACCAAAAAAGGCTACGGTACCAACATCGTTGGAAAGATTTGAATTGTCTATAAGATCACTTATGGTATTTACATTTCTTGTCATATCATAAATCTTTTTCAACGAATTTTTCGATTGCGCTGAATGCATTATGTGTGCCGAATCAGGAACCTCTTCGTTTATTCCGACAAAAGCATTGCTGGCAAGAAATCCGCCGTATTTCCGCATACAACAGCTGATATCTGTAATGGGAGCAACCCTGGTATTTACATAATTAAATACTGCCTCGGAGCGCTCTGCGCGCTTTTTTACCCCAGAGTCAGTCGGAATAAGTTTATTATTCGCAAGAGGACTTATAGACTGAGCAAGATCTTGGGCAATCTCTCCCAAACGAGCTGTTTTAGAATAACTCTCCGCAAAACCCATCTGGTCGTATGGATCTGGCAACTCAAATCGTTCCTTTCCAAGCGCCTCCATTCCTTTCAAGGCAAATATCTCGACTCTTTCCTTTTTATCCATTATGTAATCGGTATACGACTTTTTCGCACCGTCGCCGTCCTCAATACCGTTAGCTTTCAGATAGTCTTTATAGTCGACAACCGAAAACTCATTAGAGAAATCCTCGGCAACCTGTTTGCGAAGGTTGCTGCCCTCCGAGGACATTTTTGTCATTTCATCATAGGTGTGCCCCTGAACCATACCATAAAGGGTAATAATGCTGCACAAAGAACCATCTCTGCCTAATGTATCAAAAATTCTACCGGAATTTCCATTAAAATCTGTATAACCTAATCCAAGTCCGCGCAAACCGCTGGCATAGTCTGTGTAGAGATCATCTAACTCCTTCCTATCTCTTTCGCCGACCATACTTGCCCGTCTTGCTACATCATCACGTTTCATCTGTGCTCTCATATCGTCCGCAACGGTAGGAAGCACTCTTTCTTCGCCGGTTTCGGTATCAAAATATTTTAGATAATCCCTCTTGTCCTCGTTAGCCTCTTTCACCTTTTCCGAAACGGTCTTTACCTTTGGGCTAAATCCGAGGAACTGCAATATCCATTGCCAGATGGAACGTTTTTCAGACTTCATAGAAAGGTCGGTCTTTATGGGTACAAGCGGTCCTCTCTTAAAGCCTCCTTTATCGTCGGGTACAAATTTGAAAACATCTATTTTTGCACCGTCCAATGCCTGTGCTACTACATTACACTTTTGTTTTGCACGATTGAGAGCATCGGATTTTGCTTCCTCAGCATTAAAGGTACTATCCCCCATCCCAAACCAATTCAAGGGCTTTCCATTAACCAGAATACCCATTGCGGGGTCTATTTCTGCACGCTTAAGAGCTTTATACTCATCATCGATATAAAAGCTCCTCAGCATCATATCAATGTTTGCTTCGCCCCATTCTGTTTCGGTGTTGTCAAGAGAATCGTTCTTCTGCTTTTTAATGAATTCATCGGCAGAAAGGTTAACTATCGGATTGTTTTCAAGAGACAGATCAAGGTGGTCTACATTAACCGAGATATCCATATTTGCATAGTCATTGTTGCTCTTAAAATCGGATACTCTTTGAGAATACTGCTCTTTTTCAGCAGTATCCATCTTTTTGTTAGCGGAAACCAACGCTTCAAAATCGCGCTTGTCATTTTCGCTGCTTGCTTTATACTTGCTGTGCTTTTTATTGAGAACGGCATCACTTATCTTTACAGCCTCAGCGTTTACCTTTTCAAGCATCTGCATGCCTGCCGTTGTAGTGTTTATAATCTCTCCGGTATCGCCAACCATAGCTCTTCTGTCCGTAAACGATTTTGCAATACTTGATATTAACAGGATCTGTTCCATAGAAGGCAGGTCGTCAAAGTCACAAGTAAGTATATCGGCGTGAGCTCCGTTTACCTTTTTTCCCGAAATATTTCTGGATATTTCACTATCTTTCGTCCTTATCTGTGCACGTACTTCTTTTGAAATTCTGTAATCGTCCTCCACATAGCACATAGCATTATGACATACAGTAAACAGATTATCTCCGATAGCCCTATCGAAGATCGGCTCTGTAACATTTCTTACCGCCATAGCCATAGTTTTATTGACGGGATCATTACACATTTTAATGAAATCATCCAGCCGGTTCTGAAGCTCAAAAATATCATGGACATTTGTTGTACGTCCGACAAGGTCTTTACTAAAGGTTCTCATATTAAGAAAACCTATGCCCTTATTGGAATCGTAACGTTTCTGAATTTGTTCGTTCCAGCCGTTTTTGTCAAGATTCATAGCCGCTCCCAGAGCTGCATTGAGCGCTATTTCCATATACTCGTCAAACGTTGTGATGACAGGTCTTTTGTCATCCGGATTTTTGGGATCAATGGGGTATTTCTTATCAGTTGGATTTATCATGGTATTATCCTCCATATTCTTTATTTTTAAAATTTATACGAAAAAAACTAACGAACGTAACAAAAAAACTAATGATTAACGGGATTTAATCATAAAAAAATGATTTGCTCCGGATGCGTGAAACGCTGCTCGCTGCTGCACCCCGGATTATGTCACACGAACTTCGTTAAGTCTTTTCTGACACTAATCCATAAATAAACAAACGTTGATGAGGTTTGTTTATTTATGGATTATGTAAACGCATAAAATGCGGTTTTTAAGAAAACCACTTTACAAAATTTATTTTTTATGATATAACGATAAAAATATGAAACTATAAAGAGAATTGGTATGAAAAAATCAATTCAACCGATTTTGCTTGCTATATCAACTTTGATTATTTCCGCTTCATTTGCAGGGTGTGCGGATAGCGAACAAGCCGCTAACAACTCCATCGTTAATACAGATGAAACGAACGGCAGTTCGAATGTATCGGAAGAAAGTAATATTTCCTCCTTCCATATTTATATTATACACTATAAATAGGAGAAATTCAACCTATTTTTAAAAAATATAATATCAATTTTCGAATACTAACATCGTTTAGGGCAATACCGCACAAAACCAGTAGACATAGAATCGCCAAAGTGATATAATAAAGATATGAACAAACAAATTAGTCTGTCCACCTTGAACGATGAACTGTTACAGGTAAGGACAAAGAAAAAAGAATTTCTTGAACAGATAGAGCGCATAGTACCGTGGGGAGAATGGCTAAGCCTGATAAAGCCGTGCTATTACAAAGGATAGCGCGGCAACAAACCCTATGATTTGGAACTTATGCTGAGAATCTATTTGATACAAAATCTTTATGACCTTGCAGATGAGGCAACGGTAAACGAGGTCATTGACAGCCGAGCATTTTCAGATTTCTGCGGCGTGGAGTCGAGTAATCAGATCCCTGACGGAGATACACTGGGACGTTTCCGTAATCTGCTTATCAAAAACAACCTTCAGGATAAGCTGTTCAAGCAGGTGGTTGAACTTCTGACGGAGCGTGGGCTGATTCTGAAAAAGGGAACCATCGTTGATTCCACAATAATTTCAGCCCCGTCTTCAACCAAGAATTCGGCCAGACAGCGTGACCCCGAAGCTCATCAGGTGAAAAAGGGCAACATGTGGTACTTTGGCTATAAAGCCCATGCCGGCGTTGACGAATCCAGCGGACTGGTTCACACATTGAAAGTAACCCCTGCGAATCAACATGATGTAACAATGACGGCTGAGCTTATGCACGGTGATGAAGAAAGGCTGCATGGAGACAGCGGTTATCTTGGTGCAGACAAGCGAGAAAATGCGATTTTGAAAAACCGCTCGGGCAAGAAAATCAAATACATAATTAACCGTCGTCCATCGCAAAGCAAGGAGTTATCACCAAGGGCAAAAGCACAGATCAAGCGTCGTGAACGAGAGAAGTCATCGGTAAGGGCAAAGGTTGAACACGTTTTCGCAGTAGTCAAGAAACAGCTTCGATATCGAAAGACACGCTATAGAGGTCTGCGAAAACAGACTGCAAAATTGAATTAAGTTCTTCTTGAGTGCAATTTATCTCAACACCATTAATCGCAAGGAACACCGGCATTGCGTGTATTTCCGTCAACAAACGAAATATTTGCAACCAAAGAAAAAACCAGATTATTTTCTGTCAGCCGTATCATTTTGCAAGCTCCTTGTATGCTTCAAGATTTTTGGCAATCAGTCGCTGAGAAATCGCCTCAACATCTTCATCGGGGGCGGTTTGAAGCTTTTCAGCCTCGGGAAATTCCATAATAATGTATCGCGGAACATTGTTTTTGAGAATAATAGCCGAGCCGTTTTCATCAACAATCCTTGCTACCCTCGAAAAGTTTTGGTTCGCCTCTGTTATTGACACGAGCGTGTTTGTGTTAATGGTCATAGTCAATTCCTCCTTCCATATTAATATTATACATCATAAATAGGAGAAATTCAACCTATTTTTAAAAATTTTAATATCAATTTTCGAATACTAACATCGTTTAGAATAATATTTCCTCAACCGTGTTATTGCTAGCCAAATCAAAATGTACTTCCGCAAAATGAAGCACAAGCAGACAGAGTTGTACATCAGCGAGCCTATCGAAAGCGACTCCGAGGGGAATGCTCTCACGATTGAGGACATAATTTCGAGCAACATCAACGTCGAGCAAATAGTCGAGCTGAAAATCGACTCGGAGCGGCTTTACAGATTTATTCTCGAGGAACTTGACGAGCGCGAGCGTGAGATTATCTGCAAGCGGTATGGTGTCGCGGTCGTGGACGGCTCAGTGTGCCGACCGATGACGCAGAAAGAGATTGCGAAGAAGCTCGGTATCTCGCGGTCGTACATTTCTCGGATGGAGAAAAGAGCACTCGAAAAGCTTCGGGCACGGTTTGAACAAAGGTGACAAATGCCGTCTTTTGAAATATAAAGGCGGCATTTTTGTGTTGAAATTTTTGACTGATTGTGGTATAATTAACTCAACGACAAACCTGTTACTGTTTGTCAAGCCTTTTTCTGAAAAAAATAAAATATTTTTCGGCAAATAAAATGGCATAACAACAAAGCCGAAAAACAATGGTTTTTTCAGCTTGTAAGGATATAAGTAAGAATTTGTGCAATCAGCAATAAATCTCCATCACTCTTGCGTAATAGATGCGCAGGAATTTATTAAGTCCTGCTATCTTGGCGACACGCTTAGGCTTGCCCTCGGTTTCTTTCTTGATGATGAAATCATATACAGCGGAATCTTCGGTGGGTTTCACAACTTTTAGGCTGTGCATAATCTCATAACCGATTTTTCGCAGAGTAGAAGACCCTCGCTTTGAAATGTTTCGCTTGGTTCCAACGAATTTGCCAGATTCATATGGTGGAGCGTCAATGCCTGCAAAGGCTACGAGAGCGCTGCCGTTATGGAAACGTCTGACATCGCCGATTTCGGCAATTAGGCGGACAGAAAGGACATCTCCAACACCTTTCATCTCCCTTACCACAGAATATTCCGGCAAGGTACTTGCAATTTCCTGCATTTGTGATATAATTAAGGATAAGGTGAGTTCGGCATCTCTTACCGATTTCACTGCTTGCAGTACCAGCATTTTGGTAGATGGGGTACTGGATTTAAGGGTTGGGATATTGTTCTTCGAAAGCTGATATATCGCTATCGCTTGACTTTCGTTGAAACGGTATCCCTTTTTCTTAGCCCATTTCCCGTAGTCCTCAATAAACCGCTTTTCGCTCATCTTTTTGATGTTGTCATAATGCCAATATTTCTCGACAAAGTCGCAAAGCTTGTCCTTAGTGCTGTTAGCAGGAACTGTGCCTTGCAATATTGTTTTGATTCCGGGCATAACGCCGTCAAGAAGATGTGCAAGCTGAATTTTGCAGCTAATCTTGAGCCGAACATACTGGTCGTATTGCCTGCCGAGCAGCTTCAGCTCTGCATAGATTTCATCGGGCGGACAATATGCAGCCATCGAAAACCAATGGTCTATGCCGTAGCTTGCAATACGGATAGAATCGATTTTGTCGGTTTTTGCTTTTCTCAAAGCTGCTGCGCAGTATTTTTTCATTATGTAAGGATTTACAACAACGGTAAAAATACCTGCTGAAAGCAGCTTTGTAACAACAACCTGATGATAGCCGCCGGTAGCTTCCAGAACGACTTTAACGTCCTCATCGAATGATTTGATACGCTCAATTAAAGCGTTTAAAGCCTGTTCGGTGTGTTCGATGTTATACGGAGCTTCCACGACTTCACCATAAGGTCGAAGCATACAAACCGTACTTTTGTCCTTTGAGATGTCAATACCTACGCTAATCATAGAGTATCCTCCTTGAAAGAATAATTGAAAGGCAGAACCACTTACTCTTATTGACACTCATTTTGGCTCGTTACACGAAGGCTATGCTTCAACCTGTTTACTCGAATGCATACAATAAGAGGCGGTCGACAGTTTGTCGAACGGATGTGTTAATCCAATCGGAATTGCGCCGGACCTTTCCTTCTTATTGTATAAAAATAAGAGTAGTTTTGCAATGCTTTTTTGCATTGGGTTGCTACTCTTATATTGTACCAAATCGGAATTTGAAAGGTACTATGTCAATGGAAATTTTAGAATTTGGTGACAAAAGCAAAAGAAAAATTATTCTTATTCACGGGTTTCAATGCCCTTATCAAGTTTGGGATAAATATATTGAGCACTATAAAAGTGATTTTCATATCATAGTTCCGATAATGCCGGGGCATAATCCAAAGCTTAAGGAAGATTTTATTTCTTTCCCCGATACTGCTAAGGAACTTGAAGATTATTTAATCTCACGATATGGGGAAATGTGTACGCTGTTTATGGTATGTCAATGGGCGGCGTTCTGACAGCAACATTATGGCAGAACAACAGACTGAATATTGCAAAGGTGATATTTGACGGTTCTCCTCTTGTATCTGTCAACAGTCTTGTCAAAAATATTATGCTCCGTTTCTATTTGAATGTAACCCATAAATCACAGCAAAGAGATAAAAAGACCTTGGAACAATCAAAAAATATATGTCCTGAAGAACACCTCGAGTTTTTCTTACAAGTTCTTGATAATATGTCCGATACTTCTATTACGAATAGCATTAGCAGTATTGCTTCTTACAAGTTGCCAACAAATCTTGATACCGCACATACCGGAATATTCTATTTTCACGGAACTGCTCCAAATGAAATGCTTGCCCCAAAAACAGCGAAATACATTTCTAAATACTATTCCAACGCCACTATTATATGCTTCAAAGGAAAAGCTCATTGTGAAAACTCATTGTTTCATCCTGAAGTAATGATAAAGGAATTAGACGGTTTACTCATATAAATCCTTGATTTGCGCATACACTGCTATAAAAGAAACGAACATAAATCCTCAAAGCCGATGAACGGGAAAATCACCGTTTATTGGCTTTTTTATGAGGAAAAACTAAATTGATTTGCAAAATACTTGACAAAAGCCATAATATATCGTATAATATATCTTATGATATATACCATAAGATATATTATAGAAGGAGATGTATTATGCCACCGAAACAGAAAATAACAAAAGAAATCCTACTTGAGCACGCATTTGAAATAGCAGAGGAAAAAGGTATTGACGCTGTTACTTCAAGAAGCGTGGCAAAATCGGTGGGCTGTTCCATTCAGCCTGTGTTCAGTCATTTTCCTACAATGGAGGAACTCCGTCAGGCAACCTTTGACTACGCCTGCGATAAATTCGTTCAGGAAATCCTTGCATTTGAGAAGATGCCCGATTTCCTGCCGAGAACTACAAAATGGGTTCTTGACCTTGCAAGAAATAAGCCGAATCTTTATCAGATGCTGTACCTTTCAAACAGCTTCAAGGGGAACACTCTGCTTGATGTAATGATGAATTTTGAAAGCAATAAAAAAATGATAGCAAAAATGACAGAGCTTTACGGGCTGGAAGAAGACACCTGCAAGGATATACTTCTTCGGAGCTGCCTTTTTTTGATGGGAATAGGAACGATGATATGCGTAAATCACATGGAGTTCAGCGATGAACAGGTTGCGTTAATGATGAAACAGACTGTTGCCGATATGGTGCAGGGTGCGAAAGGACGTGCATTATGAGAAAAATCGGTTTATTAAAAGTGCTCGCTCTTACAAGAAAGGCTGATAAAATGAGTGCTGCGGAACGAACAGCCTTACAGCAGAAGCGTTTGAGGGAGCTTGTTTCTTATGTAAAAGAAAACAGCCCGTATTTTGCGGAGCTTTACAAGAATGTGGATGAAAATACGCCTTTGCCCGAAATACCTGTTACAAATAAGCAGGAAATGATGTCAAATTTCGATAAGTGGCTTACAGACAGCAGTATCACCACAGCAAAGGTTGAGAATTTTATGTCCGATGTTTCAAATGTCGGAACAAAGCTTGACGGAAAATATCTTGTCTACACAACCTCGGGTTCTACGGGAAATCCCTGCATTATGCTCTATGATGAAACAACAATAAATGTTTCTTCGGCTATCGGGGCGCTCCGAAGCTTTGCACGAAAAGATGATTTGACTGCATTTATGAAATCGGGCAAAAAAACTATGGCTCTGTTTGCGGACGGCGGCTTTTATCTTGGCTGCGGCTCTGTAAGATACAATCTTCGTAAAATGCCGTGGAAGAAAAAGGTGATGAGAACCTGCGATGTACGAAAGCCAACCGATGAGATTGTGAGTACGCTTAACGAATTTCAGCCCTCGATGATAGGCTGTTATCCTACGGCTATGGAGGTTCTTGCGGCTGAACAGGAGCGGGGCAGACTTAAAATCAAGCCTGCAATAATAATGACAGGCGGCGAAAAACTTAACGAAGGAGTACGCAAGCATTTGTCAGAGGTCTTTGGCTGTTATGTTCAGACGAATTATTCCTGCACCGAGGGCGGAACTATGGCTTGCGAATGCACAGAACGTCATTTCCATATAAACGACGACTGGGTTATTCTTGAAGCTGTTGACGAAAATAATCAGCCTGTTCCCTTCGGTACACAATCTGCAAAGGTTCTGCTGACAAATCTGGCGAATAAAATCTGTCCGATAATCCGATTTGAAATCACGGACAGAATTGTAATGCACGATGAACCTTGCAAATGCGGTAATACAAGACCGTGGCTTACTATTGAAGGCAGAACTGATGATATTCTCTGTTTTGAAAATGGAGTAAGGATTGCGCCGATGCTGCTTTACGCAATACTTAAAGAGGTTCACGGAATAAATCGCTTTCAGCTTATTCAGCATAATGACGACCGTCTTGAACTGCGGCTGATTGCCGATAATAAGCAGGAAATGTTTAATTCGGCGAAAAAAGCTGTCGAGGATTATCTTTCTGAAAATGGTGTATTTACAGAGGTTTATCTTTCTGATGAAGCACCTGCGGCACACCCTGTCAGCGGAAAATATAAGCATATTATTGCTAAAAGTTAAATTTGAAGCAGGATAGCATACCCACAACTTGATAATTGCAAGGTGCTGCATATAGCACCATAGGCGGTACATCTGAAAATTAGCTCGGCTGTAGAATTATATTGAAATTCGGGTTTGTTTGTGATATAATGAGCAAGACGGGTTGATAATCTGCCCGACAAATCGAAATTTGATAAAGGAGGGAATGACACTATGTTCCGATTTAATGATGAGAACAAAAACAGGACGATAGAATCATTGCGCAAATTTCCAGGAGAGAACGCTTATGAGATTACATATTACGGTGATTATGCACTTGATGAATTTTTAAAATGCGGTGCTTATGACTTAAGAGACTTGCACAGATTTCAGAAAAAGCATATTTTAGAGGGAACATTTATCGGTAGCCTATATAAACCAAAACATGATTGTTCAGGCTTTACTGCACACAATTCAGACGGAGATTTTCTGCTTTGCCATGACCTCGATACCCCTGTAAAGCAACCGATTGTTACACTTGCCGAAAACAAGATTACAGGTAAAACAATCGGTTTATCAAATTTTCAGGATTTCGGATATTATGTTGCCTGCTGGGCTGACAACCAGGAGCTTGATGAAAACGAATGGATAAAAGATACTGCTTGCGTAGATACCCAAAAACCATTCGACTGTGCAAGAGCGCTTTGTGTTCCTTATGATATGCAGGACGGTATGAACGCACATGGACTGGCACTTGTTGTATTTACTGCAAGCGGAACTGAAGTTGAAACGGACGGCAAATAGATTCCTCTGTGCTATTGTTCGCTTTACCGAAGCATCATTGATAAATGCAGAAATGTCGAAGAAGCACTTGATTTTCTTACACGCTATACAATGTCACCGCAGGATAATATAGAACATTTTCAGATTGCCGACGCAAGCGGAAACAGTGCAATCATCGAGTATGTCGGCGGCGAAATGAAGGTGCTCAGAAATGAAAAACCGTATCAGGTATGCTCAAATTTTCTGGTATATAACAATCCTGAAATGGAGGGATTCGGCAAGGACAGATACCTTGCATATCAGGAATATCTTGAGGCACATAATGGTATCATCAGCGAAGAAGATGCTTTCAGGCTGCTGCACGAAAACCATATTCCAGGCGATGAAAACTATTCGGTGGTATTCAATCTGACAAAAAGAACCGTGGCAGTACAATTTGCACCTGAATTTGCTGTGACACATAGATATCAGCTGTAAATTCCCATAAGTCGAGCAGATGGTGCTTGCATTATAAAAATCAGTCGATACAGTCCGAATGTCAAGCGCATTCGGACTTTTATGACTTTTAATCAGATGAAAACTTATAATTAAATCGATATTTTTATAAAAAATCATATTTTTCTTGACTTAACTCTGGCTTTGTGGTATAATAATAGCAAAATCAATATAAGCTATACGCGAAAGGAATGATAGAATGAAACGCAAAATAACCCAACAACTTATTCAATGGAAAAACTCTCCTTCCAGAAAACCGCTTATTCTGAACGGCGCAAGACAGGTAGGGAAAACCTTTATTCTTCGGGAATTTGGCAGAGAGCACTATAAAAATACGGTTTATGTAAATCTTGAAAGCAACGGTATTGTTGCGTCTATGTTCAACGATGATATTTCTCCGTCAAAGCTGATAAAATACCTTGAAGCAGAAACACGGGAAAAAATTCTGCCGAATGACACGCTGATTATTCTTGATGAAATTCAGTCCTGTGAGCGTGCGGTGACTTCGCTCAAATATTTCTGTGAGGAAACTCCCGAATATCATATAGCAGCCGCGGGAAGTCTGCTTGGTGTAGCAATAAATAGAAATCAGACGTCATTTCCCGTAGGCAAGGTAAATATGCTGCGGCTTTATCCAATGGATTTTAAGGAATTTCTTACAGCAACGGGAAACAATCTTCTTGCCGATGAGATAACCGACTGCTATAACAAAATGACGCCTATGAATGAAGCGCTCCATAAAAAAGCGCTTGGCTTGTATCACGATTATCTGATTGTCGGAGGAATGCCCGAAGCGGTTAAGGTGTTTATTGAAACAAATTCCTATATTGATACGGGACTTGTTCAGAGAAGTATCATTGATAACTACACAGCAGATATGGCAAAATACGCAAGCAATTCCGAGGCGGTAAAAATACGCGCCTGCTATAATTCTATTCCTGCACAGCTTGCAAAGGATAACAAAAAGTTTCAGTATAAGGTTGTCCAAAAGGGCGGCTCGTCAACTATTTTCGGAGCATCTCTTGAGTGGCTGAAACAAGCAGGCGTAACGCTTGAATGCCAGCGTGCAGAGCAAGGAATACACCCTCTGCCCGTTTATGCCGACCAGACATCGTTCAAGATATATATGTCGGATGTGGGACTGCTTGTAAACAAATCTCAGATGTCAGTGAACACAATAATTACGGGTGAAGCCAATATTTTTATGGGAGCAGTGACCGAGAATTATATTGCCCAACAGCTTGCGGCAAAGAATTATTCGCTGTACTACTGGACAACGTCCAATTCACAGGCAGAGCTTGATTTTGTTCTGCAAAAAGATGATAAAATATACGCGATTGAGGTGAAAAAGGGAGAACACGTCCGTTCAAGAAGACTGAGTGTTTTCAAGCAGAAATTTTCTCCGGATTATGCAATAAGGTTTTCGCAGAAGAATTTCGGACGAACCGAAGACGTGATTTCCATACCGCTGTATGCGGCGTTTTTGATATGATTTTTGCTGCTTGAAATGCAGTGCAGTGTCATATATGCGAAAATTTTCAACAGACCGCTTGTCTTTTTGTTTTAAATGTTTCCTCAAGCGTGTTATTGCTAATCAAATTAAAATGTACTTCAGAAAGATGAAGCACAAGCAAACCGAACTCTACATCAGCGAGCCTATCGAAAGCGACTCCGAGGGAAACTCGCTCACGATTGAGGACATAATTTCGAGCAACATCAACGTCGAGCAAATCGCTGAGCTGAAAATCGACTCGGAGCGGCTTTACAGGTTTATCTTGGAGGAGCTTGACGAGCGCGAGCGGGAGATTATCTGCAAACGTTATGGCGTTGCAGATATTGACGGCTCGGTTTGCAGACCGATGACGCAGAAGGAGATTGCCAAAAACCTCGGCATTTCGCGCTCGTACATTTCACGGATTGAGAAAAGGGCGCTCGAAAAGCTTCGGGCAAGGTTTGAACAAAGGTGACAAATACCGCCTTTTGAAATATAAAGGCGGCTTTGATTTTTATATATTGAAATAATCGGTTGTTTGTGGTATAATGAAAACATAACATCTTTTGGAGGATTTTATGAAAAATTTTCTGTCAACAACAAAAGGCAAAATCATCGCGGGAGCGGTCACGCTTATTTTAATCGCGGGTGTGATTGTGCTGATTATTCTGCTGAACACGGGTTACAGAAACATTCGCGTTGCCGACTTGACTGGTACTTCGCGTGTAACCTCAATGCTGAGCGTATCGGACGCGTATAAAGGGCAAAATCTTGTGAGCGGGGATAACGTCGAAGTTTTCGAGAAATCGTCATTAACTCTCGCTCTTGACTCGGACAAGCACGTTGTCGCAAACGAACTGACAAAATTCAGCGTTGAGGCTTTCGGCGCTGAAGGGAAAGATACACGGACGATAATCCACCTTGAAAAAGGCACGATTTCAAATCAAATCGATAACAAGTTGTTGCCGAGTGAAAGCTATGTTGTGGAAAGCCCGAACGCTTCAATGTCCGTTCGCGGAACGATTTTCACGGTGAACGTGTACTATGACAACAGCAGTCGCTGTCACACAGCCGTTGAGGTCAAAGAGGGAACTGTCGAGCTTATCGAAAAAGACACGGGTAAGGTCAAGACGCTGAATGCGGGAGAAAGCGCAAATGTTGTTTCACGAACAAACAGAGAACCCGACCGAATTCCCACCACAAGCAGCGATATCAAACCTGTAGGCGAAAATTCCGGTGATTTGGAACAGACCGCGACTTTCGGCGATTTTGAGTACAAATATTTGCCAAGACTTGGCGGAATGGAAATCACAAAGTACATAGGAAATAAGACGGTTGTGAACATTCCCGCAGAAATCGAAGGAAAACCGGTTGTGGTTGTAGGTGGTTTCAGCAAAAGCAACGTAACAAGCGTAACAATTCCCGATGGATGTAAAGAAATAGAAAGTCTGGCGTTTTACTGGTGCGAAGAACTAACAACTGTCGAAGTCCCGGACAGCGTGACAAAAATACATTATAGCGCGTTTTATCGATGCAAAAAGTTGAAAAGTGTAAGAATACCCGATGGTGTTACATCAATAGAATCCTCTACTTTTAGTAACTGCGAAGAGCTTACAGAAATTATTATTCCGAATAGCGTTACTGAAATACAACAAAATGCTTTCAGTGGGTGCTATGCGCTTAAAAGCATAGAAATCCCCGATAGTGTTACATCAATAGGAGTCAACGCATTTGCAAGCTGCTTTGGACTTAAAAGCATAACAATCCCGGGAAGCGTCACCAGAATAGAACAATTTGCGTTTCAGAACAACAGAATTACAAGCCTGACAATCGAAAACGGCGTACAGGAAATTGGAGAAGGTGCGTTTCAGTCTTGTGCTGATATTATGAGTATTGAAATCCCCGACAGCGTTACAAAAATAGAAAAATATGCATTCCGTGGCTGCAAAGCGACAATCACTTACAAAGGCAAAACCTATACCGAAGACAATTTTGATGAATTGTACACGGAACAATAATTGAAAATCTAAGCCCGAGCGTTTGTGTGTTCGGGCTTTTTCTCAAAATCGGTATTTTGGTTTTTTCGGCATATTAAACGATGAAATTTTGCGCGTTTTTCGGGCAAAAATTGTTTCCTCAACGATGTTATTGCTAATCCCATACAAATTGTCGAAAAACACAAAAATATGAAGAAAAACATCGAGAATTGGCTGCATTCAGAATAGTGAGAAAATGGCTATCGGAAAGCAGCGCGGTTTGAGCAAGTCTGAATATCAACAGAAAACGAAAATAAAACGTGTGCCCGCCTTTATTGAAAAGATTTAGGCGGCTTTGCTTTTGTATATTGAAATATTCGATTTTTGTGATATAATAGGCTTGCAATCGGATTTTGAATTTATTCGTCAAACGAGAGGGAAAAACATGATATCTTTAACAATGATAGATTTATAATATAAGTGCAACACCCGAAAAAAATAATGACACATAAGGCAGCTCGTGTTATAATGGGAGTAACCACGCAACCATAAACAGGAGGAAGCAATATGTGTCATTACACCCATTTTACCACAGAAGAGCGGGAGTTGTCAAGGTTTTTTAAGCCCAATCGATCGCCGCCCTTGGTGAGCTGCGAATTTCGCAGAAATTGTTATGCTAACGGTACATACGCCGCTCATCATGCAGACAAACTTTATAAGAAACGCCGAAAAAACCGATGACAAACGCGTCAAAATTTCCCATACCGTGCCAATAAGCGAGCGTCCTGCCGGCGCGGAAAACCGTACTCGTTTCGGACATATGGAAAAGAATTTGCAGCTCATCAGGAACTTGCAGAAGCAAAGGACGTGAAGGCGTATTTTTGTGAGCCTTATTCGCCGTGGCACTAATGAAAACACCAACGGTCTATTGCGTCAGTTTTACCGAAAGGCACTTCCTTTGCCGACATTTCCGATGATGATTTGCAGTCCATTGTCAATCTGATTAACAATCGTCCGCGGAAATGCTTGAATTACCTTACTCCCCTAGAGGTGCTCAAAAAATTTTTCTCGTGTGCTGCACCTGTATTGACAATCTATCTTCCTGTTAAGTATAACGTCGTTATAAAATTGGGGGTTTAGACATTACAAGCGGTTCTGTTTTTCAAGCTTGACAACATTCTCATAGTGTGATATAATACAATGAAAAGTAGGCACGGAAGATTATGCGAGAAGGATAATAATATGAACGAAATGAATTATATGAGCGCCGCGCTGGAGTTTTTTGCGGCAATCATAACGGGGGTTATGTTGATAGGCTGTTTCGCGGAGCGCTCGTACAAGGACACAACGGGAAAGCTCCTGATATGCGTTTTGACGGCGAATATGCTTATGCTGCTTGTAGATGCGCCGATTTGTCTTTTGCTTGACGAGCCGTCGCCCGAAAAAGTGCCCGCGATAAAGGTGCTCTCGTTTTTCTCGGACGCGTTTGCCTGCGCGCTGTTTTCGCTCTATTCATACTGCGCGACCGCTTATATATCCACAAAAAAGAAAATCTCCTATCGTTACGCGCACATTATCACGGCGATTTGCGCGGCGTCGGTTATTTCGTTTCTGATATCCGCGTTCAACGGAATGTACGTCAGCTATGACGAAACGGGGCGCGATATCCCGGGACCGCTTTACCTCGTCAGTCAGGTAATTTACATCGTTCTTCCCGCTCTTACAATGGCACTTGCCGTGGTTAACCGCAAGACGCTCGGCTGGCGCGAAACCATTGTGTTTGTGCTTTTCGGGGCAATTCCCGTAGTTGCGATACCTGTTCAGATTATCTGGAACGTTGTTCCCGTGTACCTCGCTTCGACTGTTTCGATGACCTTTTTATATACATCGGTACATATTTTACAGGTGCAAAACGCTGCTGAAATGGAGAAAAAGCTGGTTGAACAGGAGCTTGCCTTGTCGGAGAGCCGAAACGCGCTTGTTTTATCGCAAATTCAGCCGCATTTTCTGTACAACGCGCTCACGTCGATTTACCGACTTTGCGACGTTAAACCCGAGGCGGCAAAGGACGCTGTCGATAACTTCGCGAAATATCTTCGCGGCAACCTCAACTCAATCAAGAAAACAAATCTCATCTCCTTCGCCGAGGAGCTTAATCACACGAAAGCGTATCTTTCGCTTGAAAAAATCCGTTTTGATGACGAGCTTGAGATTTGCTATGACATCAGCGTGAGCGAGTTTTTTATCCCGCCGATGACGATTGAGCCGCTGGTTGAAAACGCAGTAAATCACGGTATAAGCGACCTTCCCGACGGCGGGTGCGTGACGATAAGCACGGCGGAATTTCCCGATTTTTATGAAATTCGGGTGAGCGACAACGGCGTTGGTTTTGACCCGAACAATCTCCCGAACGACGGAAAGCTGCACATCGGAATTTCCTCGGTTCGCAGCCGACTTCAGATAATGTGCGGCGGCACGCTTGATTTCATCAGCGCGCAAAACAGCGGCACGACCGCTATTATTAGAATACCGAAAGGAGCGGAAGAATGAACATAATTGCTGTTGATGATGAAAAGCTGGCGCTGGAGCTGCTGGTTGATTCGATAGAAAAAGTTGTTCCCGAAGCGAAGGTGAACGGTTTTCGGAAAACCGCGGACGCGATTTCCTATGTGGGAGAGAACGGCTGCGATGTTGCTTTTCTTGACATAAAAATGCGCGGAATGACGGGACTTGAGCTTGCGCGGCAGCTCAAGGAAATCTGCGGCGAGATAAATATTATTTTTGTGACCGGCTACTCCGAGTATTCGCTGGACGCGTTTCGGCTGTACGCAAGCGACTATTTGTTGAAACCCGCGACCCCCGAGGCGGTGAAACAGGCGCTTTTGCATTTGCGCACGCCCGTTTTGCCGAAAAGCGGGAAGAAAATCCGCTTTCAGTGCTTCGGCAACTTTGAGGTTTTCTGCGACGGGAAACCGCTTGTGTTTAAGCGGCAAAAGGCGAAGGAACTGCTTGCGTATCTCGTTGACCGAATGGGCGCGGGTGTGACAATGGGTGAGCTTATCGCGGTGCTGTGGGAAGAAGGACCGGACACACATTCCCGCCAAAGCAACCTCCGAAACCTGATAAGCGAGCTGAAAAAAACGCTTGCGGAGGTGGACGCGGAGGACATTATTCTGAAAAGCCGAAACACCATTTCGCTTGATTGTGACGCGGTTGACTGCGATTATTTTGACTTTCTGCGGCACATTCCGTATGCCGTGAACCGATACCGCGGCGAGTATATGAACCAGTATTCGTGGGCTGAAATGACAACCGCCGAGATTTCCGAAAAGCAGGATTGAACGAAAAATCAGGGTTTCGGAGGAATGTTGCAGTTTTGTTGCACTTTATGATGTATAATATAGGTGCAAGCTGTGAGAAATACTGTTTAATTCTATTTGAAAATGAAGATAAAAAAGAGAATTTTTGTAATCGTCGGAGCAGTTTTGCTGGTTTTGGGAATTGCTGCGGCGATTTTTTTGTTCACGCGAAACACCGCGCCACAAGGTTCAAGCTCGACCGCGACAAGCGTTTCCGAGGAAAAACCGCCGCTGTCAAAGGCAACGCTGCTGATTTATATGTGCGGGAGTTCGCTTGAAACAACGGGCGGCTCTGCAACGGCAAATATTCGGGAGCTGCTCGGCGCGCGGGTTGACGACGGGGTGAATATCGTAATTCAGACGGGCGGTGCGCGAAAGTGGCGCGGGTTTGATATCCCGAACGATAAACTTGCGCGCTATTCCGTGCAAAACGGTGAGCTCGTCAAAGTCGGCGAAACCGCGCTTGCAAATATGGGTGAGGCGGCGACTCTCGCTGATTTCGTTCAATGGGGAACGCAGAGCTTTCCCGCCGAGGAAACCTCGCTTATCTTGTGGAACCACGGCGGCGGCTTTGTCAAGGGCGCTTGCTTTGACGAACTGTATTCGGGCGACTCGCTCACGGTGATGGAAATCGCGGCGGCGCTTTCGGCGTGCAATTTAACGCAAAAATTCGCGTTCATCTGCTTTGACGCGTGCAAAATGGCGTGCTTCGATACCGCCGTTTCAATCAGCCCTTTCGCCGATTTTATGATAGCTTCGCAAGACCTCGAGCACGCAGGCGGACTGGATTATCGAGTTATCGCGGAAAATCTCGGCGAGCGCGATTTCTACGAAAAAGTTCTCCGCGGTTACGCCGAAAAGCACGGCAACAAGGGTTACTACACGCTCTCCTGCACGGATTTATCACGGATTGACAAGCTCCGCGAAGCGCTTCACAAAACGGTTTCCGCGATGTCCGAGGCAGACGGCGAAGCGAAAATTCCCGAGGCTTTGCAGAGTGCGGATATCATCGAAAATTCCTCAAACGGTTTCTACGATTTCGGGGCGATTGCGGAATTTTTTGGCGTTGAAACGGGAATTTCCGAGGTTGTTCAAACCGAAAATTCTCCGTCAAAGCAAGCAGCTTCGGGACTGAATTTGCTGTTCCCCGCAGACGAAAAGCAGCTCAAAAGTTATCTTCCGATTTGCACGGACGAGGTGTACAAGAGCTTTCTCGAGAGTTATTTCGCGAAAAACAGTGCTTGCGAATTCAGCTTTGAGGACAGGGGTTTTGTTGACGGGGAACGGCTGAGTTTTACCGTGAAAAGCGGCGCGGAAAAGTACATTCGGCGAATGGAATACACGCTCGGTGCCGTGGATTTGGAAAATGACGCTTATTACCAAATGGGCACGGACAACGATTTCTCGCAACACGGCAGCATCTTTTCCGTAAATTTCACGGGACGCTGGGTGTATTTCGGCGGGTATGCGTTGAGCTGCCAAATAATGACCGAGAAAAACAACTACACGGTTTATCGCTCGCCCGTGCGGATAAACGGCGCGGACGCCGAGCTGATTTTCACCTACAACAGCTCAACCCGTAAAGCAAAGCTGAACGGCTATGTTATTACGGGCGATGTCACGGGCAGAATTATGACGCTTGCGGAGAACGATGAGGTCACCGTGCTGTTCAAGGAGATGTTCAGCGAAACGCTGGCTGAATACGCAAAATTCATCTACAACAGCGACTGCTCGATTGAAATCAGGACGCTTCCCGATGGTTATTACATCTTTCAGGGAATTGTCACGGATATCTTCGGTAACGCGCATTATACCAACATTGCCGTCGCAAAAATTACCGACGGTAAATCGGAAATTGAAGAAGTTTTCTCGCTTGAGGACAGTTAACGTTTTCAAGATTTATCAAGAATAAACAGCAAAAAATGCAGAAAGGAAACACTATGAAAAAGAGAATAATTGCGGCTGTTATGGCGGCGGTGATGTGCTTTTCCGTCACTTCTTGCACAGACAGCTCCGACAAAAAGCAATGGCAAATCACCGAGGAAGAAAGAGAGCAGCTTGTCGAGCTTTCGTGCAAAGCGGTGCAAAACGGCGACACGCTTGAAATCACGCTCACTTGCGACGAGGACTTTTTCAAGGACGATATCGCAAAGAGCAACATCGCCGTTAACGTGTATCAATATCAGCCCCAAGAGCAAAACACCGAGGCTTCTTCCGAGAACAGCGAAGCAAATTCCGATACTTCAACAAGCGGCGCTGAACAGACAAACGAGCCGCAGAGCAGCTTCTCCGAGGCAAAGGAAATTACCGATTACACCTTGACGAGAGTTGACGCGAAAACGCTGTCTATCACGTTCAAGAACCCGTTTGAGTACGGCGCGTACGATTTCTACATACACAAAAACGGCACGTCAAGCGGGAAATTCGCCGTTGGCTCGTACTATAAAATTCCCGAAAATGACAGCTCCGCGCAAAAACTTGTTTCCGCGGAGATTGACGGCACAATCTACAACGGCACTGAAAATCCCGTTTTGAAGGTAACGCTGGAGAACGCTACTGTAAAGGACGTTAAGCCCGAAGATATTGAATTATCGGGCGCTTTCGAGGATTTGAGCATCTCGTCCGTTACATCAAACGGCAGCGAAATTACCATAAACACGGTCGGCGACGTTCGGATTTGCTCCGCGCCTTACGGCTACGCAACTGTTTCGGAAAGCGTTCTGGATACCGGATACGAACTTATGGCAACCGTTGATATCGAAAATCCCGCCGCTTATATTTCCGAAAACACTTACGCTTACGACAACGGCACGCTGAAATTTGACGTTGAACTTCTTGGCGCGAAGGCAGTCAAGAGCGGCGATGAACTTGCCGACGCTATCACGATTAACGATATGCACATCGACTCGGCTGCCGCAAATTCCGACGGAAGCGTGATTTCAATCAGTTTTTCGACAAATGCTGCCGATTTGGATTCGGCAATTCAATCGGTTGTTGACAAGCAGCTCGTGATAAAGAACAGCGCGCTTTCCTGCCAGACCGATGTGTTGTTGGAAATCCCCGACTGCGGCGCTTACCTCAACGCTTATCTTGATTATATCGAAAAGACAGACGGCGGCTTTAAGGGAACGCTTGTCCTTGTGCCGATTTACGGCAGCTTCAGCAATCTGACCGCTGCGGATTTGACCTTTGACGGTGATTTAGCGAATGCAAAAATTACCGAAATCAAAAACGAGGAATCTTCAACAACCGTCACCTTTACATTCAACAGCGATAAATCCCTCGATAACAGCATTTTCGAGGGCGGAGTTAAGGTTGCTCGCGGGAAGCTGCTGAATGCTTGGGGAACGCCGTCCGACGATACCTCAGATACCTTCGGTTATATTGCTGAATCGGTGAGAGGCGACAAAAGCAAAGTCAAGGAGATTATCGCAGAGCTTTCAAAGGCAAAAAAGGAGTTTGACAACATCAAAAAAATTGCCGAAATCATTATCAGTGCCGGAAAATCCGCATACAATCTTGATATAAAGTCCTTTGTCGGTTCGTCCAAAAAGCTTCTGGAAACGCTGGGCTTTATCAAGAGCGCGCCCGATAAAATGGATAAGATTTATTCCGCGATTGAGTCCGTGAGAATTGAAGTGGAAAATCTTGATAAAAAGATGGACACTATAATGGCGTCACTCAAAGAACAGATGGACTATATGGCTTCCGGAATAGATAAGGACCTCTATATAAACGCAACAAAAGGCTGGACCGATTTCTGCACATCTTATATAGACCCCCTTGAAGCCGTATTCAATTCTGTCAGCAACGATATGCGTTCAAATGTCATAGATTTAGTACAATATGTCAAGGCAGGCGACACGCTGACCGTTGTATATGACATAAACGGCGGACTTACGATTGCAAACAAGCTCAAAGATACCTACTCTGTTGAAAATATTGCGATCGACAAGGAAAAAACTCTTACCCTTACCCTTGACGAAAACAGCTTCCCTAACGCCTCGGCTGATTTTTCCAAATATGCAAAAGTTGAGGCAGGACTTGAAGAAGACATTAAAAATCTTATTATTGAACAGGGGCTTGCAGCCGATGACGAGGCAGTTGAAAAACTGACGAAAGAGTTTATGGCAAGCGTTATGTCAAAAGCAATGTATGACGCTCTCACCAAAGACCCCCAGACCCTCAACAACATACAGAATTATTACACTAAATTCTGCGCAAATCTGAGGGGTGACACTATGTCTTCTCCGCTTTCATACAGGTTTTACAGCGTTTATGCGTACTACAATTTCCAGTATGAAGCAGAGGAGTATCTGACCGACTTTAACGATTACCTCAAGGCGTTTACAATCAAATACGGCAGCTTTGCAATGCTTGCCGCTTCTTACAACAGAGGTTATGACAAGGAAAGCAATCCCATTGCCAAAGACATAGAGAGCACCCTCAAGTTCCTTGAAAACAACACCGGTATGCACGAGCTTCCCGATGACACGTTTGAGTGGTGCTATGTGATTGACCGACCGATAAAAATGCACGTTGTAAAAATCGGCTTGCCTTTCTCGCGGGCTAACATAAAGAGTGAGCGGCCGTGGTGGACACCATACGGCGGTTTAGGAGAATATATTACATTTTTGAACTGGAACGCAAGCTATTCGATAAAAGAAGATAAAAAGATGGTGGAGACCGACATAACTAGACCCTCACATCGTAAGATTGCTTATGCACCCGACTATGCTTGGATTAAACTTTCAGATTTCAGTGATAATATAAACAAGTCAAGGCTTTCTGCCGCTTCACTTGACAGAATTAAGAAAAGATATCTGCGGATGGGTTACAGCGCGGACAAATTCTTCGATTATATGACGAGCGAACATCTGTTCAAGACGGGAATTGACGACAGAGCCATTTCTCGTGTGATCCCTTATCGTTATGCAAACGAGCGCAGTCTTTTCAACGAAAACTACCTTGTTCTCACTTCCTTTGACGGCTGGAAATCATTCTCCGAGTCTAATCCGCAAACGCTTTATGCAACGGGGAATTACGGCTATAAAGACCACGGAATTGAGGACTTTAAGCCGGAAAAAAGCTATTTGGTACCGAGCAGTAAAGTGAGAAAAGCAAAGTATTTCTCATATTGCGAGAACATAATGGGTACGGTTTACAATCTGAATCCGGGCAGGTACGAACAGACCAGCCAATCCAAAGCGCTTATTTCAAGAGCACTCTACGGCGAAGACGTCTTGACGCAGGACCACTGGATGGAGTTCCGCAACACAATCTTCGACTGCAAAGACCTCGGAGCAGGCTGCTACGACATCTATTCACCGGAATTCATCGAGTACGAAGTTTATTGAGTAAACGAAAAGGCTGTCGCACAAAAGCGGCAGCCTTTTGTAATAGATTAGTAATATCAAGTGCAACACTAAGAAACATATTTCAGATGCACGATTATTCTTTCAACTTTCCACGGACAATCCTCACAGAACCGCACCGGAATGAGAAATTTCCGACATTTCCTGCTAAGAAAATTGTTTCCGCAGGTATGTTATAGCTAATCAAATAAAAATGTCGAAATATACAAAATTATGAACAATAACATCGGAATTTGGCATCTTTCGATTATTCATTCAGAGTTATGACGTTTACAGTTCCAGCGAATTCTCGTTCAGCAGAAACTCATAAAGTCCTAGATGAAGAATACCGTCCTCGTCTGTCCACGACTTCATAGCTGTTTTGCTGATAATTATTTTCTTGAAGAAATCCCGTGTATTCTTTAAAGGGCGCAGCTCCGTTTCAAGCTTTGACGAGTCGCTCACATTTAAGGCGGACTGAATATAGTATTTCTTTGCTCCAATGTTTACAACAAAGTCGATTTCGCACTGCTTTTTTGCCCTTTTTCCGTTGGCGCTCTCAACAATCTCCACAACTCCTACATTAACGGAATACCCACGGCGCAAAAGTTCGTTGTAGATGATGTTTTCCATAATATGAGTTTCTTCCTGCTGCCTGAAATTAAGTCTTGCGTTCCGAAGTCCGATATCTGCGCAATAATACTTTGAAGGATATTCAAAATACTTCTTGCCTTTCACATCATATCGCTTTGCATTACTAAACAAAAACGACTCAATCAGGTAATTCAGGTAGTTTGCAATAGTCGTTCCGGAAACCTTAATGCCCTTGACCGTCTGCAAGGTGTTTGCGATTTTGCTCGCATTAGTCAGCGAACCGATTGAGGAACATAAATCATCGGTCAGCTCATTGAGAACATCGGGTAACTCGATATCATAACGCTCAACAATGTCCTTAAAATAAACCTCTGTAAAGAGATTTTGCAGATATCTGACTTTTTCCGCGTCGCTTTTTCGCGTCAGGACTAGAGGCATTCCGCCGTACAAAGCGTAGTCTTCGTAAGCGTCTAATTTATCTCCGCCGACGAAAGAATAATACTCTTTGAATGATATGGGATAAACTCTGACCTCGTCGCCTCTGCCGCGAAAAGCTGTCAGCACATCTTTGGTAAGCATTTTGGAATTGCTCCCCGTAACGTAAATATCCACATTCCGAAGCCGCAGAAGTCCGTTCAGCACATTGTAAAGCCGAATGTTATCGGGATTTTTCAGCTCGTCTTTGGTAATTGCGTACTGAACCTCGTCGATAAGAATATAGTACATATCCTTGTTGACAATCTTTCCGCGAATATACTTGGACAGTTCTTCCGTGTCACGGTACTGCACAAAGGAATCATCATCAAGTGCAATAGTAATAATCTGCTCTTCCTTGACGCCGCTTTCAATAAGATAATCGTAAAACAGATTGAACAGCAAAAAGCTCTTTCCGCACCTTCTGATACCGGTAATAACTTTAATAAGACCGTTTTCTTTTTTGTCG
The DNA here is from genome assembly GCA_945829235.1 of uncultured Clostridia bacterium. Classification (GTDB taxonomy): domain Bacteria; phylum Bacillota; class Clostridia; order Oscillospirales; family Ruminococcaceae; genus CAG-115. The sequence continues at coordinate 41,232 of CALZUA010000013.1, read as the reverse complement.
ATAATTCTGTTCAGATAATCGTCGCGTTTAATAATGTTTTGCATTTCCTACCTCCAAGCTTAAAACTTACGGGTATTTTACCTTTATTTTCAATTATAGTATAGCACATTATCTGCAAAATATCAAGTGCCTTCTTGAAATTTTGTTGCATTTGCACCTAACTTTCAAGTCAAATTTTCTTGTTGACTTTTCCAACGAAATATTGTATAATCAATGATAGGAGAATATAATTTACATTTTACGAAAAAAATCTCTGAAGAGCTTGAAAAGGAGGACTCTGACTATGTATAATTTCACTCTCCGAATTCCCACCATAATTCACTTCGGCAAGGGCGCAATATCTCATCTTGACGAGCTGAAAGGCTACGGAAGCAAGGCGCTCTTGGTATATGGCGGCGGTTCTATCAAGAAAAACGGTATATACGATACCGCACTTTCAATTCTTGAAAATGCAGGTGTTGCAGTAGTCGAACTCGGCGGCGTTGAGCCTAACCCGAGAATTGAAACTGTCCGAAAGGGTGTTGGAATCTGCAAAGCAGAGGACATTGACATGATACTTGCTATCGGTGGCGGCAGCACTATCGACTGCGCAAAGGTTATCGCCGCCGGAGCAAAGTATGACGGCGACCCTTGGGATTTAGTTCTTGACGGCTCGAAAATTACCGTTGCACTGCCGATTTTTGACGTTTTAACTCTGTCTGCTACAGGAACGGAAATGGACCCTTTTGCAGTTATTTCCGACCTCAGCAAAAACGAAAAGTGGGGCACGGGTTCACCCTATATGGTGCCGACAATGTCCGTCCTCGACCCCGAATACACCTACTCGGTTTCAAAGAAGCAGACCGCCGCAGGAACCGCAGATATGATGAGCCACACAATGGAAAGCTATTTCACGAAGGAGAATGCGGACTGCCAGAAATATATGGCAGAGGGACTTCTCCGAACAATGATAAAGAACGGTCCTATTGCCCTTAACGAACCTACAAATTACGACGCGCGTGCTAATCTTATGTGGGCAGGTACTCACGCTATCAACGGTAACGTCGGTGAGGGAAGCCAGCCTGCCTGGTGCGTTCATCCAATGGAGCATGAGCTAAGCGCTTTTTACGACATTACCCACGGCGAGGGACTTGCAATTCTTACTCCCGCTTGGATGGAGCATATTTTAAGCGAGGACACGCTGAGCAATTTTGTTGATTTTGCAAAGAACGTATGGGGACTTTCGGGCGACGACGATTGGGAGCTTGCTCACGCAGGAATTGACGCTCTGAAAAAGTTTTTCTTTGAAACAATGGGTATGCCTTCAAATCTCAGAGCCGTGGGAATTACCGACGATAAGAATTTTGATATAATGGCACAGAAGGCTTGCGACGGCTCAAAAGGTTCTTTTGTTCCGCTTACCAAGGAGGATATTGTAGAGATATTCAAGGCGGCGTTCTGATAAAGAAAAGCTTTTGGTTGACTAAAGTAATAAATCCGCTTGCCCCTTTTGGGAGCAGGCGGATTTTTTCGTATATGGCTGCTTTGTGTGGTGTTCCTTTTGAGAGGTTTACAGTTCGGAACGAGTGTAACCGTTTCATAGAGCGAAGGTAACTCCTTAACAATGAATATAATCAGTTGATGATGCGGATAATTTAATTCGCAAAGCATTTTGGGAAGTCCCTTTTTCTATCAATCAAACTTTGGTATAGGAACACGAGTTTCTGTTTGATTGGTGCTTTGACTATCGTTTTTTCGCTCTCATAATTCATTAGCGTGTGCCGGCAGATTTCAACCATCTCCGCTGCTTCTCGGATAGTAAGCTCGGCACGCAGCCTCAGCACCCTTAGCTGCTGACCATCGGACAGCTTATCATCAGCTTCAGCGCACAGCAGGGAATACTCCGGCTTCTTTCCACGGACAACCCTCATAGAACCGCACCGGAATGAGCAATTCCCGACATTTCCTGCTAAGAAAATTGTTTCCGCAGGTATGTTATATCTAAAAGAATAAAAACTATCACCTCTTTCTTCTGTCGGTTTCCACTAGATTTTTGTGAGGTTTTTTGAGTAGATTTTGTCCTCTACTCTAAATACTCTCTTGAAACCGCTCGATTAGGCTTTCGATAAAATTATCGGTAAGTTGAAGGACGCGGGCGTTATCTCCGAGGATGAGATTAACGAAAAGAAGGCGGTGCTTTTGGCGAAGATTTGAGTACGGTATTTGCTGATTTTTTGCATTGAGTACGATTTTTAGCGGTTTATCCACATTAACGAAAAACACTCTCCGAACCTTGTTTTCTTAAGTAAAATATTTCTCAAAAAACGAAAGAAAACAGCTGAACACAGTAAAAAAGCCGCTCCAAGCGAACATATCAGTAAAACACACTAAAGGAGGCGTTTTAATGTACAGTATGTTTAGTGAGTACAGGGATATCGTGACTATCGAGGAATTGCAGGAAATGCTGCGAATCGGACGAAGTAAAGCGTACCAACTCTTGCGAAACGGCAGTATCAAGGCGTTCCACAACGGCAGGATTTGGATGATACCAAAGCAATCCGTGATTGATTTTGTGCTCGGGCAGTGCGGTTAAAAGGAGAGGCAAGGGCGTGAAAGCTCTTGTCTCTTTTCGATGAGATTTGTGACCGGAAAAGTGCTGTTTATTGATTCAATTCAATGGGTTATTTGTTGCGGTTCAAATACCCTCCCTTCATTTTGGCTTCTACAAAGTTGTATTTATCAAAAAGATTTAGGCGGCTTTGCTTTTTGTGTTGAAATATCTGGTTGAATATGGTATAATAATCTCAACGATAAATCGGTAGAAAGCTATGATGAAGCGCGATGCTGCGACACCGAGAAATACGCGCGGTTTTACCGTCATCTGCTGAACAGCGGGATTTACACAGCTCCCTCGCAGTTTGAAGCAATGTTTGTTTCCTATGCGCACACCGACGAGGATATCGAAAGGACGATTGAAGCGATAAGCTCGTTTTCATAAAAACACCCCGCAGATTGATTGCACTGCTCCATATTGTGCAGACAGCACAAAAAGCCCCCTATGGTAAAAAATCAAGCAAAGAACTGACTTCGTAATTCAAGTGGAGTCAGCTTTGTTTTTAACTGAATACGCTGATGGTTGTAAAAGTAGATATAATCATCAATCAAATGCCGAGCTTCGGAAAAAGAATTTAGTTTTGTACGGTAAATGCATTCGGTTTTAAGAATTGAGAAAAATTTTCCGTCAAAGCTCATCAATATCTATCTGAATTTCGCTGTTATACAATACTTTTTAAAGCATTCAATCTGTTCATCGGTTTTACCAAACAGGGAAATAATGCGTATGTTCTCGTTATATGCCAAGCTGATATCATCTGCTTGCAAAAAAGGCTTGACAAGCTTGTTCACCGCTTCCTGATTATCCTTGCCGATATCTGACAGTTTTATCAGAAAAACATTGACGCGTTCTCCCTTTTTCTCTTTCAGCTTTATAATGTAGCACAGCATTCTTATGTGAGAAGGTTTTTTGCTTTTGTTTCATCGGAATTTGCGCTCTTTTGCAAGTAGTTTTCAAGCAACGAAGATTTCAGTACATCACCTGTTTTTGTGGTTGCCAGGCCATCAACCGTGTACGGAACCATCTCACCGCTGTCTATCAGCCGAACGAAAATCTCGGTCAAAACAGGGTCAAATTGAGTGCCGGAGCATTTTACGAATTCCGCACGAACGTACTCGTTTGACAAACGTTTCCTGTAAACACGATTTGACGTCATAGCGTCATAGCAGTCCGCAATGCAGATTATTCTTGCAACGAGGGGAATATCCGTATCCGACAATCCGCTCGGATAGCCTTTTCCGTCAAATCTTTCGTGATGATAAAGAATACCGTCAATAAGCCCGTCAATATTCTCACCAATTCCCGTCATAAGTTCCGCACCGATGTCAACGTGCTTCTTCATAAGGCAGAATTCATCATCGGTGAGCCTTCCTGCTTTGTTAAGAATAGAATCGGTTACGCCGATTTTTCCTATGTCGTGCATATTTCCAATGTACAGAATACGCAGAATATCCTCCTCGGAAAAACCATAATCTGCTGCCATTCCTCGCGCTAAAATCGTGGCGTAATGTCCGACGCGTTCCGAGTGTCCGTCCGTATATTCGTCTTTTGCGTCAATAGCTCCTGCGATGGTTTCAATCGTTCCTACAACCATTCTTGTCTGCTTGTCTTCACGTTCTCTTGAAAACCTTATCTGGTCAATCAGAGTTTGAATAACAGTTGCCACTGTAAGCATTACAAGACCTAAACATACAAATATTCCGAAAACGTGAAATCTTGAAATGTAGAAAGCAGCCAGCTCCAGCAGCGAAGTCACAAGAAAACATAGCATACCGATTGCGGTTGCACCGTACTGCTTTATCCTCTATTTTACCACTTTTTAAAGGGAACTGCCTGCCGTTCTTGCAGATTGGGCAAGTGAACTGCGGCTGAACCATCACCGGAGATAAATTGCGGCTTGGGAAGAACAGGAGCGCTGAGGCTTTCATCTTTCAAGTAATGAAAAAAACACCGCAAACCTCTCAAAAAGATTGCGGTGTTTTTGATATTTTTTGTGCTGAAACAGGAGAAGTATTGTGCCCGCGTCTGTCGCAATATAAATACAATTCTCCTCGGATTTTGCCTATAAAGTGTTTAGCCGCCGAAGAAACTTGCGAAATTAAAGCCTGTCGGGAAGGGGATTGTAAACATATAGATTGTTGCGAACAAAAATCCTGCAATCGCAACTCCCGTGATAATAAATCTGTTCGGAAGATTGCGGAAGGTGCCGACAATACCGAGCATAAACAGAACAACCGAGTAAATTACCGTAACAAGGTTGAATGTATCACCCTTCTTGTTGTCCTCCTGTCCCTCTTTGAGGACCTCCTCGCTCTGAGCAAGAATGGTGCGTGCGTCTGTGTAGTAACTCTCAATAAACTCCGTCGAGGAAAACGGACTGGTTGTTGAGTTGGGGTCGTTGATAACCCAGTCAATAATCTGGTCTGCTGTGAAATTATAGTCATAGTTAATCTTCTGAGCGAACGCTTCTGTAACATTATCGGCGCAGAGGTACTTGATTTTATAGGCATTTTCGCTCATCTTGTCCACATCGCCCATTTCATTTCCGTAAAGAATTTCAACCTGATAATCGCTTATCACATTCCACAGCTGCATATCCTGTACAAGCGACTGTGAAGCTTCGTTCCAGCGAGCGTTTCCGTCAGCGGAAAGGTTGTTGCTCTTGGCGTAATTTGTCGCCATATTTCCGCCGTGAAGCGAGCCTATCCAGCTTGCCCAAGCGGTTGCCAGAGCTGTGATACCGAGGAAAATCGCGATGATAATTTCGAGGATATCCTCCTTGCTGCGCTTAGATTTTTTAGGTGCAGGTTCCTGTGTTTCTTCTGTTTTAGTATTGTCTGACATAATAAAACCCTCCTTATTTGTTTACAAAACAATTCCTGCTACATTAACAGCAGGAATGATTTAATAGATTTCTTAACCGGTTACCCACGGCGTTCCATCTTTCTTCGTGAACTTACCTGTTGCTACCTGAACTACATCTACTATGTAACCAATACCAAAGCATCCGAAAGTCAGCAGCCAGATAATACCTGTCCCGATTTTGCCCGACATAAATCTGTGTACTCCAAGCTCACCCAAAAAGATTGTGATTAAAAGTGCAGCCGTCTTGTCCATAATAATACCTCCTAAAATAAAGTTAAGCTTTATACAGCTTCACGGATATTCCGCTTTTTTAGTATACTATATTTTGAATAATTTGTCATCACCTTTTAGGGTGAATTGTTTTCAAATCCAAATAATCCGTTTTTATTCAAAACCTCAAAACCGCTGTAAAATCAGGCGCAGAGTTTGTTGAAAATTACAAATTTCGGGAAATTCACCTGAAAAGGTGATGACAATTCGGACGAATTGTTGTATAATAAGTACATAAAGTGAGATTTTGTGCAGGAGGGACAAAGATATGAAAATAAAAGCATTTTTGGCGACAGCTGCTGCGGCAGTTATGCTGGCGGGCTGCTCGTCAGATGTTTCGGATTATCCGAAGGTTACGGTTGACAGTTCAAGCAGCGAAAATTCTTCGTTTGTGGAAAAAACGGAGCTTTCATACGGAACGGGCTTGCAGGAAATTTCCATAACCGCAAAGCAAGACCCCGACCCCAACAGGAAAATCACCCGTCGTAAAACTCCCGTAAGGCAAATACGCGGTGTTGACGTAAACGGAAACACGCTCTCAAATGATTTTTATTTCTACCGCAATCTGCTCTCCAGTACATACAAGCAGGCATACGACCAGATTTACGCAGCGCTCCATAACGGTGTGCAGACAATAAATATGAGCGTTTCCGTAAAGTCCGCGGATATCGCGAACATAGTTTACAGCGTTTATTACGACCACCCCGAGCTTTTCTGGGTTGACAGCTCGCTTTACTATTATATGAACGGAAGCGGAATTGTCACGTCACTTACGGTTTATTTCAACGGTACCGCAAATAATCTCAAACAGTCGCAGCAAAACTTTGAAAAAGCGATTGCTCCGTTGATTAAACTTGCCTCGTCGCTTTCCGAGGACGTGGAAAAAGTCAAGCTCGTTCACGACTATCTCACAAACACTATTCAATACGTTTCCGGAAGTCAGTATAATCAGAGTGCTTACAGCGCGATTGTAAACGGGCAGACTGTCTGCGCGGGATATGCTCACGCGTTCCAGTATTGTATGCAAAAGCTCGGTATTCCTGCCGCATATATTGTCGGCTATGCGGGGGAGGCGCATGCTTGGAATTTGCTTCAGCTCGGCGGTGAATATTACTGTATGGACGTGACGTGGGACGACCCTCTCGGAAATCCCCCGACAACCTATTACTATGACTATTTCAACATAACGGACGCGCAGATTTCCAAAGACCACACCCGCGACTCACTTTCCGCGCAGCTTCCTGCTGCCGCCGGAACGCGTTACAGCTTTAACTCGTACTTTGGCGGAAATCAGTACGGCTCGGACTTCTCGGGGCTTGACTATTCGGCGACAATGCCCTCCGACTACAACTCAACGCCCTCCTCGTCAAGCACTCCCGCTCCGTCTTCCTCGTCAAGCACTCCTGCTCCGTCTTCCTCGTCAAGCACTCCGATTTCAACCTACTCCGAGCCGGACTATTCGATACCCGATTACACCGTTCCGTCCTATTCCGAGCCCGATTACTCATTCCCTGACTACTCCTATCCTGACTACTCCTATCCTGATTACTCTTATCCCGATGACGATTATAGCTATATCGATGATTGGACCGACGAGGACTGGGACAACTACTGGAACGAATTTGACAACTGGCTCGATGACAACGGCTACGATGATATCAACTACGACAACTACGACGATTGGGAAAACTACTATTTCGGCGATGACTGTAATTACGATGATGACTGGTATTACGATGATGACTGGTGTTACGATGGTTACTGTTGGTAAAGCAGGTGACTTATGGGCGAATATATAAAGCCTGTTCAGGCATTTAAAAAGCTTGACGTGGCAAAGCTGCTCCGACAGGGTGTTTACATTTACAGTGCAACAGGCTTCGGAAAAACCGAGCTTATTCATCAATATTTCAAAAATCAGAAATGCATCTATATCCCTTGTGAGCACAATTTCTGCGACCTCTCAGTAATTCCCGAGGAATATACGGGAACGGTTATAATCGAAGATGTTGACGTTATCGAAGATGAAGAGCTGCGAAACGAAATCGCGGAGCTGTGCAAAATAAAAAAGCTCTGGCTTATTATCGCAGGACGGAGCAAAATGCCAAGCTGGCTTTTCGGCAGCTACATAAATCAGAATATGATGCTGATAACCGAGAAAGACCTCGTCCCGACAATTGAAGGTGTTGACAAATTTATGCGCTCCGAGGGAATTACGCTCACGGAGGAAGAACTGAGGTATTTGCTCCGGGCAAGCGAGGGCAATTTCATCGCAATAAAATACACCGCGCAATGTCTTTCCGCGGGAGAACATTTTGGCAAGGAGCTCCACGAGAAAATCATCGATATGATTCAGCGCTTCTTTGAGGAAAACGTCGTTTCCATGATGAACACCGAGCTTGTGGATTTTCTGATGAAGGTGAGCATTGTCGATGATTTCACCGAGCAGCTTGCGATAATGATTACGGGAAATTCCGCTGCACGAAAGCTGATTGAACGGGCAATGGACGCGGGAAATTTCATCGAAAAGAAAAACGAGCTGTATAAAATCCGCTTTCCGTTTTGCGAGGCGCTTCGCAATAAGGCGGTAAAGGAGTTTCCGCAAAGCGAGATGAAAAATTTCGCGCTGCTTGCGGGCGGCTATTACGAAGCAAACAACGAGGACAACAAGGCTCTCGACCTTTATGTGAAATACGGCGAAACCGGACGTATTCGCGAGCTTTTGCTCAGAAACGCTCGAAAATGCCCCGAATCGGGCTATTATATCGAAATGCGCAAGTATTATCTGATGCTGTCGGACGATGATATCGGCGGAAACGTCTATCTGATGTCCGCGATGTCGCTGCTTTATTCAATGCTTATGGACTTTGACAGAAGCGAATACTGGTATCAGAAGCTGAAGGAATACCGTGACAATGCGCGCGGCTCAGAACAGCGTGAGGCAACCCGCCAGCTGGCTTATCTTGATATTGCTCTTCCCGGACGCGGCAGCACAAACATTCTTGACTTGATAAAAAACTGCGCGAAGCTGCTTAAAGACCGTTCAATTCCTGCGCCGGAGTTTTCCGTTACAAGCAATCAGCCCTCGCTGATGAACGGCGGAAAGGATTTCTGCGAATGGAGCAAGCACGACCGTGAAATCGCGGCTTCCGCGGGGAAAATCGTCTGCTCGTTTCTCGGGAAATACGGCAAGGGACTTGTAAATGCGGCGCTTGCCGAGAGCTTTTTTGAAAAGGGCGGCGACCCTTACGAGATTATATCAATGGTTTCAAAGGCGAAAATCGAAGCGGAAACGGGCGGCAAACTTGAATTGTCCTTTGCGGCAACCGCTGTGCTTATTCGACAGCACCTCGTTTCGGGAAATCCCGACGCGGCAAAAAGCGTTCTCGATTCCTTTGAAAAAACCGTAAAAAACAACAATAACTCCCGCATTTTACCGTCAATCGGAGCTATGCGCTGTCGAATTGCGCTTATGGAGGGCAACTCGGCAGAGGTTGAAAGCTGGCTGAAAACCGCGCCAGACGAGAACGAAGTTTTCATCGCGATGAACAGGTATCTTTACCTCACGAAAATCCGCTGTTATATCGCACAAAACAAATACGGGGAAGCGTATTCGCTTATCGAATCAATGCGCTTTTACGCGGAAAAATGCGACAGAAAATTCATCTCAATGGAGCTTTCGATACTGACTGCAATTATAAAATATCGAATGGGCATCGATTGGAAGAATTATTTCGTGAAAGCGCTTGAAAAAATCTGCGAATATCGCTTTATTCCGATAATTTCGCGAGAGGGTGCGGCTGTTTTCCCGCTGATTGAGGAGTGTAGGGAGCAGTGCGTTGCCAATAAAAAAATCAACCGGAAGTGGTTTGACGCGGTGTTTGACGCTGTCGGGAAAATGGCTCGGCGATATCCTCTTTACCTCAAAACAACAAAGGCAGCACCCGTGGATATTTCGCCGATGGACGCGCGCATTCTCGCGTGTCTTGCCGAGGGACTTTCCGTGCCGAAAACCGCCGAGCGCCTGAACATCAACTTTGAAACTCTGCGCTCGCGAATAAAGGAAATTTACCGGAAGCTCGGAGCAAAAAACAAGACCGAAGCTGTCATAATTGCACAGAAGATGAAATTAATCTGAATGTACAACAACTCACCCGAAAAGGTGATGACAAAATATTCCTTTTGCAGTATAATATAAAACGTGCCAAGCACAAAATAATACACAAAGGAGAATTATTATGAAGAAAGTTTTATCGGTTATTTTGGTGGTTGCGGTTGCATTCTGCCTCACTGCTTGTGGTCTTGATATGAGCAAGGTCAAGGGTGATTGGACGCTTGATACTGCAGGCGGAAAGACTGTCGAGCAGATCGCGGAAGCCGGCGGCCTTAACCCCGCTTACTGCAATATGAACGTTACCGTAACAGACAAGACATTTACATTGATAACCGCTACCGATACCCCTTCCTGGAACATTCAGGTAAAGGATAATACCGGTTTTGACTGCCTTGACGCTTCGGGCAAAATCTTTATGACCGTCAGGTACAACGAAGACAAAGACACAATCTCGTTCAAGCTGGCAGGCGCTGACGGCATTGCAGTTGAATATGTAATGGTCAGGGGTACATCAGAGATTTCGAGCAATCCTAAAATCGAAGAAGGCAGTCCTGAAATCGAAGAAGGCAGTCCTGAAATCGTACAAGAATAATCTGTACATTGAAACATTCCCGCACTATTCCGCGGGAATAGTTTCGCTTTTAAGAGGTTTTATATGAAATTTAAAAATATTGCTTTATCCGTAATTTCGGCTGCGCTTGTATTGACGGGCTGTTCGTCAAACAATGAAAAACAACCAGAAAAACCCGTTCAGTCCTCATCGGATTTTGTGAGCGAGCCCGACGCGAACCGCAATGAACCCGCGTATACAAACGGCGCAACTCAGCTTTCCGTTAAGAACGGCGCGCTTGACATAAACCGCCGTCCTTTCAGCGAAAAATCCTCTCGCGGAAACGGCTGGACAATTCTCGTTTATCTTTGCGGAACCGACCTTGAAAGCAACGGAGGATGTGCTACCAACGACATCATTGAGGCAATCAGCGCCTCATACAGCGAAGACGTACATATCGTTTATCAGACGGGCGGCACATATCAATGGAACAACGGTATCTCGAACAGCACTATCCAGCGCTATGCAAGCACTAACGGTGACATTGAGCTTGTAGATGAACTCACGGAAGCGAGTATGGGAAAATCCGAAACCCTCGCGGATTTTGTCGCTTGGGGACTTGAAAACTATCCTGCCGAGAATATGGGACTTGTGTTCTGGAACCACGGCGGGGGAAGTATCAGCGGCGTTTGCTTTGACGAAAAGTACGACAAGGACAGCCTTTCCCTGCGCGAAATCGACTCCGCGCTCAACTCCATTTATGACAAAATGCCCGAAAAATTCGAGTTTATCGGTTTTGACGCTTGCCTTATGAGCACGCTTGAAACAGCGAATATTCTCGTTCCTTACGCGAATTATATGTTCGCGTCCGAGGAAACCGAGCCGGGCGGAGGCTGGAATTACACGGATATTCTGAATTTTCTCGCGGAAAACCCTGACGCAAACGGCGCAGAGCTCGGTGAAATGCAAGTGGAAAGCTATGTAAATCACTGTGACGGCACGGGTGACGAGGATATCGTGACCTTTGCGATAACCGATTTGTCGAAGCTGGACGAGCTGCTTGTTTCATTCGACAAAACCGCAAAGGAAATATACGAAAGCGGCAATATGAACGAAATCGCGCGCGCAATCACGGGTGTTGACAATTTCGGCGGAAACAATCGCTCCGAGGGCTATACAAATATGGTTGACCTCAAGGGCTTGCTCAATGCGGTGAAATCCTGCGCACCGAGTGCTTCGGATACCATTGAAAAGCTGGATAATGCAGTTATCTTTAAGTATAACGGCGCTCAGCACGCAAATGCCGGCGGCCTTTCGCTCTACTATCCGCTTGCAGTTCAGGGTTCGCAGGAGCTGTCTGTTTTCTCGAATATCTGCACAAGCAGCTGGTATCTCGCGTTCGTGGATAAGGTTGCATATGGAACAACCGGCGGCGATTTCAACGGCTATGACAACAGCGGAATTGCTTGTGACTGCGATGATTTGTGGGACTGCGACTACAGCGCAGACAATAATGTCGGAATAAACAGCGATGAATTCAACTTCTGCGGCGACGACTGCACAATCGGCGTCGAGAGCGTCTATATCAACGATGACGGGCTGTACACGGTTCAGCTGAATAATTCGGACTATTTCAATTACGCTTCTTGCTGCGTATTTATGGAGTTAGAAGGGAAAAGTCTTTATCTCGGCGAGGACGATGATGTAACCTACAACGAAAACGAAATAGTAAGCAATTTCAACGGAATGTGGGTTTGTCTAAACGGTATGCCGCTCCCTATCGAGCTTGTCTGCAAGAACGAAAATGAAAGCATTTTCACCTGTCCGATTTTGCTTAACGGAAAAGAAACAAATCTGCGTATTTCATACAACTGGAATACAAGCGAGTGGAATGTTCACGGAGTATGGGGTGGAATTGACGCTCAGACAGGCTGTGCAGCACGCGAAACGGTTCATCTCAAAAACGGCGATAAAATCGTTCCTGTTTATACTGTTTTGACGTCTGAAAGCGACGCACTCACCATTAACGGCGAAGAATACGTTGTAAACGGAAAAATCGAAATCGGCTACAAAGACCTCGGTGAAGGCGATTTCACTCACTCGATTATTTTGTACGATATCTTCGGAAACTATTATTTCACGGACAGCGCGTCGGTTTATGCTTCCGATGACGGCACTATCTATTATCAATTCAACGAATAATTCCGAATATCCACATATCAAAGCCCGCTTGCGTTATGTAGGCGGGTTTTTGATTGAAATATGAAGCTTAAGCGATTTGTAGCTTATATACATTTATAATTCCTCTTGACAAATGCGTAACAAGTTGCTATAATATTAAATGTAACAAGTTACGCAATCTGACAAGGGGGAGTGCTATGGAAAACGAAATTGATATAATCTGGAAAAAGAAACTGTTGTTCTCCGGCGTATTTGTGCAGGAAAACCGACTTCACGCGATTATGGACAGATACCTGCAAGAGATAACCTGCAAACAATGGCTGGTAATGGTTGTGGCAGACGCTTATGACGCTCCGCCCGATTTATCGACTTTAGCTAAAATGCTGGGCTGTACACGTCAGAATATAAAAAAGCTGGCGGTTTCTCTTGAAAGGGCAGGCTATGTTGTTCTGGAACCTTCCGAAAAAGACGGACGGAGCTTATGTGTTCGGATTACGGAAAACGGCAGGAAAATTATCGATAACAGCAAAAATCTGGAAGAAAAGGTACACGGCTCACTGTTCAGGGATTTTACAGACAGTGAGATCGTGGAATATTTCCGTTTGTCGTGCAAAATGATGAAGGGTTTCGGGTATCTGGAGGATTGTTTTCGGGAGATGAAAGAGAATGGGGAAATGTAATCGAAAACGGGGTGAAAAGAAGATGAGTCCCGCTTTGATTGTTTTGTTTTCCGTGCTTTTTTTGATTGCGGTTTACCTTGTTGTACAAGCGATAAGATGCGGAATTGCCGTCAAAGAGGGAGAGGAGCGGCTCTTGTCCTATTATGCCAAAACCGCTGATTTGAGCTATGGAAAAATGAGCTATGTCGACGAGGGCGAAGGTGAGGTAATTCTGTCCGTCCACGGAATTTTCGGCGGTTACGACCAAGCCTTTGACACCTGTAAGGACTTTGCTTCCGATTTCAGAATACTTGCTCCGTCAAGGTTCGGTTATCTTGGGAGCGATATTTCGGACAAGGGAACTCCCGCCGAACAGGCTTCTGCATATGTCGAGCTGCTTGACAATATAGGCATTGACAAGGTGTATCTGCTTGCGACCTCGGCAGGCGGCAGTATCGCAATTCGGTTTGCTCTCGATTATCCCGAAAGAACAAAGGGCTTGATTTTGTACTGCTCCGCAATGCCGTTTGCCGAGAAGCCCGAAAAATATGCCGAATACGCAGGTCCGCCTGCTTTTCTTTGCAGCGATTATGCTATGTTTTTGATGAGCCCGTTATTTGAGCCGATTATGGGAATGGAGACGTCAACCATTTACAGTATGCTGCCCGTTGGTGAGCGAAAAGACGGCGTCGTTCTTGACGCAGGAGTGACAAATCCCGATATGGCGAGAAATTTTGACGATTACAAAATCGAGGAAATGCAGGTGCCTGTGTTTATCCTGCACGCAAAGGACGATAAACTTGCAAGCTATAAAGATGTTGAAAATGCGCTTGGACGGTTTCGGAACTGCACCTTTATTTCCTTTGAAACCGGCGGTCATCTTATGACGGGGCATTCCGAGGAGGTGAAAAAAGCGGTGCTTGATTTTATCGGGAAACAATTAAAACTACAGGGAACGGCTGATGAATTATATTATAAAGCTTGCAAAAAAGCTTTTTAAAAATTGTTATGTAGGAAATTTATATGTTAGAACAAAGCATTTTTACCACTTTGGAAGGAAATAACCTTTGTTATTATGTTTTCGGAGGGGGAGAACGTACGATTGTAATGTTTCATGCATAGGGAACTTCTTCCGAAAGCTATTTTGAAGCAGCAAAACAACTTTCAAAGTCAGCAAGAATAATTCTGATAGATTACTACGGTCACGGAGGCAGCACTCACAAGGCTGAATTGTACAAGCTGGATATTATTGCAGATGATGTTTATTCTGTCATAGAGAGCCTGACAAATGAAAAAATCACATTGGTGGGACATTCCTCGGGCGGCTTGATAGCAGCATATATTGCAGCAAAATATCATTGCTGTGAAAAGCTTATTCTGGAGGACCCGCCGTTCTTTGCAAGCTTCGGAGAACGGAGATTTAAGACATACAACTATGTTGACCTGTCCACTGTCTGTCATAATTATATCGCTCAGAAAGAGGAAAAGGATTTTGTTCTGTATTATTTTGAAAACCAGTATTCATGGAATTTCTTTCCCGAAAAGAGCAGAGAAAAAATACGCAGAAAGCTCACTGCAAATGCAAAGAAGTACAGGGATAAATATCCCGAAAAACCGTTGAAGGTTATCTTTTATCCTAAATCCGCATTGGAGGCTTTTAAGGGAATGAATGAATATGACCCGAAATTCGGAGAAGCGTTCTACACCGACTCCTTTCATAGCCATATTGATTATGACAGCTTTCTGAAAGAAATCGCTTGTCCGACAGTATTTCTGAAAGCGGTGACAAATATCGGTGATAATGGATTGCAAATGTGTGCGCTTTCAGAAGATGATGTTGATAGATTAAGCAAGTTAATTCCCGACTTTTCCGTTATTCATTTAAAGTGCGGGCATGGGATACATATCGAAAAAAAGAAGGAGTTTCTGAGCGTATTTAACAGGTGAGAACGGCGAGAAAATAGCGTTTCACAGTGTACTGCTGTTTTCATAATCAGCCGCTTGAAATGCACATATACCGCATTCCTGCGTAAAGACCAAACCCAAAATCGGGGAAAATAAAGGTTTGCAAACGGCTTTGTTATGCGGTTTACATCTGCGACCGAGCCGCCCTTTAATACTCTTTCTTCTTCATAATATGCAGACTGATTATATAGGAAACGGCAATCGCAAGAATACATATATCAAGTCTTTGGAATGTCCCCTAGTCCACCTTAAGAACTCCGTAATCGGAAAGTATCACATCGGCGTCCTCGTGGAGAATAATTTTTCCCTGATGAATAAGGTAAATGTCATCGCATAAGCCCTCAAGGTCGGAAGCAATATGAGAGGTTATAAGAACAGAGCTGTCCTCACGTTCTTCGAGGTAGCTTCGCAGAATATCAAGGATTTCGTTTCTTGCTTCAACGTCCATTCCCGCAGTGGGTTCGTCCATGATGATTAGCTTGGCGTTATGACTAAGTGCCGTCAGTACCCGCATTTTTGCTTTCATACCGGTGGAAAAATTGCGTATCGGTTTGTTTTCGGGCAAGCCGTATTTGCTGCATAGCTTGGAAAAGTCCTGCCTGTTAAAATCGTCGTACATTTTGTCAAGTATCTTTCCGCAGTCCTCTGGCGTGAGATAACCGCTGAAGCCCGAATCGGAAAGTGCGGCTCCGATTTGCTGTTTATCCGCAGACGACAGCTTTTCGGCTTCATATACTCCGCATAAGCGTGAGCGCTGTCTTTAACCGCTGTGACTACTTGGTCGAACAGGTACTGCTTGTACGCTGTGGCAAAGATACGATTGCGGGCTTAGCTCGGAAAATTGGGTTATCTGTGAAAGTGTATTGAAAATATAGATTGTTAGTGATATAATGAGAAAAGCGGGTTGATAATCTGTCCGATAAATCGGAATTTATGTGAATAGTAAATACAGAAAGGGTCTTGTATGGAGATTGTAAAAATAGCTCAACATAATCTTGCGGATATAAACAAGGCAAATCAACCATTTGATATCATAGGAAAAATAAAACCAAAATTTGATGGCGCAAGCTGGACATATACAGAATATTTATTCACACAACCCTATACAAAATCATATCCGAATGATAACGTTGATTATACTGCATATATAGATAGTAACGATAAAACCGTTTTCTTGGCATATTCTGATACAGAGTGTATCGGACAAATTGCATTAAAAAAAGATTGGAATAAATATGCTTTTATTGAAGAGATATGTGTTGCAAAATCCGCCAGAGGACAAGGAGTTGGTACCGGCTTAATTGAGAAAGCAGCTGAATGGGCTCGAAAAGCCGGACTGAAAGGTTTGGCATTAGAAACGCAAGACAATAATCTATGGGCTTGTCGTTTCTATGCGAAATGCGGTTTTGTGATTGGTGGGGTTGACACTATGCTATACAGAAATCTTGACAACAAAGAATTTGCAGTTTTTTGGTATTTATGCTTCTGAAAATACACTTGCAAATTCCCATAGGTCGGGCAAGATAAATCTAATTAGCAAATCGAAATTTGACGAGGTGTTTTTATGGTATCATATTCCATTATTATGTTTTTAACAGCAGTACTGTTAATTCTGATTAGCGTAGCGATTTACAGAGGCAAAACCAACTTAATCCATTCTTACCATCAAACAAAAGTTGAAGATAAAACGGCTTACGGGAAAGCTTTTGGAAAAGCTTTGTTTGTTGTCGCTATGGCACCATTGCTAAGTGGTTTTATTGGTTTACTTGGTGATTCGGATTTGATTGCAATTATTTCAGTTGCCACACTTATTATAGGCATAATCATTGGTATAGGACTAATTGTTGCAGTACAAAAGAAATACAACAAAGGAATTTTTTAAATTCCCATAGGTCGAGCAGATAAATCCATTTTGTAAATCGGAATATATAGGAGGATATTGAATGAAACAAATAGTTATATATGTACACGGCAAAGGGGGAACAGCAGAGGAAGCAAAGCATTATCAGCCGCTTTTTGCTGAAAGTGACGTTATTGGGTTTGACTATAAATCGCAAAATCCTTGGGAGGCAAAGCGCGAGTTTTCCGAATTCTACGATCTGCAATGCAAAGGATATGATTCTGTAATTTTGGTTGCAAACAGCATAGGTGCATTTTTCTCGATGAATGCTTTTGCTGAAAAGAAGATTTCCAAAGCCTTGTTTATTTCTCCTATCGTAAATATGGAAAAATTGATTGTGGATATGATGATTTGGGCAAATGTTACGGAAGACGAGCTTTGCAGCAAGAAAGAAATTACCACGGATTTTGGAGAAACATTGTCCTGGGAATACCTGTGCTATGTACGAAAGCACCCGATTAAGTGGAACATTCCAACCTGCATTTTATATGGTGCAAATGATAATCTGACTTCCATAGAAACCGTATCCGAATTTGCAGTACAAACAGGGGCAATTCTCACGGTAATGAATGACGGAGAACACTGGTTCCATACAGATGAGCAGATGGAGTTTCTTGATAATTGGATTAGAAATTCGATGTGACAAATTGCCATTTATTAAGCAGCTTAAACCCGCACACCGCTTGACAATTCTCTCGGACGTTTTAATGTATTTGGCGCGGAGGAAATTGGGGCTTGGGCGGCAGCGGATAAGGCGGGAATGACGAAATAGTATCCGGATTAATGAGGTGTGAAACGTATGTATGTGAATGGCATCGTTATCCAAGAAAATAAAAACGAAGAGTATAAAGGTATTGATGGCAGTAGATTCAGCCCTGACGTCGGCAGAAATTGGTACTTTAATTACATGGAAGGTATGGAAAGTTTCGAAGAGTACTATGATGAAAATATTGGGCTGACTTTTTATAATCTTGATAATGGGTCGTATGTTGCTGCGTGCAATGATTGGAATTATATATATGATTATATTAAGGAGTCTGAAAAAAGAGGGATAAAATATAGAATAATCTTGTGTGAGACAGAAATCCCTCAACCAATTATGGAATTTTCATCAGCCATACAGAAAGAATTTTTAGGGTACGACTATGCATATGCCCGAGGGGATAACTATTCTGCCCTATATAATGAAATCCCCAGCGTTTTTCCACAATTTCAGTTGAACAATAATGGGTTATTTGAAACGGAAGAAGAGATCAGAGAGTATATCAGCACTCGAGAACAGTATGAACAAAGTCATGCCCCGAATACATTAGAGAGTGGAGATTTTATCATCTTTAAGCTGTATGAAGTACTTTTATAAAACGATTGGTAATATCTCAATTTATTTACAAATTCCCATAAGTCGGGCAGATAAATCTAATTTGCAAATCGGAATTTTACAAAGAGATGATATATTATGAATGTTTATGAAAAACGGATAGCTGACGAAATTAACCAAATTGCCAATAAAGAAATATTCTTTAATGCATATGAAATAATGAGAGAGCCTGATGGCTTAGCTACTGAAATTATTGGCAAACTTGTATCTTGGGCTTGTAAGCCTACAAATACTACTCCGATAACCATCGCAAGAGAGTGCCTGAAACAATTTCCGACAGATTGGATATCCAACAAAATAAAGCAAACCGTTTTAAGCTCAGTAGATATAGATGATTATTGGGAGTATCGCCGTTTACTGGAACTATCTGAAATCATCTCAATTGATTTGCTTGAATGGGTAATAACACTTGGAGAAGGAGCTAAGGATTTGGACATCATTGAAGCGGTAGATGATTTTAATGAAATACTGCAATCTTTAAAAAAGCAAAATATATAATCAGACAAATTCCCATAGGTAAGGCAGATAATTATTATGCAAACAGTATTTGCATAATATCAAGAGCTTTCTTGAAATTTTGTTGCATTTGCACCTAACTTTCAAGTCATTCTTTCTGTTTCATATATAATTCGTCAAAAGTTGGCATATCGCTGTTGTACCGAGAAGAAAAGTGTGATGTAGTTTTTATTCAGTGAATATTCACTCTGTTCAGTGAATAAAGTGAATTTTCGGTGAATATTCACCGACACAATTCAAAAATAAGCAACATATTTTGCGTTTATAAGCCTATAAGTGTGATTCCATCTTGTTCCATTCGCTATTTTGAAATCTTTTCCGCAAAACGAACGTTTATCGGACAAAACATAATACCCCGAAATCCGCGTGATTTCGGGGGTAATTTCGTTCGGAAAGTCGTTCGGAAATCTATGTTCGGGAAAGGGGGATTTTGGGGATAGTTTTGCATTTCACATTACATTCTGTCCTAATATCACCGAAAATCTGAATTTCGGTTTAATCACGATATGTCGCGTCAACCTCAACTAAACCAACATCCTGTGTTATAAAGTTTTTGCACCGCTCAAATATCGAAACAAGCGTTAAACTTTGATTCTACTATTATATATTATAATTGTAGAGAGGAGGAATGACGCTATGCCACGAAAAAAATCTACGATACAGGTTGTACTGCATCTCCCCGATAATCCTGAGGATATCAAGAAGATCCAGGAAATATTTGACAGGACTTATTGCAGGTGCATTGCAAACAGGCTCGAAAATTTATCCTTGACCGCGGACGAGAAAAAGTATATTTTGGAGAGGATTGCAGAAAAATTCAAGAAGAATAACTCGCTGCCGGATTGACTGCCGGCAGCGTTTATTTTTTTGCGGTGATGTGTGAAATCCGTCGTTGCAGAGTGTGGTTACCGCCTCGGAATTATGGTAACCATCTTGGTAACTGACGTAGATTCTTAAGCAAAGGGCAATAGAAAATACCTGTTCGAACAAATGTTACTGGAGGTAACTATTTCAGGGAACGAAGGTAACTCCTTATCAATGAAAACAATTAGTTTGATGAACCGGATGCTTTGAGTCGATAAGCATTAAGATAATCACCTTTTTCTATCAATCAAACTTTGGTATAGGCACATGAGTTTCATTTTAATTGGTGCTTTGACTATCGTTTTTTCGCTCTCATAATTCATTAGCGTGTGCCGGCATATTTTAACCATCTCCGCTGCTTCTCGGATAGAAAGCCCGGCACGCAGCCTCATAACCTTTAACCGCTGACCATCGGACAGCTTATCAGCAGCTCCAGCGCACAGAAGGGAATACTCCGGCTTCTTCCCACGGACAACCCGCACAGAACCGCATCGGAGTGAGCAATTCCCGACATTTCCTGCCAAGAAAATTGTTTCCGTAGGTGTGTTATTGCTAATCAAATCAAAATGTACTTCCGCAAGATGAAGCACAAGCAGACAGAACTCTACATCAGTGAGCCTATCGAAAGCGATTCTGAAGGCAATGCGCTCACAATTGAGGACATAATTTCCAGTAATATCAACGTTGAGCAGATTGCCGAGCTGAAAATCGACTCGGAGCGGCTGTATAGGTTTATTGTCGAGGAGCTTGACGAGCGCGAGCGAGAGATTATCTGCAAACGTTACGGGGTCGCGGACGTTGACGGCTCTGTGTGCCGACCGATGACGCAAAAGGAGATTGCGAAAAAGCTCGGTATATCCCGGTCGTACATTTCGAGGATTGAGAAAAGAGCGCTGGAGAAGCTTCGGGCGCGGTTTGAGCAGAAATAGTATGGGGAGGAGGTCTATGCAATTATCACGAGAAAACTGGACGGTTTATTTCTATATTTTTGCTGAACCACATCGGCATTAAAATTCGGCGGAGTTGTCTTGGATTTGCTGTTTCCATCAAGATTTGTTAATTTGTCATATTATGTCAAAAAATGATAGGGGAATTTGTTCATTGTGACAAAATTTTCGCATAAATAATAGTTGTGAATAATAACTATTACACAAATTATCAAACGTATGATATAATAAAAATGCCAAATTCATATTTGATAATTGAGATTGAAAAAAGTAAAGGTGAACAGTATGAAATGTCCAAATTGTAATAGCAAAATTAAAGTGGGTGATTCTTTTTGCTCCAAGTGCGGAACAACTCTTTCGCGCGGAAATACCGTTAAAACAGTATCGCTGGTGTGCAAGAACTGCAACGGCATTTTAGAAACTGACGATGAAAAATCATTGTTGGTATGTCCGTATTGCGGATCTAAAGAGTTAATCGTTGACAACGAAGCTGTGGCTATCGAAAAAATAAGGTCTTCTGCCTATAAAGAGGTTGAAATTGAGAGAATAAGGAGCAACGACCGAAATAAAATCAGAGAAGAGGAAAATCGCCGCAATCAGGAAGAAATAAAGCAGGGAAACAAATTCAAAAAGAGTATAATGTCATTTTTCTTAATTCTCGCATTTCTGGCTTCAATTCTGTTTTCTGTTGTTTTCTTTTCGCAATCATCGGTTTTTTCCGGGCTGATTTGCATTTTGATGGCAGCTTGCTTTGCTGTATCTTGGTTAATGGGAATAAAAATTGTTAAAGTAAAAAAGAGAAATTTCCACTTGATTTTTGCGATTGTGGGACTTGCATTGTTTTTTGTCGCGTTCGCAGTGCGAAATACGGACAATTATAGCTCAAAGAATATTGTCAATATAGAATGGGATATAATTTTTCTTGGTGATAAAATTCCCGAGCCTTCTTCTAAAAAGGTGGAAATACACACGAACACAGGTGAAGAGCTGTGGATAGATGTTATGGAAACGTCTGAACAGGATTACTACAAGTACATAATCAAATGCAAGGAAAGCGGCTATGATAATGAAATTGATGAATCATCAATAAGTTTCAAAGCATACAACGACTCCGGATATGGCTTGAGCCTGAGCCATTCTAGCTTCGATAATTCAATGAGCATACGACTTAAATCTCCGACAAAAATGTCTGAATTAAATTGGGACACGCATATCATTTCACAAACACTTCCAAGCCCTTCATCATCGCTTGGTACATTTAAAGCAGAGAACTCGGAAGAAGCTAATGTGATAATTGGTGAAGTTTCCGAAGAAGATTATAAATCATACTGCAATACCTGCAAAGAAAAAGGCTTTACAATCGATGAGAAAGCTGAAAACAATGGTTTTGAAGCATATAACGAAGCGGGTTATAAATTGAAAATTTCCTACAACGCGGGAAATAAGGAAATGGATATAACTTTGCGTTATCCGATGAAGTTTGCGCAGATGAATTTGCCCGACGTCGGTATTGGCTCTCTTCTTCCTATTCCTAAATCGCTTTCGGGAAAAGTCGGCTCGGATTATGATTGGAAATACTCCGTGTATATTGAAAATATGAATAAAGCTGATTATGAAGAGTATGTTCAAAAATGTGTTGACGCAGGCTTTAATAAAGATGTGAGCAAGTATGAAACCGGCTTCTTTGCTGACTATTCCGATGATATAAGAATTGAGGTTTCGTATAAGTGGAACAATATCGTTTATATTTCAATCACCGGTTCAATGACGGCGGATTACTCGGGTTATAAGAGAAAAGATGGTTCATCGGAACAGCAATCTTCTTCAAGTTCATCTGAAACCTCTTCATCAACAAGTTCATCTGACAATTCATCAACAAGTGATACAACTTCTTCGGAAATTGTTTCGCAATATGAAAAAGCTTTCATCAGTGAATTTCCGAGTTATGACGTTTACTACATGTTTGATCTTGACAAGGGACAGGTGGTTAATTTCGTAACGAATGATTCCTATGTTATGAGGGGAACTTTTACCGGCGATTTCAGTACCGGCGTTGATATTTATTGGGTTGATGATGGATGGCATGAAACATTTATCAATAAGCCGGGAAGCAAGAAGGCAACTTTGATTGACGTGAATGGTTGGGATTGGGAATATGTGGTGTGCGATGTTTCGGATGCACAAAAGGCACTTGATTCGCTTCAATAACTTTTTGAATATGTTTCGCTGATAGCAAGATAATAAATTTGGAGGAAATTTATGAAAAAGCGGTTTTTGGCAATTGTCGCGGCGTTGCTGGCGGCGGTTATTCTTACAGGCTGTGAGGGCTTTGAGAAGTTTTTGAACAGCTCAAGCAGTGCTGAAATTTCAAGCTCATCGCTGTCTGAAAGTGTGCAGTCAAGCGAAATTTCGTCATCTTCCGAGAGTGCCGATACATATAAAATTTCCGTGCATATCAATTTCACCGCAAATCTGATTTTCAGCACTTACGATGTGAAATTCAGCGTTGACGGAGCGGAGCAAGGGACAATGAAACACGGTGAGGACGCCGATTTTGAGCTTTCCCTTGCACCAGGTGAACACAATCTTCTTTTCACAAAAAGCGACTCGCCCGATGTAAGCGGCAGCGCGGTTTTGAGCGCGGACAGCGATATGAAAATCACCTATAAAATCAGCTGTCATAGCGATGAAATCAAGGTTCAAGAGATTGAGAAAGAGGCGCTCGGTTCGGCGGATTCGTCAACCGAAAGCAGCTCCGAAGAACCGATTCGTTCAATGCCCGAAAGCAGCGTTGAAGAGCCAATAAGCTCGTCAACCGAGAGCAGTTCCAAGGAATCATCAAGTTCATCATCGACAAGCAGTGCCGAAGAACTAACAAGTTCCTCAACAAGCAGCTCCGAGCCTGTTCAAAGCAGTTTGTCGAGCGGTTCGTCAAGTTCGGAAACCAAGCCGATTTCAACAAAACCTGTTCAGACAGCACCCGAGGTTACCGTGGCAGAGATACAGCTCGTGTCAATGACCAACCCGCTTCGCCGAAACGAGGACGCAACGATTACAATCAAGGGAAAGCCGAACACCGAGTATTCGATTGCTGTCTATTATCAATCGGGAAAATCCAAAGCTAAAGGTCTTGAAAACAAGGTTTCTAACAGCAGCGGAGTTGTGTCGTGGACGTGGCACGTCGGCGGAAAAACTCAGTCCGGCAAAAAGGGAATTGTGATTAACGGCGGCGGTCAAACGCTCAAATTGTCATTCAGCGTGGTTGATTCGTATTAAAGGTTTGCGCTTCTTGAGAGGTGAAGTCGGTTGAATCTGTTTGATGTTGTTAACAGCACGTTCTTTAATCCGCTTGCCAGCAACAGCAGCAATCGGATAAATTCCGACGCGCTGCTTGCTGTATATGACGCTTTTGAGCATGAGATATCATATAAGATTGACCGCTCAGCGGTGCGTGACGCGGTTGCAGGTTATCTTCTTGACTCTCACCTAACTGCGGACGAGAATCAGCAATACGCCACTGCGAATGATTTTGCAAACGCTCTGCTGAGGAAATTCTGCGACTGCGGCTGGCTGACAGAAGAAACAGACGACACCACCTACGAACGCATGATAATTATGACAGACCGAGGAATAGCTCTTGCTGAATTCCTCCAGACCTTGATAAAGCCGCCAAAAGAGGAGTATTCATCTTACATTTTCAATATTTACAACAGGCTGAAGAACTATGAGCAGTGGAAAAACAACCCTTATGTCAATGCGTTGAAAGAGGTCTACAAAAATGCCAAGAAGCTCTCAAATTCCCTGAAAAAGCTCTCGACGTCGATACGTTCGATAATCGAGAAAATGGTGAGAGAGGAAACTCTGGAGAGCCTTACCGAAAATCTTCTCTCTTATTGTGACGGTGACTTTATCAAGGAATATTCAAGACTTGTGAAGCAGCAGAATATTCATATTTACCGCACGGAAATCCGCAGTCGGCTTGAAAAGATGCGCCGCGACCCTGATTTGTATGACCTTATCGTGATAGGCTGTTATGATGAAGAAAATCCGAATAATGAAGCAGATGCAGAACAAAAGGTGCATGATATGTTTGATTCTGCGATACGTTTTCTTACCGATGATTACGATAAGATAATGAACGATATTAAAAAGAAAATCAACATTTATTTTACGCTGGCAATAGGCAGAGCGCGGTTTTTAATGAATAACGATGTAAGCAAGCAGGGGTGTATTGAACAGGTGCTTAAATTTATTCTTGACGAATATAAGGAGCTTGATGGAAACGACCTGCTTCCCGATGAATTTACAGGCTTGTTTACGTTGAATACGCAGTCGTATATCGATACATCGTCGCTTCGTTTTCCGACAAAGCAGAAAAAGGTGTCTTTTACCGGCGCGACCGAGGCACCGCCGCTTTCAGACGAGGACAAACAGAGGGCGCTTGAGCAGCAGTGCCGTGAAGCTTACGACCCCTATTCACGCAGAGCGATGAAAAGCTATGTTTCTAATCTGATGGGTGAGCGCCGTGAAATAAGCGCAGCGGATTTTCCGATGACGAAAAAAGGAGATATTCTTGCCGCCGCTGCAGCGGCGGCATATGCCGAAGAAAACGGTTTCGAGATTGTTATTCTTGATGGATATATCGAAAAGGATTCAATGTTGCTGCATAATTTTATTATAAGAAGGAAGTGACATAATGGAATGGGTGGAGCGTTATGAAAGTCTTCCGCTAAGTCAGAAGGAATTCTTCCGGCGGGTATGCAGAAAACTGCTTAAATCGACCTTTATTGTAAGGGAAAAAAGCGAGCTGCGCGAGGATTACAACTTCATCAGACGTGAGCATAACCGCGAAATATTCAGCGGATATTTTCAGATTATGGGTTACGATTTAGTCGTGGACGAAACCGCCGGCGTTGCAATGCTGAGGAATTACAGAATCGGCGATGATGAGTCGGTTCAGGCTAACAGACTGCGTTTGCGGCTGAATGAGAGCGTTGTATTATGCTGCTTATGGTTTCTCTACGCTGAGAAAATGATTTCGGGAAGCCTAACTTCATCTGTCGTTGTAGAGAAAGCCCAGCTGGATATGCAGCTGAATCGGCTCGGTTACGCAAACAGGATAGATAAGGAATCTATGGGCAATATTCTAAAGCTGTTTGCGGGTTATAATCTTATTGAGGTTCTTGGAAAAGTTGATGATTATGAATGTAAAATCAGAATGTTTACATCAATGCAGTTTTGTATGTCCGACGATGATTTCAAGCGTTTTGTTGATGTTACAATCCCGAAGATGAAAGCGCGTTCGCGTGTATCGGATGATGAGATTGAGGAGAATAATGATGAGTATGCTTTTTCCTAGAAAATCACTCCAAAAAATCATTTTGGTGAACTGGGCAAGATTTGCGGCAGAAACAGTAAGAGTGGACGGCTCGGCTTTGTTTACGGGCGTGAATGGCGCGGGAAAATCAACGGTTCTTGACGCGATGACCTACGCGCTTTGCGGGAACACGCAGTTCAATGTTGCGGCGCAGGACCGCGAACGTACAGTAAACGGATATGTCCGCGGAGATACAAGAGCGAACGGTGAAAAACGTTTCCTGCGAAAAGGCGGTATCACGAGTTATATCGCGCTGGAGTTCTATTCGCCTGCGGACAATTTCCCCGTGACCGTGGGCGTATGTATCGAATCACAGGACGAGGTTACGCCTGCAAAATCATACTGGTTTGTAAAGCCGGACGCCGGGATAGATGATTTCAATTTCTATCGCAGGGAGGGTGATTTTATCTATGCCTGCCCACGGACTGAACTGACGGTAAAGAATGTCCGCATACGTCCGGGCGAGTTTATGGCAAAGGAAAAGGGTATAGTTCAGATAAGCAGCGCACTTGGTATGCGGATAAAAGGCAAGGAGCGGGATTATGCAAAGAAACTTGTCCGTATGATGTGTTTCAAGCCGGATAATGATATTAACAGATTTATCTGCGAGAATGTTTTGGAGGAGCACCCTGTCAGAGCTATTTCGATGATAAGTGAGCAGAAGCAGGCTCTTGAGAAACTCAACAGTGTGTATGACGACCTTATTAACAGAAGAAACGTTCTTGAACAGCTGGATAAGGCAACCGAACAATACGAAAAGGCGAAGCACAATGCTGAGGTTAAGGAATATATCTCTAAATATCAGGAGCTGCGTTCAAATCAGATAAAAGCCGAAAAAATCGCGCGGGATATTGTTGTTAAGTCAGAGCGACGTGAAAAGCTGAATGCAGAGCAAGCAGCCGCTAAATCAGCTATGGCAAACGCAAGCGAGGAGCTTCGCCATGCAAAGAATAATCTTGAAAACTCTGATATTTCAGGGACTATATCTCAGCTTGAGGCAAAACTGGCGGCGCTGAAAAATGATATTTCCGAGAGCGAGCAGCAGATAGCTGTTATCGAAGCGTTGCAGGAGTCTGTAAATAAGGTAGCTGCGGAGGGAAAGCTGGGACTGCGTTCCGTGGCATCTCCGGCTTTGTTCAGACTGACTGATATCCACACCGGAGCCGAAGAAAAATACAGTGCGGTTTCGGAGTTTGAGTATATAATCAATGCAAAGAAACAAGAACTGGGAAATACGGCATTTGAACTTGCTCGGAAAGATGACTTCCTTGAAAAAGAAATAGCAGAAATCAGTCAGAAGATTGCAAAGCTGGAAAACAACAAGTTTACATTTCCCGAACATTCCGAAAATGCGAGAAAGAGGCTTCAAAACGAGTTGGACAAGAGGGGTATCGACACAAGGGTGCATTTTCTGGCGGAGCTTGTAGAACGGATTACCGATGAAAGCTGGCAGGACGCGCTTGAGCTGTTTATGGGTTGGAATCGTTTTGACCTTATTGTTGATGATGAGTTTGTTCCTGTTGCGCAGCAGCTGTACAAGCAGTGCGGAATAAAGAATGTCAGACTGGTATATTCCGACAAGCTTCCGGACAAGCCCGTAGTAGCCGGTTCAGCCGCTTCTCTGCTGGAAATACCCAACAGCGCCGGGAGAAAATACGCAAATTTCCTCTTAAACCGTGTTCATCTCTGCGGCAGCCTTGATGAATTGCACGAGCATTTCAATGGCGGCCTTACCGCTGATTGTTATGTTTCAAAGGGATACTCTATGTACAGGCTGGACGAAAAAAAGCTCAGTTATGTTTTGGGAATTGGTGCTGTTAGGCGGGAGCTTGAACGAAACAGAAACATTCTGATTGGGCTGAAGGCTGAAAGGGAAGCAAATCAGTCTGAAATAAACGAAAACAACAGGCTTATTAAAATACTTGATGAAGTGCGCATTGATATAAATACCCTGCGTTTCGAGGCGGTAACAGAGATTAAAGTTCAGAAAAGTGCGTATTCCGAGCTGAATATCGTGCTTGATAATCAGAAAAAGGATCCGACCTTTATTATATTGTCAGAGGCTTGCGACAGGGCAGAGCTTGAATATCGGAAATGTCAGGAAAAGTTTTCGCAAATAAGTTCCGATATAGGTGGCTGCGAAAATATGATAAACGATTTGCAAAGGCAGAAGAGTAACTTTTCGGCTGATGCTGCGATTTTACAAAGAGAATATGATGAGTACGCTCTGCGTCACCTTGCTGTCAAGCGTGAAGCTCTTGCTGAATATGAGAAGCTCAGCAAAGGAAACGACGACGGGATTGCTTTACAGGATAATACTATCAATAAGTCCAAAAGCGATAAGCTCGCGCGTCTGCAAGAAATGCAGGCTCTTCAAAGAAAATACAGGGGTATTCTCGGCGCTGATATCGAGCTTACAGGAGAGGCGTATATCCCGTATTTTCGCCGTGAATTGAACAATATCTCAAACATTGAATCCGAAAAAGCGAAAGCGCAGATTAACGATGCAAAAAAGCAGCTTCAGAGCATCTTTATGAATGAGTTTGTTGCTGAAATCAAGGAGAATATCGACAGGGCAAAAAATGAGATTGAAGCTATCAATTCCGAGCTTAAACACCTTCCGTTTGGGCAGGACATATACACGTTTAAAATCGATGAGCGCCCCGATAAGGCTGCATTTTTCCGCATAGCGAGGCAGATAGACAAGATGTATCTCGACGATGGTCAGATTACTTTAACGGATAATCAAAGCGAACTGCTGGATAATGATATACGCGAGCTTGTTGAAACAATAATAAGCGACGGCGGCGATTTTGATTTTGAGGATTATCGAAATTACTTGACGTATGATATGAAGATAAACAAGCGCAGCGGTGACACGGACGGAACAAATCTTTCGCGCAAGCAGGGCTCTGCGAGCAACGGAGAAAAGCAGACGCCGTATTTCATAATCCTTGCTGCGAGCTTGATACAGTATTATCCACGCGACAGGATTTGCGCAAGAATTGCGTTCATAGACGAGGCATTTGCAGCGCTGAGCGGTGAAAGAATAGAGCAGATGGTGAATTATTTCGAGCAGAACGGATTTCAGGTGATATATGCAGCACCGCCGAGTAAAATCAGCAGCATTGGCAGCTACATAAACTCAACAATTAGTCTGGTTCCGTCAGGAGAACACACCCATTTTGTAGAGGGAATAGCAGATGAGTTCATACAGTTCGTTGAATGAAAATCAAAGGGCAATACTTTTATTGTTGCTGGAAAAGTACAACAACAGCAGGAGCTTCAATGGAACAAATGCTGTCCGACAGTCCTTTTCCTGCAAGCCGTGCGATGTTTTCAAGGAGTACGACAGCGACTATGTCGACGCTGACGCACGCTTTGAATTTGAGTGTGATATGCGCTCGCTTGAAAGACAAGGGTTGGTTGAACTGAAACTTGATAAACGCTTGGGCGTAATTCAGAAAATAATTGTCGTGAATGATAGGATAGCCGATTTGCCGACTGTTCTGGGAATTGAGAATAAGCGCTCGGTGCTGGATAAGGCTGCTGAAATACTGAAAAAATACAGCGGGAGAGATGATTTACTTTCAGCTATTTGCAATGGACAGCTTAACCGCATAGCTCAAGGGAAAAAACAAAATCTCTCTGATGATAATGACGGGCTGGAGAAGCTGCTTCATTGTGTTGAACATATCCTTCACAATGAAAATGAAATACTTGAACGAGAGCTTTCTATTGAGCTTTTTGGGGACAGCAAGGTTTTTGAAAGGGAATACAAGGCGAGAGTCTGTTCGCTTCTTGATAAGTATGGTACATACGAGAATTCAGCAGAATGCGACAGCGCATCAATGCGAAGAGAACAGATATTGTCTGCGCATAATATAGTGAAAAATCCATCGTTTTTCTATTTCAAGGGGAGCGGATATATTACCTTAACGAACGGTATAAGAATAGAGTTGTCGCCGGAAAATCCGGTTGCATTACGCTCGGATTCGGTCGAACGCATTTCTGAAATTATGGTTAATGAACCTAATGTGATGACGGTTGAGAATCTGACCTCGTTCAATCGTATCGCTTTGCCGGAGTATTTTTTTCTGTTCCTTAGCGGTTACAATAATTCCTGTAAGGCGGGATTTTTAAGAAAAATGCATGAGAACTGCAAGGACAGAAAATGGCTCCATTTCGGTGATATTGACCCGGACGGGTTTTATATCCTGTTGGCATTAAGAAGAAGCTCCGGAATTGAGTTTGAACCATTTTGTATGGGACTACCGCAATTGAAACGATTCGGTAATTTTTGCAAACCGCTTGAGGTGAACGATATTACCAAAGCTGAAAAGCTCATTGAAAGGGCGCAATTTGCCGATATAGCAAAATATATGCTTAAAAATAACTGCAAGCTTGAGCAGGAGATTATCAGCTGGAAGATGTTAAGATAAGCTGAATTTCAGCAGTTTCTCGTATTTTGAATCGTTTCCTCAACGATGTTATTGCTAATCCTATAAAAATTGTCGAAATATACAAAAATATGAACAATAATGTCGAAAATTGGCGTCTTGCGGTTATACATTCAGAGTATTGAGATTTGAGAATTTTGGGGTGGATTTGCGGTTGTTTATTGAAATTTTCGTTTGTTTGTGATATAATAATCTTGTCGATAAACATAAATTTGGAGAGTTATATGTCAATTCAATTAAAAGAACTTGATAAGGCCAACTGGCTTGAAACAGCAAATCTGTCTGTTTCAGAGAAACAAAAAGAATTCTTCCCCATACCAAATGTTTATTGGATAGGAATAAGCAGATATGAAGAACACACTAATCTCTATGCTATAATGCTTGATGAAACAATTATCGGGTTAATAGGTCTTGGCTATGATGAGGACGGCGTATCAGGCTTTATCAATCCTCTAATGATTGATGTAAATTATCAAGGAAATCATTATGCAAAAAAACTATAATGTTAGAAAAATCAATCTCGGACATCGAAAATTAAATATCGCAGCGGCAAGACTATACGAAAAGCTCGGTTTTGAAATTATGGGTGAAGATGAACAGGATTTTTTCCGAACAAAATCCTTATAAGCTTCCATAAATCAGCTAGATTAATCTAATTATCAAATCGAAATATGTTTATCAGTAGAAAGGAATCGAAACAAATTATGAATGAATTAGTTATCAAATCTCCGCAATTTGAAAGCGAAGATTGGATGCCGGACTGCTGCGCCGGTTATGGCGATGATAAATCGCCGGAGTTGTATATAGAAGGATTACCTTCTGATACTGTATCACTTGCAATTGTTATGGATGATTTAGACCATCCGATTCAGCCCGGATTCAATCACTGGGTGGCTTGGAATATACCTCCCATCGGTATAATACCGAGAGAATTGCCAAAAGGTGCAGTTGTAGATGAACCGATTCACATTGAACAGGGTATTGCATACGGCAATCATTGCTATCGAGGTCCAAAACCACCATTTAATTGGAATCATCGCTATAAAATTACTGTTTACGCATTAGATATAGAATTACAGTTAAGTCATGATGCCAGAAAGAACGATTTACTCAATGCGATAGATAATCACATATTGGCAGAGGGCGCGTTGTTAGCAAAATATCAGAGAAAACATAAGTAACCGCAAAAAGACGTATTCCCAGTGGGACTTATATTATCACAATATCTCTCTTAACTTTCCACACTTTAATGATTGAAGATTATATGCGTGGGTTTGCCCTTGCAGCTTTATGTGCAGAAAACCTATTGATTTTTTCGGCAAGATGGTGTATAATAAAAGCAATATATACTAAAGGGTGAAAAACTATGACTGCTATGACAATAGAACGTGCCGTTGATAACGCTATCGTGTCCACCGAGATGGAGGGCTTCGTTATAACAGAAAAGCACAAAGAGCTTATTATAAAGCTTATGAATAAGGAAATAACCTTAGCAGAAGCGCTAAAAGAGCTCAACAACAAGAACAACTGATTATGTCATACAAACTTGATGTCACAAATGCCGACTGCTACGATGGTACAACTACCCTTATCAACAAGCTGGGTATAAAGGACGAAAACGAGCTCAAGAGCAGTGAGGCACTTATTACCGCATATAAGGCGGCAAGCCTTATAAATGAGCCTTTGGCTCACAATTTCGATTTTGAGAATTACAAAGGACTGCACAGGGTTCTGTTCGAGGATTTATACGATTGGGCAGGAAATACGAGAACGATTGCTTTGTCAAAAACAGCAACTGTCTTTACTGCTCCCGATAAGATAGAGGAGCTTGGCAGTCTGATTTTCGCAAGGCTGAAAAGAGTGGATTATTTCACGAAACTGTCTCAAAACGAATTTATCAGCGAAATCGCCGACCTGTACCATTCGCTGAATATGCTCCACCCTTTCAGAGAGGGCAATGGCAGAACGGAGAGAGTTTTCTTCGTGCAGCTTATCAGAAATGCGGGATATGACATTGATTACTCAACGCTTAATTCCGACCTGCTGATGATAGGCAGTATTCAGGCGGCAACAGGTGTTATGGACACGCTTGTAGAGTTTTTTGAAGAGAATATTGTAAGCCGCTGACTTGCAAGGTCGGCGGCTTGTATTATTCCTCTAAATGGTTTTCGGTTGTATACACTCAATGAATGAGTCCGAAAAAAACTGTGTAAATGCAAATAGTTACGAAAAAATTGTTTCTTGCGGTTAGTGGAGTCCTCAATTCAGAGAATTGTTTCCTCAACGATGTTATTGCTAATCAAATAAAAATGTACTTCCGAAAAATGAAACACAAGCAAACCGAGTTATACATAAGCGAGCCTATCGAAAGCGACTCTGAAGGAAATGCTCTCACGATAGAGGACATAATTTCCAGCAATATCAACGTTGAGCAGATTGCCGAGCTGAAAATCGACTCGGAGCGGCTATACAGGTTTATCTTGGAGGAGCTTGACGAGCGCGAGCGAGAGATTATCTGCAAACGTTACGGGGTCGCGGACGTTGACGGCTCTGTGTGCCGACCGATGACGCAAAAGGAGATTGCGAAGAAACTCGGAATATCGCGGTCGTACATTTCGAGAATTGAGAAAAGGGCGCTGGAGAAGCTTCGGGCGCGGTTTGAGAAAGTGTGAATAAAGCGCCGCCTTTTGAGATATAAAGGCGGCGTTTTTGTATTGAAATTTATGGTTGATTATGGTATAATAATCTCAGCGAAAAATCGAATATTTATCCCCCTTTGCAGAGGTGAAAGGAGAAGTTTCAATGAAGAAACACTTAAATTTGTTTCTGACAATGTTAAAAATCGGGCTGTTTACTTTTGGCGGCGGTTATGCGATGATAGCCCTTCTTGAAAATGAATTTGTATCCAAAAAGAAATGGATTGAAAAAGACGAGTTTCTCGATATGGTCGCTATTGCAGAATCTACGCCAGGTCCCATTGCAATCAATGCCTCAACCTATATCGGTTATAAAATGCTCGGTTTTCTCGGCTCACTTATTGCAACCGTAGCGGTCTGCATACCGTCATTTGTCATAATATACACAATATCGCTGTTTTTTGATGCTTTCCTTTCCCTCACGCTTGTGTCATACGCATTCCGAGGAATTCAGGTCTGCGTGATTTGGCTTATACTTTCGGCAGGATTGAAAATGTTAAAGCAGATGAAGAAAACACCTCTTAATATCGTTATTCTTTCTGCCGTTATTCTTTGTATGGTTTTGTTTTCCGTTTTCTCGGTCAGCTTCTCGACGATATTTTACATTCTCATTTCGGGAGCGGTCGGCTTGTTCGTATATCTTATCGGTTTGCTTAGGAAAAGGAAGGAAAACGACGAATGATATACATTGAATTGTTTCTCAACTTTTTACAGGTCGGTGCGGTATCATTCGGCGGCGGATACGCAATGATTTCGCTTATTCGGGAAAAGGTTTTGATGAACGGCTGGCTTTCCGAGGGGGAACTCCTCAATATGATTGCCGTTTCGGAATCCACACCCGGACCGATTGCCGTAAATATGGCAACCTTTGTTGGTTCAAAACAGGGCGGAATTCTCGGTTCGTTTGTCGCGACGCTCGGAGTGGTGCTGCCGTCATTTATTATAATTTTGATAATCGCATCGCTGATACGCAATTTTTTGAAACACAAAGGAGTTCAAGCGTTTCTCGGCGGCATTCGTCCGTGCGTGGTCGGACTAATAATAGCAACGGCGCTCACAATGTTTATGAGCACGCTTTTCTCCTTCAAGAGCCTTGAAAGTGAAGCAGCACCCGATGTAAAGGGATTGATAATTTTTGCCGTGATTGCCGCAGCTGCGGTTATTTACAAGAAAATCAAAGAAAAGCCGCTTTCACCGATATTGCTTATTCTCATATCGGCGGGACTCGGAATGGTCTTGTATTCGATATGAGATAATCGACAAATTCCCATAAGTCGAGCAGATTGCTAAAACAACACCAAGCCGTATTCAACAAAAGTATGTGGCTTTGCATTTTTATTGAAATCTTCTTTGGTGTGTGATATAATAAATTCGTTGGGAAATTAAAAGAATAACAAGTCGAACAAAAAAATTTAGTGAA
Organism: uncultured Clostridia bacterium; assembly: GCA_945829235.1. Taxonomy (GTDB): domain Bacteria; phylum Bacillota; class Clostridia; order Oscillospirales; family Ruminococcaceae; genus CAG-115. Next base: position 6,480 of record CALZUA010000013.1, on the reverse strand, counting down.
GGAAAAATTCTATGAAAAAATACAATTACATTGACTTAACGAGAACTATTGCGATGTTTGGAGTTGTTCTCTGCCACTGTCTGCTGTTCTTTTCGAGCAACCCGTTCTGGTTTGTGAATGCGGATTATCAAAGCGACGGGGCGGTGTTTTTGTGCAATATTCTGAATTTCACTGTCGTGCAGATATTCGTTTTTTGCTCGGGTTTTCTGTTTCAGGCATCGCTGCAAAGCAAACAAACCGGCATTCCTGCGATGATATTAAAGCGAGCAAAGCGGCTTTTGCTGCCGTTTTTGCTGTATGGAGTGTTGTGGCTTGTGCCTACATACACGATTTTTGACATTCCCACATACGGGCGACCTAAAGGCACATCTCTGCTTGACGGCTATAAATCAATGCTTCTTGGACAATTTTGCGATGTTGCTTGGTTTTTGCTGATGCTGTTTTGGGTTACGCTGATATGGATTTTGCTGCGTGTACTCCTGAAAAAGAAGTTGATTTTTGTCGGTGCAGTTGCGGCTGTCGCGCTTTATTTTGCGGCACATTTTCTGTTATCCGAAGTAAACTTCTACTCGATTAGTCAGATTGATATTTATATCGTGGTTTTTTTCGCGGGAGCAGCTTTCTACTGGATTTCCGACAGAATAAACAAGCTGCCGCTTGCTGTAATTTTTGCAATTTCAATATCGGGACTTTCGGCTTGTGCAGCTCTTTCACCGTTTGCGTCAAATTACCCCGTTTACTGCGTTTTTGCGATTATAATGCCGGTTTTCGTGGTGATTTTAGCGATGGGACTTTGCAAACTGAAGCTGCAAGACCGCGTGGAAAAATCCCGCGTTTACAAGTGGCTGCTGAAGCACAATATGGATATTTATCTTTTGCAAGCACCGGGAATGTATCTGAGTTTTATGTGGCTTTATCCGCTTGTCGGGCAGAATAGCGCTTTGTGCGTGACGCTCTGTTTTGTGTCAACGCTCGCTATTGACTTTGCGCTTGTGGCTCTGCTGACGCTTATCAGAAAAGGCTTGTCGGCGATTTTTAAGTCAGTTAAAAAGGGCGAAAAAGCATAATTTAAATCACTTATAGGACGGAAGAAATCTATGAAAACAAAATTTTTTGGAGGATTTATGAAAAATTTTCTGTCATCAACAAAAGGAAAAATCATCGCGGGAGCGGTTACGCTTTTTCTTATCGCTGGAGTTGTCGTGCTGATTATTTTACTGAATACGGGTTACAGAAATATTCGCATTGTGGACTTGACCGGAACTTCGCGGGTGACGTCAATGTTGAGCGTTTCGGACGCGTTTAAGGGACAAAATCTCGTGAGCGGGGATAGCGTCGAGGTTTTCGAGAAATCGTCCCTAACGCTTGCTCTTGACTCGGATAAGCACGTTGTCGCAAGCGAGCTGACAAAATTCAGCATTGAAGCATTTGGCACTGCGGGAAAAGACTCGCGTACCGTTATTCATCTTGAAAAGGGTTTCATCTCAAATGAGATTGACAACAAACTTTTACCGAGCGAGAGTTATGTTGTGGAAAGCCCGAATGCCTCAATGTCGGTTCGCGGAACGATTTTCACGGTGAATGTGTTCTTTGACAGCGAGGGGCTTTGCCACACGACAGTCGAGGTCAAAGAGGGAACAGTTGAGCTCACCGAAAATGGCACAGACAAAGTGAAGACACTTAACGCGGGAGAAAGCGCAAATGTTGTTTCCCGAACCAACAGAGAACCCGACCGTATTCCCACCACAAGCAGCGATATAAAACCTGTCGGCGGTGATTCGGGCGGTAATTCGGACACTTCAGGAGAATATTCTCCCGTGAGTGATTTTAGATATGGAAATAATTCCGCAACCGGTGGAATAAGAATTGTAGCATACATCGGTAATGATGAGATTGTGCGTATTCCTGCGGAGATAAACGGGAAAGCGGTCACGACAATCGAAAAGTATGCGTTTAGGGATCAAACAAACATAAAAGAAATAATAATTCCGAACAGTGTTACAGAAATAGGACGAGGAGCGTTTGATAATTGCACCGGTCTTACAAATATAGTATTTCCGGACAGTGTTACTGAAATAGGAGAGTTCGTGATTAGCGGCTGCGACGGAATTACAAGCGTAACGCTTCCGAGCAACTATACAAAAATAGGTTTTGATTTATTTGCCAATGCCAACGGACTTACAAATCTGGATTTTCTTGACGGTGTAACAGAAATAGGAGAATTGTCATTTTACAAATGTCTAGGACTCACAAACATTACAATACCTGACAGTGTTACTGTGATAGGAGAATCTGCGTTTGCAAGTTGTACAGAACTTAAAAGCGTAGTGATTCCGGATAGTGTTAAAGTAATAAAAAGGAGTGCGTTTTACTATTGCACAGGACTTACAAACATTACAATTCCGGACAGTGTAGAAGTAATAGAGCCGGGAGCGTTTAGTATTTGCAAAGCTACAATCACCTATAAAGGCAACACTTATTCCCATGAACAGGATTATTATGGCTTATACACAAATATATAATCAAAAAGATTTTTTCAGCGCGCCTGATGAAATCTTGACAAAATAGAAAGGGAAAGCGACTATGAAAAAAGCGAAAAAAGTGAAAATAGTGCTGCTTGGAATTGCAGGTTTACTTTTAGTTTTCATCGTGGTTTTGCTGATATTGTTCAGGCACGAGATAAAAACTCTCACCACGCTGAAAGAGCGTGAAAAGGGCGTTTACACGATGACCTATGACGGCGATTACGGGTTTGATGAATTTCTGAAAATCGGCGCGAAAAGCGATAAGGATATCGAAAAATATGTGACGAAAAGGCTGCTCAAAGGTCTGCCGATTGATTTGAATATAAGCGAGGGTGGCTGTACCGCGTTTGTTTCAAAGGACGAAAACGGCGACGTGATTTACGCGAGAAATTTTGATTTTCCGTACTCGCCTTTTCTTCAGCTTTACACAAAGCCCGACAACGGCTACGCGTCCGTTTCAACCGTTAATCTGTCGTTTGCGGGATATGACGAAAACAATCTCCCAACACCGGGAATTTCGCTTAACAATTTTCTTACTCTTGCCGCGCCGTTTTTGCCGTTTGACGGAATGAACGAGAAAGGCGTTTGTATGGCTTTGCTCGCGGTGCCCGAGGCTGATTTGAAAGATGACCCGAACAAAGTCACCCTTAACACAACTACGGCAATCCGCCTTGTTCTCGATAAAGCGGCAACGGTTGATGAGGCGGTTGAGCTGCTGAAGGGTTATAACATCTATTTTTCGGGCGATGTGACTTGTCACTTTTTAATCGCAGACGCGACGGGAAAATCCGTGCTTGTGGAGTACTTTGACGGTGGACTGCAGGTCGTTGAAGCTGACTCGGATTATCAGATTGCAACAAATTTTATCGCGTATAACGGTGTGAATATCGGCGAGGGATTTACCGAATTTGAGCGATATGACGCGGTTGAAGAAGTTCTGCGTAAAAACAGCGCGATTACTCTTGAACAATGCGAAAAGCTCTTGAACAAGGTTGGCGTTTACAACGGCGAAACCGACAAGCTTCAATGGTCGGTTGTCTATAATCTCACGGACAAAACGGGCAGAATCTGGCCGCACAGAGAGTCTGCGAAATCGTGGGATTTTGAAATCGGGCAATGATTTGGGAAAAAATTCATTTATAAGACGGAGGAAAAACTATGAATACTGCTATTGTGTACACGTCAACTCATCATCAAAATACAAAGAAACTCCTTGACGCAATCAAAGAGAAATATCCCGAGGTTGCTCTTGTAGATTGCAGACAGGCGAATGAAGCCGATTTGTCCGATTATGACCGCATAGGTTTCGCGTCTGGAATTGCCTACGGAAAGTTTTATCCCGAACTTTTGAAGTTTATGGAAAGCAATATACCCGAAAACAAAGAGGTGTTTTTCATTTACACCTGCGGCTCAAAGCGCAAAGGTTATACCAACGCGGCAGTGGAAATTGCAAAGCAAAAAAACTCAAAAATTCTCGGAGAATACGGCTGTCTTGGCTTTGATACATACGGCCCGTTTAAGCTCATAGGCGGCATCTCAAAAGGGCATCCCGACAAGAATGACATTGACGTAGCGATAAGTTTTTTCGAGGGGTTGTGAGGTGCGACTTGCATAAAAGCTCGGATTTTTGCGGATTGAGCAAATATAATAAATGCTGCCTTTAGAGATATAATGGCGGCATTTTTGTGTTGCAATTTTTGATTGACTATGGTATAATAAACTCAGCGATATTCAACCGAAAAAAATGTTTACGATATGCTAAGAAATGAGAGGGAATATGGAAAAAATAATTTGTTAATCAACATATTTTTATGGTTCTTGTGAGGAAAGTCCGAATACTTTTCGTATCAAGTTTCGTCTGAAAGATGCGGTGGACGGAAAGCTACTGCAAAAAGCGGCAGAGCGTGCGCTGAAACGCTATCCGTATTACTCGGCGCGGGCGTCATCAGCGGTCAGGAATACACGCTTGAACCGAACAGCGAGCCGTTTGTGGTTGTCAATACCGCAGAACCGATAGAGCTTGGCGGAAAGACAAACAACGGTTATCTTCTGGCGGTAAGCTATGCGCAGGATACCGTGTGGTTTAATATGTTTCACGGACTTGCTGACGGCTGCGGCACAATGAGATTTGCGCGCACGGTGCTTTATTACTACTGCTGCGAACGTTATGACGCGTCTTTGTCGTCCGGCGGTATTCTTGTTGATGAACAGACAATACCTCAGGTAAGAATTGGGCAATCCTTACATACAGATAATGAGCGGTGAGCGCAGTCTGCCGGATTTTGAGGACGTCGCAGTCAAGCTTAAAACCGACGGCGGAGCTGCTGCGTTAAGTCTGTTCAATGACACGCGGGTTACATTCAGTAAGCGAAAGCATTATCAACTCCGCGTTTCCGAAAAACAGGTTGTACAGTATTGCCGAACAAACGACGGAACACCGGGCGTTTTGTTTTCATTGCTGATGAGCCGTGCTATCGACAAGCTCAATCCCGAGAATGAGCTTCCCATAATATCGGGCATAGCAATAAATCTCCGACCTGCTCTGAATGCGACTATGTACAAAGGCTCACCCCTCGGACTTGCTCCTCTGATATATGAGGGAAAAATCAAAAGCAAGTCTTTTTCGCAGCAGGCAACCGTATTCAGAGGCAGGCTGCTTCTCTGGCGGGTAAGAGGCAGATGATGCAAGGTCTGCTTAACAGCTACAAGAATGCCACGACTTTTCAGGTGAGCTATGTGGGACCCGCAAATATGGGCGCGGTTGCTAAATATGTCACCGAGGCAGAGCTTGAAAATGCCGGCGAAGGAATTATGATTGAGATAATGGCTGTCAATGGTGCGTTTTATCTGGATTTTATGCAGCAATGGCAGGAGGACCTGTATTTTAACGCATTCTGCGAAGAGCTTTCCTCGCTGGGCTTTGACTATGAGCTGTTGGACAGCGGAGAGCAGAAAATTGTAAAAGTTGATTTGCCGTAACAGAAGAAATCATTAGCTGCGCGCGGTTTGAGCGAGTGTGAGTAAAGTGCCGCCTTTTGAAATATAAAGGCGGCGTTTTTTGTTGCAATTATTGACTGATTGTGGTATAATAAACGCAGCGAAAAATCGGATTTTGGAGGTTCATTGAATGAGTTGCTATTTTGTCGTTGATACATATATTGATGAAGAAAAAGGCCGCGGGGCTTATGACGAGTATATCGAGAACGTTGTGCCGATTGTTGAGAGCTACGGCGGAAAGTATATTGTTCGTTCCGAGAAGATAACATCTTTGTCGCCGGACAGAAACCCGCAGCGTGTGATTATTATTGAATTTCCGTCAAAGGAGGCTCTTATGCGCTGCTTCAATTCCAATGAATATAAGTCAATAATGAACAAGCAGATTGAAAGCGTGGACGCAAGAGAGCTGATTGTAGAAGCATAAATCTGAATTTTGTGAAGGAGAGAAAAGGTTATGGGAGAATTGTCAAACTTGCTGAATATCAGAGTAAAAAATGTAAAAAATCGATAATGTTCTATTTATCAGGCTGTCCTGTTGAACGAGAACCAAATTCAACGGTGCATTTATAGCTATAACAAATCACCCTCTGTCGCCGAAACAGAGGGTGAAATTGTATTTGGATAATCGTGAAATTCAAGCAGTCTTATTGCAAGTCGGAGTAAATCGCGCAAATTTGCTCTTCGGATAAGCCGAGTTCTCTCATTCTTTGTAATCGTGGAGTCGCGCTCTTCGGCTTTGCCTTTAAGCGAGCCCTCCTATTTAGCTTTTTTCGGCGCTGTCGGTGCTAATGAATTGCAGTCTTCATTACCGCACACTTTATTTGAATTTTCAAGTGGTTGAAAGCAACTTTTCTTCACGGAAAATAGGTTTCTATGTGAACAAAAGATATATTTTCTCAACGATGTTATTGCTAATCCCATACAAATTGTCGAAATATACAAAAATATGAACAATAAG